>NZ_JADEYP010000015.1 GCF_020295405.1 Sphingobacterium bovistauri
CTGCTTATATTTCGAGCATTACTGCTGTACTTATCTTGTTTTGTTTTCCCTTCGTTTCCGTCGGGACTGCAAAGGTAGAAACTTTATTTAAACTTCCAAAATTTATTTGAAGTTTTTTTTCTTTATGCTTTTCCTGATTTCCCAGTTTAAACAGCCTCTATCCTCATATTTCAGCGCCGTATCCAGCGTTCCTCCCTTGCGGAGTGGTGCAAAGATAGAAAAGAATTGTAACTACTTCCAAGCTTTATTAGAGTTTATTTTTTGAATATCGCGTAAGTAGCTGTTCAACTGAGAAATAAAATCGATATATCAGTCTACTATAAGTCTAATTGTGATTCCAACCGGTACCTAATGTACAGCACAATATCACAAAACAGATATTTCCACTTGTTACAAGCCTACTAAATAGAAATGCCTATGCAGGGTGTTAACGTTTTTATAATAGTGAAAAAGCATTCATCGGAATTTAGAAGAGATAGCTAAAAGGATTAAATCGATTCCATTAATATTCATAATCAAGAAAGAGAAGTCCAGATGATAGATTCGTCTTTCTTATTATGTTCTATTTTATGTATACTTGTTTACCAACAAAAGCAAAATGACAATCATATACGCTATCGACCTATTAGGAACTATGGTTTTTGCTATTTCTGGTGCTATGGCTGGACATCGCAAGGGGATAGACATTTTTGGAGCTACTTTTATGGCGTTTGTTACTGCCATTGGTGGAGGTTCATTGCGTGATGTGTTTTTGAATATTCGACCTGTTTGGGTAGAAGATGGCAATTATATGTTGGCCATCTTTTTAGGTGTATTCATATCAGTCATAGCTAATAAACAATTATATAGTCTAGCCAAAACCTTAACACTATTTGATGCGATAGGGATTGGTTTTTTTACTGTTGTAGGCACCGAAAAATCATTAGATTTTGGCAGTAGCGAAATGGCTGCTATTATGCTTGGAATGTTTTCTGCATCAATGGGAGGGGTGATTCGTGACGTCCTAATTAACGAGACACCATTGATTCTTCGAAAAGAAATATATGCATCAGCCTGTTTATCCGGGGCATTACTGTTTGTCCTCCTCCATTATTGGGGTGTCGACAATGGTTGGAACGCCTTTTTAAGTGCTACATTAGTTTTCTTAATTAGAATAGTATCGGTTCGGTTCAATCTGTCACTGCCTGTTGTAGAAATGAAAAAAGATTCCGATTTATAGTACCTCAAGTAATTTTTCAAACGCCATTCCTCGAGAAGCTTTCAACAAGATAAAACTATTGCTAATAGAAGAAACCGCAGCTTTTGCCTCATCTGTAGTATCATAGAATTCTGACCCCCCTTCTTTATGCTTGAAAAATTCCTTTCCAACAAAGATTAATCTTTCAAAACCTAAGGATTTAGACTTATTGACTAAAGCTTTATGTTCTTCAAATGATTCATCACCTAATTCAAACATGTCACCCAAAATCACAACTTTATGATCCGCAGTCAGCACCTGCATATTGTCTAATGCTGCTGACATACTACTCGCATTCGCATTATAAAAATCAGCGACTATAGTATTACGCAGTGTTTTTGTGATTTGTGAACGATTATTTTTGGGGATATACGATGTTATTCCTTCACTGATTGCAATTGGGTCCATTCCAAATTCTAATCCTACGGCAATTGCGGCCAAAATATTTTCTGTATTATATGAACCTGTCAACTGCGTATAAACTTCATAAGATTCAGGTTTAGAAGCTTCTTTCCAAGCAATAGATAAATAAGGATTCGCTATCAACAACTTTCCAATAACATCATTTGTATCCGAATAACCATATTTAACTACCTTTGAAAAAGCACGTGTAGCGGCCATTTCCACTAAATGTATATTATCTGCCTGTAAGAATAATGTACCTCCATGCCGAGCTATGAAATCATACAATTCGCCTTTCGTCTTCTTAACCCCTTCAAAAGAACCAAACCCTTCCAAATGTGCTTTACCCACATTCGTAATAAACCCATGTGTGGGTCGTGCAATATTTGATAAGAATTCAATCTCACCAACATGATTTGCTCCCATCTCCACTATCGCCATTTCATAGGAGGAGTCAATAGATAAAAGCGTCAACGGCACGCCTATATGATTATTCAAATTTCCCTGTGTAGCATAGGTTTTGAACTTTTGAGAAAGTACAGAATACACCAACTCTTTAGAAGTTGTTTTTCCATTTGTTCCTGTAATCCCTACAACAGGAATATTTAATTGTTGTCTATGATATGATGCTAATTGCTGCAGTGTTTCCAATACATCACTAACCAGAATATACTTATCATCTTTTGCAAATTCGGGTTCATCTACCACTACGAAAGCAGCTCCACTCTCCAACGCTTGCGAAGCAAACAAATTTCCATTAAAATTAGTGCCTTTTAAAGCAAAGAAAATACTATTGTGTTTTATATTTCGTGTATCTGTCGAAATTGATGGATATTGTTTATAGATGTTGTAAATTTTTTCGATCTGCATGACAACAATTTTTGATAGCACAAATGTAATAATCTTATAAACAAAAAGAGGAGCAAAAAGCTCCTCCTATTTATTTCAATTTGTATGCAATTACGCTGTTGCTATTAAAAGTCGGTATATAAATAACACCTGCCTTCGGATTATACCCCAAGTCCGCTGTATTCATCTTACCTTGTACGTCTTGGATTTTATGAATTACTCCATTCGCTGTCACATGATAAATTAGGCCTGGCCAACAAGTCACAAGGAAATCTCCATTTGAAAGTGGTTCCAAACCATCTCCACCTTGCTCAAAACCTTTGGTAAATACAGTAACTTTCTTCGTTGCATCAATAGACCAAAATTCTTTCCCAGCTAAGGCTAATAGATTTCCCTTATGATATTTTAATCCATTCACAGATGGAACATTATCTAAATACAAAGTCACTTTCCCATTACGCAATTGGTAAATCTTATTCAACCTAGTATCGGATATATATACAACACCTGTATCATCAACAGTCACATCATTCAAGAAAACAGCACCTTCAACTGGTAACTCATCAATAATATTACTGGTTACGATATCCACCACAATTATCTTTGTTACATCAGCGATGTACAACAGTCCTTTATGAATTGCTAATCCCTTGGGAGCATTCAAGCCTGTGATCCAATGTGGATCTTCTACTGTTCCATCTGGTAACAAAATTGCTATTTCACCCTTATCTGTACCTCCTTGACCGATTAGTGACACATATAGTCTATCTGTAGCTTCATGATATAAAACCGATTCAGGAACATGAATTCCTTCCGTCGTCTCCCAAATTTTTTCTAAAGATTTTTGCTGTGCAAAAGCTG
Source organism: Sphingobacterium bovistauri (assembly GCF_020295405.1). Taxonomy (GTDB): domain Bacteria; phylum Bacteroidota; class Bacteroidia; order Sphingobacteriales; family Sphingobacteriaceae; genus Sphingobacterium; species Sphingobacterium bovistauri. The sequence continues at coordinate 3,350 of NZ_JADEYP010000015.1, forward strand.
ATTGAACACCGAAAACGGTCAAAATAAGCGCTAATAATTTAATACTTCTCATAGTTTCTTTATTGTAGTTGATTATTTTAAATGGTAAAATACTAAATAAAAGTTAATTCTCTACTTCAAAAACACAGGCAAAACAAATTTGTTCACCCTTCAGGATTTTAAATCCTATTTTGTTTTCAAATTCACCCATTTGAATAATGATTTCATCTCCTAGACTCAATTCTTTGATAAAGTTCAAATCAATTGCCTTTACTTTATTCTCCAAGATTAAATTAGGTTGAATGTGATTTATACACCACTCCAAATATTTAGTATTATTGACATGATTTACGATGTCCAAATCAGAAAACTGAACTTTTTGATGATAAATCTCTGACACCTCAAAATCTAGATCAATACGTTGATTCCCTATTTCAGTAGCATGCATCTCTGGGAATTGCTCCACATATGAAGTATCAAAAGGCAAAGCATCTGGTCGTCTTTTCTTCATATTGAACACAGCCCATAATGAAGAAATACCAATTAATTTCTTACCTCCACGTGAAACTTCAAAATTACGTGTCGACTTGAATCCTTTCAGTTCCTCAATCCATGTCTTCACCTCTATTTCTTCAGAAAAACGAGGCAAGTCTCCAATTTCTACACGCATACGATTCATCACCCAAGATTGATCGTATTGCGATAAGTCATCAAAACCAACTCCTCCCAAATCCGCATGCTCCGCAGCTGTTAACTGCAAAATATTAGTTAATTCGGGCAACTTCAACGCACCGTTTGGATAACATTGCGAAAAGTAAACCTCCCAGGTTTTGTGATGTATAGATTTAAAGTTCTTTGCTAATGGCATATTTCTTTCCTCCTAACTATTTTCCTTATTTAACCATTTAGGCACGTCTGGCGCAATATAGTCTTCCATTTTTTGTATTAAATCTTCTATATTATTCGACACCAATAACATGTCGCGATTCTCTGTTTTCAATAGCCCTGCGTCCACCATATTTTGGACAAACGCAATCAAATGATCATAAAATCCATTTATATTTAATAACCCTACAGGTTTTTGATGCAATCCCAATTGTGCCCAAGTAATAACTTCAAACAACTCTTCCATCGTTCCAAATCCACCAGGCAATGCAATAATTGCTTCACTCAAATCATTCATCATCGTTTTACGTTGATGCATATTTTCCACGGCTATTAATTCCGTCACCCCTGAATGTCCAATTTCCTTACTGTTTAAAAAATAAGGAATTACACCAATCACTTTGCCCTCATTAGCAAGCGCACCGTCGGCAACAGCTCCCATTAGCCCCACACGACCACCTCCGTAAACCAATGTAATATTATTCGTAGCCAAATATTCACCTACCGCGTAAGCTTTTTGCATCCACACCGCATCAAACCCTAGCTTGAAGCACAAAAAACTACTATACTTCTGAATTTCATAACACAAAGCTAAACAAAAATGACCGCAGATATTTTCAATCTACGGTCATCTTTGGCATAAAGACTTTGGATACCTAATACTTATAAAGCCCTTTCCTTTTCTTCACTACTATCGTTTACCTTACGAATTGACTGCTTCAAATTACCGAATTTATAGTTCAAAGTCAAACGTACAGTTTGCGAATCACGGTACTGATATATTTTAGAATTATATTCTTTAAATTCTGTAAATACATTGTTGTGGTTTGTATGGAACACATCCGTTACAGCCAATTTTAGTGACGTACGCTCATCCTTGAAATTATAAGAGGCTCCAATATCGGTACCCCAACGCGTCTGGATTTTATACATATTGTATATAAAAGGTGAGTTGTATCTCACGGATAATTCTGCTGCAAAATTTTTGCTGAATTTAAAATTGTTGTTAATATTCCCTTGAATAAATGCTGAGCCCTGATTAATTTCATACCCAGATACAGGACCTTTAAAATGCATATAGATACCTGTAATGTTATTAAACAAAGTCCATACTTTTCCTATTCTTAATGGAACTGTCAAGTTGATATAAGACGTTGTTTGTTCACCCAAATTTTCACGGATAATCCATGTTGTTTTCAACGTTGTATCTTGTCCAAGGCTTTCCACCATGGCTCCTTTGGTAATATCGTGTCCCAATGCGATATTAAATCGCTTATACAACGTATAGTTGAATGAGAATCCATCTGTATATTGCGGATTCAGATATGGATTACCTTTGTTATATGTCCTTTTATCTACATAATATTCAAAAGGATTTAGATTTCTATAGTTAGGTCTTGAAACTTTTCTAGCATAACTTATTGCAAAAACATGGTTCTCATGTGCATTATAAGAAAGGGATGCAGATGGAAATAAATCCAAATAATCGCGCTTAACTTGTTTATTTTGCGTGATAGAATGTCCATCAGAAATGGTATACTCCCCTCTTAATCCAGCTTTTATTCCCCACTTTTTGATATTAGTACTATAATCGAAATAACCAGCAACGATTTGTTCAGTATAATTAAACACATTCGAACGGTTGGTGTTATTCAACCAAGAGGAACCTATTAAATTTTCAAATTTTACATCGTTATCAGATTTTACATTACTGTATTTCAAACCTGATTCAACATTTCCCTTCCAAAGCTTTTGCGTATAGTCTAACTTTGCTGCTAAAATTTTAATATCCACGCCAAAATTACTCCTCTCATATTCAGGATCGTACATTAAAGTCATGTCCGGGAGGTATGAAAAATAGCTGTAGTTTAATATCGAATTCGTCTTAAATGTGCTGTAATCAAAATCTGCCGTTAGTTTTTTACCTGTAGAATCTATTACAAACTCATTATTCATATTCACCGAATAACGGTTAAATTTTTCGTCATTATTATTATCCGAAACCATAATCGAATCAATAGCCATATTAGGCTGAGACATTAAAGTTGTTCCGGGCGTAAGTTGAGCTTCTTTATTATTCGCGCCGTTAAATTGTATCATAAAAGTATTTCGAGCGGAAGTTTTTTGCTCAAATCCCAATTTATAGTTATGTGTTTTTTCAACATTCTGAAATTTCGAAGATTGGTCGAAATAGGTATCAGCAATTTTATTTGGTATAACCCGTGTGATACGGATATGCTCATTAAAATTGTTATCTGTATAGGAATAATTGGTAAAGAAAGTGGAATTATTCTTTTTATAATTCACGTTTAAGGAAGTGTTTCCTCTAAATTTCTCTCCAAAAGCTCCACTCGCTATATATGAACCATTGAAGCCTTCGAGACGATTTTTCTTCATCACAATATTTATCACCCCCGCTGTGCCTTCTGCATCATCTTTCGCCGAACGTGTAGTCGAAAGTTCTATACTCTTAATTTGCCCTCCATCCGTACTTTTCAAAAATGTAGCCAACTGCTCGCCTGTCATATAGGTCTGACGACCATCTATCATGACATTTACACCTTGTTGTCCCATCAAAGAAATATTATCGTCCTTATCTACATCGACGCCTGGTGCTCTTTTCAATACCTCCAATGCATTATTTCCTGCACTGATGGAAGAATTTTCTACATTCATGACAAGTCGACCATTGGTGTACTGAATTTGTGGTAACTGACCTTGAACAGAAACGGCTTCTATTTCTTTTGTAACTATTCGCAACATAATATCATCTAATGCTATAGATCTATCCTCTGCAACGAAAGCATTTGATTCACCCTTTACATAGCCTACAGCTGTCGCCTCAATTCTAAACGTTCCCTTAGGAAAACCTAAAAACTTAAACTGCCCTTTTTCATCTGTTACAGCTGATTTTATAAAACCCTTACTAGGCTCCGTTACTAAATATACGGAAGCATTAGCTATAGGTTGATTATTCGTGCTTTTTATATAACCAGTAATAGATTGTTGTTGGGCTACAGCGAATTGCACGCATAGAATCATACAACCGAAAATCTGTGAAAATAATTTCATTTTTGATTAGAATTTATAGTATCTGCCTTTTTTGATACTCCAAAATTAGGCTGAATATACAGACAAGAGAATATGTATTAGACAAATTACAGTGGAATTTCGGTAAAATCAAACAAAATGGCGGTGAAAATATCCTCCGCCATAATATTTGTAATCAACAAAAAATTTATTTCAGTGTAATATAGAAATGACTATTTAGCTTTATTTACTCTTTCTGCCATTTGCTTTGCCTGATTTTCTACTCTTTGAGCGTGTTCTTCTAATCTCTTAGCGTGCTCTTCCAATCTTTTAGCATGTTCATTAGCACGTTCTTCAATCTCCCTAACTTGCGCTTCTGCTTGTGAGTCCAGATCCTCTTCTTCGCTATTTTTCGTGATTGGTGAGAATTTCGGAGTACATTGCAAGCCAGTCCTACCCATTATCCACTCCGTCGACTTTATTTTCTCTTCAGATTTATATGATTCTTTACAATCCCAATACGATAGATTTCTTAATTTATGTTGAATCGATTTGTCGATAATTACACGAGAACCTTGCGGTAAATATAGCGTCACAGAAACGGACTGATCTCTATATTTTCTATCTGGATTAATACCAAAATGTGAGTTGAATACAATCTTATCATCCAATTGATTTGCCAAATAATTAATATCTGCCGCATTGGTAGTTGCTATTTGATATGTTTTTCCTCTTGCAAAATAATTGTATTGCACATACGGTTTTGCCAAAGAATCAATGCTTTCAAAATTAATACTGATATGATTGCGTAAAGCAGATTCCAAATCTACACCATCTAATTCAATCTTGAATTTTTTACCCTCTTTATCCGAAGATGATGCTTCAATAGTACGCACATCTTTCTCTGTGATATAATATACTTTTTGAGCAACCAAAGGTTTTTCAACTTTTATAGTACTTGATTCTTTGAATTCTTGCGCTCCAACAAAACTGAAAAATACAACTGCAATTATCGATGAGATCCATGTAGCCCACAACCCCAATGAAAAATAATGATTCATTGGTGGAGTACTAAACAAGATGCGTAACATCGTTTGCAACAATGCAAAGAAAGGGATGCCGATAGCTAAAGTTCCCGCGATTAAAGCGACAATAGCTTGAGCTGTATTCAAAAATTCCGTTCCAGGAAAGACCATCTCTCGTTGATAACCCAATACTCCTGTAATGAATCCTACGCAAGCTATAGCTAATCCTAATAAAGTCAATGCACAAATTACTAATATAAAGTAACCTACTAAACGCAAAAACATTCTTCCCAATTTGGAAATACCACTACCTACCACAGAAGTTCCCTTAGCGATTTCAGATTTTGCCTTTGAGATATGTGGATTTAACCCCTGTAATTCTTCGTCAAAGCTTTTCTTAAAGTTCTGAAGTGTTGGTGATTCACCTTTCATCGCCATTTTATCTGCGCGAGTAGTTGCCTCTGGCATTACCATCCATAAAATAACATATAACATTACTCCAGAACCTCCGAATAAAACGAAACACACGAATATCAATCTCATCCATTTGGTTTCCATTCCAAAATATGCACCAAGTCCACTACACACCCCACCAATGACTGAATCATCAGGATTTCTCATCAGTTTTTTCTCCACAAATGCCGATGGTGGAACTTCCGAGCTTTCTTGTTGCTTTTCCTCTGAAGCAGATATCTCTTCCTCTTCTCCCCCCTCAAAGTCACTAACCTTCCCCATTCTATCAATCACAAGATTCACATCCTCCAACGAGATTACTTCTTTACGACCAATTTGAATTTTCTCAGAAAACATTTCCGCAATTCTGTTCTCAATATCCTGTAATATTTCTTGACTATCTGCCGAATTGCCAAAATGTTTTTTAATATCGATCATATATGATCGTAATATTTCATAAGCCTCTTCTTCTATATGAAAGACTATGCTATTTATATTGATAATGATTGTTTTATTCATGGTATTAGATATATCAATTAGTTGTTGTTAGATTCGTTTCTCCCTTGCAATGATGTTTCAACTGCATAGTGCAATTCCTTCCAAGTACTGTCCAGTCTACGCAAAACCTCCAAACCCTCTGCTGTAATTTGATAATATTTACGTGGAGGACCGGAAGTCGATTCCTGCCAGTTGTAACTCAATAAACCATTATTCTTTAATCGAGTAAGCAAGGGATACAATGTACCCTCTACGACCAGCAATTGTGCTCGCTTTAATTCCGAAATTATATCCGATGCATATATTTCTCCTTTAGAAATAATGGAAAGAATACAGTATTCCAGTATCCCCTTTCGCATCTGCGTTTGTGTATTTTCCGCTATCATAACAATACAAAGTTATATCCTTTGGATGGTACTTTGCAATACATAGTAGTGTATAAAATCATATCTAACTGATTTTCAGATTAATAATTTTTTATCACTATGTAACTTTGTGTTAAAAAGTATTAAGTATTAGGTTTTCTAATTGATTTATAGGACTTTTGCGACGATGAAATATTTTTTTAGTTATATATGGGCTATAGTATGGGCTTTAATAATGCTAGCTTTGTTACTAATGCCCTCCAATGAACTTCCTGATTTAAATCGATTTAATTATTTCAACGGGATAGATAAAGTCGTCCACATCGGTATTTTCTTTATATTAGCTATGCTTTTGTATTGGGAGGCCGCTATGAAATCACAATGGAAAGGAAATAAATGGATAACTATTGCCAAAGTTGTAATAAGTACTGTAGTTTTCGCATTTTTAACAGAAGAAGCACAAAGACATGTATCAAGCCGTACTGCAGACATGTATGATATATATGCGGACTGCATCGGAATTGGTATGGCTACTTTTGCTTTTTTACTTTTATATAGAAAAGAAAAAGCTGAAAAACCAATATGAAAAGATTTATAATTCTACTCGTACTATTTGTATCTGTAGCTAGTGGAATACAATCATGCGCTACTAACAATTGCGGATGCCCTAAACCATACACTCCAAAGAGACGATAATTAGGCTCTAGCTATTGTTGCGATTGTCACAAGAGCTCTACGCTGGACCAGTAAGCTCGCTGCCTCACAAATTGTAGCTCCCGTAGTCAATACATCGTCTACGAGAAGAATATGCTTTAATTCAATGTCAACTTTTGAATCAATAAAAAGACTCCTTTTACGTTATCATAGCGTTCTGTCCTAGATTTTTGTATCTGACTGACAGAAGATATTTCTCGAATTAGAATATCTTCGTTCATTTCAACATTTAATGCTGCACTTAAGCCTCTTGCAAATTCTGCGGCTTGGTTATATCCTCTCTTCCGTAATTTGTCTTTATGGATAGGTATTGGAACGACATAATCCCAATGCGTATTAAGAGTTGAAAGTTTGGCGGCATATAAGTTTCCAAGAAATAAACCTATCTCTGGATGATTTTTATACTTCAACTTATGTAGTAATGTTTCAACTCGGGAAGATTTGGCTAAATGAAGCATCGAAAAGGCCTGCTCAAACTGAATTTTACCCCAAAGCTGCTTAGCCGTTTCATTATTAGGATCTAAATGAAAATCTGTAAAAGGAAGATGATACATGCATTTAGTACACAGCATATCCTCATTGACCATCAGCGTATCCTCGCATGCCATACATAATCGAGGAAACATCAGATGCAAAAAATCATTTATATAATTTTTCAAAAGCATAAAGAATACGGGTTGTATTCTTTAAGTTAATAAAATTAATTTGATTTTTCTTTAATGGCCAACTGACCACAAGCAGCATCAATATCTTTCCCACGACTACGACGTACATTCGTAATAACCCCTTGACTTCGCAAATAGTTTGCAAAAGCATCGATTTTGTCCGCTTCAGCATTTACAAAATCAGCTAAAGAAATAGGATTATATTCTATGATATTTACTTTACAAGGAACATTTTTGCAAAATTTAGCTAATTCCTTTGCATCTTGTAATTCATCATTGAAATTATCAAATACAATATATTCGTAAGTAATTGGATTTTTTGTTTTGGAATAATAATAGCGCAATGCCTCTGCAAGAGCCTTAAGTGAATTTTGCTCATTAATAGGCATAATTTCATTACGCTTATCGTCATTAGCAGCATGAAGTGATAATGCTAAATTAAATCTAACCTCATCATCACCTAATTTTTTAATCATCTTGGCTATACCTGCTGTTGACACAGTAATACGCTTTGCTGCCATATTCAGACCATCAGGCGATGTGATACGTTCTATCGATTTCATCATGCCGGAATAATTTAGCAAAGGCTCGCCCATACCCATGTAAACGATATTGCTCAATGGAATGCCGTAGTTATCCTTCGCTTGCTTATCAATTAGCACTACTTGATCATAAATCTCATCCGCATTTAAATTACGTTTACGATCCATATAACCTGTAGCACAGAATTTGCAAGTCAAACTACACCCTACCTGCGAACTAACACAAGCCGTCATACGATCTGGCGTAGGAATTAACACTCCTTCAATAATATTCCCATCATAAAGTACAAAACTACTCTTTATAGTCTTATCAGATGATACTTGAGATTGCTTTACTTGAACATAATTGATTGTGAAGTTTTCTTTCAATTTATCACGCAGAGCGATGCTCAGATTACTCATTTGATCAAAATCTATTGCAGATTTTTGCCAAATCCATTCATAAATCTGTTTAGCTCGAAAGGCTTGCTCCCCCATCTCAACCAATTTTGTTTTGATTTGTTCTAAGGAAAGACTACGTATATCAATCAATTTTGTTGTTGTATTCACAGCGCAAAGATAGATATTTTTTTTATGTGCTTACCTCTTCTACTTTACTATAACATTACGATGACTAACAGGTTGTTACATTAAGAGTTAAAATATTTATAATTTTTTTTGACCTGACTTAACTATATTGCATAATAAATCTATTATAAAAAATGAAAAAAACATACTTCATTGAGTTTCTTATAGGATTTTCACTATTCGCTTCATGTGGTGGTGGTAAATACAAAGCAACAGAAAAAGTATATAAGAAAAAAGCCAAAGAATATGCTAAGCTGTACAGTGAAGCTCCAGTTGCAAGCCAATTGGAAAAAATTAACGTAACAGATAAAGAATGGATAGGATCCATCAATTTTGGGACTAGAAAACCAAATTATGTCATGATTCACCATACTGCTCAAGATTCATTAGCACAAACGGTGAAAACATTTCATAGCGCACGCGCAGGAGTAAGTTCGCATTATGTTATTGGTAGAAATGGAAAGATAGTTCAAATGGTAAATGATTTATACCGTGGACATCATGCTGGTGTTGGAAAATGGGGAAATGATACAGATCTAAACTCCTCTTCCATTGGTATTGAACTAGACAATAATGGCACTACTGACCCTTGGGCTGATGTACAAATAGATGCACTCTTAAAATTACTTGGTTATTTAAAAGACACCTATAAAATCCCTCAATCTAACTTCATTGGCCACATGGATTATGCGCCAACGCGTAAAAATGACCCTAGTCGCTTTCCTTGGAAAAAATTGGCAGAGAATGGATTTGGATACTGGTATGATGATTATCTAGAAACTCCACCAGCTAATTTTGATGTGAAATTAGCATTAAGAGTAATTGGCTACGATGTCAAAAATTTAGATGCCGCAATTAAAGGATTCAAACATCATTATATTCAGAAAGAAACTACTTCGGCAACTCTTACAGATAACGATTTAAAAATATTATATTCAATTTTCAAGAAATACTTATAATAAGAAGGGAGCTCAATGAGCTCCCTTCTTATTATAATCAAAGAAATATTTACTTAACAATATTTCCGTATAAATCGAAATCTTCTGCTCTATCCACTTTGACCTGAACAAAATCACCTATACGTGCATAATTTTCTTTAGCATTCAACACTACTTCATTATCCACTTCAGGCGAATCGTATTCTGTGCGACCAATGAAATAATCACCATCGACTCTATCCACCAATACTTTAAATTCTTTCCCAACTTTAGTCTGGTTGATCTCGTAAGAAATACCTTGTTGTACTTCCATGATCGCTTCAACGCGCTCTTGTTTTACCTCTTCAGCAACATTATCTTCTAAAGTATGTGCATGAGTTTTCTCTTCATGTGAATACGTGAAACATCCCAAACGATCAAATCTAGTTTCTTCTACCCATTCTAACATTTCTTGAAAATCTTGCTCAGTCTCCCCAGGATAACCACAGATTAACGTTGTACGCAAAGCAATATCAGGCACTTTATCCCGTATTTTATTCACCAAATCTATTTGCTTTTGCCTCGTTGTACCACGACGCATAGATGTCAACATGTTGTCTGTGATGTGTTGCAAAGGCATATCCAAATAATTACAGATATTACTACGCTCATTCATCGCATCCAATATATCCATTGGGAAACCCGAAGGATAAGCATATTGCAAACGTATCCATTCGATACCCTCCACATCAGATAGATGACGCATCAAATCAGACAAATTACGTTTGCCATAAATATCTAATCCATAGTACGTCAAATCCTGCGCGATAAGTATCAATTCTTTTGTACCATTCGAAGCTAAAAACTTAGCTTCTTTGACCAAATCATCGATAGATTTAGAAACATGTTTACCACGCATCAAAGGAATAGCACAAAATGAACAAGGTCTGTTACATCCTTCAGCTATTTTAAAATATGAAAAATGAGAAGGCGTCGTTAAAAGACGTTCGCCTAGTAATTCATGACGATAATCTGCCCCTATTGACGAAAGTAACTCAGGTAAGTCATTCGTGCCGAAGTAAGCATCCACATTAGGAATTTCAGATTGCAACTCAGGTTTATAACGTTCCGATAAACATCCTGTCACGATAACTTTATTAACCTTTCCCTGATCTTTAAGCTCTGAAAACTGTAAGATAGTATCAATAGATTCTTGCTTCGCATTATCAATGAAGCCACATGTATTGATGACTACGATATCATTTGCTTGTATATTATTTGATTCGTGAACCACATCTATTTGATTGCCCTTCAACTGCCCCATCAACACTTCCGAATCGTGAATATTTTTCGAACAACCTAACGTTACCACATTAACGCGTGGTTTCGTTATTAAAGGTTCGAATTTACTATGTTTAGTTTTCATACTATATTATAAAATGGACAGGAAATTCCCGTCACAAAAAATTCTTATTTATGAAGAATAAGGTAACTTATATTTGAAATAAAAATAATTACAATGAAGTCAGAAGTGAGTTTACTTAAATAACGATTCAACAAACTCACGTTTGTTGAATAATTGCAAATCACCAATCTTCTCTCCTACGCCAATATACTTAACAGGAATTTTAAACTGATCTGATATACCAATCACTACACCACCTTTGGCTGTACCATCCAATTTAGTTAATGCCAAAGCATTTACATCTGTAGCCTGGGTAAATTGTGTACATTGCTCAATAGCATTTTGGCCCGTTGAAGCGTCCAAAACAAGTAAAATCTCATGTGGAGCTCCAGGAATAACCTTTTCCATCACATTTTTGATTTTACCCAACTCATTCATCAAACCAACTTTATTGTGTAGACGACCAGCGGTATCGATAATAGCTACGTCATCTCCATTTGAAACAGCAGATTGAATCGTATCAAAAGCTACTGAAGCTGGGTCTGAACCCATAGCTTGTGCTACCACACGAACACCAACTCGCTCACCCCAAAGCTTTAGCTGATCAACAGCCGCAGCTCTAAAAGTATCCGCAGCACCTAAAACAACCTTATTTCCAGCTTCTTTCAGTTGATGTGCAAGTTTACCTATCGTAGTAGTCTTACCAACTCCATTCACACCTACCACCATAATCACATAGGGTCTATGGTTACCATACTCGAAACTCTCAAAATCATTACTGTTATTTTCAGCCAATAATGCTTGAATCTCTTCTTTCAGCAAACGATTTAATTCTTCTGTACCAACATATTTATCTCGAGCCACACGCTCTTGGATACGCTCTACGATTTTCAACGTGGTAGTCACCCCTACATCCGAAGTCACAAGCACTTCTTCCAAATTATCTAATACATCGTCATCAATAGTTGATTTACCAACGACAGCCTTAGTAATCTTAGATAAGAAACCTTCTTTAGTTTTTTCTAACCCTTTATCCAAAGCCTCTTGCGCCTCTGGAGTCTCTTGCTTCTTCTTAAAAAAATCGAATAAACCCATGAAATACTGCTGATAAGTAATGCTTAAAATATGTATTCAAATATACTGAAATCTTGCCATACTAAAAAAGCCCTTTCGGTTAGTATACCAAAACGGCTTTCAGTTTTTTTAAAGAAAAACTTTAAAAAAGGAATATCTTTCTTGCTTATTTGGAAGCTGCAGCAACAACATCTTTTACGTTGTCGTTGTGTACCATACTTTCTTTGAAAGTATAAGCTCCAGTTTTAGCAGATTTTGCAGTGATAACAACTTTTGTAAATTCTTTACCACCACCTTTTTGTAATGATGCAACCGCTTTCTTTGCCATGGTATATTTTATTTAAAATGGATGACTCTCATCAATCCATAAATTAATTACTTAATTTCTTTATGAACAGTTACTTTTCTTAATACAGGGTTGAATTTTTTCAATTCCAAACGCTCTGTTGTGTTCTTTTTGTTTTTAGTAGTGATGTAACGTGACATCCCTGGAAGACCACTTTCTTTGTGCTCAGTACATTCTAAGATAACTTGTACTCTATTTCCTTTTTTAGCCATTGTTTTTACTTTGTTTTAATCCTCACGGACTAATAGTTCATGAATATCTTTAATTAACAGGCGAATATCTATTAAACGTATCCTTTTTTGATAAACTTACTGATTACCGAAGTAATTCCGTTTTTGTTAATTGTTTTAATTGCAGCCGTAGACACTTTTAAAGTGATCCAACGATCTTCTTCAGGAATGTAAAAACGTTTAGTTTGTAAATTAGGATAGAATTTACGTTTAGTCTTAACGTTCGAGTGAGATACGTTATTTCCCTTTAATGCCGTTTTGCCTGTTAAATCACAAATTCTTGACATGATATTTATTTTTAATGTTGTCTATTTATACACCGATTCTCTTTTGCACTCTCTGCAAAGAGTTTGCAAATATCTATATTTCTTTTGGGATTTACAACAATATGAGGAGAATTATTTTTAATAATAATCCAGAAAGGGTAGGAACAAGCAAATGTAGATCTTTTCCAGATTATGTTATATGATGTTTGTCGAAAATAGTTTTCAACAATTCACAAAACTACCTTATCAGCACAATTGGAAAAACATTTTTTACTTAGTACTTTTAGCCTCCAATAGACAGACAATAGGGGATAGATGTTACAAAAAACTAAGGGTATAGCTTTAAAAATAACAAATTATTCAGAGAACAGTATTATTGCGCAAATATTCACAGAATCATTTGGCATTCAGTCGTATATAATAAATGGAGCTAAGAAACCAACAGCAAAAATTCATGTTAATATGCTACAGCCCCTTCATCTTTTGGATATGGTTGTCTATCACAAAGACAACGGCGCCATACAACGAATTAAGGAGGCTACACCGTCACCTACACTTCAAGAAATACCTCTTGATATCACAAAAAGTTCGGTAGCCATATTCTTAAATGAAATACTTTATAAAGTATTAAAACAACAGCAGCCTGACCCTCATCTTTTCAATTTTATTGAGCAATCCATCCTCTGGTTAGATCAAACGGACAAACCAATTCAAAATTTTCACCTGTGTTTTTTGATGAAATTGAGCAGATTCTTGGGATATATGCCAACTGCATCCGCAAAACCTCTCGCATATTTTGATCTAGTTGATGGTGTATTTACAAATTTTGCTCCTGCACACACTTACACATTGCAGGAGCCGCATACGGACATGTTTCATGTGATATTAAATATTTCATACGAGGAATCTCATACCATTCAAATGAAACACGAAGACCGCATATATTTGCTTTCTCAGATAATAAACTTTTACAAATTACATACAGAAAATTTCGGCTCCGTAAATTCACTACAAATACTCGAAGAAATATTTCATTAAAATTTAATTAGTTAAATATTATGCTATTTTTGAATACAAATACATTAACTAACTTAATTTTAAAAAAATGGAATGGTTTTTAAAAGTTGTAAAAGACAATTACACAAACTTTAATGGTCGTGCGCGCCGAAAAGAATATTGGATGTTTTTTCTTATCAATATGATTATTTCTATTGTTATTGGATTTATAGGAGGGCTTATTAAATTTCCACTTTTAGCCACAATTTATTCTGTAGCCATATTACTTCCAAGCATTGCTGTTGGAATCCGCAGAATGCATGATGTGGGTAAAAGTGGCTGGTATATTTTAATTCCTATCTACAACATCATTTTGGCTGCTACTGAAGGTGATCGTGGATCAAATGAATACGGAGCTGATCCAAAAGGTGGTGAAAATGAAGACCCATTCGCTGGGCAAAGAGATCCAAACAATCCTTTTATAAATAGTTAAACTCAAAATATCACTAAAATAAAAAAGCTCGACATCAAATAATGTCGAGCTTTTTCACAATAAATATATATAGAATCTATTAGATAACTTTTACATTTACCGCGTTAAGACCTTTACGACCTTGTTCAACTTCGTAAGAAACATCATCGCCTTCACGAACTTTGTCTACTAAACCTGAAACGTGAACAAAAATTTCGCTTTCGCCTGAAGCTGGAACTATGAAACCGAAACCTTTGGTCTCATTAAAGAATTTGATTTTACCTTCTTGCATTATTGTATTGTATTAATTTATCTAAAGATAAGATTTATAAAAACATTTCCAAGATTATTTTTAATCGCTTATTAAACAATGTGGCATTTTGTTTGTCTATGCGTTATATATAGAAAATATTAATTTCAAACGTTTTATGAAAAAATTACTAACAATAGCATTTTTATTAGGAACTATATTAATGACAAACGCACAAACAAACATAGAGTCTTTTAGAAAAGTAGCGACTAAAGGTTATGCCGAAAAAGAAGTTACTCCCGATATCATTTACCTTTCCATCTCACTAAAGGAATTTTACATGGACGGAAACATGAAAAAGAAAGTGTTCATAGAAACGGTAGAAAAACAATTGTTTGATGCTGCAATGGCGATAGGAGTGAAAAAAGAAGATCTCACCATTCAAAATATTTACAGTTATAATTATCAAGACAAGAAAAAACCAAGTGAGTTACTACAATCTCGCCAATACCGTATTAAAGTAGCTAATCTGAATGGTTTACACACAATGTTAGACCAAATAGATCCTCGTGGATTGCAAAGCACTTCTATTAGTGGATATGACCACTCACAAAAACGTGAGTTAGAAAAAGAACTAAAAACAGCAGCTGTAAAAGATGCACGTCATAATGCTGAAATACTAGCTGCAGCTGACGGCGGCTCAATAGGTAAAGTACTGGTAATTAATGACAATAGTAACTTCAATTTTGCTGAATTAATGCCTCAACCCCGTATGTATAAAACTGCTATGATGGACAGCGCAGGAGGAGAATCAAGTGATTTATCATTAGATATTCGCCCTATCAAACTTACTTGCTATATTGATGGTGTATTTGAATTGAAATAAATTGGAAAAAAAAATTTACTTAGTGCAAAAAGAAAAAGATTTTGCTTGGATAGAGCGAGCATCTACTTTGTTGGATAATAAGTTTAATATTGGAGGATTCAGGTTTGGCTTGGATCCTCTTTTGAATTTAATACCTTACGCTGGCCAGTTTGCTTCTTTTGGAATGTCATTGGGACTTGTTATCGTAATGATTAGAAATGGCGCAGGATCCAATGTGGCTGTAAAAATGCTCCTTAATGTATTGACTGATGCTCTATTAGGATCAATTCCCTTTATTGGTTATGCATTTGACTTTTTTAATAAAGCCAATAAAAAAAATGTCAATCTATTACGTGAACATTATTTTGAAGGCAAGCATCAAGGTAGTGCCAAAGGTTTATTGATTGCTTTATTTATTATTATAGTACTTTTGTGTGTTGGGGTATTTTACTTGATGTGGTTTATTGCTGAATGGCTTTTCACCGTCCTAGGTAACTTATTCTAATAACTAAACAGCATTTTTATGTCCAAAACAAGAATAATCTCTTTAGGGCTAGTGGCAATTATGCTAGCTGCTATCTTAACAAATCCCAAAAAAGAAGACCTTGAGCTAGCTGTAGAAAATAAAGCCAAATCATTATTAGAACAACAACTCAACTACGAAAACAAACAGGCTCTAGAATTCGGTATGTCCCTATTTGGAGACCGTATTACTCGCGAATTTGTTCAAAATAATGTTATCATTGAAAACTATTACTTGTTCTCTTTGGTAAAAATAAGATGGCAAGGACAAGATACTCCAATAGGAGGGGGCGCATTCAAAAAAGTATGGCTAAGTCCAGAGATAGACAAGAAAGCGGATGAAATAGTGGGTATTCTTAAAAATCTATAATGTTAGAAATTCTCTACCAAGACGAACATCTTATTGCCATAAACAAACCACACGGGCTGCTTGTACATCGGTCTTCCATAGCCAATGATGCTTCTGAATTTGCTTTACAATTACTTCGTGACCAAATAGGACAGCCTGTATATCCAGCACATCGTTTAGATAGAAAAACAGGCGGGATATTATTATTCTCTTTGGACAAAGAGACGGATAAAAAAATTCAACCACTATTTCAGGATAAAAAGATAGACAAACGATATTTAGCCATATTGAGAGGTTATTGTCCAGAAGAAGGAATGATCGACTATCCCTTATTGAAAGAAAATGGAACTTCACAAGATGCTATCACACATTTCAAGAGATTGGCGACAGCAGAAATTGATGTTCCGCAAGGAAAATTCTTGACCTCCCGCTACTCATTGGTGGAAGCAAACCCTGAGACAGGTCGAATGCACCAATTGCGAAGACATTTTGCACATATCATGTATCCCATTATCGGTGATAGACCGCACGGATGCAACAAACAGAACAAAATGTGGAAAGAACGTTTCGAGATGGACACCATGTTATTGCATGCATCATCTTTATCTTTTGAACACCCCTGGACAGAAAAAAAAATTGAAATTCAAGCGAATATAAATCCAGAATTCAAGCGAGTAGTTGGAATTTTAAACCTCAAAATTTAGCGTTATGAATCCTTATTACATCGAAATATTTGTTAAAATATTAGGTCTGGGGGCAACCTCAGGTTTGTTTTATCAACAAGATGAGATCAAACTCATTGCCGACAACAGCAATTATTTCTACGCATACACGATCTCAGATAGCACATTGCATAAGACGATGCTACATGACAATCTTCACAACAATGAAATTGTCGAGAAGAAGAATAAATTTGATTTGGAATCCATCTTCAAATACCAAGACAGTTTTTATCTATTGGGTTCGGGATCAAGCAATTTAGCCATTCGCAATAAGTTATTTATCGTTGATAAAGACAATAATATTCAGACAAAAGATTGCTCAACACAGTTTGCATTTATACGAAAACAATTAGAAATCCATGAAAATGATTTCAATATTGAGGGCGCGTTTATGTATAATGAAAAGTACCATTTGTTGAATAGAGGAAACGGTCCAAAAAACCAAAATGGAATTATTATTTCAGATTTATCACTTCAAGAAAAACCCTTTTTTGTTCCACTTGATTTAAGTAAAATTTCTCCCCATCTTTCCATTACTGATGGAACTGTTGTGGATGATTATTTGTATTTCTTGGCTGCAATAGAGCATAGTAATTCAACGTATACAGATGGAGAAATAGGGGGTAGTTACGTCGGTTATATCAATTTGAAAACATTCGAGCTGGAAAACATACTTCCACTTTCCGAAACTAACAAATTCGAAGGAATTACATTATACCAAAATACGGACAACGTATTAGAATTCTTATTGTGCGAAGACACTGACTTGGAAAGCCAAGAAACAATCATTTATAAATTAACATTTGAAAAGTAATCGATTGTGTAAAATAGGAATATTACAAAATCACCCCATAAAATCCCAACTTTATAATTATTTTTGCAAAAACTTTATATACCATTAGATGATGAAAAATACAGCTTTAACAGACCATCACATTTCTTTAGGGGCAAAGATGGTTCCTTTTGCGGGATTCAACATGCCTGTTCAATATACCGGTATTAACGACGAACACGAAACTGTACGTACAGGTGTGGGTGTATTTGATGTGAGTCATATGGGCGAGTTTATCTTGAAAGGAGAGAAAGCATTGGATTTAATTCAAAAAATTTCATCAAATGATGCCTCAAAATTATATGATGGAAAAGTTCAATATGCGTACATTCCTAATGAAAATGGAGGTATTGTAGACGACTTTTTAACCTATAAAATTGACGACACGACTTATTTATTAGTTGTAAATGCTTCAAATATTGAGAAAGATTGGAATTGGATTAGCAAATACAACAGTTATGGTGTAGAAATGAAAGATATTTCAGACGAAACATCATTATTCGCTGTTCAAGGTCCCAAAGCAGCTGAAGCATTACAAAAGCTTACTGACATCGAATTGGCGTCTATGGAATATTATTCATTTGCCAAAGGAGCTTTCGCTGGTGTAGACAACGTTATTGTATCTGCAACAGGTTATACTGGTGCTGGTGGGTTTGAAATCTATGTAGCGAATAAAGATGCTCAAAAAGTTTGGGATGCTATATTCGAAGCTGGAGCGGAATTTGGCATTAAACCTATCGGTTTGGGTGCACGTGATACGTTGCGTTTAGAAATGGGATTCTGCTTGTATGGAAATGACATTGATGATACAACATCACCATTTGCTGCTGGACTAGGCTGGGTTACTAAATTCACAAAAGACTTCGTAAATAGTGAAAACTTAAAAGCTGAAAAGGAAAAAGGCACTTCACTAAAATTAGTCGGTTTTGAGATGATAGATAGAGGAATTGCTCGTCATGATTACGAAATCGTTGATGCTCAAGGCAATGTTATTGGTCGCGTTACTTCAGGCACGCAATCTCCATCGTTGAAAAAATCAATTGGTTTAGGCTATGTAAACACTGAATTCTCAAAAGCAGGAACAGAGATTTACATCAATATCCGTAACCAAAAAGTAAAAGCGGAAATTAAAAAAGCTCCATTTGTAAAATAGGGGCTAGATAGATATGATAAAAGGGTATAATCGATTCGATTATACCCTTTTGTTTTTAGTAGCATCATTATGAGATTGCTCCTGTCTTTTTCGATAGTCAGCTTTCACATGTTTAAGCAAAACAATCTTCAAATAAATCAACACTACGGATAATGCAATTGCAACACCTAAAATTAGCATATTCCCACTTTGATAAGCTGAATAGCCACTCATCACCATAAAGACTAAACCAAGATTAAGCAACAAATTAAGTACAAACTGTTTTTTCATTTTTTTATTTTTTTGGATCTCCTATTACTTTATTACGTAATAAAAAGAAGTATACTATTCCTGCCAAGATATTTAACAAAATAATAAATATTAAGAGCAATAATCGCTCAATATTGGTAATACGAGGTGAAAACATTATTTCTCTCATCACTAGAAAAACCCATATCATAGATACCAACAACGAGAAACTAAATAGGATTGGAGCAATACTAACTTTTAACAATAATAGAATTGTCGCACCTATATAAAACATCAAACTAAAATAAAAAGCTTGACGTGTCTGTGAATACCAATTTCTCATACTACAAAAGTACAAAATAAAAATTTGCACATTGATTGATGATAAGTAAACGAAAAGAGAGACGAATATTCGTCTCTCTTTTACCATATTCTTCTATTCTGTCTATTAGTACACATCTAATTCTGGATCGATTTCATCTCTCCAAGCCAAGATACCACCTTGCAAATTAGCAAGATTAGTGTAACCCTGTTGTTCCAAAAGCATTACCGCTTGTGCGCTACGCTTTCCCGAACGACATTGAACAATAACTGGAATATCCTTTGAAACCTTTTCAGCCTCTAATAGAATACCTGCTAAAGGAATATTAAGACCATTAAGGTTGGATACTTCGTATTCGAAAGGTTCGCGAACATCAATTAATTGAAATTCAACGTTGCGATCCATCATATCTTTTAATTCTAGAACTGTAACTTCTTTCATAACATGTTATTTTTAATAACCAAATATAATAGTTATGCTTTATTTCAGTGAAGGATAAACTATTATTTATTATTTTCATAAAATTTTTGACTATGCGATTACTGACACTCCTAACCTCTATATTACTATTTAATAGTGTAAGCTCCAATGCACAACAATCAGATTTACAAATTGTTGACAGCAATGAGGTAAAACGTATTCTAAATACATTAGCTTCAGATGATATGGGAGGCCGCCATGCATTTACCCCCTTCATAGGTAAAGCTGCAGATTTTATAGCTGAGGAGTTCAAAAAGAACGGGCTACAGCCTTATAGTGAGGCTAATTATAGACAGACTTTTCATTTATCTAAAGTAAATAGAGCATCTTCTACAGTCACATTAGGTACTAAAGAATTTGATTTAGGGTCTTACTTAATCATTGGAAACGAACCACACGTACACTGGAATCAATCTTCTGCAATCCCTATAAAATATATTCGTAAAGAAGATGATTTCGCCACAACTTTTCGCTCATTAGCGCAGGGACAAGAGGATGTAATCGTAATCGTCGACCCTTCTTATGCTTCCTATATTACTAGGTTTAATAAAATATATGGAAAAGAAAGTATTACAAATGAAAAGCAAACGAAAGGCTATACAAAAGCGTTCATATTAACTAGCGAATTACCGTCTTCATACTCCATCTCATGCACCAATATCAGTTCAAAGATCGAACTTTTTAATGTAGCAGCTGTAATCCCAGGAAAATCAAAACCAAACGAATATGTAATATTCTCAGCACATTACGATCATATTGGTATCATCCAACCTAATGGACAAGATTCAATTGCGAATGGTGCTGATGACGATGCCTCAGGGACTAGCGCTATAATTAGCCTTTCTAAGTATTATAAGAATCAGAATAACAATGAACGAACATTAATTTTCGTAGCCTTCACCGCAGAAGAAATAGGTATGTACGGATCAAAATACTTTTCAAACAACATCAATGCTGACAGTGTTATTGCAATGATCAACATTGAGATGATTGGAAAAGACTCCAAATTTGGAGCCAATACATTATATCTTACAGGTTATGACCATTCGAATTTAGGCGAACTGATGCAGCAAAACCTAAAGAACACTGAGTTTAAATTCCATCCTGACCCTTATCCGCAACAGAATTTGTTCTACCGCAGTGACAATGCTGTTTTGGCGGCATTGGGTGTTCCTGCACATACATTCTCTACCTCTCAAATTGATAAAGATAGCTATTACCATACGGTAAAAGATGATGTCAGTACACTGAATATAGAAAATATAGTATCCAGCATTGAAGCTATCGCTTTGGGTGCTCAAGGGATTGTAAATGGCACGCAAACCCCAAATAGAGTAGAAAAACTAAAGGATTAAAAAAGCAGGCCAAGATTAACTTGGCCTGCTTTTTAATCACAAACAACACTACTATTGAACAATTACTATTTGTTTTAACCTTACTGCGTTTATCCGCCAAAAGGTACCGTCACCCGATCCCTTATTAGCCAAATTACCTACAAAACCTAATGATACTTGCTTCTGTTCTAAAAGAGTAAATTTCATAGCATGTGTTCCCGAACTATTTGTCTTTAAGAACCCCAATGAAGAAGAAACGTATTCTGTATTAGGAATATCTGTGCCGTTAGCAGCAACTGTATAGAAGTCGCCTCCCGCGGTACAATCTGGAATATCCATCTCAAATGTATAATGTCCAGGAGGAAGAGTTACTGTTTGAAAAATTTTACCATTAGTAATTGTTGCCAAATTGTCCCCAGACCAACCTGCTTCCATCGCCAAGAAAGGCCCACCAAACCAATGATCTACACCTCCATAATAATTTGAGCCGCTTCTGAAATTTCGCACGGCAGCATTTGTAACCCACACTGAAGGTATTCCCCACCTTCCAGATACAGAAGACGTAGCTATAGGGTTCCCATAATTATGCAAGTATTCACTTGTCACATCCTTAGCTAGACCCAGCTCAACAAATGGCGTATAAAAAGTATCTATACTTGTTTTTTGTGGTAAGAAAAGCGTTCTATAAGTAACCGTCTTTGCGGAAGATGCTAAATCTGAAATTACCGTTCTAGTATCTTTAATATTCACCACAATAGTTTTCATTGTTCCGTTCGCTGCTGCATAACGCACTTCAGTAGCTATTGGACCTGCAGATAAATCCATTTCTAACCAATCTAAAGTTGCTTTTGTAGGCTCTATAATAGCATTAGAAGTTAGTCGATTTGAAAGCCCAGCACTATATCTTGATCCATAGGCTCTACCAATAGCAGGGACCGCAACCGAACGATTCTCTTTATCATCCATTGTAAGCAATTGAAGACTAACAATACCTTCTGGCATAGGAATATATTGCTGAAAAAGCGTATTATTTGCAATATCAACAATAAGTGAGTCCTTGCCATCGTTCCATCGAATCAATGCCTTTCTAATTTTAGGGTCTGGCTTTACTTGAGCAACTATTTTTACTCTTTCCTTTCCAGATAACACGATCACAGAATCAAGTTTCCCTACATATACAATTTCGCCCCCCTTATTATACTCCTTAAATTCATCCCATTTGGCACAGGATATAAAGGCTGAGATGGAGATAGCCAATACAGCTAATCTTACCAACATATGTGTTCTAATCAACTTTATCATAAAATTATTTTTACAAGGTAGAACCATACACTTTGATTTCATTGATACTTTGAGCAGTACCTCCCGCAAAATTCTCCAAGCATCGTACTCGAATATACCTTACTCTTGGAGATGCTAGATCTACCTCCCAATTGAAACCCGCTCCAGCTGTTGCTTGGTCTTCCGCATTATCCGTTCCATAAGGTAAACCTGATGGCTTTACGGCCTCATAGCTTCCTAACAAAGTCCATGAATTGTCTAGTGCACCAGATAAATTTGGACTATTAGATCCGTATATTTCAAACCTTTTCATCGTGGTAAGAAAATAAAATCTAGTGCCTTCTGGGAAAGGTCGAATCCAAAAACGACTGATTTTTGCAGTCACACCCATATCAAATGTAATCATATGTGGGTTGTTTCCTCCATTAATTTGGTGTGTAAAACTTACGTTTGGCCAGCCCAATAGTCCATCCCAAGCATACTCCAATCTTGCTCCATTGGTTACTTGAGGTGCATCGCCAGGAAGTACAAAACCTCTGAATTTTGTAGGGTCCATCTGTTGTTCAAATATGGGTTTCACCTTCGTGTAAATCGTATCTGAATTATTACCCCAATTATCCTTTACATAAATAGCAAATTCTTGTTCCAAAGTATCCAATCCTCGAATTTTGGAAACAATACTATCTGTTTTGGTATAAATGGATTTTTGATTATCTCTCTCAAACTCATTAAAAACATTCTTTTTCATGACTATAATAGAAATATTGTCTCGCGATGGATTTTTTGCTGTCAAATTATAGCCGCCAAAAGCATTATTGAGTTCCAATGATTTGAAAACTTTCAAAAACGGTGCTTCCAGCGGTTGCACTTTTACAACAACAGGATCCGATAATACTTCATTTCTACTTACAGCATACAATTTTACTTCATGTTCCTTTGTATCTGCAAAACCCAAAACCTCTATGGTATCTTTGTATATAGATGATTTCACTTCAATCTCTTTTCCTGTATTGATGGTATATACAGCCTTTACATACATAAGATTAGAAGAAGTTGGCAAGTCATAAATGATTTGAGCCTTACCCTCTTTGTTAATTACTCTAATATTGGAGACAACACTGGGTTTATCGGATTCATTTCCTACAGGTTCCCGATATTCAATAGGGCTATTACAAGCCAGTATACACATGGAGCATAGCAGGCATATATATATTAATATTTTATTCGATTTCATACACTTATAATTTTAAGTAATTACCATCCTGGATTTTCAACTAACAATGGGTTTCTACGTATTTCATAATTACCGATTGGCCATAAATAATCTCTGGGCGCTATAAACGTTTGGTTGAAGATATTCCTTTCTACATTGTATGTAGCTACCGTTTTGCCTGAAATTGTAAACCCAGTAATATCTTGGTTTAAATATTCAGACGACAATTTCCAACGTCTCAAATCCCAAAAACGCTGACCTTCAAAAGCTAGCTCAATTGATCTTTCCCTTTGAATAATTTCACGTAATCCATCTTTAGATTGATATTTAGTAGGGCTTTTGGAAAAATTCGTCCACGATGAAACAACACCATTAAGACCGGCTCTTTCACGAACTTTATCTATATAACTAATAGCCTCTGCTGATCCTCCATTTACTTCATTGAGTGCCTCAGCATAACTAAGGTAAAGCTCTGCTAAACGAATCTCAGGCCATGGATATGCTTTCCATGTTGGTGCATTTGTTGTGTTTGTTGTAGACTCCCAATGTACAAGCTTTTTGATAAAATAGCCCGTTTCATTCCAATTCGTAAAGTGCCCTACACCCGAACGTTCTGCATTTTTGGCCTGAACATACATTCCATTTTCATCCGAACCAGAGCTAGCCCCATCCTTCATATACCAACGACCTCCATCAAATCCTAAACTCGCGTAAAACCGTGGCTCACGATCATAATTCAATCGCGCTGTTACATATCCTGGCTCGATATAAAAACGCTCGGATGAAACTGCAGTCCTCGTGCTCATGTAATTTGTAAAATCCAACGTTTTATCTTCCTCTATAGGAACACCGTTCTTTGTATAAAACTGCTTTGCAATTTTAATTGGAGCGCCCCATACACCTTGCAATTGGAATCTATCGACATTTCCACCTCGCGCCAACGGCGGCATACACAATGCTTCATTGACAAAGTAACTATTCGATAATCCCCAAACAACCTCTTCTCCCCAACGTTCTGTTACAGCATTGCGAATATTCAACTGTGTTTTAGTTTGAGTACTCAGATTATATCTATCATTAGTGTATTTATACAATTTTACATTATATAATTCGGCTATTTCTATAGCTGCTTTTGCCGCATCTCTCGCCTTTTCCCATTTTAAAGGATCAAAAGATGTATTGACTAAACTTACACCATCTTTATCTTTAAAATCTGCATAGTCGGAGTTACCATTGAATAATGGTGATGCTGCCAACAACAAAACACGAGCTTTTATAGCTAAAGCTATTGGCTTAGTTACTCGTCCTAACTCTGTGTTCTCATCGGTGATACTTTCAGGCAATTTTTCAGCTGCTTGATCTAATAATGTTGAAATAAAATTTACCACATCATCTACAGGCATTCTTTTGTAATACAAATCTTCTGGTTCAGATGCTTCAGAAGCATTGACGTCTATAATTGGAATTGGTCCATACATACGCATCATGTAGAAATGATAATAAGCTTTTAAGAATTCGACCTCACCGATCCATCGTTGACGTTCAAAATCATTTAGATCTGGTACCACATTTTCCTTTTTGACAGTCTCTAGAAAGATGTTACAGTGTCTTATCGCTTGCCATATACGCAAATAATTATATCGACCGTCACCACCTTTCAAATCGCCTCCCCACTCATTAAAGTATGGTTTAGCTCTATTTTGCATTCCTTGCGCTATTCTGAAAGCAGGATGCCAATGTACCTGATCATTTTGTGGTAACCAGATTTCATCACCAGACATCATACCTACATTAAACCAACCATCTCCATTTTCTGGTAAGTAGGAATAACAGGTGAAAAGGTATTTCTCAGCTTCAGTTCTCAATTTGAAAGCGTGATCAATGACAGACACGTTGTCAGGTACGATATCCAAAAATTTAGAACACGAATTAAATAACATTGAAAATGAAACACATATCGCTGAGATTCCTACTTTAGCATTTCCCTTTATTTCTCTTATTTTCATAATTTTCAAGTAATTAAGGTTATAAATTAATTTGAATACCTACGTTGTAAACAGCTTGTAATGGATACCCTAATCCATTGCCTCTCATTTCAACATCCCAAAGTTTGAAATCGCTAATCAAAAACAGATTAGCCCCCGATAAATACACACGAGCATTTTTGATATGTAATTTTTCAAGTGATTTTATGTTGTATCCTATATCAATGCTCTTCAATCTTAAGAAGCCACCATTGCGCATCCACCATGTAGATGTTTGATTATTTGGCCCTACTCTCCAAGTACTCAGTCTCGGCCACATAGCATAGGTATCCTGATTGCTTTCCGACCAATAATCATCTGATATAACTTGAAGTAAACCTGTTTGATTTCCTAAGTTTCCTGTTGCAGTTTTAGTGAAATTAAAAAATGGTTGAATTTGAGCTGAATTTATAAAGAAAGAATATTGAGCTGCTCCTTGAAAGAAAAAGCCGAAATCAAAGTTTTTATAACCAAAACTTGATCCAAATCCATATAATACTTCTGGTTCTGTCGGATAGCCGATTGGAACTCTATCATCGTCATCTATCAATCCATCACGTGTGATGTCGCGATATTTTATATCTCCTGCCAATAATCCAATATCTCCGAATTGTGTAGGAGAATTCGCTACTTCATCATCATCGATAAATAAACGTTCAGCAATGTACCCCCAAGCTTGGTTGATTGAATATCCCTTACGCGCTAGGTGCGATAAATTATCCGTGTATGGCAACTCATCTACTTTTACGATTTCTGTAGTAGCATAGGTAAATGTTCCACGTGCATCCATCCAGAAATTCTGTGAAAAGTTCTTTCTATAATTTAATGATAGATCTACCCCTTTTGAATTAACTCGTCCATAGTTAGACCATGGATTTGCCATCAACCCTGAAGCATTATCAATACCTGAAACGGGCTGCAATATATTAGATCGTTTTTGTTGAAATACATCCACAATAAGATCCAATTTATTGGCAATACTGATATCAGCTCCTAGATTCAATTGTTTTGATAATTCCCAGGTAATATTTGGATTCGCATATCTTGAAATTGATAATCCTGGTCTGGAATAGCGTGGAGCACCATCATCTCGTCCAAATACTGTCCCGTACGAACTGTTATTTAAATTGACATTCGATAAATAAAAGAATCTATCTCCTGTACTCCCAATCGCATCATTACCTACTAAACCATAGGTTCCTCTTAATTTGAAGTTACTTAATATAGGTTTAAGCGGTTCGAAAAATGGTTCTTCAGAAAGTCTATATCCTATACCAAATGAAGGGAATATCCCCCAACGGTGATTGGAATCAAATCGCTCAGATCCATTATAACCAAAATTAAACTCCGCTAAATAGCGATCTTTGAACCCGTATGTAAAACGTCCTGATACCCCAGCATTGCGACTAGGAAGTGTTTCAATTAATGAACTATTTCCAGATACAGATTCATAACTTGAAATATAAGACACAAGCATAGCACTTACAGCATGCTTTTCAGCGAAAGTTCTGTTGTAATTTATAGTTCCTTCTAACCAAACCCTAGAATCGACATCACTAGGTGCTGTACCGTAACCTAAGTATTCTGTTCCTGTAGGTTGCAAAGCGTTAGTTGACCCATCATTTAATGCCTTTAAATTATATGATCCATCCTGAGAATTTACTATAGCTTCGTAATAAAAAGGCGTATAATTTCTGCTGGTACTTGAATGTGCATATCTTCTTAAATAACCCATCGCACGCGCTGAAAGACCTTCTGTTATTGCATTTAAGTCTTGCTTTACTTCAATTTGAGGCTGCAAATTTGAAGTTTTATACGTTTGATAACCCTTTACCATCTCTGCATATGGATTCATATACATGTTAGAACTAGTAGATAAGTCCGAGTTTCTGGTCTGCGTAGATCCGAATAATGGATGTTCTAAGAACGGTAGTTTTGATGCTGGATAAATTGCTGGAAAAAAGACAGGGTTTGCATTCATCGCATTATCAAAAGTACGCGCTCCTCCACCTATCGGACCGGTATAATCATCAAACTGTCCATACATCCTTACGATTGCCGTTGTTGTCTTAGTAACATTAAAATCTACATTGACACGTAAAGAGTAATTATTCAATTTGATATTACTATTAAAATCATTGATCGGCTCGACATTCAATACGCCATTATCACGATTGAACGTACCAGCGATATAATACCTTCCCCGTGGTGTACCTCCAGAAATGTTTAAATTATATCCCTGATTGTTGGTATAATCCTTTATTAACATAGATACCCAATCATTACTTGGAAATAAATAGGGATCTTCTCCATCCATTGTACTAAAAATTTTATTTTGTGAATATGGCTCTATTCCGTTGGGCGTTCTCGTCAGAGCCGCTTCATTTGCCATACGCATATAGGTAATATTATCTGCAAATTTTAAATTTTTAGTATTTGAAGAAAGTCTGTTTTCTGCTCTAAAATTAAATTTTGGAGCACCATCCATACCCATTTTGGTATTGATGAGAATAACACCATTGGCACCACGTGCTCCATAAACAGAGGCTGCCGCCGCATCTTTCAAAACAGAAAAATCAGAAATATCATCTGGTTGAAGTCGCGCCATATCAGTAGGAGAGGATTCAATTCCGTCAATTAGAATTAATGGATCTTGTTTTCCTGTACCAAATGTTGAAAGACCTCGAATATAAAATGTTGAATTATCCGTTCCCAATCCTGGTTCACCGCTACTTTGGAAGGCAATCATACCCGCGACACGACCTGCCAATGCATTGGTAAGATTTGATGAAGCAGTTTTTAATTCCTTAACGTTCACCGTAGTGATAGCACTCACTAGACTAGCCTTCTTCTGTGTACCACCAAATCCTGTTACAGTAACTTCTTCAATTTCTGATTCAAGCTTGTCTAGAAAAATATCAAGTAATATTTCATTATTAGATTTTATTGGTTGATTGGTTAAATTAACAGTCGCTGATTTGAATCCTACAGATTGAAAATCAACTTCAGCTTGTTTATTGGTCGTAAACTCAAATCTTCCGTAAGCATCGGATGATACAGTGAGTACTTTTGCCCCCCTTACTTTTATAGATACACTAGGAATTCCACCTGTAGTATCTCGTACGACACCTCGGACTTTTACATCTTGGGCAATACTTTCAAGAGAAGAAATGGCACTTAAAATGATTGTGATAAATATAAGTCGTAATCCATTCATTGGTTCTAGTTTTTATTGGTAATAAATTTCATTTTGAAAGGAATGGGAAGGAGACCTGGTCGTCCTTAAACCACATATTTCATTTAGGTGATCCTCATAATTTATTCTCGTTTATAGTAGGTAAATTGGTTTTCAAATATTTTTCAACATACGTAGTGCCACTAAATACAACCGTTTATTTATAAAGAGTTTAATTCCTTATAAGAAACAATTAGTGTTATTTTGACACTTATTTAAAAGCAAAAAAAATTACTCACAATATAGTAATGTCTATTAATTAATTGTTAATGTGACACTTATTGAATTGAGTGTAAAAATCCTATGTTTTTCAAACGGCAAAAAAAATACAATAAAGTTTTGAGCAGCTGATTATAATTTGGTTATAGAATTAAATGTAGAAACATTTTTTATGAAATCAAAATTTTTGTAACAAAATTATAGACATAATTGCATTACGTAATCATCCAATACATAGCCATAATAAGGTATATCGATCTCTTGGACAACTTTAAAATTCATTTTTAGATAAAAATAATAAGCTTTATTTCCTCTATTGACATTTAACTCAAGTATTGATCTATTCATTTCCTTTGCTTGAGATATAGCAAAGTTTATTAAGCCATTACCGACTCCCCTTCCTTGCGTCTCTGGTAAAAGATATAATTTTTCAATTCTTAGAATCTGACTATCCTTAATCTTTAATCCAATGAAACCGATAGGTTTATGGTGATAATATGCAATGTAAAAGTCCTGATCATTTTGCATACTTTGCTGTAGAGCTTCTATACTGTAGCTCTTTTCCAACATAAATTCCATTTGATTTGGAGTCAAAATTCCTTTATATGTAGGAAAATAAATTTGATGCGCCAATCTGTGGATGATTGATGCATCCTCTAACCTTGCTCTATGAATATTTAACATCTAAATTTCCTCTCCAACAAAAACAAAATTATTCGAATTCATTTCTAATGTAACGAACCCGTCTTGTTCTACTTCAAAGATATTTCCTTCAATAAATTGCAAACCATTAAATGACTTCAGGATACTCGTGTCGATAAACATACTTTGCCCCTTAATTTTCCATTTTTCATAACTAGATTGCACCGTAACGTATCGAATTCCCTCAGAAAAAACAACAACATTTATACGCTTTGCAAAGTCAAGATAAATAGTCGAACGTTCCTTCGCCAAAACATTAACAGCCTTATAATTAGAATCAATCAAATACTGAAGAGAATCTTCAACAAAATTAGATTTTGGAATTAATTGTTTTGTTTCCTCCTGATTATCTACTATACGATTTGAATACAAAACATCCAATTTGATGTCTTGGGCTAGAAAATAATCGAAATTTTCTTCATTGGTAATAATAGTTGGCGACCATTCTAGAATTTGTCCTAGATATTCTTCAGAAAGTGCTTGAAAGTCTTCTACGACAAGTGCTGGCTCCTGATTTTCACGAACAATATGATGAGAAGACATAAGAGACTACTTGGTTAATTTGCTGTAAGCTATATATGTCATCAATCCAATACTTAATTCTAACGCATCTTCATCAATGTCAAATGTAGGCGTATGAACAGCAGAGTGAATTCCCTTTGCACTATTTCCTGTACCCAAACGATAAAAACAAGCATTAGCAGCTTGAGAATAATAAGAAAAATCCTCGGCAGCAGGCCACAAATCTAACTCTACCACATTTTCCTCTCCTAAATAATCAATAGCAGCTTCTCGAGCTAATGCTGTTGTCGCTGGCTCATTTACCAAATATGGGTATCCTTTACGGACCTCGATATCACAGATCGCATCCATGCTCTCAGCAATACCCGTAGCAATTTTTACGATCTTCTCATGTGCTTGTGCACGCCATTCCTCATTGAATGTACGGAAAGTGCCTTCCAAATAAACTTCATCAGGAATGATATTCGTAGCTCCGTTACCTATAATCTTACCCCAAGAAAGTACAGTAGGTATGCGTGGATCCGCAAAACGACTAACTACTTGTTGAAGCGCAGAAATAACCTGTGCAGTAATAGCTATTGGGTCGATGTTTTGGTGAGGCTGAGCGCCATGGCCACCCTTGCCACGAATAGTCATAAATAACTCGTCGCATGATGCCATGTATTGACCCGAACGAAACCCAACTTTGCCTACTTCTATAAATGGCATCACATGCTGACCAAATACAGCCTCAGGACTAGGGTTGTTCAACACCCCTTCTTTAATCATTATAGATGCACCACCTGGCAATTTTTCTTCACCAGGTTGAAATATTAATTTTACCTGCCCCCCAAAATGAGGCTTCAATTCATTCAAAATCTTTGCAACTCCTAATAATGAGGAGGTATGCACATCATGACCACAAGCGTGCATTACTCCGATGTTTTGAGAGCCATATTCTCTTCCTTCAACCTCCGTGATTGGCAAAGCATCCATATCAGCACGCAATGCAATTACTCTTCCAGATTCCAAATCTCCTGTAATAAGACCTACCACACCGGTATTAGCCATAGATTGATAAGGTATACCTAATTTCTCCAATGTCGTTTTGACATAAGCCGAGGTATTATATTCTTCAAAAGAAAGCTCTGGATTGCGGTGGAGATGGCGACGGATTTCTACCGTCTCAGAAAAATATTTCTTTGCCAACTGTTGAATGTCACTCTTAATATTGGCCATGTTATAGTTGATTTATTCCCAAACCCAAATGTCTTCCTGGAATACGAAAACACTTTTATATTGAGAACGGATAGTGTTCATAAATTCGTTCGCTTGACTTCTACTTCTAAAATCACCAACCTTTACCCTATAGTTGGGTGACGAATAGGTAATATAAGTATCCATATCCGAGTATTGATTTTTAAATCTAGCCTGCATAGAATAAGCCTCACTACGATTTGAACCCGAATAGACTTGAACTCTAAAGCCTTTACGTTTAACACGTGAAGCTCTAGTCTTATCAACGGTTTTGGTACCTAAACTGATAAGACGAGCTGTTGTTGGATTGATCTCATTTGCTGCTCTAAAGTTTTGCAACAATGTAATAAGTGAATCTTGTTTGACCTCTACATTACCCTCTTGCCCCTTAGCTTGAATACAGATCAAGCAAATAGCACTAAATAAAATCAATCCTTTACTATACAACATCTCTTATATAACTCCTTTATTATAGAATTGTACGATTTATTTACCGTGACAATTTTTGTATTTCAATCCTGAACCGCAAGGACACTCGTCATTACGACCAACAGTTTGTTCTTTACGGATTGGTTGTGTAATCGCTATGTCTTCTTCAGATACACCTGTTGGCGAATCTAAATCTTCTTTTGTAGCTTTTAAATTAGCTGGTTGAGCAGGGATGGGTTTCGCTTCCTCAATATTTTGAGGCTGTTGCTGACCTGGTATCTCACCTTTGAATAAGAAGCTTACTATATCTTTATTCATAGAAGCAAGCATTACTTTAAATAAATTAAATGCTTCCATTTTATAGATGATGATTGGATCCTTTTGCTCGTAAACAGCATTTTGCACGGATTGCTTCAAATCATCCATTTCACGCAAATGCTCTTTCCATGCGTCATCAATTAAAGCAAGAACTATGCCCTTTTCAAATGATCTGAATACATCTTCTCCTTCTGATTCAACAGCTTTTCTCAAATTCGTAGAGACTTGAATACCACGAATACCATCTGTAAAAGGAACAACAATATTCTCAACCATATCACCACGCTCAGCCAATACATTTTTCAGTACCGGAAGTGTCTGCGTAGCTACTGTTTTAGCCTTATTCTGATAATGTGATATTACTTGAGAGAATAACTTATCTGTCAGATTTTCTACATTACTAGATGTAAATTCTTCTACGGTGATTGAAGGATCTAATGCAAAGATACGAATTACCTCTATTTGGAATTCATCAAATGAACCACCCTCCTTAGAGCTTATTACTAAGTCTTCAACGACATCATAAATTGTATTATTCAAATCTACATCCAGACGTTCACCAAACAAAGCATTTTTACGTTTAGAATAGATTACATTACGTTGCGAATTCATTACGTCATCGTATTCCAATAGACGTTTACGAATACCAAAGTTATTTTCTTCTACTTTACGTTGTGCGCGCTCAATAGATTTTGTAAGCATACTGTGTTGCATTACTTCTCCATCCTCAACCCCCATTTTCACCATGATGTTTGAAATTCGCTCTGAGGCGAATAAACGCATTAATGGATCTTCAAGAGACACAAAGAATTGTGACGATCCAGGATCACCTTGGCGACCTGCACGACCACGTAACTGGCGGTCAACACGACGAGATTCATGACGTTCTGTACCAATAATAGCCAAACCACCCGCTTTAATAACTTCTTCTGTCAACTTAATATCCGTACCACGACCTGCCATATTTGTCGCGATAGTTACTTGACCCGGATGACCCGCTTCTGCAACAATTTCAGCCTCACGTTGGTGCAATTTCGCGTTCAACACGTTGTGTTTGATACCACGTAATTTCAACATACGACTCAATAATTCTGAGATCTCAACCGAAGTAGTACCCACTAAAACTGGACGACCTGCTTCAGTCAATGTTTGGATTTCTTGCGCTACAGCATTGTATTTCTCACGTGCTGTACGGTAAATAAAATCTTGCTTATCCGTACGTGAGATACCTCTATTCGTAGGAATATCCACGACATCAAGCTTGTAAATTTCCCAAAGCTCACCAGCCTCAGTTGAAGCGGTACCCGTCATACCAGCTAATTTGTGATACATACGGAAGTAATTTTGTAAAGTAACGGTTGCATACGTCTGTGTAGCGTCTTCTACCTTTACATTTTCTTTGGCTTCGATAGCTTGGTGAAGACCATCTGAATAACGACGACCGTCCATGATACGACCTGTCTGCTCATCTACAATCTTAACTTTGCCTTCATCAACGATGTATTGATCATCAATTTCAAAAAGCGTGTATGCTTTCAACAATTGATTGATCGAGTGAATACGTTCTGCTTTTACTGAATAATCACGTAATAATTCATCTTTACGGGCAGCTTTTTCTTCTAATGGAGCATCGGAATTTTCAATATCCGCGATTTCGCTACCTACATCAGGTAATATAAAGAAACTAGCATCTTCGCCTTGTGCCGTGATTAATTCTATACCTTTTTCAGTTAATTCAACTTGGTTGTTCTTTTCGTCAATTACAAAGAAAAGTTCTTTATCTGCTTTTGGCATATGACGATTTTGTTCCTGCATGTAGAAATTTTCAACCTTTTGCAAGATTTGACGGTGATTATTTTCACTTAAAAATTTAATCAACGCCTTATTTTTTGGTAATCCTCTGTATGAACGGAATAAAGCTAAACCTCCCTTTTCAGGATCTGTATCACCAGCTGCTATAGCTTTTTTAGCTTCATTGAAAACTGTGTTTATATATGCTTTCTGTGCGTTTACCAAACGCTCGATACGCGGTTTTAATTGATAGAATTCATGCTGATCTCCCATTGGGATCGGACCAGAAATAATTAATGGTGTACGCGCATCATCAATTAATACAGAATCCACCTCATCAATCATAGCAAAATGCAATTTGTGTTGAACCATTGCATCAGGAGTTTGCGTCATATTATCACGCAGGTAATCGAAACCAAATTCATTGTTAGTTCCGTATACGATATCAGATTTGTAGGCCTTACGACGCTGAGGTGAGTTTGGCTGGTGCTTATCAATACAATCTACAGATAATCCATGGAATTCAAATAATGGAGCGTTCCATTCAGAGTCACGTTTAGCTAAGTAATCATTTACTGTAACGATGTGTACACCCTGACCAGATAAAGCATTCAAATAAGTAGGCAAAGTTCCAACTAAAGTTTTACCCTCACCGGTCATCATTTCTGATATTTTACCTTGATGCAATACAATACCACCAATCAGTTGGACATCATAGTGAACCATATTCCAAGTCACTTCATTACCGGCGGCCAACCATTTATTAGCCCATTGCGCTTTGTCTCCTACGATAGTAACATTAGGCTTGCGTGCCGCAATTTCTCTATCGAAATCTGTTGCCGTAACATCCAATAGAGGATTCTCAGTAAATCGACGAGCAGTCTCTTTTACCACAGCAAACGCTTCAGGTAATATTTCAGCTAAAATTTCCTCTAGTTTTTTATCACGATCTTTTTTAAGCTTATCTATTTTTTCGTAAACCTCTGTTTTTTCCGAAATATCTACAGCGTGATCATCAGCTTTAGTTTTCAGCTCAGTGATTTCGGCATCTATTTCCTTTAAGTACTCCTGGATACGGCTTTTGAATTCAACAGTTTTAGCACGAAGCTCGTCATGTGACAAATTGGTTAGCTTACTATATTCTCCTTTAATTTTTTCAACTATCGGCTGTATAGATTTGATATCACGTTCTGACTTGCTACCAAATAATTTACTTAAAAATTTTAACATAATTTTATTTTATCTCTTTTCACATGCTCAAAATTGAATCCAAACTCTAATTCAGGACAATTTGGCACTAGTCGGGCAAATTTAATTATTCAAAGTGATAACTTTCAATCTAATAATAGATTTTTAATCATTTCCACTCAAAAATATATTTTTTTCGCTTTTCGGTACAATATTTAATTCTTGCGCTTTGCCAAACATGGACATAATAGCCTTCTTTCCTAGATCACCTAGGTCTTTGGAATATTGATTTACATACAATTCAATGTGTTTGTACATGACCTCTTCTTCCATTTCTTGAGCATGCGAACGAATATATGCTAAACCTGATTTGGGATTAGCGAAAGCATACTCTACACTTTTACGAATTAATCGATTTACTTTTTCTTTAATATCAGTTGGTAAATCCCTCCGTATGACAATTCCGCCTAATGGAATCGGACTTTCTGTCGTTTTTTCCCAATAATCACCCAAGTCTAGCACCTTGTGTAATCCTTTATCTTGATAGGTGAATCTATTTTCATGAATAATTAGTCCCAAATCAATCTCGCCATTTAATAAAGCAGACTCAATATCCGAAAAAATAAGAGTTTCTTTATTCTGAAGATCTGGATACGCTAAGCCTAATAAGAAATTTGCAGTAGTAAATTTCCCAGGAATTCCTGTTTTAAGATTTTGATATTCTTCAGGAAGTTTTTCACCTGCATACGCAGAAAGTTTTTCGGCTAATTCTTGATTTTTCGTGATCAATAAGGGACCAACTCCAAAGCCCAATGCCGAACCAGCATCCAACAATTCATAATCCTCCACTGCATAAGCAAAAGCGTGATAACTCAGCTTCGTAATAGCTAATTCCTTTTTAAAAGCTTTTTGATTAAGTGTTTCGACATCGTGATACTCCACTTCAAATTCCAATCCTTCAGTAGCAATTTTATGATGTATCAATGCATCAAAAATAAACGTATCATTGGGACATGGGGAAAAACCTAAATTTAATTTCATTACTTACACTTTAAATTTTGTGAGGACAATAAATAGCAGCATTGACAAAAAGGTAATTAAAACAATCCCTTTTGCTAAATATTGATTACCCGCGCGGAATGAAAAACGAACAATTATCAAATTAACAACTGCCGCTATAACATAAAAGGCAATTGGTTTTTCAGCAAAATAGGTTTGCTGAAAAGATGTATAAACTGTTACTAAATATGCTATTAAAGGGGCTATTACACCTACTAAAACACCTACAATTAATGAATCTCTTTGCATTATTTAATATCAAAAGACCATGAATTCAACTCTTGTATAGCATGATGTGCCGTCATATCAAACTGAGTAGGTACAATAGAGACATACCCATTGTTAATCGCAAAAACATCGGTATCTTCTCCTCTATCTACCCAATCGTATCGACCTGTCATCCAATAGTAATCTCTACTATATGGATCAACGCGATTTTCAAACTCCTCAACCCAGTTACCATTCGCTTGTCTACATATTTTTATACCCTGTATACCTTTGTCAATATGCGGAAAATTAACATTTAATAGTGTGCCCTTAGGTAAACCATTATTTAATACTTGCTCTGAAATACTTGAAATATAGGAACGAATATGCGAAAAATCAGCTTCATGAGAAAAATCATCAAGAGAAAAACCAATTGATGAAATTCCTTCGATAGCACCCTCTACCGCAGCAGACATTGTACCTGAATACAGCACATTTATTGAATAATTCAGTCCATGATTAACACCAGAAACACACAAATCTGGCTTTTTATCTTTGAAAATGCGATCTACTGCTAGTTTAACACAATCCACAGGCGTACCCGAGCATTTGTACATTTCGATACCTGGATATAAATCAACTTTATCCAAACGCAAAGGTTTTCCGATGGTAATAGCATGTCCCATTCCAGATTGAGGTCCGTCTGGAGCTACCACGACTACTCTTGCTAATTTTTGCATTTCTTCCAACAGAACTTTTATTCCCGGTGCAGTAATGCCATCGTCATTTACAACTAAAATAGTAGGTTTCTCTTTTGCCATATTGTAAAGTTATGGAATTTTATCAAAACACTATTCAGTTATAAAAGTTAACCTCAAGGTTTTAAAAAAACAACATTTTACTTAGTGCTAATAAAAAACAAACATTTTAGCAACACAAAAAAAGTTCGGTTATTTTTTTTAAAAAAAAATTAAAAAACAATACTATAAAAGGAAAATATTTTCGATATTTATAATACATAATACTTAATTAAAACACAAAGCCAAATCAATTTAAACTGGCTAATTTGTATAATCAATTTTAAACACTTTAATATATCTTTTATGATCAAACATTTATTTCCTTATGGAGGATTTAAGCGGTTTTTGTGGATTTCTGGGGCTGTAACTTGTTGCTTAACCATTTCTCAACAAAACATCTACGCTAAATCTATCCATTCCTTAAAAGTTACCCATCAACAAGAAACTATTAATGTTAAAGGGGTAGTAAGAAACTCTGTAACCAATGACCCTATTGCGGGAGTAACTGTAACTGTCACAGGGACTAGTATCGCCACGACGACAAACAGCAATGGTGAATATGAATTAAGAAATGTCCCTAAAAATGGTCAGATCGCTTTTACAATGATAGGTATGCAGTCTCTGGTAGAAAACGTTAATGGACGTACAAACATTAATCTTACAGATGACAATGCCAATATTGAAGAAGTAATTGTTGTTGGTTATGGAACACAAAAAAAGTCAGTAGTCTCTGGTGCTGTCACGGCAGTCAAAGGCGATGAGCTAGCCAAATCATCTTCAGTTAATTTATCTAATGGTCTAGCAGGTAGACTACCCGGTGTTACGGCTATGCAAAGCGGCGGGGAACCAGGTTATGATGGTTCGAATGTTCGAATTCGCGGGATAAACTCCTTATCTGGGGGGAATACAAGTCCTTTAATAGTTATCGACGGTGTTCCAAGTAGAGCGGGGGGTATCGATCGATTAAATCCCAATGATATAGAAAGTGTATCGGTTTTAAAAGATGCCTCTGCGGCGATTTATGGTTCACGTGCAGGTAATGGTGTTATTTTGATTACCACAAAACAAGGTAAATCCGGTAAGCCACAGCTTTCATACGATGCCTTCTATGGTATTCAACGACCTACTCGCACACCTAAAATGTCAGGATCACCTGAGTATGCTGAAATATTAAATGAACTAAGAATTTTTGGTACTGACCTTGATCCTCAATATTGGGATGATGCTTGGAATGCGTTAAATACTACAGGATCTTACACAAGAACTGATAAGCCAGGAACGATAAATGCAGCCTTCACTCCTGATGAAGTACAAAAATTCAAAGATGGATCAGACCCCTATCGCTATCCTAATACAGATTGGTTTGATGAGGTTATGAAAAATTGGTCACCACAACAAAGACATAATTTACAAATAAATGGTGGCGGAGAAAACACGGTTTATTTAGCTTCATTAGGCTTTACTAATCAAGATGCCTACTAAAAAAATCCGCAACGAATTATAATCAATACGATTTACGATTAAATATAGAAAGTAAAATTAATGATCACCTTACTACCACAATAAGTGTCGTAGGAAGGGAAGAAGAGCGTAATTTTCCAACTGTAGGCGCAGGAGATATCTTTAGATTTTTGATGCGCGGTCGTCCAAATGAACCGGCATTTTGGCCTCATGGAGAACCAGGACCTGCAATAGAGTATGGTTACAACCCCGTTGTATCTACTACTGATCTTACAGGTTTTAACAAAACTATTGACGATTATTTACAAACAACAGGGAAGATTGATTTCAAAATTCCTGGTGTAGAAGGATTAAAACTAACTGGGTCGGCTTCTTTAGATAAGTCTTGGAAAAGAGGTAAAAACTGGAGGACCCCTTGGACATTGTATTCTTGGGATAAAACAACCTTACTCGATGATGGTACACCAAGTCTAACGGGCTCTGTAAGTTCCCCATTCACAGATGCACGATTATCCGAAACTATGGCTAATCGTTTAGGTGTTAACTTAACGGCTATGGCAACGTATGATAAAGTTATTAATAATGATCATACAATTTCTTTATTAGCTGGATTGACGAGAGAAACAGATAAAAGCAGTGGATTTAATGCTTTTAGACGCTACTTTTTGTCTACACTAATACCTGAATTATCTTTTGGTGAAAATAAAGAACAAACGATAGGTGTAAATGATATTTTTACTCGCGCTCGATTAAGTTATTTCGGACGTGTAAATTATAACTACCAAGAAAAATATCTTGCTGAATTCCTATGGCGTGTGGACGGTTCGTACATATTCCCACCTGAAAAACGTTTTGGTTTTTTCCCAGGAGTTTCTGTAGGTTGGGTCTTGTCCAAAGAAGAATTCTTTAAAGACAATGTTCAGTTTGTAAATAGCTTAAAAATAAGAGGCTCATGGGGTCAAATGGGTGCTGAAGCATTTGCCAATAATACTTTAATGGAATACCAATTTTTCACATTAATGAACACAGGCTCCGGAGTATTTAATGACCAAGTTGTAAAAACACTTTGGGAAGCAAACGTCCCTAATCAGAATTTCACTTGGGAAGTTGCAAACAACAGTAACGTAGGGCTGGATGCTACCTTTATGGACAACAAATTCTCATTTACTTTTGATTACTTCTATAATCAAAGATCAAATGTTTTGGCACAAAGAATTGCTTCCGTTCCTGAAAGCACAGGAATTCCATTTGTGAATCTTCCTCCAGAAAATATCGGGAACTTGAAAAATTCTGGATATGAATTTAGCTTAAACTATCAGACCAATATTAATGATTTCACATTTGGAGCTGGTATTAATGGAGGATATGCTAAAAACAAAGTTTTATTTATGGATGAGATACCAGGAGCACCTGATTATCAACGAAGAACAGGGGCTCCGACAGATGCTTGGCTATTATATCAATATGATGGTGTATTCAAAGATATGGAGGCTATTAACGCCAATACGTTAGATTATAGCGCTATCACAGGAGGAGCTGATTTAAGACCTGGAGATATGAAGTTCGTTGATTATACAGGTGATGGTATAATTGATGGTGATGACCAAGTTCGTATGGATAAAAATAGCATACCAACATTTACAGGAGGTTTAAATCTAAACGCGGCCTACAAAGGCTTTGATTTAACCGTCTTGATGCAAGGTGCTACGGGAGGTTTACAAATGATTGGAATAACCGAATCTGGAGATATAGGAAACTATTTGGACTGGTCGTATCAAAACCGATGGAGTATTGACAATCCAAGTGATGAATTTCCACGTTTGAGTAATAGAAATACAGCGTATTATCAGGATGGCAATAAAGCACTTAACAACACGTATTGGGTTAGAAACAACAATTATTTAAGGTTAAAAAATATTGAGCTTGGCTATACCATAAATCCAGACATCTTGAACAAAATAGGTGTTAAAGGTTTAAGATTGTATATGAATGGTATCAACCTGTTTACCATTGATAAAATCAAGATTTGGGATCCTGAATCAACAAATACAAGTGGTCAATATTATCCACAAGCAAAAGTTATCAACTTCGGTTTGAAAGCAACCCTCTAATTATTTAACCGATAAATTTTATTAAAGATGAAAAACACAAATTTAAGCGAAATATTTAGAAGGTTAAAAATGATTAAAAAGCAATCATCTATTACCTCTAAATCGACAAAATATACAAAGAAGCTGTTTATTATGACAGCTACAGCGTTAGCACTTCAATCGTGTAATACAGATTTTTTGAATGTCACTCCTCCTAATCAGCTCTCAGCTGATGTGGTTTGGAACGATGCACTAACAGCCCAAGCATACATAAATGATATTTACAATGGATTTGAGCAAGGTGGTTTTAACGAACAAATGTTAGCTTCTGTTTCCGATGAAGCAATGTTCACACATCCAGGTCGTGGAATAGACATTGTCAATAGTGGATCCTCAAACCCTACAACACTTGGTTGGGTACATGGAACATGGGCATGGGGAAGAATGTATATTTATATTAGGTACTGTAATGTCGCTATGCAGCAATTAAATGGCGCAGATAACAAAATTACAAATCAAGATATGAAAGAAAAAATGCTTGGTCAGGTACATTTCTTGAGAGCATATTATTATCAGCAACTACTTCGTTACTATGGTGGAGTGCCTTTAGTTGATAAAGTATATACTATCGATGACGATATGGATATAGCCAGAAATACATACGAAGAATGTGTCAATTTTATTATAAAAGATTGTGATGAGGCATATAAATATTTGAATGGTAAAAGCATGGATAAAGGCAGAGCAACTGCATTAGCTTCACTAGCCATTAAATCTCGTGTATTGCTATATGCCGCTAGTGATCAACATGATGGGGCAAAATTAAAAGGTAAAGTATCTAGCATATCACACGATATGTTGCCGATATTAGCTTATACATCAGGTAATCAACAAGAACGCTATAAAGCTGCTCAATCTGCTGCGAAGGCAGTAATGGATGCGTCGTCAGGTTACAAGTTGAATTTAACAGCTCCAGTAAGTGCAACAGAAGGACAGAATAATTATAAAAGTATAGCAATGGGAGGAGGAAGCAAGGCTCCCAATATAGATCCTGCAGCTGCTTCAGAATTAATTTACGCAAAGTATTTCATTGCTGATGCCAACTATACTCACGGTCTTCATAACGGACCTAATGGTTACAAAAATTGGGCTGGAAATACACCTATCGGACTTTTGGTAGATGATTATCAAATGATAGACGGGACTACATTTAGCTGGAATAATGTTTCGCACAAAGCCGAACCATATAAAAATAGAGATCCTCGTTTTTATGCAACTATCTTATACGATGGGGCTGGATGGAAACCAAGAGAAAAGATTTCAGGAAATATTGATCCCGCTAATCAAATCCAAACAGGAACATATGATATTTTGGAGGGAGGTACTGTGAAAACAATACCAGGAATTGATACAAGAAGTGGTAGTATAGAAAGCTGGAATGGTAGCTGGACAGGCTATTATTATCATAAATTTATCGACCCAGATCCGAATATTGTTGACGCGAATAATTTCCAACTCGTTCCTTGGCCCT
Organism: Sphingobacterium bovistauri; assembly: GCF_020295405.1. GTDB lineage: Bacteria > Bacteroidota > Bacteroidia > Sphingobacteriales > Sphingobacteriaceae > Sphingobacterium > Sphingobacterium bovistauri. The sequence continues at coordinate 46,142 of NZ_JADEYP010000015.1, forward strand.
TCTTTAGGTATACAGAAGCGGTATTAAATTACGTAGAGGCTAGTATTGAATTAGGAGAAACAACTGTGGCAAGAGATTGGTTGAATAAAATCAGATTCAGAGCGGGCATGCCAGCTATCACTACTACTGATCAGAATCAATTAAGAGAAATCTATAGACACGAACGTAGGATAGAAATGGCGTATGAAGAACAACGCTATCATGATGTTAGAAGATGGTTAATCGCTGCTGAGACCGTAGGAAGGAAAGTAACTTACATCAAAGTAAGCGGAAAATTCAAACCTGGTAAAACTATGTCGGCCCCTTATCGCCATGATAATACCGTGTATGATTATACCTATACACCTGTTGTTGACAATTCTCAAGAGAATAGATCGTGGAATAACAACTTATATTTCAGACCATTCCACAGGGATGAATTAAACAAAAACAGTTTATTAAAACAAAACCCTGGATATACACAATAAATAGAAAACTCCCTCCAAAATTGGAGGGAGTTTTCTATTTATTGTGTAAATATTATCCTAGTCCTTTCAACCAATCCACGACTTCTTCACGGGCTTTTCCTAGTTTTTGTTGAAGACGACCTAACAATTCCTCATCTTGTCCTTCTTCATATTTCAAATCATCATCCGTCCAATCAGCATACTCTTGCTTGATTTTACCTTTCATTTCATTCCATTTTCCTTTTAAATCTAACTTATCCATAGTTATGTGTTTTAGTGTTTTCTAAATCATGTACTACTTAAGAACAACCCAATAGAAGTCTTGTTTGTCACATAGTTGTTACGAAATCGTTGCAGATTGAGGAATTCCAAAAGCAATTGGGTTTCTTCATAGGAAAGGTCTATTTTTAATAACACGAATTTCAAAATAAAAACACCTATGACTTACGAATCTAGATACGCAATCGGACCAAAGGAATATAAATCACTAGACACAAAAGGACTTAGAGAGACCTTTCTTATTGAAAAACTTTTTGTCGAAGACACGATTCATTTTGTATATACACATTATGATAGATATATGGCTGGCGGTGCATTCCCTATACATCAAAAAATCAAATTGGAAACAATTGAACCTCTATTAAAAGAACCTTTTTTCTTATCTCGCAGAGAATTGGGAATTATCAATATCGGTGGTTCCGGAAAAGTAGAGGTAGACGGCGAGGTATATGATCTTAACAACAAAGAGGCTTTATACATTGGAAAAGGTGCTAAAGAAGTATATTTTAGCAGTAATGATTCGCAATCTCCTGCAAAATTCTATTTAAACTCTACGCCTGCACATCACAGTTACCCGACTAAAAAAGTTACAAAAGCGGATGCAAATAAATTAGAACTAGGTGCACTTGAAACGGCTAATCATCGTACCATCAATCAAATGTTGTTGCACACCGTGATCCAAACATGTCAATTGCAAATGGGAATGACGGAATTAAAAACGGGCTCTGTGTGGAATACCATGCCTTCTCACACACATGATCGTCGTATGGAAGTGTATTTCTATTTTGAAGTACCAGAAGGTCAGGCTGTCTCTCATTTTATGGGACCAATGGACGAGACTCGTCATATTTGGATGAACAATGAGCAAGCAGTTATTTCTCCTCCTTGGTCGATTCATTCTGGAGCTGGCACTAGCAATTATTCATTCATTTGGGGTATGGCTGGAGAAAACATGGATTATGATGACATGGACAAATCAGCAATCACAGATTTAAGATAACATGAAAAACTTCATCTGCTATATGACATTGACAGGTCTTTTTATAAGCCCTGCTTTTGCGCAAAGGTCTATTTCAATTGTTAACCCATCTGACGAAAATCGACTAGAGTTAATCAGTATTCCTTTTAAAAAATTCAGCAAGCTTTTTGCAGTGGATACGGTATTCACGATTAAAGAAAAATCATCTGGTCAAGTCTATTTACATCAAGTAGAGAAGTTAGGACAGAATACACCTCAGAATATTCTAATTCAAGTACCCATTTCTTCAAATGGAAAGCTCGATTTAATCGTTGCTAAAGAGAAGGCTCCTTCATTTCCGCACAAAACATACGCTAGATATGTACCCGAACGTAAAGATGATTACGCCTGGGAAAATGATGTGGTAGCCTTTCGTATGTATGGTAAAGCGCTGGAAGGCACATCAGAAGATGCGCAAGGAATGGATTATTGGGCAAAACGAACAGAAAATTTAGTCATAAATAGCTGGTACAAAGGAAACGATTACCACAAAGATAATGGCGAAGGCCTTGATTATTATGCAGTAGGCCAAACTTTAGGCGCTGGAGATATGGCTTTATATAACAACAATAAGATACAGTTTACCAAACACTACAGAAAACATGAAGTTTTGGATAATGGGCCACTACGAACAACTTTCAAATTAACCTTCGATCCTCAAATTATTGAAGGACAAGAAGTTTCGTTTACAAAGACTATAAGTATAGACGCAGGGCAGAATTTCAATAAAATCGTTGTTGATTTCAAAAATGCACACGGTAAAAAAACGCCTATAGTAGTTGGTTTGGCTAAACGCGACGAAAGCAATCCAGAAGTAGAGTTTGACAAAGAAGAAAAAACTTTAGCTTATTGGGAACCAAATATTAAAGATTTTGGTCATACAGGCACAGCAATTATTCTTACGAATCAAAAAGCAACATACATAGATACTGACCCCAAACAATTCTTGGTAAAAACAGAAATAAGCAACAATAAACCTTTTGTTTATTACAACGGTGGCGCTTGGAATAAGGCAGGGAAAATTACTTCTTTTGAAGATTGGGAAAATGCAGTAGAAGATTATGCTGAACAAATACGTAAACCATTAAAAGTAAAACTTAAATAATATGTCTATCATAAATGCTTTTGACCTAAGTGGAAAATTAGCTATCGTAACTGGTTGTAAACGAGGAATAGGAAAAGCTTTAGCAGAGGCCCTTGCTGAGGCTGGAGCAGATATCATTGGTGTTTCTGCTACCTTAGAATTAGAAGGATCTGCTGTTCAGAAATCTATTGAATCTATTGGGCGAAAATTCTATGCTTATCAATGTGACTTTTCAAAACGAGATTCACTATATAGCTTCATCGAACAGGTCAAGAAAAATCATCCTGTAATTGATATTCTATTTAATAATGCTGGAAATATTTTACGTAAGCCAGCTGCAGAACACCCAGACGAATATTGGGATGAAATAATTGAAATCAATCAAAATGCTCAATTTATTCTGACGCGTGAGATAGGAAAAGATATGATTTCACGTGGAAGTGGTAAAATTGTCTTTACCGCATCCCTGTTAACTTTTCAAGGCGGAATCAATGTACCAGGCTATGCTGCCTCTAAAGGTGCCATTGGTTCATTGACCAAGGCTTTTGCTAATGAATGGGCATCTAAAGGTGTGAACGTAAATGCAATTGCTCCTGGATATATTGCGACAGATAATACAGAAGCACTACGAGATGATCCTGATCGCTCTGCTTCGATTCTTGGACGAATTCCAGCGGCTCGTTGGGGCCAACCAGAAGATTTCAAAGGTCCTGCCGTATTCTTAGCTTCTAAAGCTTCTGATTATGTGCATGGAACAATCTTAACGGTAGACGGCGGTTGGATGGGTCGATAAAACAAAAATGACTTAGCGCTGCTAAGTCATTTTTGTTTATAAATACAATCCCTTTTTATCGATAAATTCTACGACCTTATCTGGTGTGAAGAATTTTATATTTTTATTTTCTTTGATTGCTTGACGCAAAAATGTGGACGACAATTCCATTACTGGTGTATCCGTCATAGTAACTGAAGGGTGATTTTTCAATTCACCTCCATCATACCCTGGCCTCGGATATACAATGATTTTGTAATCGCGAAGAACAATATCAACATTTTTCCATTTCTGGAGTCCAGCTAGATTATCTTCACCCATTATCAGGACAAAATCTTTCTTTGGATATTTTTCTTGCAAATAAACAAGTGTGTCTATCGTATAGGAAGGTTGTGGCAAGTTGAACTCTATATCGCTTGCCCGCAACTTTTCTGATCCTTCAATAGCCAAATTGACCATTTCCAATCTGTCGTACATATTACCGAGAGATTTCTTCTCTTTAAAAGGATTTTGTGGCGAAACGACAAACCAGACTTCGTCCAATTCCGTAAAATTAGCCATATAATTGGCAATGATTAAATGCCCTACGTGTATAGGATTAAACGAGCCAAAAAATAAACCAATTTTCTTATTTGCCATTATTTAGAAAGGAAATCTAACACCAATTTCTCCGCTTCAACTTTCGCTGTTTCTAAGTCAAAGTTATTTAAGATAACATCAAACTTCTCTGCAAAACTCAATTCGTGTTCTGCCTTTGCATAGCGCTCTTGCAACTTCTCTTCTGAATCTGTTCCTCTACCTGCCAAACGCTCCTTCAACACTTCTAATGATGGCGGATTAACAAAAATAGCTAACGCTTGATCTGGAAATTTAGAACGTAAACGTAAACCACCAACCACATCGATGTCAAAAATTACATGTTTGTCCAAAGCCCAAATACGCTCTACTTCCGAACGCAAAGTACCATAGTATGTCCCAGAATACACTTCCTCGAACTCTATAAACTCTTGTTTTGCTACTTTATGTAAGAATTCCTCTTGTGAAATGAAATAATAATCCTTTCCGTCTACTTCTTCACCACGCGGAGCTCTCGTACTAGCAGAAATAGAAAATTCAAATTTATCACTGTACTTGCTTAGTAAATGTCTTACAATTGTTGTTTTACCAGCCCCCGATGGTGCCGAAAAGATAATTAGCTTTCCGCTCATGTTTTCTATAGTACGTTTAGTAGTTGTTCTTTAATTTTTTCTAATTCTTCTTTCATACGAACCACAATTTGTTGTATCTCCGCATTGTTAGCTTTAGATCCTAATGTATTAATCTCACGTCCCATCTCTTGTGAGATGAAACCCAGTTTCTTTCCGTTAGAATCTTCGGAATTCAAAGCTTTTATAAAATAATTACAGTGACTTCTTAATCTTACCTTCTCTTCCGTAATATCTAATTTGTCGATGTAGAACACAATTTCTTGTTCGAATCTATTTTTATCAATATTTTCTTTCCCAACAGCATCCTCCATATATTGGCTAAGACGCTCCCGTATCAAAGGAATACGATCACCTTCTACAGCCTCTACCTCTGTCAAATATGTCAAGATAAAGCCTACTCTTTTTTCTAAATCCTCCTTCAAATTATTACCTTCATCTGCACGAAAAGTATTAAATTTTTCTACAGCAGAATAGAAAGCATTCATCAACACTTTTCCCTCCTCATCATCTACCTCGTCATCGTTGTTCGAAATAACTTCAGGCATGTTCAATGCTAAACTAAAAAGCGTCGACGAATTTTCGCCTACTTCTGTAGCGATGTCCTTCAGTTGCTTATAGTATTTTTTTAGTAATTCAGCATTGATAGATGAAGCCTTTGCTGTCTGGTCTGTATATTCAGATGAAATCATGACATTGACTTTGCCGCGTTCGATAAGTTTGCTACACTCTCCACGAAGCGTCAATTCTTTGTCCGATACGACTTTGGGAAGACGTATACTTAGTTCCAAAAATTTAGAATTAAGTGATTTTATTTCGACAGTGTATTTGACTTTCGCGTTCTCTTGAGAGCCTACACCATAGCCTGTCATTGATTTTATCATATGCAAAGGTAGGAATTATCAGAGTAAAAGGAAATTTTAGATTTTTTAGAAAAGTTTGTGATATCGATTGAATATCTTTATTTTAAATTAAAAAAATTAAATATGATAAAAACTATACTAACTACTTTTTTATTCTGCTGCTTTATTACAGTTACGTTTTCACAAGGTCAAAAATTCGGTTTTATAGAAGGAGGTGGCTCTGGCGTTTTGGTAAATGCTAATTTTGATATGCGACTTAAGAAAGAATCTAGAGACGGAATAGGATTCAAACTCGGTTTAGGAAATACTTTCTATTTGGAAGACGGAAAAGCGACAACCATTCCAATCGGCATAAATTATTTAATAGGCAAAAATAAAAGCGGGCTTCTATTAGGGCTAAACAATACCTTTTCTATATTTGGTAAGGGTACAAAAAAATTTGAAACGAAATCCGTAGTACCGTCACTAGAACTTGGTTATAGATTTAGACCTCTTGAAAAAGGATTTGCCTTTCAAGTAACTTATAACCCCCTATTTAATACTGTAGATGGGACTATGCCTATATTTTTTGGAATAGGCTTGGGGTATGCTTGGAAATAATTATTTCCGCCTCAAAAACTCTACAAGAGGAGGCAATAAAGAAATTCCAATTATGGCTAATATTACGATAGAAAAATTATTTTTAATAAAATCAATTTGACCGAAGAAATAACCAGCAAACAGAAATAAAGTAACCCAGAGTGTTCCTCCGCTGATGTTGTATTTTCCAAAGTGACTATATTGCATATTGCTTATACCCGCAACAAAAGGAGCGAAGGTCCGAACAATAGGAACAAAACGAGCATATATAATAGTCTTACTACCGTACTTAGCGTAGAAATCTTGAGTCTTAGCTAAATAAGCGGGCTTAAATATTTTTGAATTTTCTTTAAAAACACGAGTACCAAAATGCTTACCTACCTCATAATTTAAAAAATCACCTAATATTGCTGCTGCTATTAAAAGCAATAACATTAGAAATATATTTAAATCCGCTTCTGGGTTCGCTATTAAAGCGCCCATAGCAAATAGCACCGAATCACCAGGAAGAAAGGGAGTTACAACTAATCCTGTTTCCGCAAAAATAATGAGAAACAAAATCAAATAAGTCCAGTATTGATAATCGTTAACTATACTGACCAAATGCTTATCAATATGAAGCACAAAATCAATTAATGATGTTATGAATTCCATATGGTATTAAACAAAAAAAGGAAGCTTTAAGCTTCCTTTTTATTAAAAAATTTCTCTTTTACGACTTCGTAAACTATCGGAAGTACGGATAATACAATGATTATTAAGACTACTTGTGAAAAATTATCTCGTATGAATGGAATATTACCGAGAAAATACCCCGCTAGTGTAAGCCCCACGACCCATAGAATTGCACCTACTACATTGTACGTGATAAATGTACCATAATTCATACGACCAATCCCTCCTACAAAAGGAGCTAGAGTACGTACTATAGGTACGAAACGAGCAATTACAATTGTTTTACTACCGTATTTCTCATAAAAAGAATGTGTCTTTTCAATTTGTGCATCCGTTACCATTTGCTTACCAAATAACTTAAACTTGGTAATTCGCATACCAAAGTTCTTTCCAATCGAATAATTCAACGAGTCACCCGCAATAGCAGCAACGAGCAATAATGCTATTAATAACCATACATTCAACTCATTTGGTTGAGCCGCCAACATTCCTGCAGCAAACAACAAAGAGTCACCTGGTAAAAACGGCATAACGACTACCCCAGTTTCCACAAAAATTATAAGAAACAAAATAAGGTATGTCCAATATTTATAATCATTCACAATCTGAATCAAATGATCATCAATGTGAAGAACAAAATCTATTAAAGAATATATTAAATCCAAAATGCGCTATAAATTAGTTGTAGTTATTTAACATTACTGGCATCACCAACATCAAAATCTCTTCGTTGTCAGCTTTCACGGCTGGCACCAAAAGACCAGCACGATTAGGACTGCTCATTTCCAACACCACTTCTTCGCAACTTAAGTTGTTTAACATTTCAACTAAGAATTTCGCATTAAAACCGATTTCCATGTCATCACCCTCAAATTGACAACTCAATCTCTCGTGAGCTTCATTTGAAAAGTCTAAATCTTCAGCAGATATATGCAATTCTGAACCGTTAATTTTCAAACGAACTTGGTGTGTGGTTTTGTTTGCAAAAATTACTACACGACGCAAAATATTCAAAAATAATGAACGATCTACAGTCAATTTATTTGGGTTAACTTGAGGAATTACCGCCTCGTAGTCGGGGTAACGCTCATCAACTAGACGACAAATCAAGTTGATACTTCCAAATTGGAAAAAAGCATTTGTATTATTGTATTCAATAGACACAGTTGTATCATCCGATGGTAAAGACGACTTTAATAAAGTCAAAGCCTTTTTAGGAAGGATGATAGATGTTGCCTTTTCAGCACCTACATCTGTACGACGGTATCTTACTAAACGATGTGCATCTGTCGCTACAAACGTAATGTTTTGTTCATTTAGCTGAACCAAAACGCCTGACATAGCTGGACGCAATTCATCATTACTCACCGCAAAAATAGTTTTGTTGATTGCCTCTCCCAAGATCGATGCAGCTAATTTTACCGTTGAAACGTTATCTACTACAGGAATTTTAGGAAAATCATCCGCGTTCTCACCGCTCAATTTGTATTTACCATCACCAGCGCTGATTTCTATAGCCAATGTTTTAGTGTCTACAGAAAATGCTACGGGCTGATCTGGAAGTGTTTTTAACGTATCAATCAATATTTTTGAGGGCATTGCTACACGACCTTCTTCTTTAGCTTCTATTGGCAAAGAAGTAACCATACTTGTTTGTAAATCTGTTGCTGATATTGTCAGCATATTGTCTTTGATCTCAAACAAAAAGTTTTCCAAAATAGGAAGAACAGTGCTACTACTTGAAGCGCCACTTATGGCTTGAAGTTGTTTTAATAAGACTGAAGTGGATACAATAAATCTCATACTTTTGCGATATTTTACTTATATGCAATATTACGCAATTTTAATCTAAAAACGCAATCTCGCAAACCTACTGCGCTATTATTTATACAACATTAATTTTAGTACATTTGTGTTTAAATATTTATGCAATTTAAGGATATAACAGGGCACCAAGAGGTCAAGAATCATCTACTCAATTCGGTTAAAACAAACCGTGTTAGTCATGCACAATTGTTTTTAGGTCCTGAAGGTTCTGGCTCACTTGCTCTTGCAGTAGCGTATGCACAGTATGTCAATTGTGAAAACAAGAAAGATAACGACAGCTGTGGCGAATGTAGTTCTTGTCATAAATACGAACGCTTGATTCATCCTGATCTTCATTTCTCCTATCCTTTTTATCCATCCAAAGAAACGGCTGTAGCAATTGACGTTTTACAAGAATGGAGAACTGCTCTACAAAAAAATCCATATTTAGGATTAAACTACTGGCGCGATCAATTGGATGCGGGAAATAAACAAGCAAACATTCCGATTAAAGAGGTACATGACATTATCAAAAAACTGAGTCTGAAAGCTTTTGAAGCTGAATATAAAGTATTGATAATGTGGCTGCCAGAGTATTTGGATAAAGAGGGAAATGCATTACTAAAACTTATTGAAGAGCCTCCGGCTAAAACGCTATTTCTTCTAGTAGCTGAGAATCAGGAGCGCATTCTAAATACCATCATCTCGCGTACCCAATTAGTCAAAATCAACAAAATTGGTCATGACGATATGAAAAACTACCTCGTTGACAAACATCAAATTGAAAATTCTACGGCTAATGAGATTGCTTTCATAGCGGATGGAAATATTCAAGAAGCACTCAATCTACTGGCATATCAAGAGCACAACAGTAGTTTTACAACATTTGTAGAATGGATGCGCTATATCGTAACCGATAGAGGATCTGAAATAATGAAAATTTCTGATGAAAATCTTTCTAAGTTAGGACGCGAAAATCAAAAAAGTTTCTTACTTTATGCCATTAATATGATTCGACAAATCATGTTAATTCAACAAGGTTTACGTAGTTTAGTTTTTTTAAAAGAAGAGGAACTAAATTTTGTCGAAAAATTCAGTGAATTATATCAGTTTGAGCAATTAACCGAGGCTATTAATTTGTTAGAGAAAACGCATTATGGCATCGAAAGAAATGGTAATCCTAAAATATTATTTTTAGATTTATCTTTGCAATTAGTTTTATTGTTCAAATATCAAACGTTCCCTAAAGGGACTCAATATATATAGAAAGAAAAATATGGGATGTGGCAGTTGCTCATCCGGTGGTGGGTGTGGTACAAGTAGCAAATTAGGCACAGTACCTGCAGGCTGTAATAACAACGGTACCTGCATGACCAGCGGATGTAATAAATTAGATGTGTATGACTGGCTTTCCGATATGGATTTGCCATCAAATTATAAACCGTTCAATGTTGTAGAAGTACGTTTCAAAGGATCTCGCAAAGATTTCTTTGTTAATACGGACAATCTTTACCTTGAAATGGGTGAAATGGTCGCTGTAGAGCCTTCTACTGGAGGCTATGACATTGGACACGTATCGTTGACAGGGGAGTTAGTTCGTCTTCAGCTGAAGAAAAACAATGTGAATCCTGAAACTGTAGAAAAGAAAATCTACCGAAAAGCGAATGAAGCTGATGTTGCAAAATTTAATGCTGCCAAAGAATTAGAATGGGAGACGATGCACAAGGCTCGAAAATTAGCCTTAGACCTAGGTCTTTCAATGAAAATTTCTGATGTAGATTATCAGGGCGATAAGACAAAAGCCACTTTTTATTACACAGCAGAAGGTCGTGTTGATTTTCGAGAGTTAATCAAAAAAATGGCAGAATCGTTCCGTATTCGTATCGAAATGCGTCAAATTGGTATGCGCCAGGAAGCCAGCCGTCTAGGTGGTATTGGTTCTTGTGGTCGTGAGTTATGTTGTTCAACATGGTTGACGGATTTCAAAACAGTATCTACTTCTGCAGCTCGTTATCAAAACCTTTCGTTAAATACACTAAAATTGGCCGGCCAATGTGGTAAGCTGAAGTGCTGTTTAAATTACGAACTAGACAGCTATATGGATGCTTTGAAAGATATTCCAAATGATGTAGATCGTATCGAAACTCGCAGTGGGGTAGCCTATCTTCAAAAAACGGATATATTCAAGAAGACGATGTGGTTCTCATTCCCTGGTGCAGAAAGCTGGATTCCTTTACCGATTAGTAAAGTTAAAGAGCTTGCTGAACTGAACAAAAAAGGTGAGAAACCTGAATCTCTAGGTCAACCAACAGAAAAAGTAGAGGTTGCGAAGCCCGTAATATTAGATTATGAAAATGTTGTAGGTCAGGATAGCTTAACACGATTGGATGAAAAAAATAAAAAGCGCAAAAAGAAAAAACCTAAGGCTAAACAAGTAAATACAGCGAATAAAACTGAATCGGAAAGAATTCCGTCAAACCAAACGGAAAGGGTTCAAAAACCTCAAAATCAACCTTTGACCATCCAAAAAGGATTAGAAGGTGAAAATAATGGTGGTGACAACACTCCAAAAGAGAACGATCAGAAGAAAAAGCGTAGGTTCAATAATAATAACCGCAATAGAAATAAACCAAACGCTAATAAACAACAAAATGGTGGTGAATAATTTCACCACCCATATTTTTCAATATGAATAGGTTCTTAGCATTTATATTCCTTCTCTTCTCCCTAGGATCGTGTATGGATAACTCTTCATTTGAAGAAAACAAGGTTATCGCTAATCGATCTTGGGATTACGCTCAGATCCCTACATTCTCGGTAAAGATAAAAGACAATAAAGCCAAATACGATGTCCTTATAAGTGTGAGACATACGAATCAATATGATTTCTCTAATTTATTTATTCTACTACACGAAAAAGGAAAAGGTTTATTAGACACAGCTTATCGCAAAGAAATTAAATTAGCAGAACTAGATGGAAAATGGACAGGTAAATCATCCGGTTCATTATATGAAACACAATATCTAGCTAAAGAAAATTTTACTTTTCCAGATACAGGAACCTATACTTTTTCCATTGAACAAAATATGCGTGTGAATCCCTTAACAGAAATTTCTGATGTGGGCATCAAATTGCTAAAAAAATGATAACAATTCTGCGATGGATCCTTTTTCCTATTACTGTGGTATACCACAGCATCATATGGCTAAGAAATTTATTGTACGATAAAGGAATTTTCAAAAGTCAATCTTTTAAAATCCCAACTATAGTTATCGGGAACCTTGCCATTGGAGGAACTGGAAAAAGCCCAATGACAGAATATCTTATTAAGTTGTTACAAGATAAATATTCTATAGCTACCCTTAGTAGGGGATATGGTCGTAAAACTAAAGGATACAGACTTGTAAATGTAAATTCAAAAGCACTTGAGGTAGGAGACGAGCCTCTCCAATTCAAAAATAAATTTCCAAACATTACTGTTGCTGTAGACGAGGATCGCTGTGAAGGTATTAAACAGCTTCAAAATAATCATGATATTATCATTCTAGATGATGCATTTCAACATAGAAAATTGAGGCCAGGATACGCAATATTATTATTTGACTTTAACTCTCTTTTCAAACCTATCCTCACTTTGCCGACAGGTGATTTTAGAGATATTTTTTCATCTACAAAGCGAGCAGATCTTATTATTATTACTAAGTGTCCTGAAAATATCAATGATAAAGAAAAACACCATATAGAACACATCATCCGTAAATATAATATTGCCCCAATATTTTATACAAAAATCGGTTATGAAAATCCTAAAAGTCTGAGTGGATCTATCGAGGAGAATAAATTAGAAAACAAGGAAATTCTCCTATTCTGTGGAATAGCCAACCCCACTCCTCTGGTAGAGTATTTAGAAAAGTATAATAACACTGTTCATTTATTAAAATTTCCAGATCACCACAATTTCTCACAAGATGATTTTGAAAAAATAAAGAACAAATTCAATAGCATTGATAATACAAACAAACTCATTCTTACTACAGAAAAAGATACTCAACGTATTCCTGCAGATGTTTTTATTTCTTATCCTGTATATTATATGCCTATTCATTTGCAATCTGCAGACAATCAACAGGTAACTTTTGATCATTTTATTGAAAATTACCTTTCTTCTCACCAAGGCCATTAAACTTTATTTAAATAAATAAGTCTAAATGCTATTATAAACTTAATATCATTTAAAACTTATGAAAAGTCTAATTTCAATTTTAGCATTAGTACTAAGCTTGGGGCTTGCTAATGCACAACAAGGTGGCAATAGACCACAAAGAACTCCAGAAGAAATGGCAAAAATGCAGATGGAACGTTTAACTAAAGAATTAAACTTGTCTCAGACGCAACAAGACTCAATTCAAAAATATATTCTATCTACTTCCAAAGAGCAGCAAAAAATCTTTAGAGAAGCAGGAGATAACCGCGAAGCAGCAATGAAAAGTATGCAAGCTTTGCGTGAAAAACAGAGCTTAAAAGTAAAGACTTTTTTAAATGAAGAGCAAAGTAAAAAATATGACGAATTAGCAAAACAAAGAGGTTTCGGTGCAGGCGGACAAAGAGGTCAACGTCCAACCAACTAATTTTTGTAGTTCATATATGTTAAGGGGGCTTATTTCAATAGAAATAAGCCCTTTTTTGTTAAAACTTGTTAAATTGTAACAAACTAGATACAAAAATACAATAAATCATAACATTTGACTGTTATAGTAGTGTATTAAATAAATAGAGTATTACACACAAATTTTAAATGCTATGAAAAAATTAATTTTAACAGGTCTGAGCTTTTTATTCGCAATTACATTAACTTTTGCACAAGACATTAATCCAGAAACCAAAGCAAAACAAAAAGTAGATGAATTAACGCAGGTCTTGACACTCAACGAAGATCAACAATCAGCAATATTAACAGTTGTTTTAGAGAAAATTACTGCAACACAAGCAATTCAAGCTGATACATCATTAGCTCCTGAAGTAGCCAAACAACAAATAGAAGTTGCCAAAGTTACAGCTCTTCAAAAAATATCTGAGCAACTAAACGATGATCAAAAAATAGCTTTTGCTAAATACCTAGAAGAAAAACATGCTAAAAAAGAAGAAGAGCAAGGTGAGCAAAAGGAAGAAGAAAATAACAACAATTAGAAGTTCCTGTATATTTTATATGCAAACCAAAAACTAATAATTTCATTAATTACCAAAAAAGGCGGAATAATTTCCGCCTTTTTCTTGTTACTAGATATCTTTCTAAGAAGTCTTCAATTTCTTTTGAATGTCTTGAACATAAGTTTTGAACTTTTTGTCCGTTTCAATCAAATCTTCAACAGTCTGACAAGCATAAATAACTGTCGAGTGATCTCTTCCTCCGAAGAAATTACCGATAGACTTTAAAGATGATTTCGTATGGTTTTTAGCTAGGTACATCGAAATTTGACGAGCCTGTACAATTTCACGCTTACGTACTTTCGATTTAACCATTTCTACTGGAACTTCGAAATACTCACAAACCAATTTCTGGATGTACTCCATCGAGATTTCCTTATGTGTATTCTTCACAAAGTTCTTCAGCATAGACTTTGCTAAATTCAAGTCTATTTCTTTTTTGTTTAGTGTAGATTGAGCCAACAAAGAAACCATAGCTCCCTCCAATTCACGCACGCTATTATCAATCTGTGTAGCTACATATTCTACCACCGTTTCTGGCAACTCAATACCATCAGAATACATTTTCTTTTTCAAAATCGCCATTCTCGTCTCCAAATCTGGAATTTGGATATCAGCAGATAATCCCCATTTGAAACGACTTAATAATCGCTCTTCTAATCCAGACAAATCCTTAGGAGCTTTGTCAGAGGTTAAGATAATCTGTTTTCCCGACTGATGTAAATGGTTGAAGATATGGAAAAAAATATCTTGTGTCTTCTCTTTACCCGCGAAATTATGTACATCATCCATGATGATAACATCCATTGCTTGATAGAAGTTTACAAAATCATTGATTGTATTGTTTTTCAATGAATCTACAAACTGTTGACAGAATTTTTCACAAGAAACATAAATCACCAACTTGTCTGGTAAATTTTTCTTGATTTCATTTCCAATAGCTTGCGCCAAGTGTGTCTTACCTAAACCTACATCACCATATAGCATTAATGGGTTAAAAGATGTTCCTCCAGGCTTATTTGCAACAGCATAACCAGCAGAACGTGCTAATCTATTACACTCACCCTCTACAAAATTCTCAAACGTATAATTTTGATTCAATTGTGGGTCTACTTGCAATTTTTTAAGCCCTGGAATGACAAAAGGGTTCTTTATGTTTTTATTTAATGCTACAGGGACAGGTATAGATTGTCTTTTACCTTCGGCACCATTACCATTGGATGGAAGGTTAGTCGTATAAGGCGTATTTGCAGACGATTTCTCTACTACAATATTATACTCTAATCTTCCTTGTTCACCTAAGAATTTCTTTACCGTCTTACGTAAGATACCTACGTAATGCTCTTCCAACCACTCGTAAAAGAATAAACTAGGAACTTGAATAGTCAAAACGTTTTCCTCCAAACGAACCGCATTCACCGGTTCGAACCATGTCTTATAACTTTGCGCAGGAATGTTGTCTTTAATCACTTGAAGACAATTATTCCAAACACTTGTATACGTTTTTTCCATTCTTAAATTGTTAATAACTTGATAACCAATTATTGATAAAAAAATTGTTTATAACTTTCCCTTTCAACGAAGATGACAAAAATTTCCGACCTAAAAAAGCGAAAGATCAAAAAAAATACAATTCACTAATAGTCAATAATTTAGGTTAAAAAAAACACTTCTAGGTCGATGTTTTATTGTCAATTGAAATTTTTCCACATGTCCAAAACATCGATAAAAAACATCATTATTCAAAACAATTTTTACGGTTTAATAATTAGTTTGTGGAAAACTTTCTACAACTAAATTAAATAAAATTTTTGATAAAAATAAAAGAAAAAGAGCCATAAAATTTATGGCTCTTTAAATATTTTTTTGTACTTCTTGTTCTAACCTACTTGAAACTGTGTCGGTTGGGTTTTGCTCAATTTTTTGCATTCGTTGACAATAGCTTCAGCATCATAATTACACAACCGCCAAAGTTCCTTTTGTTCTCCATGCTCTACGATTTCATCAGGAATTCCTAATCTGATAACCTGTGCTTGATAATTATGATTAGACATAAATTCTAATATAGCTGATCCAAATCCTCCAGGTAATACACCATCTTCAACTGTTATTACCTTATTGAACTTTTGGAAAACTTCATGCAACAACTCTTCGTCTAATGGTTTAACAAAACGAATATCATAATGTGAAGGGTATATCCCCTCAGCATTTAAATCTATTATAGCTTTTGCAGCTTCATTTCCTACATGTCCAAATGTAAGAATAGCCACTTCTTCTCCATCTATAAGTTTTCTTCCCTTTCCAATTGGTAATGCTTTGAATGGTCTTTTCCAATCTGGCATCACACCATTTCCACGAGGATAACGAATAACAAAAGGACCAATATTGTCCAATTGAGCTGTATACATCATATTACGAAGTTCTTCTTCATTCATCGGTGCCCCAATTATCAAATTTGGAACACAGCGCATAAATGAAATATCATAAGCACCATGATGTGTCGGGCCATCAGCCCCCACGAGCCCTGCTCGATCTAAACAAAATACAACATTAAGCTTTTGTAATGCTACGTCATGAATAACCTGATCATAAGCACGCTGCATAAAAGAAGAATAGATGTTACAAAAAGGTACCAATCCTTGAGTCGCTAAGCCAGCACTAAATGTTACTGCGTGCTGCTCTGCAATACCGACATCAAAAGCTCTGTTAGGCATTGCATTCATCATAATATTCATGGATGATCCGCTTGGCATAGCTGGTGTTATACCCATGATTTTATCATTTGCTTCAGCTAATTCAACCAATGTATGTCCAAAAACATCTTGGTACTTTAGTGGCTGAGGCTTATCGTGAGTAGTTTTCTTTATTTCACCTGTTATCTTATCAAACAAGCCCGGTGCATGCCATTTCGTCTGATCCTTTTCTGCAAGAGAATAACCTTTTCCTTTTACTGTCACTACATGTAAAAGTTTAGGTCCATTTATATTTTTTAAATCTTCTATTGTTTTCGCCAATTTAGTCACATCATGACCATCTACTGGACCGAAGTACCTAAAGTTCAACGATTCGAAAAGGTTAGCATTTTTTAGGAGTGTACCTTTGATACTTTGCTCTATTTTCTTGGCCCACCCATAGGCATCTGGACCATTTTTAGAAATCTTTGCTAAGATTGAGATTAATTCATCTCTAAATTTATTGTAGCTTTTAGATGTAGTAATACTAGTCAGATATTCCTTCAATGCGCCTACATTCGGATCGATAGACATGCAGTTATCATTCAGAATAACTAATAAATTAGATTTCTCAATACCCGCGTGATTCAAGGCCTCAAAAGCCATACCTCCTGTTAATGCGCCATCTCCAATAATAGCGACGTGTTGTCGGTCTGTTTCCCCTTTGTAAGCAGAAGCAACCGCCATACCCAACGCTGCAGAGATGGAAGTCGAAGAGTGACCTACACCAAAAGCATCATATTCGCTTTCTTCACGCTTAGGAAAACCTGAAATACCGCCCAATATTCTATTTGTATGGAATTGTTCTCGACGACCTGTAAGTATTTTGTGTCCATAAGCCTGGTGACCCACATCAAACACAATTTGATCATATGGCGTATTCAACGCATAATGAAGAGCTACTGTCAACTCTACAACGCCTAAACTCGCGGCAAAATGACCTCCATTGACAGAAACTATATCAATAATAAATTGTCTAAGCTCTTTACAAACCTCTTCCAAATCCGAATCTTTAAGCTTTCTCAAATCCGATGGATATAGAATGTTCTTCAAAAGTGCCCCTGCTTCTATTTGCATACCTTAAATTAGTTTCAAAACAAGTTACAAAGTAACAAATTTATTCTTTTAACCGATGTATATATATACAAAAAACTGTTACCAAAGTTTTACTATTCAAGTTTAAAAATAAATATTAATTCGTAAATGCGTATTTTTGATTCAATATATGGAAGCAACAAATTACGAAATAAAGCTCGATCAATTCGAGGGACCTTTTGACTTATTATTGTTTTTTATCGAACGTGATGAGCTTAATATCCATGATATCCCTATCTCCAAGATTACGGATGATTTCTTGGATTATATTCAAAAGATGCATTCCCTAAATATTGAATTAGCTTCCGAATTTATTTTCGTAGCATCCACTTTGATGCGTATTAAGGCTAAAATGTTGCTTCCTCGACCAGATTTAGACGAAAATGAAAACGAAGTCGATCTAAAAGAACAATTTGTTCAAAAACTTATCCTCTACAAACAATTCAAAGATATTTGTGAAGATTTTAAAATTTTAGAAGCCGAAAGGGAAAAATTACATCACCGTGCTAATGTTACTTTCGATTTAAAAAACACCAAACGTCAAATCACTGAAGAAGAATTATCTTCTTTTGATTTATACAAATTGATGATGGTCTACGAGAAAATGATGTATCATTTTACACATCGTGTCGTTCCTGTAACACATACTGTTGTAAAATTTCCATATTCCATCGAAAAACAAAAGGATGCTATTACCGCACTTTTAGATCTGAATAAAAAACTAGATTTTCAGATGATCCTAAAAAACTCCGAAAATAGAGTACAATTTGTCTTTAATTTCTTAGCAATTTTAGAAATGCTGCAACAAAAATTGTTAGAAATCGAAGTTGGATTAGGTTATAATAATTTTGAAGTAGGAACAAAAGATCCAAATAGTCTAGAGCCTACAATAGAAGAAGATTAGTTATTTTCTTTCAGCTTTTCTAGCATATTTTTCAAATATTGATATCTATTTTGATCCGGAATAGACGGTAAATATCGGAGGGATTCTATACCGCTTTTTATAGCCTTTGTTGATTTATTATCGTATGAATTTATTAGCTGATTCAAATCATTTTCATCAATAAAGCCATCTACTATTCCATTTTCTTCCGCTTTTATTGCATCAAAATAATTCGTCTCCAAGCACAGTTGTAATGCTTTTTTTTCTGGCATTACTTTCAATAAACTAGCCATCACTTGAAAAGGAAACAAACCAATTTCTAATTCTGGTAATTTGAATTGTACATTTTGATTACAAAAAACATAAGTACAACCTAAAATAATAAGAAAACCTCCAGCGATTACATTGCCTTCAACTAATGCTATGGAAGGCTTTAATAATTGGTCAAAAACCTCACCCAAAGAAATATTCTCATTTTGAATAGCAGGATTTTTAACGTCTAATTCAGGATTTTCAAAAGTTTTGAGATCCATTCCTGCACAAAAAATAGGTCCTTCAGCTTTGATAATGACTAGCTTTATTTTATCATCATCATTAGCTTCCTCAAACGCATGATGAATCTCATTCACCATTGTTGGAGTGAAAGCATTTCTTTTCTCTGGTCGTGCCAAAGTCAGAATAAATTGATGTTCTATTTTCTCTACCTTAATGAATTTGTACATAGCTAATATTAGCTTATCATATCGTAAAAGCTGATTTTTAATTTATTAATATCTATAGTTGATGATTTTTCAAATCTATCTAAAAGTAATTCTGTTGAGATATTACCAACCAAATCATCTTGTGCAAAAGGGCATCCACCATAGCCTAATATTGCCCCTTCAAAACGTTTACAGCCTCCTTCATATGCTGCATTGATTTTTTGTAAAGCTTCGTCTGCACGGCTATGTAAATGTGCACTAAAATCTAATTTAGGAAATTCTTTATTCAACTTTTTGAAAAGAGATTTTATTAAAGCAGGTGTTGCTTCACTCGTAGTATCGGCAATTGAAAATCTTTTTATTCCAAGTTGCTTCAATTTATCTACCCATTCAAATACCAATTCCTCATTCCAAGCATCCCCATACGGATTGCCGAAAGCCATTGAAATATAAACAACCAATTCTTGATTTTGAACAGATATTGTGTCTAAAATATCTTTTACAGCATTATATGAATCCGATATTGACGAATTTGTATTTCTTTTTTGAAATATTTCAGAAATTGAAAATGGATAACCCAGATAATCAATTTCCGGATATTTACTAGCTACTACAGCCCCCCTATTATTAGCGACAATGGCTAGCAATTTGGTGTTATTAAACTTCTCCAATCCCTGTAAAACAAAAGCGGTGTCTTGCATTTGTGGAACCGCTTTTGGCGAAACAAAAGAACCAAAATCTATATATTCAAATAGATTACTTCTTATTAAATTATTAATATGTGCTATTTTTTTTTCGGGCGGTATTAAATTTTGAATACCTTGAATAGCATCGCGGGGACAATCTACAATTTTGATATCTGCGTTGTTAAACATCTTTTTTTATCTCACGTGAAATGACCATTTTTTGTATTGCACTCGTACCCTCCCCAATAGTACATAATTTTGCATCTCTAAAAAATTTTTCAGCTGGATAATCCTTCGTAAATCCATATCCACCATGGATCTGTACCGACTGATTAGATACTTCTACAGCTACTTCCGAAGCATACAGTTTTGCCATAGCACCTTCCTTAGTCACTTTTTTATGATTGTCTTTCAAATATCCGGCTCGTCGTATCAATAATTCTGATGCTTCGATTTTAGTAGCCATATCCGCTATAGTAAAGGATACATCCTGAAAATCATATATTTTTTGGTTAAACTGCTCTCTCTCATTTGCATATTGTAGGGCGCATTCATAAGCACCTCTAGCTATACCCAATGAAAGAGCTGCAATTGAAATCCGTCCACCATCTAATAATTTTAACGCTTGAACAAAGCCATTTCCAACTTCACCTATTAATTGATCTTTGTGCACCCGACAATTATCGAAAAACAAAAAAGCGGTTTCAGAAGCTCGCATTCCTAATTTATCAATTTTTTTCCCAGAACTAAAACCTTCTGTACCTTTTTCTATAATAAATGTAGACATACCGTGATTATTTCCCTTTTCACCTGTACGAGCTATGACCACAGCTACATCTCCACTTATGGCGTGTGTTATAAAAGTTTTTGATCCATTTAGAATCCAATAATCACCATCTTTTATTGCTGTAGTAGTCATTCCACCAGCGTCTGATCCAGAGCCAGTTTCTGTCAATCCCCAAGCACCAATCCATGCGCCTGAAGCTAATTTTGGTAAATACTTCGCTTTTTGAGCATCATTGGCAAATGATAAAATATGATTTGTACATAACGAATTATGAGCTGCCACTGAAAGACCTATAGAACCACAGACCTTTGATATTTCATCCAAAATGGTAATATACTCTTGATAACTAAGGCCTGCACCACCATATTCTTCGGGAACCAAAATACCCATAAATCCATATTCGCCCATTTTTCTAAATAATTCAACAGGAAAATATTGGTTTTCGTCCCAATCCATCACATGTGGTTTGATATAGTTTTTTGCAAATTCACGGGCACTTTCCCGAACCAAAGCTAATTGCTCTGTCTCATAATTATTATACATAGTGATTTTTACTTAAGTTTATATTGCGTAAACAATTTATTATTATAAATATCGTAAAAAACAAAATATATTTTATCATATTTATAATAATAAAAACAAATACCAACTATAAATTTTTATTTTAACAAAAACGCCATGCAAAAGCTATTAGATCTTTTGAAGCTCAAAACGGAGAAGTTACATTTAGGAGGTGGAATTGATAAAATTCAAAAACACAAAGAAAAAGGTAAAATGACTGCTTGGGAAAGAGTTATTTATCTACTTGATGTGGACAAACCTTATACTGAAATAGGAATTTTTGCGGGAGATAATATGTATGTGGAACATGGAGGATGTCCAAATGCTGGTGTAGTAGTGGTTTTAGGTTATGTTAAAAATAAATTGTGTGTAGTTGTTTCAAATGATGCTACCGTAAAAGCTGGTGCTTGGTTTCCCATATCCGGTAAAAAGAATCTTCGCGCGCAGGAAATTGCTATGGAAAATCATTTACCCATTATATACTTAGTTGATTCTGCAGGTGTGTATTTGCCTATGCAAGATGAAATTTTTCCCGACAAAGAGCATTTCGGACGTATTTTCAGAAATAATGCAAAAATGTCTTCTATGGGAATTCCGCAAATAGCAGCTATTATGGGTTCTTGCGTAGCAGGAGGTGCTTATCTCCCCATTATGTCAGATTATGCTTTAATCGTTGAGGGAACAGGTTCTGTATTCTTAGCAGGTTCCTATTTAGTAAAATCTTCTATTGGCGAAATTATCGATAATGAAACTTTAGGCGGAGCCATCACACATACTGAAATTTCTGGCGTAGTCGACAATAAATATCCTAATGACGAAAGTTGTTTGGATGCCATCAAAAATATTGTAGACAAGATAGGAGATAGCCCAAAAGCAGGATTTTCTCGTATTGAAGCAAAACTTCCTAAACTTAAGGCGGATTCCATTTATACAAATCTTCCTGAAGATAGACTTAAACCCTATGATATGCTACATATTTTAGAAGCAATCGTAGACGAAGGGTCTTTGGAAGAATACAAAAAAGATTTTGGAAAAACATTGATTTGTGCTTTGGCGCGTGTGGATGGTTGGGCTGTAGGAATCGTTGCTAACCAACGCGAAATCGTAAAAGCAAAGAAACCTGGTGGCACGCAAGAAATGCAAATGGGCGGGGTAATTTATTCCGACTCAGCTGATAAATCAGCTCGATTTATTATGAACTGTAATCAGCAAAAAATTCCTTTGGTATTTTTTCAAGATGTCACAGGATTCATGGTCGGTTCTCGGTCAGAACAAGGCGGAATTATCAAAGATGGAGCAAAAATGGTGAATGCTATGGCAAATTCTGTCGTTCCTAAATTTACTTTTATTGTAGGAAATAGTTATGGAGCAGGAAATTATGCAATGTGTGGTAAAGCGTATGATCCTCTACTTATCTATGCTTGGCCTACTGCCCAAATGGCCGTTATGAGTGGTGCTTCTGCCGGAAAAACATTACTACAAATTCAAGAAGCTACATTAAAATCAAAAGGTGTGAGTCTAACTGAAGATGAAAAACAAACATTATTAAAAGACATAGAAGACAAATATAAGGAACAATTAAGTCCATATTATGCTGCATCTAGACTTTGGGTAGATGGTGTAATTGACCCAGTTGACACACGAAAAATTATTTCAATGGGAATAGAAGCAGCTAATCATAATGCAGATATTCCTCGTTATAATGTTGGTGTGATACAAACTTAAATATGTAGCATTTAATATTATGCTACGTTATATAATTAAACTTTAAATTATGAATAGATTAGTAATATTTTTATTTCCACTCTTAGTCTTTGCGGCTTGTAAAAAAGATTCTAATACAATCCAAGAATTAGAAAGTGGTGTTTATAAAGGTACTTTTCGTGTTGATTATGATGGTAAAATATACACAGCATCTGATATTGAAGTCGTATTAAATAGTGATAAATCATATAATTCTACAGGTAATAATAATCCAAGGATTCCTGCTGGAGGTAGTGGAACTTATGTATTAAAAGATAATATAATAATATTTGATGATAAGAATCCTTGGACTGCAGAATTTGATTGGGGACTCATCTTAGCAGGTGAATATAAGATTACATCAAGCAACAAAAAATTGATTTTAAAAAAGACTATAAAGTCTAATAATACCAGAACAATTTATAAATATGATTTAATCAAGCAATGAATTATTTAAAGTAACATATTCCTCCAAACATTCTGGATTACGCATAATATCTTTTGAAACAGCCTTTTCTAATGAAACATCTGAAAAAATCTTCTTCACGGGTATTTCTAACTTTTTACCGCTTAAAGTGTAAGGAATATCTCTGACTTGAAAAATAGCATCTGGAACATGTCGTGGGCTATATTGCTTTCTAAGGTTAGTTTTTATTTTGGATTGGATTTCTTCGTTTAAATGCAATTCATCTAGCAGTTTTACAAAAAGTAACATTTTAGATGAACCATCATTTTCATCTGTCGTAATAACCAAAGAATCCTGTACTTCTTCCAATTCATTAACTGCACTATAAATTTCTGCGGTACCTATACGTACACCAGCACGATTAAGCGTTGAGTCTGAACGACCATATATAATTATTCCTTCGCCCGAAATTATTTTTATCCAATCGCCATGTGCCCATACATTCGGAAATTTTTCAAAATAGCTTTCCTTATATTTTTCATTATTCCAGTCATTCCAAAAGTAAATAGGCATAGATGGCATCGGCTTCTTTATAATCAATTCACCTACTTCATTTATTACTTCTTCGCCCTGTTCATTATACGTGACTATATCGGCTCCTAAAGCCTTACATTGCAATTGTCCTGCATACACAGGTAATAAACTATTTCCAATTAAAAAAGCGGAACATACATCCGTTCCACCGCTCAACGAAATAAGGTGTACATCAGGAAATTTTTGCTGTAATGCTTCGAAAGTAGAAATAGGGAGTGGAGAGCCTGTAGAACCAATTACTTTGGGCTGGAAATCTTTTATTTCTAAATGTTCAATCGAAGTAAAATAGACTGCCCCAGCACCTAAATGATGGACTTGAGCACGTTTTAAAAACTTCCAAAAAGTCTGATGGTTGTTATGATTAATTATTCCATCAAATAGACATAAAGTAGCACCACATAATAAAGATGATAAAGCATAATTCCACATCATCCAACCTGTAGTAGAATACCATAAGAAATTCTCCTCAGCTTGTACATTTTGATGTATTGCTAATGCTTTATAATGTTCTAATAAATTTCCACCCGTACTGTGTGTAATCGCTTTAGGTTTACCTGTTGTTCCCGAAGAATATAATATCCATATAGGATGTGAAAAAGCTACATGAACAAATTCTAACACTTTTGGATCATATCTATCCAATATGGTATTCCACATACTATTATTCAGATTAACAACCTCTTCCAACGTTATTAACTTACTTACTAACATAGCTAAAGTCTCATTTTTCGAGAACTTTTTATCGTTGTATTGATATTCCGTTTCAATAAAAAGTAATTTAGGTTCTATTTGTTCAAATCTTTCGACTATAGCTTTATCCCCAAAATCAGGAGAACAACAGGACCAAATAGCCCCCAAAGAATTCACAGCTAAGAAAATAGCAATAGTTTCCACCCTGTTATTCAATACTCCAACTATTCGATCTCCGCTTTGAATACCCTTATCTACTAAATATTGTTGAATTTTACTTACTCTATCTTGTAATTCTTTCCAAGTAACTTCTTGATAATCTTCGTATTCAGATTGAAATTTTACTGCAATACCATTTTCTTTATAAGATTTGAAAATATGTTCTGCATAGGAGAGTTCTATTCCTTCAAACCATTTCGCACCAATGAAATTTTCAGCAGTATTCCAATCTAAAACTTTGCTATAATTTCCTAAATAAGATACCTTAAAGAAATCTAAAATTGATTGCCAAAAATCTTCTAAATTATTAATAGACCAATTATGAAAATCTTCATAATTAGAAAATTTAGTATTCGTACGCTGCTCTATATAATTTTTGAACTTAAATATATTAGAAGTTTCAGTATACTCCCGAGAAGGAATCCACAAAGGTGTCGACATACGTTTATAAATTGGTACACCTAAATATACAAAAAAGGTCATTGTAAATTACACTGACCTTTTTGTAAATTATTACTTTATCAAATCTAAATCGTTTAGATTATAATCTTTTAGTGGAATTTCAGAAAATTTGACACCAGCTGCATTATACAATCTCAAATTCACTTCTGTTCCTCCAACAATTATATCCTTTCCCTGAGGATTTTTTTCAAATAAGAGGTTTACAATTTTCTCTATTTTTGGTAAATCTTCAATAGGAATTGTATCATTTACTTTTGATTTTAATATCAAATCTAAATTTATTTTATTCTTATTGACATAGAACGCTTTAGATTGAATCAAAAATTCATCTTTTATCTCATTTTCTTTATCATTTACATGTTGAGTAAATTTAAAAACACGAGATTCTTTATTCTCACAAGCTATCAGAAAAAGAATAGAAACAAATAAAATGGTTAAATTTTTCATGACTATAAACATAAAAAATTAACCATTGATTATTAAAAATAATATTACTTTTTAAAAGCATTCCAGCCTTGTGCTTTAATTTCATGCACATGACCAGATTTTGAAATCATTTCCTTACCAGCTGCAGCCTCTGTGATATAACCAATAACTGAAATATCTAACTGACCCTTGATTTTATCGTAATCTACTTGCGGAATAGTGAATAATAATTCATAATCTTCACCACCGCTCAATGCACACACGGTAGGATCTAATCCAAATTCTCGCGCAGTTTCGTAAGTCATTGGATCTAAAGGAATTTTATCTTCGTATAATTTACAACCTACATTTGAAGCATTACAAATATGTAAAATTTCAGAAGCTAAACCATCCGAAACATCAATCATCGAAGTAGGTTTAATATCCAAAAAGCTCAATAACTCTACCACATCCTTACGTGCATCTGGCTTCAATTGACGTTCTACAATATAATCCTTTCCTTCTAGATCAGGTTGAATATTAGGGTTTTCTAAATAAATATTCTTCTCTCTTTCTAATAATTGTAAGCCTACATAAGCACCACCCAAATCACCAGAAACACACAATAAATCACCTTCTTTAGCACCCGAGCGATAGGTAACTTTCTCTTCTTTGACGTAGCCAATACTTGTAACAGAAATAACTAATCCTTGTGCTGAAGCAGACGTATCACCACCAACTAAATCCACACCGTATTTTTTACAAGCAATCAAAGCTCCTTCGTATATTTCTTCGATAGCTTCTAATGGAAATTTAGAAGATAATCCAATAGAAAAAGTAATTTGAGAAGCTATACCATTCATGGCATAGATATCCGAAAGATTTACTTGTACTGCCTTGTAACCCAAGTGTTTAAGCGGAACATAGCGCAAATCAAAATGAATATTTTCAAGTAATAAATCCGTGGATATCAAGGTTTTATAACTAGAAAAATCTAGTACTGCAGCATCATCACCAATACCTGTATTTGTAGATTCTTGCGATAATTCTACTGCTTGTGTCAGGTGTTTGATCAAACCAAATTCACCTAATTCATTTATATCTGTTTTATCAATATTATCAAACATATTCACATTTTTTCAACAACAAAGATACGCATTAATCTACCTTTCATTGAAGTGATAAAAATAGGGCAAATGTAAAATATGCCCCGATTTCAAAACTATTTTAGCTGATGTTTCACGAAAAATAATTTTCATGTGAAACATCAATATTTTTATAATCCTAGACGAGCTGAAATTTCCAACATTCTTTCAATTGGCTTTTGTGCTCTATTGATAACATCCTCAGGAAGAATAATTTCTGGTTGATCAAATTTCAAACAGTTGTACAATTTTTCCAACGTGTTCAATTTCATATGTGGACAATCGTTACAAGCACATGCATTATTTGGCGGAGCTGGAATGAATTTTTTGTGCGGACTAGATTTTTGCATTTGATGTAAAATACCCGATTCCGTTGCTACTATGTATGTAGAAGCCTCATCTTCAATCGTATATTTCAACATACCTGAAGTAGAGCCAATGTAATCTGCTTCAGCCAAAATATGTTCTTCACATTCTGGATGTGCAATAAACTTCGCTCCAGGGTATTCTGCACGTAAATTTTCAATTTTTTCACGTGAAAAAATCTCGTGAACCATACATGCACCATTCCACAATACCAAATCACGGCCTGTTTTCTTTTTCACATAGTCACCTAGATTGCGATCTGGACCAAAAATAATCTTTTGATCCGCTGGAAGTGATTCCACAATCTGCACCGCATTGCTTGAAGTACACACAATATCAGATAAAGCTTTCAATTCTGCTGTACAATTCACATAGGTAATCACCAAATGATCAGGATATTGCTCTTTGAATTTTGCAAAAAGATGCGGAGGACAAGAATCTGATAATGAACAGCCTGCTTTCAAATCTGGAAGAAGAACTTTCTTGGATGGGGAAAGAATTTTAGCCGTTTCGGCCATAAAATGCACACCAGCGAACACAATTACATCTGCATCTGTCTTTGCAGCTTGTTGTGAAAGTCCCAAACTATCACCAATATAATCAGCTAAATCCTGAATTTCAGCATCTTGGTAATAATGTGCAAGAATTACAGCATTTTTTTCTTTTTTCAAACGTTGAATTTCCTGAACTAAATCCAAACTTGGATCCACAGGAAGATCAATGAAGCCTTTTGCTTCCAAATCTTTTTGATAAGTATTGTTCATTCTCTCTTCTGTATTTTGGTTTACCCTTTCGACAAATCCAGTTCACAAAAGTAAACAAAGAAATTCAAACGAAATTCACATTCCTTTTTTTCAATAAATAATAATCTTTTTTTAAAGAAAGAATCTTATTGTTTATTAGTCTGTGGAAAATGGGGATAACTGTATAATTTTTAATTTTATTTTTGAGTTGTTTTATAGTTATACACAATTTATCCACACAAACTTGATCTTTTAGTGCTGATTTTCAATTATGTGATTTTTCACGTTTTTTAGTTTCCATATTTTTTTGTTAAAATCTTATTGTTAAAATAATGTTAATATAAAGACGACTTTTCCATACTTGTCACGTGAAACATGTGTGAAATAATATAGGAATGTGGAATAATAAAAAGTTTTAAAATTTAATTCACGTTTTGTTTACACGTTTTCCACATTATTTGTTAATTTGTTTCAATTTTTAGCATGTAAAAACGTTATGTCGGAAAGAAAAGTAGATTTTTTGATAGTTGGATCGGGGATAGCAGGTTTGAGTTTCGCTTTGAAGGCTGCGGATGTTGGTAAAGTGTTAATAGTTACAAAATCCAACGAAGATGAATCTAATACAAAATATGCTCAAGGAGGCGTGGCAGTAGTTACAGATCAGTCAGATAGCTTCGAAAATCATATACAAGATACCCTAGTTGCTGGGGATGGTTTATGTAATCCACTTGTTGTGGAAAACGTAATTAAAGAGGGGCCAGATCGTATAGCAGAATTGATAGCCTATGGTACTTCTTTTGATAAAGAAGATTCAGGTGAATATGATTTAGCAAAGGAGGGAGGTCATTCAGCACATCGTATTTTGCACTATAGGGATATAACTGGTTATGAAATAGAACGTGCTTTACTAGAAAAGGTACATCAACATCCTAATATTGAAATTCTTACGCATTATTTTGCAGTAGATTTGATTACACAACATCATTTAGGTGTGCATGTGGATAAAAAATCTACAGATATAGAGTGTTATGGTATATATGCTTTTAATACCCGTACAGGGATAGTAGAGAAATTTTTATCCAAAATTACACTTATGGCTTCAGGAGGTGCAGGTCATGTGTATTCAAGTACTACAAATCCTACTATTGCTACAGGCGATGGTATTGCTATGGTATATCGTGCGAAAGGTAAGGTGCGTAACATGGAATTTATTCAGTTCCATCCAACAGCTTTATATAACCCAAGTGAATATCCAGCTTTTTTAATTTCTGAGGCAGTTAGAGGCTTTGGTGGAATTTTGAGACGTTCGAATGGGGAATCTTTTATGGAGGAGTACGATTCACGTGGATCATTAGCCCCTCGTGATATTGTAGCTCGTGCTATAGATTCTGAAATGAAGAAATCTGGTTTGGATTATGTGTATTTAGATATTACGCATCGTTATAAGGAAGATCTATTATCACATTTTCCTAATATATACGATAAATGTTTGTCTATCGGTTTGGATATGACCAAAGATTTTATACCCGTTACGCCAGCAGCACATTATTTATGTGGTGGGATAATGGTTGATGAATTTGGTGCTAGCTCTATCGTAAATTTGTATGCTTGTGGAGAATGTTCATCTACGGGTTTGCATGGGGCTAATCGATTGGCTTCCAACTCTTTACTTGAGGCAGCAGTTTATGCACATCGTATTTTTGTAAGTTCTTCTAATAAAATAAATAATATTTCTTATAAAGATAATATTCCCGTTTGGGATGATTCGAATACAAAGTTGCTTAATGAAGATATTCTTGTGACGCATAATTTACGCGAGACACAGAAATTTATGTCTGATTATGTAGGTATAGTACGTTCTGATTTTAGGTTAGATAGGGCGATGAGACGTTTGGGATTATTATATGAAGAAACAGAATCTTTCTATAAAAACACCAAATTATCCGTAAAACTTTGTGAACTAAGAAATGTTATTCAAGTAGCATATTTGGTTGTTAAATCCGCTATGAACCGTAAGGAGAGTAGGGGATTGCATTATACTACAGATTTTCCAAATCATGCTAAAAATTTAGAAGATACAATTTTGTAACATATGGCTACTATTTTACCTGTTAAAGATTCTTTCCCATTTATAGGAGAAAATACATTTATAGCACCTAATTGTACTATTGTCGGTGATGTTACGATTGGTGAACATTGTTCTGTGTGGTTTAATGCTGTGGTACGTGGAGATGTGAATTATATAAAAATAGGTAAGTATAGTAATATTCAAGATAATGTAACTATACATGGTACATATCTTAAGAATGGTACTGATATTGGTAATTATGTAAATATTGGTCACAATGCTATAATACATGGCTGTGTGATTCATGATCATGTATTAGTTGGTATGGGAGCAATCGTAATGGATAGGACTGTTATAGAATCTAATGTTATTATTGCTGCTGGTGCTGTAGTATTAGAAAATTCTTTATGCGAATCAGGTTATTTATATGCTGGTGTGCCTGCAAAAAAGATAAAACCACTTACTGAAGAGCAAATGGCTTTATTGAAAAATCTACCACACAATTATGTGCTTTATTCAAGTTGGTTTTCAGACCATAAATAATCTATTCAAATTTAGTATCAATAGTTTCTTCTTGTTCCCAGTTTGCACGGATAGTAAAAGGTTTATCTAAATACCAAATAGGTTCAGCTTGTGTTTTATTATATACATCTGCACCATCCCAACGATTGTTTTTATTAATGTCCTTAATTATTCTTAGCGTATATTTACCGCCTGGAAATTTACTATACTTTAATTGATTAGAATTATACAGGTATTTATTATCTATGACTTTCTCCTTTTTATCATCCATTAGTTGTACGATATAATTTATATTGCTATCCAAATTATTTATAGTAAAATTAATATCTCCAAAATTTTCTGTTTCATCTAATGTAAATTTTGTTACCAATTCTTTATTTGGATCAGTATAAATAGATGAAATAGCTTTTTCTTCAATTATTAATTCATAGCTTTTCTTTGCTTTCCAATTAAATCTTACGTGGTATAAATTTGTATCGATCGTATCTTTTTGCAATTGAAAATTTCGTCGTGAAACTGTATCCTCTTTTATTATTATTTTTTCTTTATCAATATTTGTTATAGGAAATTCACTGGTAATAGTGATATGATTTATCTTATCGACCTTATTAGTAATGTTAAGTCTTGGTATTAGTTCTCTATTGTATTTATCGTTTTTACCTCTTCTTAAAATTATACTGTCTAATATAATTTTACGATCTGAGATTTCAAATTTAATAGAATCGAATTCATTTTTTGGTAATGTTATATAAAGGGAATCATTCGTTTCAGCATATTTATAATATGCCTGTTTTTGTAGTTCTTCTGGAAAAATTATACGAATAGAAGGGGAGTCTAATGGTTGATTGAACCGCATTGAAATTCTACCATCTTTTTGAATTTTTCTATCCGATACTCTAAAATCCTTAGGTTTTCCTTTAGAATATTCTAACTTAATATCTTTAATATTTTGCTTTAAAACTATACTATCTTTGAGAAATCCAATAAGTTCTTCAGCATTATTATATATACGATCGTTATTTTCTTCTTTTAGTGCATATATTCTA
Organism: Sphingobacterium bovistauri; assembly: GCF_020295405.1. GTDB lineage: Bacteria > Bacteroidota > Bacteroidia > Sphingobacteriales > Sphingobacteriaceae > Sphingobacterium > Sphingobacterium bovistauri. Next base: position 77,929 of record NZ_JADEYP010000015.1, read on the forward strand.
TACGTATCTTCTCTTAAGTTTTTTATATTAAAATTTCCTGTACTATCTACACTCGTAAATATATTAGCTTTTTTCTTACCAAATATAGTGTCTTGTCTTGTAGGGATAAGTAATACACGTACGGACAAATCTTGTTTGGGATCAAAAGTTTTAGTGTATGCATTTGTAACTGATCCTGAAACAGACAAAGAATCTAATTCTGGACCTGTAGCGAAGACATAGCTATAATTTACAATAGGATTTCCTTCGTTAAAGTCTACAAGACCTTTACCAAAATTTATGGTATAAGTTGTATTTTCCTCTAGTGAATCTGGTAAAGTAATTAGTAATGATTTCTTTTTTATTTTGTACTCTGGCTGCTTATCTACATCTGGTGATATACTAAATTCTTTTTGATAGTTGTTTAGTTTAATATATTCATCAAAATCAAGTTGTATAATTTTATCTTTAAAATTTCTGTTTAGATTTTTAGGTAATTCACTTAATAGATTTGGTGGAATTGAATCTTTTGGTCCTCCAGTTGGCGTTTGCATATTTGCACAGCCTATAAAGAATAGCGATATAATCAGTGTTAATAAAGTAATAAAGTTGCTTAGTAAACTTTGTTTATGGTTCTTTATTTTATATAATATTGCTACGGTTTTCATATAACTAATCTTCTTATATCGCTAATTTATGTTTTCTTTAATTCATATGTACCATCAGTATACTAATATCTGACGGAGATACTCCCGATATTCGTGATGCTTGTCCCAACGTACGTGGTTTTACTTTTAACAGTTTTTCTCTTGCTTCAATCGATAGGGAAGTTAATGATTTATAATCGAAATCTGGATTAATCTCTTTGTCTTCCATTTTCTTCATTTTATTTACAATTTCCATTTCCTTATCAAAGTAACTATCATATTTAACTTTGATTTCAGCTTGTTCTATTGTTTCTAAATTGTAAGATTCTATCTTTTCGTTGAATTTTGAATCTGCACTCGCTAAATGCTGTATAGTAATATGTGGTCTGCTCAATACACTATATAGCCTCGATTTTTGTGTCAATTTGCTAGATCCTATTTCTGAAAGTATCGGATTGATCATATTTGGTTCAACCGAGTTGTCTTTCATATACTGTATTAAATCATCAGATTCTTTTATCTTCTTATTTACTTTCTCTAATCTATCATCAGAAACTAATCCTATTTTGTGAGCTATTGGTGTTAAACGTATATCAGCGTTATCTTGACGAAGTAATAATCTATGTTCTGCTCTAGATGTAAACATACGATATGGTTCTTCCGTACCTTTTGTAACTAAGTCGTCTATTAATACTCCTATATAAGACTCAGATCTTTTTAGAATAAGTTCATGCAAATCATTAACTTTTTGATGCGCATTTACACCTGCTACGAATCCTTGCGCAGCGGCTTCTTCATATCCTGTCGTTCCATTGATTTGACCTGCGAAAAATAGATTTTTCACTAATTGCGTTTCTAGCGTTAAATCCAACTGCATAGGAGGGAAGTAGTCATATTCTATGGCATATCCCGGTCTGTACATTTTTGCATTTTCAAAACCAGGTATTAGTCTTAGTGCTTTTTGCTGTACATCTTCTGGTAATGAAGTAGAGAAACCGTTGACATAAATTTCATTAGTTTTAAAACCTTCTGGTTCAACAAATATTTGATGTCTATCACGCTCTGCAAATCTATTTATTTTATCTTCAATGGATGGGCAGTATCTTGGTCCTAAACCTTTAATACGTCCCGTAAACATTGGTGATTTTTCAAAGCCAGTTTTCAGTATTTCATGTACGTTATGATTCGTATAAGTAATCCAACAACATCTTTGTTCGGTTGGCATTTCTACATTGGTATATGAGAATCTACTTTTTTCTTCATCTCCCCATTGTTCTTCCATGACAGAGTAATTCAAACTTCTTCCATCAATACGTGGGGGAGTACCAGTTTTCATTCTACCAGATTCAAATCCTAATGAGACTAATTGTTCAGTAAGTCCAGTGGCTGATTTTTCTCCTGTTCGACCTCCTCCAAATTTCTTTTCACCAATGTGTATTATTCCATTTAAAAAAGTTCCGTTTGTTAAGACAACAGCATCAGATTCAATTTTGATTCCTAAAGATGTAATTACACCTTTTATTGTATTACCTTCAACTATTACTTCCTTTACAGTATCTTGCCATATATCTAGATTCGGAAGTGACTCTAATTGTAGTCTCCATTCTTCCGCGAAACGCATTCTATCGTTTTGCGTTCGAGGGCTCCACATAGCAGGGCCTTTAGATTTATTGAGCATTCTAAATTGAATCGTAGACTTGTCTGCTATAATTCCAGTATAGCCTCCCATTGCGTCTACTTCGCGTACAATTTGCCCTTTTGCTACACCACCAATGGCAGGGTTACAGCTCATTTGTGCTATTACCCCCATATTCATTGTTATGAGTAGGGTAGATGATCCTAAGTTTGCCGCTGCTGCCGCCGCTTCACAGCCAGCGTGTCCAGCACCAACAACTATAACATTATATTTATTAAACATATTTCTTTCTCTTGTTTCACGTGGAACCTTCTTGGTTTTTGTTGATGTTTCACGTGAAACGTTATATAAATTCTGCCAGCTCTAGCCAGCGTTCTGATTTTTTATCCAATTCTTTTTGTAGCATTTCTACTTCTTTAGAAATGTTAGATAATGTAGCGTGGTCTATTGTGTTATTTAGTTCTATAGTTTTGTTAGCTATATCTGTTTCTAATTTCGCTATTCCTACCTCCAAATCTTCATATTCTTTTACCTCCTTAAAGGACAACTTCTTTTTGGTTGTTTCAATTGTTTTGTTTATAGGATTAGCTTTTAGTTTCTTTTCCGCTAGCTTTTCTTCTTTTAATTTTTCTTCTTGTTCAAATTTGAAGTCTGCATAATTTCCATTATAGATAGATACTGTTCCTGTTCCATCAAAAATAAATAACTGATCTGTCAATTTATCAATCAAATATCTATCATGAGAAACTAGAATTAAGATACCCGGGAAGTTTAAAAGGAAGTCTTCTAATACATTTAATGTGTCAATATCCAAATCATTGGATGGCTCATCTAAGATTAGAAAATTTGGATTTGCCATTAAAACACGCATAAGCTGTAGTCTTTTTCTTTCACCACCACTAAGTTTAGTAACTAAACCAAATTGTTTCTCCGGCGGAAAGAGAAAAAGTGTAAGAAGTTGGGAGGCAGTAAGTGTATCCCCATTAGCCATCTGGATATAATCAGCAATGTTTTTAACAACATCTAATACGCGTTCTCCTTCGCTGAATTCTAAACCACCCTGTTTGTAATAGCCATATTTTGTCGTTTCACCAACGCTTATAACACCATTATCTTGGGGGAGTGCTAACGTTATTAAATTTAGAAATGTACTTTTTCCAGTTCCATTTTTCCCTGTTAATCCTATACGATCCCCTTTTTTGAAAACATAAGAAAAGTCGTTAATAACAGTTTTGTTTTTGAAACTTTTACTAATATTTTCAAGTTCTAAAATTTTATTACCTTGTCTAGATACTTTTACGCTTAATTGAACCTTATCTTGAGAACGAGGACCCTTTGACTTTTCTTCCAATTCATAAAAAGAATCAATTCGGGATTTAGATTTTGTACCACGAGCTTTCGGTTGGCGTCGCATCCATTCTAATTCTGTACGAAGTAAGTTTCTCGCTTTTTCTGCAGATAGAATATCGCTGTATTCTCTCTCTGCTTTCTTTTCTAAGAAATAACCGTAATTTCCTTTGTATGAAAATAACTTCCCTTTGTCTAATTCTCTAATTTCAGTACAAATGTTATCTAAAAAATATCTGTCGTGAGAGACAACTAAAACTGTTTTCTGACCCGTTGTTAAGAGTTTTTCAAGCCATTCAATTGTTTCTATATCTAGATGATTCGTAGGTTCATCTAAAATGTATACATCAGCCTCATCAATCAAAAGTTTAGCTAGAGATAATCTTTTCTTTTGACCACCAGATAAACTGTCTATTTTCTGATCAAAATTTGAAATGGATAAACGATTTAGAATTGTTTTAATATCATTTTCGTATTCCCATGCATCCAAGGCCGTCATGCGATCCATTATATCGGCGAGTTTTTTCTCGTCGATTATTTCCTTGTCAACAATTTCTTCATACTCTTTAATTAATTGTTGTTGCTCGTTGTCATTGGAAAAAATAAAATCATTGATAGTATTTAACCCAGTAAAATCGGGGTCTTGTGGTAAATAGCCGATACGTATACCTTTTTCTTTTACAATTTTACCTTGTTGGGGAGGAAATAGTTCGGCAAGTAACTTTAATAAAGTGGATTTTCCTGTTCCATTTATACCCACCAAGGCTACTCGATCACCTTTTTGTAAGCCGAAATGTAATTCTTTAAATAACCATTTATCATTGAAAGAATGACCTAATTGTTCTGTGCTAATAATACTCACGCTAATTCTTTTATTTTTTGTGTTTGGTATATATCTATGCCCTTAGTTTGGGAGAGTGAAACATTAATCATCGCTGACGCTACTTGTTTTGCGTGTATGCTTTTATAGTCTTTTAATTTTCCTATAAGAAAGAGATTGATTATGGGATATATTATTTGTGAAATACGTTCCATAAGTCTAAACTCTTTTCTTTCTCCCAATAGAAGTGAGGGTCTAAATATATGTATACTTGATAAATTTGTGTTTTTAATAGCATCTTCTACATCTCCCTTTAATTTTAAGTAAAAGTTTGATGAAGTATTATTTGCACCAATGCTACTTACTATGGAGATGCTTTCACAGCCATTGCCTTTTAGTATTTGAGCTACTTTTTTAGGGTATTCAAGATCAATTTGATAATATTTACTTTTATCTGGTGTTTTGGAGGCAGTTGTACCTACACAACTATAAAAATGATCTATTTTGAGATGGTCGATATGTTTTTCAATACTATCATAATCTGCAATTATCTGAATTAATTTGCTGTGTCTAATTGGTAGTTCTGTTCGTGAAATGGTATATACAGACTCATATTTATTATTATTCAATAATAAATTGATGGTCTGATTACCGATTAATCCAGAAGACCCCAATACCAATGCTTTGTAATTTGTTTCAGGCATAATTATCCGATTACAAAAATACGTATTAATTCGTTTTTGTATGTTAAAAAACTATAATAAGCATATTGTTTATGACAAAGAAGTGTTAATTTAATTTGAAGCTTGCTATTAAATTAAATCTTGGGATATCTACGTTAAAAAGGTGATCATCAATTTCACGTTTCATTGTATAATAGCCTTGCATATAACCTATTTCACTTTTCAAATTGCAGCCCGAAATATATTGATGAGATTCACCAGGAGCCAATATAGGTTGTTGTCCGACCACACCCTCTCCATCTACGTTTTTAACTTCTCCAATTGAGTCAAAAATATCCCAATGCCTAGTCATTAACTGTATCGTGTAATCTGAATTATTTTCAATAGTAATTCTATACGCAAACATAAAGTGCATATTCTCGGGGTTTGAGTATTCTGGTTGATACTCGTTTTCTACCGATATAATGACGTCTGATGTAGACTGTGTGATCATAGTAATTGTTTCAAATTTAATAACTTATAATGTATTTTCATAAAATTTTATTTATATATAAGTTATACGCTACATCTAGATATAAATATTGATTAATTAGAACGAAAATTGTTAATATAATATATATTTTTAATTAAAGTCTAAGCCTTATTTTATGAAAAGTAAACTTTATCTAGGTCTTTTTGGAATGATATTATTCTGTTATTCTTCTTGCAGAAGGGATCCAGAAGATAATAATTTATCAAAAATGGAGACGAGCATTTTTGATAAATTGGATACTTTGAAACACATGTCAAAGATGGAAAAGTATACAAAGGAAATGGAGATTAGGATGAATCATCTTAGATCATTAAGACCAGTATCAAATGAAAAGCTCAAATCAATCTTACCTGTGTCTGTGGCTTCATTTAGACGTAACGATTTTTTAGTAGCAGACATGTCTACTGTAGGTGCTGCTTCCGCTAAAGCATCATATGAGGATGAAGGTGCTAATAAGGTCGTTTTAATAAATATATTAGATGGGGCTGGAGAGGTAGGTGTCAATATGTTAGCTCTCCTTTTCTTAGCTTTTCAAATAGACAAAGTAGAAGATTTTGATTTTGAAAAGGGTATTATTAAAGAAAACAAAAGCAATAATAATATAGACACTGAAATACAATGGTTACATCTAAATCGTTTTTTGGTTACTTTAAAAGGACAGGGGTGTACCCATGAGGAATTAAGAGAGATTCTTAAGACATTAGATTTTTCTAATTTGAAATAATAATTACACTCAAAGACTGCAATTATTATTTATTGATACGTTTCTTTTTATATTTTTTCCAACCTATTATTAAACTGATTGCTATTAAAATAATTGGCCAAATAGTTATTATTCCTAAGAATATTTCTCTTATTAAATTCCAGCCAGCAATAAAAGAATCTTTAATTTGTGAGAATAAAGTTTCGCTGTAGACTGAGCCACCAGACTCACTATGAAAAATATCAATAGCGATTGTACTGTAAGAAATTTGATTCGCTAAATTTTTAAACAGACTTTCGTTGCTTTCTATATCCTCTTGGAGTTGTCTAATTTGCTCTTGTATTTTCAATAAATCCTCAACACTCTTGGCACTTGAAACCATTTTTTGATAATGCTCGAGGTAAGTTCTTTTGCTTTTGATTCGAGATTCTACATCATAGTATTGCAAACTAACATCTTCTGTTTTAATACTTTTATTCGTTAATTTGTCATCGCCTTTTTCGATCGATGTTATGAAACTATCAAATTTTTCTGAAGGAATACGAACAATAAGATTTAAATTCGTATAAGTCGATCCGGCAGATGTGGTTTCTTGTTCATAATATCCCTCAACTTTTTTTATAAAATCGTCTAATCTTTGTTTGGTTTTTTTAATATCTTTTGATTCAACTGATAGATTACCATTTCGGATTATTTTGATAGTTTTTAGAGATTGTTTATCCAAATTTGTATTCGAATTATTGGCTACGGGAGAAGAGGGCGCTTCATTAGACTCAGAGCTTAAGAGGATTTTATCAGAATTTATATTAGACACACCATCAGCTACGTATTCTTCCGTCGTGGCTAAGGTTTCAGGAATATTATTTTTATTTTCGGAAGAATGATTACAACTCATTAATAGAGCCGCAAGTACACCTGTATATATAAAATATCTTTTCATAATATGTTTTAGTTGTAAGATGCAATTATTCTGAATTTCCATAAAAGAAAAATGCGACAAGTTATATTTGTCGCATTTTAGAGTTTATTTTGTAGCTTCTCTTACTTTAGGAGCTATCTTCGTTCCAAAAATTTCGATAGATCTCATCATATCTTTGTGATCAGGACTCCCTACATCCATATGAGCTGAAAACCTTGTTAAGCCAAATTTTTCTTGAACGGCCAAAATTTTATCTATAGCTTGATTTGCGTCTCCCACAACTAAATGACCAATATTAGAACGACCAAAATCGTATTGTGATCTTTGATAAGAAGGCCATCCTCTTGAAGAACCGATTCTATTCATTTGAGCAGCATACGTTGGGTAATAACTATCGGCAATACTTATACTATCGTCTCCAAAAAAGGAATGCATATGGACTCCAACTTGAAATTTAGACATCGTATGACCATTATCTTCATACGCTTGTTTGTACATTTCGAATAAAGGCTCAAATTGTTCCCATGCGCCACCAATAATTGCAAACATAACAGGTAAACCTAATTTTGCTGCACGAATAACAGATGAGGTAGTGCCACCTACCGCTATCCATATTGGCAACCCATTTTCTGTATGACGAGGAAAAATATCTTGATTGATCAATGATTTGCGAAATTTTCCTGTCCAATTAATTGTTGGATTGGATCTCAACTTCAATAATAAATCTAATTTTTCTTCAAATAATTCATTATAATCTTTCAAATCGTATCCGAAAACTGGAAAAGATTCAATAAAAGATCCTCTACCAGCCATTATTTCGGCACGTCCAGCAGATATTAAATCTACTGTAGCAAAGTCTTTATATAATTTGACAGGATCAGTTGAACTAATAACTGAAACAGCAGACCCTAACTTGATGTTTTTAGTGACAGATGCAGCAGCTGCAAGTATAATTTCTGGTGAAGCGACAGCATAATCTTCACGGTGATGCTCACCCATGCCGAAGAAATCTAAACCAACTTCATCCATTAATTTTACTTCTTCTATAATCTCTTGTAGTCGTTGTTGTGCGGATTGTATTTGTCCTGTTGTTGGATCTATTTGTAAATCTCCGAACATTCCAACACCTAATTCTAACATAATTATTCTCCTTTCTTAATACTACAAATTTACGTCTTTGCTTCGTCGATATTTCTTAATCTACATTAAGAAAAAAGCACCAAATTGTTGGTGCTTTTTTCTATCCGTGAATATATTCTTTTTTTCCGTAAGATTGGATCAATTCTCCTTCAAAGTCCAACCAAGCTTGCCAACGTGTATCTACATCCACGTCGACGGCGTATTTTCGAGCAAAATTTAAGAATGTGGTGTAGTGATTCGCTTCGGAAATCATCAAATCGTAATAAAACTTCGCTAAAAACTCATCTTTTATGTTTTTGCTCAACACGCGAAAGCGTTCGCAGCTACGTGCTTCAATCATTGCGGCGAAGAGTAGTCTATCTACAAATGCCTGATTGCGTGAACCATCTTTCCTTAAAAATTTCATTAGTTGACCGACATAATCGTCTTTGCGTTCACGTCCTAATGTGTATCCTCTATCTTTTATTATATCAATTACCATTTTGAAATGTTGCATTTCTTCAATAGCAATATCCGTTAATTCATGAACCAAGTCTTCAAATTCAGGATTTTGTGTGATCAACATAATTGAATTTGAAGCCGCTTTCTGTTCACACCAAGCATGGTCTGTAAGAATTTCTTCTAAATTCGATTCGGCAATATTTGCCCAGCGTGGATCAGTCAGCAATTTTAAACCTAACATATTCTAAATTTTTTGTGAACTGCAAAATTACAAATTCTTCAACCAAAAAAATTATTAAGCAAGATCAAAACCGTGTTCTTTGAGTATATCTTCAGGTACACCATTCCATACACCAGGACGATTTCCAGCATACCCTAAAAAAGAAATGCCTTCTTTGGTCGTTAAGTACCCCGATGAGGTAAGGTCGCGCATAAGATTGAAAAAGCTTACACCTTGTGAAACTTCTGGCTTCGCTTTAGAAGGGTATGCTATTTCGTCTAAAATGCTCGTTTGATTTTCTTTAGACAATTCAACAAATGCTTTGGAGAATTTCTTTTGTGCATATACATCTAACCATTTCAGTCCACCTCGTATAGGTAACTTGTGACTAGGGATATCTTTTACAATAAACTCAATAAAGTCTGGAACACCAACTTCAGTCGCTGAAGGTGAATTGTCGTCTTTTGGAATGATTAAATCTGTTAAGATAGCAATAGTTGCCATCTCATGTTTGTCAAAATATTGTTCTGAGTACAAAGCCTGGGTGCGCTCGTGTTCAAAGTCTTGTACACCAGGAAGTTTCTCGTCACCTACAACTTTTGTAGGTTTCGTAGGGCTATCACATGAGCTATTGGATAATGCCGCCGCTGAACCTGCTGCAATCAAACCCAAAGCTTTTAAGGAATCTCTTCTATTCATGGCTTAGCTATTTAATTTCTTTTTTTCTTGTAATATATATTCTGCTGTACGCATAGACAATGCTAATATAGTCCAGGTGAGATTTTTATCTCCTTGCTGTACGAATGGGCCCGCATCTACAACATATAAATTTTTACAGTCATGCGCCTGTCCCCATTTGTTCAGTACAGAGGTATTAGAATTATCACCCATTCTAGTTGTTCCACCCTCATGAATAATTTTTCCCGGAGTTGCTAACCCATACAATTGACTTTCATCAGGAATATTGGAAGTAATAACAGCACCCATATTGTGCATTATCTCTTGGAAGGTCTCAATCATATGCTTGGCCTGCTTAACTTCTTCGTTCGTCCATGTATAATTAAATTTAAGGACAGGTATTCCAAATTTGTCTACTTTATTCGGATCAATTTCACAATAGTTTTCTTTACGCGCTAGTGCAGTACCTCGCCCAGACATTCCGACACTTGCTCCATAAAATCTTCGATAATCATTTTTCAACGATAATCCATATCCTCCAGATTCTTGAGGAAGACCATCTGTACGAGTCGCTAAATGATTATAATTCTGTACACCGTGAAAAGAACCGTATGAAGGCATACCCATACCACCCCAATATTCAATATGATAACCCCGCGCAAAATCTAATTTTTTGTCTCCAAGCCACCATGGTGAATAAATGTGGACGGAACCGACACCATCTTCGTTGTATCTTTTGCGATCTAGCAATTGAGGAAGAAATCCTCCTACATCAGCACCAGTAGAGTCGTGCAAATATTTTCCGACAAGTCCGGAAGAATTTCCTATACCGCCTGGATGAGCTTTGGATTTGGAATTAAGCATTAACCGTGCACTTTCACAAGCAGATGCACCAAGAATTATTGTTTTTCCTTTTACAGAATATTCTTTTAAATCTTTGGTGTTAACATAGGAAACACCTGTAGCAAGCCCTTCGTCATTACTTAAGATTTCACGAACCATCGCATTGTCGATAACCGTGAGGTTGCCTGTTTTCATCGCTGGAATTACCAAGCAAGAGGAAGAAGAGAAGTCTCCATAAACTTTACATGCACGTCCGCATTGACCACAATAAAAGCAGGTTCCACGATCTTTATTTCCAGGAAGTGCTTCTGTCAATACTGAACCACGCCCAGGAATTACCGTGACACCAGATTTTTTAGCCCCACGCATAATGTAATGTTCATTTAAACGGGGTTTTGGTGGTTTTAAGAAAATTCCGTCAGGTTCATTATGAAGATTTTCTACTGTACCATAGATACCAATCATTCGGTCTACTCGATCATAGAAAGGCTTTACTTCATCGTAAGTAATGGGCCAAGCATCTGTTATGTTGTCTTTCGGTTTGAAGTCATCTGGTCCCATTCTCAAAGAAATGCGCCCCCAGTGATTAGTCCTTCCTCCGAGCATTCGCGCTCGAAACCAGTCAAATTCAGTGCCTTTTTCATGAGTATAAGGCTCTCCTTCAATTTGCCAACCCCCGTAAGCAGCATCAAAGTCTCCGAAGGGTCTTGTTGTGCTCGCGCCTCTTCTTGGAGATTCCCAAGGCCATCTTAGTTGTAGAGCGTCTTTTGCGGGATCAAAAAAAGGTCCAGCTTCTAGCATTAATACCTTAAGACCTGCATTTACCAATATATAGCCTGCCATGCCACCTCCAGCGCCAGATCCAACTACAATAGCATCATATACAGTGGATTCTTCTTTTATTTGAAAGGTTCCCATTATTTCAGTTTATAAATGTTATATTTTTGTGGGTATAATTAAAGATATATAAAATTTTAGTACTTAGTTCAACGAAATTGAAAATTTTATTTATAGGATTAGTTTGGCCAGAGCCGACCTCTTCAGCCGCTGGATGGCGTATTTTGCACTTGATAAAATGTTTTAGCAAAATCGGTCAAGTTTACTTTGTTTCTGCGGCATCGAAGTCAATTCATAGCGCAGACTTGACTTCCCTAGGGGTGCTAGAAGATGCTATTTTTTTGAATGATTCTTCATTTGATGAATACATTTTAGAGCTCAGACCTGATATTGTTGTATTTGATAGATTTATGGTGGAAGAGCAATACGGGTGGAGAGTCGCCGAACATTGTCCTAATGCTTTGCGAATATTGGATACCGAAGATTTGCATTTTGTACGATTGGCTCGTCAAGAAGCGTATAAAAAAAGTACACCTGTAAATTATTATTCTGCTACAGCTAGAAGAGAAATTGCTTCAATATTACGATCGGACATATCTCTAATCATTTCTCAAACAGAAATGGAATTGTTAGAAGGACAGTTTAATGTTGCTCGGGAGAAACTATTTTATCTTCCTTTTCAAGAAGAATACTTGTCTGTGCAACATCAAGAGAATTTACCGTCATTCGAGGTAAGAAATCACTTTGTTTTTATTGGTAATTTCATTCATGAACCAAACTTTCGTACTGTTGAAGTACTTAAGAGGGACATTTGGCCCTTACTTAGAAAAAGATGTCCATCAGCTGAATTGCATATTTATGGTGCCTATGCTTCTGAGAAAGTTTTACAATTGAATAATGTAAAAGAAAAATTTTTGGTAAAAGGTAGAGTTGAGGATGCGCGACAGACCATTTCTTATTATCGGGTTTTAATAGCACCAATTCCTTTCGGAGCAGGCGCTAAAGGAAAATTCGTCGATGCTATGGCTGTGGGAACTCCATCTGTAACCACTACTGTAGGTGCGGAATCTATGACTGAGGGAGTCTGGAATGGTTTTGTGGACGATAATAATGAAGATTTCGTAGAGAAATGTGTTGAACTGTATGAAAACAAAAAAATCTGGGAAGAGATGAGCCAAGTAGGTTTTGAGTTATTTAATCAATATTTTGCTGATACTAGGTTTTCTGAAGCTTTAGAAGCTCATGTAATAGCTTGTCAAGACTCCCTTGAAAAAATTAGAAAAAGCAATTTTATCGGAGAAATATTACTTCAACAGCAGGTAAATGCTACAAAGTATATGTCGCTATGGATAGAAGAAAAAAACAAAAAGCAATAACTAGCCGTATTTTTCAAATCAAAAGAGAAGGAAAAGTATTAAATTTCTAACAATACAGCTCAAGACAATTTTAATCCCAATAAATTTTGCCTATTTTTAATACCATTGAATTATTAATTTAAGAAGAGTAAACTTTTTTTTATGAAAACAATCAAAGGTCCAGGAATATTTTTAGCACAATTTATTTCTGATGAAGAGCCTTTTAACTCTATAGAGAATATTGCTAAATGGGCAAAATCTTTAGATTTTAAAGGTTTGCAAATTCCTACAAGTGATCCAAAATATTTTGATTTACAAAAAGCAGCAGAAAGTAAAACTTATGCAGACGAGTATAAGGGTAAGTTGCAAGAATTGGGATTAGAGATCACAGAATTATCAACGCATTTACAAGGTCAATTGGTAGCTGTACATCCTGCTTATGACAAGTTATTCGATGCATTTGCTCCAGAACAATTTCGCAATAATCCAAAAGCGCGTACGGAATGGGCGGTGCAACAGTTAAAATATGCAGCAAAAGCTTCTCAAAATTTAGGATTGAAAGCACATGCAACTTTTAGTGGTTCTTTGTTGTGGCAATATTTTCACCCTTGGCCGCAGCGACCGGAAGGTTTGGTGGATGAAGCTTTTACAGAGTTAGCTCGTCGTTGGACGCCAATTTTGGATGCTTTCGATGAGGCGGGAGTGGATGTGTGTTATGAAATTCATCCAGGAGAAGATTTGTTTGATGGTGTGACTTATGAGATGTTTTTAGAAAAGGTAAATAATCACCCAAGAGCTTGTTTATTATATGATCCGTCACATTTTGTATTACAGCAATTGGATTATATTCAATATATTGATTTTTATCATGAGCGTATAAAGGCATTTCATGTGAAGGATTCCGAGTTTAATCCTACGGGGAGACAGGGAACTTTTGGAGGTTATCAATCGTGGCTAAATCGTGCAGGACGTTATCGTTCGCCAGGTGATGGTCAGGTAGACTTCAAGACTATTTTCAGTAAATTGACCCAATATGGTTACGATGGTTGGGCTGTGATGGAGTGGGAGTGTTGCATCAAAAATCAGATTGATGGCGCAACAGAAGGTTCTAAGTTCATCGAAGACCATATTATTCGAGTAACGGATAAAGCTTTCGATGATTTTGCATCCACTGGTGCAGACGAGAGATTTAATAAGGAAATTTTGGGGTTATCCTAAAATAAAAAAGGCTCCACACTTGGACATGCCCCAAAAAGTTAGACACTTATTTGGGGCATTTTTATGAGAAAAAATCAGAAGTATAATTTCAATTTTAAGTTACGTTTAGTAACTATTCTTCAGCAGGGCAAAGATAGTATTGGAGGT
>NZ_JADEYP010000016.1 GCF_020295405.1 Sphingobacterium bovistauri
CTTTTGGAACAATGATATCGTACAATCCTGAATAGGAACTGAAATGTATTTTTTGTTGGGTAGAAAGCATCCTGATGTCCGTTAAAACCTACTTTAAGATACGAAAAAAGGAGCAGAAAACTGTTGTTTTCCACTCCTTTTTTTAGCCCAATCTAAAAGGGGACTTTTTCAGTGCCCTCGAGTAACCTCAGGGATCTTTTTTATTTTGTGTCTTTCTTGCCAAAAATGGATATTTTTAAATACTTTCCTGGATTTGTCTTGAGGTCATGAACCAGTTGGTCTAAGTTTTCTGAAGCGTTATTTAGATTATTGTACAATTTGTCATCGTTTACTAGTAATCCTATTGAGCCTTCGCCTTTATTAATCTTATCAGTGATAGCTTGTAAATCCTTCATTGCCTTATTGGCATTGTCTACAGTTGCTTTTATTTCAGTTTGTGACAGATCAGATGACAGGTTGTCAAGGTTTTCCATTATTTTATTGATACGGCTACTGTTATTTTTAAAGTTATTCGTTATTGATTCTAGGTTTTGCATGATCTTAGCCAAGCGAACCCTTTCAGATCCCATCAAACCTTCGACATCTGTGGTAATTTTTTCTACATTTTTCAAAGAAATAGATATACTGTGTAAGCTAGATTTGAAATCTCGTTGAAATTCATCATCTAATGCTGTATTAACTGCCGATAATACTGAATCTAGTTTTACGACCAAATCTTCAACTTTCTTTTGCAAAGGTTCTACTTTTTGCAATAAATTAGCTTGTACATCTGATTGTAGTGGACTGCCATCTTGTGCATATGTTTTACTATTCCCAATATCAAATACAATAACTTTTCCGCCCAAAAATCCGTCATTTGAGATTCTTGCTATTGTGTTTGAAGGAATTTTATAATCGTCTTGAATTTTAAATTCTGTACGTATTTTGCCGTTGTCTAATAATGTGGTTTTGGAGACACGACCTATCTTAAAGCCATTTACTAAGACAGGATTTGATACGGCCAATCCATCAACATTGTCATAGTCAGTATAAAACATGTTTTCTGAACTAAAAACATCGTTCCCTTTTAAAAAACTGTATCCGATAAATAATAATGCTATAGCGATAGCCGTCAGTGCGCCAACTTTAGTTTCGTTAGATAATTTCAATTTTACCTTGTTTAGATTCTATATGAATATACATATAACACCTTAAAGATATAAAATGTTTAGTTATTGAATTAAAATTAGAACTTTTTAATTGCGTTGAATAAGCTATTAACAATTTCCTGTTGTCCTTTATCAGACATTAAATACCTTTCTTCTTCAGAATTACTGATAAATCCAACTTCTGTTAATACGGCCGGCATTCCTGCTGTCTTTAAAACAGCAAATGGACCCTCTTTAATTCCTCTGTCACCTCGACCCGCCTTTCTATATTCAGTTTGCATTAACTTTGCCAATCGAATACTCTGGTCACGGTATTTTCTTTTTAGGACTTTAAAGACGATGTATGATGAAGGGTCTTTTGGGTCAAAACCACCGTAATTTTCTTCATGATTATCTTCCAATAGTATTGAAGCATTTTCCCTAATTGCTACATCTTGATTTACCATGCTATTGTATCCCAATACAAATGTTTCAGTGCCTTTAGCTGATGTGTTCGTTACTTTTTGTGTTACCCATTTGCCTCTCTTATTTTTGACACGTCGTGTTGTTTCACCTCCTGAATTTAAGTGTATAGAAACAAATAAGTCCGCATGCTGTTTATTGGCTAATGCTGGACGCTCATAGAGGTTTGGATAAATATCTGTTTTGCGTGTATAGATCACTTTAGTGCCTGGAATTTCAGCCTCAAGTTTTTTTCCAAGTTTTAAAGCTATATCTAGTGCAATTACTTTTTCACGTGAAAGTTTTCCTATTGCGCCAGGATCTTTTCCACCATGACCAGCATCAAGTACAATTATTCTGCCTTTTGTAATGGGAGGTGATGAAGAAATACTATTGGTAGATGAGATAGTGAAGCTACTTATTAAAGTGAATAAGCTTATTCCAAATGTTACTATTAAGAGTTTACTTGCAGTTACCTTCATCTATTTTTATTGAATTAATTTATTTGTAAAAATAATATATTTGAATAGTATTATTTTGCTACAGCGACTTTATAGTTCTTAATTGCTTCTGTAAGGTTTTTTACTATTTCAGCCTGTCCTTCTTCAGAAAGCATATAATCCTCTTCCGTAGGGCTTGATATAAAGCCTATTTCTGTTAACACAGCAGGCATACTAGCACGCGATAATACAGCTAAGCCTTGTTCCTTCACACCTCTATTAGGTCTATTAGAGGTGATAAATTCATTTTGAATTAACGATGCTAAACGTATACTGCGGTCACGGTATTGACGTTTCATCACTTTAAAAACGATATATGATGACGGGTCTTTAGGGTCAAATCCTATTAAATCGGCATTATTTTCTTCATAATTGTCTTCTAAAAGCATGTCAGCATTCTCTCGAATAGCCACATCTTGCTCATTCATCCGATGGAAACCTAGTACAAGTGTTTCTGTTCCAGTTACCTGAGGGTTTTTGCGTCTTGCGTTATTTGCAGAATTGGCATGAATAGAAACAAATAAATCAGCGTGATTTTTATTTGCTATTTCTGAACGGGTACGGAATGCTACATCGACATCGGTGCTTCTTGTTAGTAACACATTAATGCCTAATTTTTCTTCTAAATCTTTCTTTAGCTTTAATGATATATCTAATACAATATCTTTTTCTTTTGATTTTCGACCTACAGCGCCCAAAGCAGCACCACCATGACCTGGATCAAGTACGACAGTGAATGTTTTCTTGGGTGGATCGCTGGGTTCTTGTGGGCTTACATTTGATGAAGATAACGTACAAATTAAGACGGCAGCTAATAAAGAGGTACTTATATATTTAACACTATTTATAAATTTCATTTTTGTTTTTTTAACATTTTTGTGTGATGATTCAAAAACTGTTCGCGGACAAAGATAATGTATAAATTTTTATTCAAAAAAATATCACCTTTATCTAGGTCTTTTTTGACTATTTTTGATGTTAATAGTTTATTTTTGCGCTAAAATAATTATAAGAAATTCAATTTGAAGACGCTAACGAGTATTTTATGTGTTTGGGTATTCCTTTTTATGGGAATAGGTGTAAGTTATTCGCAAATGATTCGTTCGCAGAATTCAAATATTTCTGTTCAAGATACTACGAAATCTGTTGCGGATACATCTACTAATTTTTTAAAAGCTTCGATAGGTAAAGATACTGTCGTGATGAAAAATGATAGTGGGCTTGAAACTGTGGTCACAATAGTAGCAAATGATTCTGCATGGAATGAGGTTAGTAAAAATGTAATTCATTTGTATAGTGGTGCCAAGGTTAAATATCAAGAATTTGAACTTTCTGCAGATTATATCCGCTTGGATCGAAATACAAATATGCTTTATGCCAGCGGTGTAAAGGATCATACTGGGAAATATGTGGGACGACCAGTCGTATTATTTCCAAATGAGACCCCCAAGGCAGTTGACTCCCTGTTATATAATTATAAGACGCAAGAAGGTAAAACTTTCGGTATTATGACAGAGGAAGATGGGGGGTATATTCAAGCACGTGTGCTTCGTAAAAATATTTATGACGAGATGTCTATCAAACATGCGATGTACAGTACGTGTGATCTACCATTTCCGCATACACATTTTGGTATAGCCATACCTAAAGGTTTGATCACCTCGAAGCAGGTAATTGCTGAATGGCCGCACTTGGTTGTTCAAGGTATTCCTTTCAAATTTTTAACAGTACCTTTTGGTTTTTTTCCTAAGACTAATAAAAAACAATCTGGTTTTTTATTTCCTTCGTTTGGTGATGATGTGACAAGGGGATTTGGTTTGCGTGATTTTGGATGGTATTTAACCTTTAATGATTATTGGGATTCTGAATTAAGAGGGTCTTTTTATTCCAAAGGTGCATGGGAGTCTTCTATTCGTACTAATTATTTGGTAAACTACAAATATAGCGGAGGTTTTAATCTTCGATTTGCTTCTACCCCGACAGGTGTCGAAGGATCGGAAAGTTTTAAAAGAGCTAAAGATTTTAACGTCACTTGGACGCATACTCAAAGACAGGAAGCTAATCCTGGTACGTCTTTCTCTGCCTCAGTCAACTTTGGTACTTCATCATACTTCCAAAATTCAGGAGCAGGAAGTACATATAATTATGAGCAGTTGACACGTAACAATATGTCATCTTCAATTAGTTATGGTAAAGTGTTTGCAGACGGTAAGGTGAATTTTACTTCAAGTGCGACACACCGTCAAGACATGTCTACGGGTAAAGTAGATTTAGAATTACCTCAGTTTGCATTGAACGTATCAACTTTTAACCCTTTTGATTCCAAAGATCGTGTAGGTGAACAGAAATGGTATCAACGTATAACAGTTGGTTATAGCTTACAAGGTAGAAACTCATTGTCTACAGGTGATTCAACAATATTTAGCAAACAAACTTTACAACAGTTTACCAATGGTTTTCAACATAACATTCCTGTAAGTTTGAGTTTGAATGCGTTCAAACATTTTCAATTTAATACTTCAGTAAATTATACGGAAAGATGGTATCTGCAATCTATTCGTAATTATAGAGCAAATGAGTTAAATGGATATATCAATGTAAAGGATACCGTTGGTGGTTTCCGTCGTGCTTATGATTATTCTATGTCGAGTGGTTTGTCTACAAAAGTATATGGTATTATGGATCGAAAAATTGGTAAAATTGAAGCAATTCGTCACGTCATAACACCATCTATTAACTTTAATTATAGACCAGACTTTGGTGATCCTAAATATGGTTTTTATAGAGAATGGACAGACAAGGATGGTAGATTAGCTGATTATTCTATTTTCGAAGGAGCTATTTTCGGAGGGCCGTCTTCAGGGAAATCAATGGGTATAGGGTTTTCAGTAGATAACAATATTGAAGCAAAAATTAGAAATAAAAGTGATAGTTCTGACACAGACAAGGAAGCTTTTAAAAAGATCCCAATTATTCAAGGGTTAACTTTTAGTGGAAATTATAATTTTGCTGCAGATTCATTGAAATTGTCAACAATTTCTTTTTCAGGGCGGACAAGCTTGTTTAAAGAAAAGATAAATCTAAATTTCAATGGTACATTTGACCCCTATGTATTGGACAGTAGAGGCCAACGTATTGATCGATTTACGATGAAAGATGGGAAATTAGCAAGATTGACTAATTTTGGTCTTTCATTCGATTATAGCTTTAACCCGGATGCGAACAAGAGTCGTAATAATAATTTGGATTCAATGCGAAATCAAATGCCTAATATGACCAAGGAACAGTCTGAGGCATTGTCAAGAATCAGCAGGGATCCTAATGCATTTGTTGATTTTAATATTCCATGGAATTTATCAGGTTCATTTAGTCTACAATATTTTACACGTTTTGACCAAGACGTGAGACGTGAGCGAAGTGATTATACGGCTACGGTAAACTTACATGGAGATGTAAATGTAACACCGAAGTGGAAAATTCAATTTAACTCAGGTTACGATATTAGAAGGAATGAAATTGCGATGACTAATTTTTCAATTTATCGTGATTTACACTGTTGGGATATGTCCGTTGGCTGGGTTCCATTTGGTAGATTTCAAAGTTATAATATCACAATCCGAGCAAAAGCATCGGTGCTTCAAGATTTGAAACTCACAAAACGTAACAGTCATTATTCTTATTAATTTTTTTTTTACTAACTATGTGTTATGAATGCTGAAATCATAACCATAGGTGACGAGATATTAATAGGACAAATCGTTGATTCTAATTCTGCTTGGATTGGTAATCAATTGAATCTGCTCAATATTCCTGTTGTGCAGATTACTTCTATTTCAGATTTAGCCGAAAAAATTACTGAAACACTTGTCCAGGCCGCAAGTAGAGCTGAATTAGTAATTGTAACAGGTGGACTTGGACCTACCAAAGACGATGTTACAAAAGAAACTATTTCTGCTTTTTTTGGAAAACCTTTAGTTAGAAACCAAAGTGTTTTAACACATGTAGAAGGGATATTTGCGCGTGTGGCATCGGGGAGGGAAATGCCAGAAGTCAATATGCGTCAAGCTGATGTGATAGAAGGTTGTGAGGTGTTGTTTAATGACGTTGGTACTGCTCCTGGAATGTGGATTGAACGAGAGGGTAAGATATTTGTTTTTATGCCAGGGGTGCCGTTTGAAATGAAATATCTAATGACAAATCGTATCCTACCTAAACTAGGGCAGTTAGATACACATTTACTTATTAAACACCGTCATTTGATTACGATCGGATTGGGAGAGTCATTTCTTGCAGCCAAAATCGAAGATATCGAAAATTCACTCCCACCCACTATTAAATTAGCATATTTACCAAAATTGGGATTAGTGCGATTACGTTTGACCCAATATGGTAATTCGGATGATAAGATTGATGTATTTCATGAAAAGCTTATCGAAAGATTAGATAATCATGTTGTGTCAACAAAAGATGTCACAATTGAAGAAGCAATTGTTGAACATTTTGCAGAGGATAACATTAAATTGGCTACAGCAGAAAGTTGTACTGGTGGACGGATTTCAAGTGCAATTACAGCGGTATCCGGTGCAAGTGCTATGTTTGATTGCGGAATTGTGGCTTATCAAAATACGATTAAACAACAAATTTTAGGTGTAAAAGAGGAGACCTTAAAAAAATTCGGAGCAGTAAGTGAGCAGACTGTAATAGAGATGGCCGAAGGTGTGAAAAAGTTAGCGAATGCTGATTATTCTATAGCTACAAGTGGAATAGCAGGTCCAGGAGGAGGTACGCCAGAAAAACCTATTGGTACTGTCTGGGTGGCTATTAGTGGTCGTGTTGAGACACAAACAAGATTGTTTCAATTTCATAATGATCGCTTGATAAATATTGAACGTACTGTAGCTAATGCCTTTGCTATGCTTTGGAATATGTATATAAAAGAGAGAGGTAATTAGAAATATACTTCTGTGTAATTTTAGTTTTAAAAAATTATATTTTGTTTTTAGGGATTCTATTCCTAATTATTTAATTTAGTAACATAAATCGCAAAATAATATGGCAATATACAAGTTGATTCTTCCAAAAATGGGTGAGAGTGTGTCGGAAGCGACAATCACAAAATGGGTAAAATCCATTGGTGATTTTGTTAAAGAAGATGAAACTATTGCAGAGATTGCTACTGATAAAGTAGATTCTGAAGTACCTTCGTCCGTGAATGGCGTATTGAAAGAATTTCTATTTGAAGAAGGTACTGTTGCTCAGGTTGGCGATGCAATTGCTTTGATAGAAATAGAGGGAGATAGTGAAGATGTTATAGAAGATAAAATCGTTACTTCGACGACTTCTAAAGAAAATATAAATAATAATTCTGATGAATTTGAAATTCCAGGTTTAGCGAAATTATCTTCGGATCAAGAAACTCCTGTTAAAGAAGCAATAACTTCTGACGGCCGTTTTTATTCCCCTTTGGTTCGTAGTATAGCGCAGCAAGAAAATGTGTCGCAGGCTGAATTAGACATTATTGTAGGATCAGGATCTGAGGGTAGAGTTACTAAACAAGATGTATTTGATTTTATTGCAGCCCGCTCGAGTGGATCGATTTCAAATAATGTTGTAGCACCACAACAATCAAACATATTGCATGATCAGGTCATAAAGCCATCTCATGCTCAGTCTACTCCCGCACAAATCGTGAAGAGTATGAATGGTGATGAAATTATAGAAATGGATCGTATGCGTCGTCTAATCGCAGATCATATGGTTCAAAGTATTCATACTTCCCCTCATGTTTTTTCGGTAGTTGAGGCAGACGTGACGAATTTGGTGAATTGGAGAAATAAAGTAAAAGATTCTTATAAAAAGCGTGAAGGCGAAAACATTACTTTCAGCCCTCTTATAATTGAAGCTATTAGTAAGGCATTGAAAGATTTTCCAATGGTTAATGTTTCAGTGGATGGTTATAAAATTATTAAGCGCAAACATATTAATATTGGTATGGCAGCAGCTTTACCTTCAGGCAATTTAATTGTTCCTGTAATAAAAGATGCGGATCAATTGAGTTTAGTAGGATTGAGCAAGTCTGTCAATGATTTAGCAAACCGAGCACGTGCGAACAAGTTGAATCCAGATGATACACAAGGAGGTACTTTTACATTTACGAATATTGGAGCATTTGGTAATATTTTAGGTATGCCAATTATCAATCAACCGCAAGCAGCTATTCTTGCTGTCGGTTCAATTACAAAAAAACCTGCTGTCCTTGAAACTGAAGATGGCGATGTGATTGCTATTCGTCATATGATGTATTTGACGATGTCTTATGATCACCGAGTGATTGATGGGGCATTGGGAGGTATGTTCTTACGACGTGTGGGTGATTATTTAGAAAAATGGGACAAAGAAAGAATCATATAAAAAACAAAGCCTACAATTTTTTTGTAGGCTTTGTTTTTTATATGCTATATTTAGTTTAGAGAGTAGAGTCTATTACGTATGCAAATAGAACAATTAAAACCTTTTTTAGATTTTGTCATCAATTGGTATTGGGTGCCCTTGCTTATTCTTTATGTAGGGATAATCAGTGCTATTCTAATCGAAAATAGAAATCCAACGAAGACTGTAGCATGGATTTTGGTAATTATATTCGTCCCTTTTATCGGTCTGATTTTATATTATTTTTTTGGGCAGAAGTTTGTTAAGGTCAAGAAAATAAAACGACTTAATAGGCAACAGGCCATACGTCTCGAAAAAAAATGGAAAGAAATAGATCCTATTATTGAATCTTTCATTAGAGATATCCATAATGAAATAGGCGATTTGTCCAAAGTTTATCGATTAATGAAAAAGGAGCGATTATCATCTCCGACTTTGAATAACGATGTAAAGCTGTTAATCAATGGTGAACAAAAATTTGCTTCCTTAAGGCAAGATTTGGCTTCAGCAAAACATTCCATACATATGGAATATTATATTTTTGAGTTGGACGTCATTGGTCTAGAGATATTAAACCTATTAGAAGAGAAGGCAAGTCTAGGTTTGAGGGTAAGACTTGTTGTGGATAGCTTTGGGTCTCCTGATTTAGTGAAATATATGCGAAAGGTGAAGGATTCTCAAATTGATTTTCATCCGTTTCTACCCGTGACGTTTACATCTCTTGCTAATTCTAATTACCGAAATCATCGTAAAGTTTGTGTTATTGACGGTCGTGTTGGTTATGTAGGAGGTATTAATATTTCAGATAAGTACATTAATAATTTAGATATTACTAATAAAGTGTATTGGCGCGATACATCGCTTAGAGTGAAAGGTTTAGCGGTGAATTTATTGCAAGTGTCATTCTGGAATTCTTGGAATCAGACTGATGGTGAAACTTTTTATTTAGAAGATGATTATTTGCAAGCGTTACAAGATAATAGTGAAGTGAATGGAAATGCTGGCGTGGGGTTTGTTTCGAGTGATCCAGCATCGTTAGGACCTTTTAACATGGAAGCTCTGCTTATCGCAATTGGAGAGGCAAGTGAAAAAATCCAATTATGTACTCCATATTATATACCAAGTGAAGAGTTGGAGCGCGCCTTAATTGTAGCAGCAGCAGCAGGAGTTGAAGTAGAATTAATGGTGCCAAGTGAATCAGACTCCTTTTTTGTGCAACATGCATCATTTTCTTTTTTGAAACCACTGTTGGAACGAGGGGTGAAAGTGTATCTTTATAATAAGGGATTTTTACATGCTAAAACAGCCGTTATTGACAATAAGTTATCCTTTGTGGGTACTGTAAATCTAGATATACGTAGTTTTTACATCAATTATGAGATTGCTGCAGTAGTCTCTGAACCTATATTTGCGGAACAACTATCTAATCAATTCGAAATCGACAAACAGGATTCAAAATTATTAACTATTCGTATGTGGAAATCTCGTCCTCAATGGAAGAGGGCAGCCGATTCTATATGTCGATTATTAGCTCCTTTGTTGTAAAAAGTGTTAAAAAGAAACTATAATAGCTTCTTTATGTTTCAAAGAATTTTAAAATTTGTATTTTTAGCTAAATGCATGTATAGATGAAAAAGATAAACCTTGTAGTTTCCGTATTCTTTTTATTAATTATTCAAATCAACTCGTTAAAAGCACAAGAAATACCTCGTATTCCTATAAATACAGTAGTAGAGCGGGTTCAAAAATATTTAGGTGTTTATCCCGTAGAGAAGGTTCATCTCCATTTTGATAAGCCCTATTATGCAGTAGGTGACACCTTATGGTTCAAGACTTATTTGTATACAAATCAACTGGAATATCAACCAAGTAAAATTGCCTATGTTGATATCGTAAACGGTCGAGATTCATTAATTCAAACCTTACGATTGCCTTTAAAAAATAATGGAGGAGAAGGTTTTTTTGTTTTAGATCCACAAGTCATTAAACAAGATAATTACCGATTTAGAGCGTACACCAAGTGGATGATGAATTTCAATGTAGATTATCTTTTTAATAAGATAATAACAGTTGGTGACGCTATTAATAAAAAATTAGGTTCTGAAGTTTCATATGTTACTGATGGTAATAAGACTAAAGCTACTATTCAGTTCCGAGATAGTAATGGGGGATTGCTGTCGAGAAAGAAATTGACGTGGGAGGCAATCGATGGATGGGATCCATTTGATAAAGGAAAAGGTGAAACCGATGATATGGGGCGTGCAAATATTTCTTTTTCTGCAAAGGAAAAGGAACTTTTTAAAAAGGGGCGTTTGATCGTTAAAATTGATGGGGAAACTGCGATGGTAGGGGATTTTCCTTTAAAAAATGCCTTGACTGAATATGATATGCAGTTTTTTCCGGAGGGAGGTGATTTACTAGCCGGCGTGGAAAAGCGAATTGCATTTAAAGCTATTGATTCTAATGGTAAATCAATACGAGTAAAAGGAAAGATTGTCAATGCCAAAAAATCTTCAATCATAGAGTTTGAAGATTTGGGCTTGGGAATGGGTTACGTGAATTTTACACCAATTGCTGGAGAGACATATAAAGCTGTAGTTACTATTGATGGGAAAGAGCGTACCTATGATCTTCCGCCTGTTAAAGCAGAGGGAATCAATTTAACTTTAAAAGCCCTAACAGCTGAAGCGACACAACTTGAAATCATTACAAATGATACATATTTAAGTAAAATTCAAGCTCAACCTTTTTATATTTTCGGACAAATGAATGGAAACTTGATTTACGGTGCTCAGATCAGTATTAAAAACGCGAGTTCTGTCATCAATGTCCCAATTGCTGAATTACCAAGTGGTGTTGTTCAATTTACGCTGATGACCGCACAGGGGAAGGCTATAAGTGAGCGTCTGGTATTTAATGAATTTGGTGAGCGTTTGAACCTTCAAGTCAAAACAGATAAATCAGCTTATCAAAGAAAGGATAAAGTAGTGTTGGATCTAACTAATTTAACACGTGAAAAAGTAGCTACCAATCTTTCTATTTCTGTTATTGATGAGGCAAAAGTACCTTTTGATGAACTTCAAGAAAATACCATTATAAGTAATTTGTTGTTGACATCAGATTTAGCTGGATTTGTTGAAAAGCCAAATTATTATTTTGATGAAAAAGTAGCCAACCGAAAAGACGCATTGGATGCTTTACTGATGACACAAGGCTTCCGTAGATTTTCGTACGATGATTTAGTAGCAGAAAAATATCCCAAAATCAATTTTTTACCTGAGCAAGGGATCGTGCTTTCTGGTACATTACGTTTGAATACAGGTCGTACATATCCAAATGGTGGATTATTATTGTCAATTCCTGCACGTGGATTTAAAAAGGATACTTATACAGATAATAACGGACGCTTTCTTTTTGAAAACCTAAACTTTCCAGATTCTGTGAAAGTGACTATAAATGCCCGTAGTAATGATAATTTCCGCAATATTGTCATTAATATGGATCAATCGTTTTTTCCGTCAATTGATGAAAACAACCCTTACAAAGCAAATGACATCTTAAATATCGATAAGGAAATGTCAAGTTATTTGGCTAATAGTAAAAATGAGTTTAGAACTTCAATTTTAATTGATGAAGTAACAGTAACAGCAACTCGTAAAGAGCAAAGAACAAGTAAAGAGTTCTCTTCTCTATCAGGATTATCTATGGCAGATCATAGGATCGAGGGAGAGCGATTAAATGGGTGCAACGTGCTGACAATGTGTTTGAATACGATGTTGACAGGTGTGACTTATGATTCTAACACGTTGAAATATTACCTAACAAGAGGTTATAATCAAGGCAGCCGTGTTCCTGTACAATTCTTTTTAAATGGAATGCCTATTGACGAAAACACTTTAAATTCTATTGTTCCAACAGAGATTGAAGCTATAGAAATTTTTACTAGGGATGATTTGGGTACGGTAAGTAGATTATACCAAAATGATGGTGTAGTATCAATTATTACAAAAAAGGAAAAGCCGAAAGGTCCTCGAATGACATTAGCTCAAATAGAAGCAATGCTGCCAAAATCAAATGTGATTGATTTATTCCCGTTGGGTTACATTAAGGAACGTAAGTTCTATGCTCCTAAATACGAGACAGATCAACAAAAGGCAACAAATGATTACAGAACTACGATCTATTGGAATCCAACTGTTGAATTGGATGAGAATGGAAAAGCTGTGTTAGAGTTTTATAATGCTGATGGTAATGGTAAATACAAGGTGGTGGTAGAGGGTATGGATAACGCTGGACGTATTGGACGTACAGTATTTAATTATCAAGTGAATTAGATCATATTGAAAGTATAAAATGAACAAGGAGTGAGTCGAAAGATTCACTCCTTGTTCATTTTAAAAATTAGATATATTCACTTAGACTTCGAAATTTCTATGTTTATTATCTGTTCAAATATTATTTAACATTTAATGAGCTTTTTTCATCTATAGATTTCAGGTTTTCAACAGTGCATTGTTCTATGCAAACAATTGTGATGGCTAATGAGAATAGAATTAATATGCCTAATAATAATTTTTTCATTGTTGTTTTAGGTTGTGTTATTTTAACTTAAATTTATTAAATTAATTTAATATTAAAAAATAATTTATTTAATAGATTTATTTAGTTTTTATTACAGAAACCTGTTGTGCATTATTATGCAGTATGTTTAAAATAACTCCTATAGCAATAATTACAATTGCCAATAAAGTTTTGCTATCAAAAGCCTCTTCAAAAAAGATATAACCGAATCCGAATGCATAAATGACTCCTAAATAATTAAGACTGGCTACTTTTGAGAGATTTGCCGATTGGTAGGATAGTGTCATATAGTATTGTGCAACTTGTGCAGTAATGCCTATCAGTAGAAGGTATAGCCAGTCTATACCGATTGGAGTTTTCCAATGGAAAATACTGTAGATACCAACTATAGGTATAGTGAGTAGAGGGAAGTAAAAAATAACCACCAATGGATGCTCACTACCTTTGCTTTTGGAGATCATATTATATGCAAGTCCTGCAAATAATGCTGCACCCAAGCCGATGGTAAGATCTAAGGTCGTGATTCTAAAATCAAAACCTTTAAGTAAGAACACACCAAAAATTGATATTGCGAAATAGAGAAATTGAATAGATCGGATTTTTTGTTTTACAATAAATATCCCCAATATAGCTGTGAAAAATGGTGATAGATAATTGATTGTTACAGCTGAAGCTAATGGTATATGTTGTAAAGTGTAAAAGGAGCCTATTAACCCTAAGCATCCAGCAATACCACGCATGGTTAATACGGGGATATTGTTGCCAAAAACTGGTATATTATTCTTACGTAGATAATAATAAGTGACAACGAAGCTAAATAGACTTCGAAATAATACAACCTCTAATGTCGGAAGGTGAGTGACCAATTTGACGCATACATTCATAATGGCAAAGAAAAATCCTGCCAATAACATATAATTAACACCTTGATCCTTCACTATTGAATAGGCTCGTTATGTTTTTTTACTAACTCACGTATTCCTGTGTCTGGATCAATCTCTAATTCAGTTTGTTTCACCAAGACTGCATAAGAATTTGGCATAATTCCATTGCCATATTTTATAGCATATTCTTTGGTAAATTCGGCTCCGTAATAGAGTATCGCTGCTGAATAATAGACAAAAGCTAAAAGGATGATAATTGAACCGGCTGCGCCATAGGCTGTAGCTGTAGCGTTTATCGATAGATATAATGAGATTCCATATTTTCCCAACATAAATAAAAGTGTTGTAAAAATCGATCCTCCTAAAATATCTTTAAAACGAACTTTGGCGTCAGGAAGAAAAGCAAAGATAAATCCAAATAGCGTTGCGATTACTAAAAATGTTACGCCATTGTTTATCAAATTCCAAAATGCTATATCAAAATGTTGAAGATTCCATTTATCAAAGACGAGCTCTATATTTTTAGTAATGATCCCTATAATACTACTTATTAATAATGATGCCATTAATAAAAAACTTAGTCCTAAAATCATTGAAAATGAAATTAATCTGTTGATGATAAGTTTCAGCCATCCTTTCTTAGGCTTAGCTTTTACTTTCCAAATCATATTTATGGAATTCTGGATATCTACAAAAATAGTTGTTGATGTTATCACAAGTGTAACGATACCAATGATCAAGCCTATACTTGATTTATTTTCCAAAGAGATTTGTTTTACAGCATTGTCCAAAAGTTTAGCGATTTCTTGGCCAAAGATGCCATTTAGTTCACTAATAACTTTACCTTGAGCGCCATCAGGACCTTCAATTTGACCACCATAGAAAAAACCTAAAGCCCATATCAAAATAATTATAAGCGGGCCAATAGAAAAAACGGTATAATAAGCCAATGAAGCAGCAAGTTTCATACACCTGTCTTCGTCAAATCCTATTGCAGCATTAATCAATAATTTACCAAAACCTTTTATTTTTTCTATAAAGGACTCTTTTTGTATTTTATTTGCGTTTCTATTCTGCATATATTTTATTGATTTCTTCTTCATTCTTTTGAAGAATAATCTTTCTTTTCAATGATAATTTTGGTGTTAGTTCACCATTATCAATAGTCCATTCTTTAGGCAATAATACAAATTTTTTAACCATTTCCCAGTGTCCAAAGTTTTCATTTGCCTTGTCGATTTCTTGTTGATACTTTTCAAGAACTTGAGGGTTATTAAGAATAGAATCTCGTGAATCAAAATTTATGCCTTTTATTTTGCAATATTTTTCAAGCTCCTCATAAGCAGGAACAATTAATGCAGCAGGGAATTTTTTGTTTTCACCTATAATCATGACCTGACCAATTAGTACAGATTCCATCAATTTGTTTTCCATTACCTGTGGGGCAATATATTTTCCTCCTGCTGTTTTGAAAATTTCTTTTTTACGATCTGTAATTTTCAAAAAGCCATCCGATGTCAATTCTCCAATATCTCCTGTATGTAAATAGCCATTTTCATCGATAGTTTCTTTAGTCGCCTCATCATTTTTATAATATCCTGCAGTAATTGACGGACCTTTTACCAATATTTCACCATCTTCTGCAATTTTAACATCCAAGTTTTTCAACACACGACCTACAGATCCAAACTTAACATCATTTTCATCCCAAGAATTGACTGCAATTACCGGAGATGTCTCCGTCAGACCATAGCCTTCTAATATCTTTATGTCTGCGGCCCAGAATATTCTTGCTAGTCGTTGCTGCAATGCAGCTCCACCCGAAATAATAAATTTTATGTTTCCACCTAATGCTTGCTGCCACTTCGAAAAAATGAGTTTGCGTGCTATTCCTAGTTTTATATTATACCATACGCCATTTTGTTTGGGCTCTTGAAATTGATGTCCTAATGCTACAGCCCAAAAGAATAGAGATTTTTTTATTCCCGTTAATGCTTTGCCTTTCTCAATAATTTTATCGTATACTTTTTCTAACACGCGTGGTACAGTCGTGAATACTTCAGGTTTTACCTCATTAATATCTGCTACTATGTTATCCAAATTTTCGGCATAGTATACATGTACTCCTTTTGAAATGTACATATAAACAACCATACGCTCGAAGATATGACATAACGGTAGAAAACTTAATGCTTTATTGATATCGTCAGTTAACAAGGGGGAACATGCACTGACATTGCTTATAAGATTTTTATGAGTCAAATATACCCCTTTTGGTTTACCAGTCGTTCCTGAAGTATAAATTAATGTTAATAAGTCATTTGGGTCAACAGCGTCATTATATACCTTTAAATCAATATTTTGCTCCTTGCCCTCATTTATTAATTGGATGTACTGCTTATGATTTGGGACTTCGTCCAGTGTATATATATCTATGTCCAAATTGTTATCCGATACAGCTTTTTCGACTTTCGTGATAAGATCTTGATTGCTCACAAATAATAACTTAGCTTCAGCATCTTTGACGATATACGATAGATCTTGTGCCGATAGAGTGGGGTATAATGGAATCAGAGCTACACCTAATTGATTACAGGCAAAGTCTATAAAATTCCATTCAGGCCTATTTCCTGACATTAATGCTATTTTATCACCTTTTTTTACTCCTTTCAAAATAAGACCTTTACTGAGATTGTCAATGATATCTAAAATTTCAGTCTTATCATACATTTTCCAGCCGCCATTAACTCGTTTTGCAAGTTTTAAGTTACGACCAGCCGTGTCAATGTCATTTTTAATAAAGTCGAATAATCTCGTAGGTTTACTCATGGTAAAAGAATTTATTTTTATAAGTGGTTATTATAAAGCTATGTTAGCATAATAAATTTAAGTGTTTTTTATTTAGAAACAAAGAAACTATTATGAAAAATACGAATTAACATTCCTTTACAATTATTATTTAGCTATAAAACTTAAATAATAGTATTTTTGATGAAATACAATTCTATATAAATATGCAAAAAACACTTCGTAATATTTTTTTAATAGCCGCAGCTATCCTAATGGGGAAGGAAGCGTCTGCGCAATTGTCAAGTCAACATGCTGTCGGTCTACGTTTTGGCTCAGCATCTGGTGTCAACTATCGCTATACGCTTGCTGAAAATAGAGCATTGGAAGGAATCTTAAGTATGAGAAGTAATTCCACTTCTAGTACTTTTAGATTGGTAGGTTTATATCAATACCATAAAGAATTGCCATTGGAAAATTTTAGTTGGTATTATGGTTTTGGAGGTAGTATTGGTAATTATACGTATAAAGCATTTACAAGTAATGAGGGGGTACATATTCCAAAAACTACTGAATTGTCTTTAAGTATAGATGGTATAGTGGGAGTGGAGTATAGTTTGCCTACGGCGCCAATTTCATTATCATTAGATGTCAAACCATATTTTGATTTCGTGCAGGAGTCTACAATACGAGTATTTGATCCTATTGGTTTTTCTATTCGATACAAATTTTAAAATATAAAAAGTAAAGGGTTTTCAAATTTGAAAACCCTTTACTTTTTATAAAATATTTAGAGATAACCAAATATCTCCGAGTAGCCTTTGTTCAGCTGATGCGTTTTTTAATCGTTGAATACTGTAAGATTTTTTAGCAGAAGCAATTAATTTTACTTGAATTTCTTTAATTAATCCATCTCTTGAAATCAAAATCTGTACGCTTTCACCTTCTTTGGCATTTGATAATACATAATCTAATGCTTTGCCGTTGATTTCAATTCGGTGATTATTTATTGCAATCAGTTCATCACCAGCATTAAGTCCTGAAATCCAAGCCGCAGAATCGCGGTCTACATTTTTGATTACCGTATGTCCTTCATTGCTACCAATCTTAATTCCCAACGATTGATGGTCTTGATCTTCGGCTCTATCTACAAGTTCGTATCCTACTAGATTAAAATATTGATTATAGTCAATATCTTCAGTACTATGCGCTGCTTTGAAAATATCGTCAAGCTTTACACCTGTTACTTCTTCGGATAAATTTTGGAATTCATCTTCTTCAAAACCTCTATTTTCAATCAGATAGAAATGTTCGTAGGCTGCTTTCATTACATCATCAAGACGCTTAACACCATTCGTCTTAGCAATAATTAGAATATCCATCGAGACAGCGTGCATAGCCCCTTTATTGTAATAAGAGATAGCTACATTTTGAGAATTTTCATCAGGTCGATACTGCTTAATCCAGGTGTCAAAACTTGATGCGGCAGCGCTTTGATACAAATAGCCTGGTCGATTATAAACATTATTGAATTCAAAGGCTAATTTTTGCAAATATTCAGTCTCATCAAAAATTCCACAACGACGAATAATTAGGTTATCATAATATGAAGTGAACCCCTCAATAATCCATAGTCCGGTTGTGTAGTTTTCACTTTCGTAATCAAAAGGTCCAAGTTCTTTAGGACGTAGGCGTTTCACGTGCCACAAATGAAAATATTCATGAGCGACAAGGCTTAAATAATTCTTATAGGATGTAGTTTGTGAATAACTAAATCTTGAAGCAGCCAGTATTGTTGAATTTAGATGTTCTAAGCCGCCGCTACCATTCTGGTAGTTGTGTGTTACAAATAGATAATAATTATTTGGATTTGAACCCCAAATTTTATTTTCTTCGCGAACAATTTTTGTAATATCTTCGGTTAATTGCACTTTATCATAATCCGCTAGACCAACCATTGCGCATTCATGAATTATACCATCTACATCGAAAGACCATGTATCTTGATTTCCAATTTGAAATGGTGTATCGAATAAAATATCAAAATTAGGTGCATAATAAGTATGATTATCACCAATCTTTTCTAACCCTGTTGAGACTTTATTCCAATCCTTATACAGGTTCACTTTGACAGTTGATTCGTGCTGAAGATAACCATCAATATACATAAATGTTCCAACGGGACTCAAAAACGCCTTGGAATCATCTATGAAAGAAGTTCGTACTGATACTTCAAATCCATAGACAGAATAGCAAAGCTTTAGTTTTTCTTTAGGATTTGAAATACGCCAAGTATTTTTGGAGATTTTTTGGCATTGAATTATATTGCCATTATCATCCCTTGCTATTAAACGCTCTACGTTTTTTGAATATTCCCGAACAAGGTAGGAACCTGGAGCCCATACAGGCATTTTAACATCTATATACGCTTGATCATTAAATCCCTGTATTTGCATCTCGACATCTACATAATGTGCTTGTGGCTCAGAGAAAGATAATTCAAAATGTATAGATTTTGCCATGTTTGTATGCTTAAATAAATTTAACCAAAGGTAGAACTAATGCAATGGAGTTCAAAATATTAATAATAATACAATTACATTCCCATAAAACTAACAACGGATTTCTTATATTTGAAATAGCAAAAGATTAACTAATTAAGGATAATGATACTAGTTGCGGATAGTGGTTCGTCAAGTTCGGATTGGATGTTAAATCTTCCAGATAGCAAACCTTTATTTTTTAAAACAAAGGGATTGAATCCTTTCTTTGTCAGTGAAAAAGAAATTGAGAAGGTAATGAAGGACGTGCCTGAGATTATTCCATATTCGGAAGAAATCAAAGAAGTTTATTTTTTTGGAGCAGGCAGTATTACGCCAGATCGTAGGGAGATAGTTTCTAATGCATTAACCACTTTATTCCCTAATTCATTTATTTCAGTAGAATCAGATTTGTTGGGGGCTGCATATGCAACATTGCAAAATGACAAAGGTCTTATTGCTACATTAGGTACTGGATCGGATATTAGTTTTTATGACGGTAAGAATCTTTTTCAAAGCCATCACGGAATTGGATATGTTCTGGGTGATGAAGGCTCAGGAGCTTGGTTTGGTAAAAAGTTAATAACTCATTTTTTGTATGGTAAAATGCCAAGAGATATTGCTAAAGCATTCTCCGAAAAATACCGAATTTCAAAGGATAGTGTAATTAAGAATGTATACCAAAAGGAGCGGCCTAATTCATATTTGGCTTCTTTTATTCCTTTTATGTCTGAGCATCGCACACATCCATATATAGACAAATTATTGAACGAGGGGTTTGATGAGTTTGTCCGCACAAATATTATGACTTATCCCAATTATTGGGAATTTTCTTGCAATTTTGTCGGAAGAGTGGCTTATACATTTGATATGAATATACGACAAGTATGTCAGATTCATGGAGTCACTGTTGGCAAAATTCTTGCGAGTCCAATCTATGATTTGTTCGATTATGTAATCGAACGTGAAACATCTAATTTTTCAATTTAAATTTTAGCTCATGATTACTTTATTAATGATTCTGAATATGATTTTACCAACATCGTCTGTATATGATTTTTCTTTTAAATCTATAGATGGAGAACAAGTAAAACTTTCAAAATTCAAAGGCAAAAAGATATTGTTGGTAAATACAGCCTCAAAATGTGGTTTTACGACGCAGTATAAAGATTTAGAACAGTTGCATAAGCAGTACGGTAAGAATTTGGTCGTTATCGGATTTCCTGCCAATAACTTTGGTAATCAAGAGCCAGGCAGTAATGAAGATATTGCTGAGTTTTGTGAAAAAAACTATGGGGTTACATTTTTGATTGCTGAAAAAGTAGATGTAAAGGGAGATAATATACATCCATTATTTAAATACTTAACAAGCCAGCCAAATCCTGATTTTTCGGGAGATATTAACTGGAATTTTGAGAAATTTTTGATTGATGAAAATGGAAAATTAATACATCGCTACCGCTCTAAAATTAAGCCATTAGATCCACTTATTGTAAATCAACTATAACAAAAAAGACTTCGAATATTCGAAGTCTTTTTTGTTTATTCATCTATTTTGTGAAAATAGCAGTGACGACATCTAGGTTCGTAACTTTCTTTTTCGCCTAATAGCACTACGTTATCATTTTTAGTAAATCTATACGAATAGTTGGCCGGTGCTCCACATTTGACACAGACAGCATGCACTTTGTATACATCTTCTGCTACAGCCATAATGTTTGGCATTGGTCCAAATGGCCTTCCTTGGTAATCCATGTCGAGTCCAGCAACTATGACACGTACTCCTTTGTTAGCAAGTTGTATGCACACATTTGGTAATTCATCATCAAAAAATTGAGCTTCATCAATGCCTATTACTTTTGCTTCCCCACCTAATAGCAAAATAGCCGATGAGTGTTCGACAGGAGTAGAAGGAATGCTATTACTATCATGAGATACGACTTCTTTTTCGGCGTAACGGATATCAATAGCGGGCTTGAAAATTTCGACAGGTAATTTTGCGAATTGTGCTCTTTTCATGCGACGAATTAGTTCTTCTGTCTTACCAGAAAACATTGACCCGCAAATCACCTCAATGCTACCCACTTGTCTGTCTCTTTGGCTGAAATAATTTTCTGAAAAAAGCATAGTTTTGAATGTATAGGAAGATTGCATAATTCTTGAAAGAATTGTACATCATCCATCGTTTGACGATACGAATATCGAAATTATATCTTATTTTTGATATATAAAAAGCAGCGTGATTTCAAAACTATATCATTATCAGTAGTTTTTGTTTCCCACGTTGTCTTCCGTTTAACTACGTAATCAAAATAAAAGATCCATGGCAAAAACTAAAGGACAATTACTTTCAAAAATTGACTATCTATTTGCAGATATACAATCTCAATATACTGAAATTAAAAAATCTACTGAAATTGACTCAGTTGAGGTGACTTTACTTGAAGCAAATTTAGCTTCATTGACTAAATATTTTGAAGCGTTGAAGATTCAAAATAATATGTTGTCAACAAAACAACTAGAACCAGCTAATAAGAATATTTTTACTCCCGCTACAGAGATTTTAAAACCTGCTGATAAGCAAGAGGTCTTTGAAGAAATTAAGGAGGAATTCCCGGCGTTTAATGAAAAGTCAGATGAAATAAAACAAACTGAATTTTCTTTTAGTAACAACGATGTAACACAAGTTGTTGCGAAAAAAGAAGAAATAGTTGAATCTGTTGATGATGAGATAGAGCAAACTCTATTTGTTGAAGAACAGGAAGAAGTAGTTGTTCCTGTTACACTACCTGCAAAGGAGGTGGAATTGCCTGTTCAACAAGCAACTTCTGTTGTTGAAGAAACTGTTGCTCGTCCTTTAACGATAAATGAATTAATTCATCAACAGAAACAAGCTGGTGTGAATGTCACTCAGCAGTTTCAAACGTCTGCAGCCAAAGAAAAAGTTGTTGATTTGAAAACTGCTGTCAGTTTGAATGATAAACTATTGTATATAAAAGATTTGTTTAATGGTTATAGTTTGGCGTATAGTGAAGCAGTAGAGTTATTAAATCGATTTGATTCATTTGCTGAGGCAGATGCTTTCCTACAAACAAATTATGCTGTTAAAAATGGTTGGGCTGATAAACCACAAACAGTTGATAAGTTTTATACGTTATTACAAAAGAAATTTGAAGTATAGTTCAGTTTAAAATAAATCCTGTAATTCTCCTACAGGATTTATTTTTATATTTCAAATTTTACCCAAGAAATTCCGTCATGCCCATAAACAAAATACTTCGGCTGTAATATTTCTGCTAGTATTTCTGTATCCTTTAAGTATTCTTCATCCAGTGTGTTAAAAGCAGCAAATTGGATAATGTATATATTGTTACTCATATAAGCATTTGTAGCTTTTATTTTTTCTTGATCCAATACGTTAGATAATTGGCTATACAAATTTTCATTTTCTTGTAATATAATGATACAATCTGGGTTGCCATCCAAAGATTCAATATATACTCCCCCAGCTGTATTAATTTTTTCTGCTAAAACAACAGATTCTAATGAATGAAAATTACTCTTTTGATCTAACACAAGTGTTTTGGGTAAGTTTTCTTTAGATAAAAACTTTAGTTTGTGTTGTATTATATCAATTTCTTCTTCTAAAAGTTCTGCTTTAGAAGGGTTAATATGTTGAAGATTTGAAATAATTTCTTGGAATTTTGTCATGGTACAAATTTAATTAAATAAGCTTATTCTGTTACTTATTTTGAACGGAAAACATGATTTCGTATTTTGGTCTAAATAAATTAGAAGATACTATGTTTGACAAATTATTCCAAGCGCAACAAAAGGCGCAAGAGATCAAAGCAAGATTAGATAATATATCAGTTTCTGGTGAGGCTGAAGGTGGTAAAGTACGTGTAATTGCTACAGCAAACAAAGAAATAAAAGAAGTGAGTATAAGTGATGAATTATTTGCTGAAGGAGACAAAGAGCAAATTGAGGATTTATTAATGGTTGCACTTAATAAAGCATTAGCTCAAGCTGAAAATGTTAGTCAGACTGAAATGGCTGCTGCCTCACAAGATATGTTAAGCGGATTAGGTGGTCTAGGGAATCTATTTGGTAAATAATAATTATGGCAAATCAAATTTCAGTACGTTATTTAGGACATGCCTGTTTTGAATTTAATTTCAATGGAACTAAGGTTTTATTAGATCCTTTTGTGACTTATAATCCTTTAGCTAAAGATATTAATGTATCCACTTTAAATCCTGATTACATTTTTTTATCACATGCACATGAAGATCATGTTGCTGATTTACCTACAATTCAATCGCAGTCGAACGCTACTGTAGCAGCTATAGTGGAGACAGCAGGTTGGGTGCGTAAGCAAGGTGTTGCGGATGACAAAGTTTTAGAGTTTAATTTTGGAGGAACTTTGTCCTTGCCTTTTGGTAAGGTAAAAATGGTGTATGCATTACATACTAATTCTACACCAGATGGCGCATATGGAGGAGCTCCTTGTGGTTTTATCTTCTTTGTAGGCGACAAAAAAATATATTTTGCAGGGGATACTGCATTAACCCTAGAGATGAAATTGTTGGAAGGACTGAATTTAGATTGGGCATTCTTACCAATTGGAGGTCACTATACGATGGATATGTATGATGCGGTGAAGGCTGCGGATTTCATAAATTGTAAGAATGTGATTGGAATGCATTATGATACATTTTCTCCTGTCACTATTGATACGATTGAGGCTAAAAAGGTGTTTTCAAAAGCGAATCTTAATCTTAGCCTGCTGAAGTTGGGGGAATCAATTGAATTATAGTAAATCTTAACTTCATATTTACTAAAAAAGTCCATTCGATGAATGGACTTTTTTAATATAGTAGTCTTATGTAAAGATTATTTGTTTGAATATCTGTCAATATGGAATTGAACTAAATCGTCAATTGGTGAACGTAAGATTTTACCTACATTCATGCCATATTGATTTGCTTTTTCTTCCAATACATTGCGGAAATTATAACCTACAGAACCTATACAGTTGAACGTATAGCTTTGATAGTTAGGGTATTTGCTTACTAGGTTGGCAAAAAAAGCTTCGAAAGCATCATCAACAATTTTGCGTGTATATTCGATGTTTACATTATTGTCATATACAAATTTACTAAAGCTAGCACAAAAACGATTTGCTAATGGTTTAGTATATACGCTGTCCATGATTTCATCCTTTGACAATTTGTATGTATCGTAGAATGCTTTTGCAACGTCTACAGGCATTAAATCACGAACGAAATCAGTCAGAAGTTTTTTACCAATGAAAGAACCTGAGCCTTCATCACCTAAAATGTATGCCGCCGAACTAATATTATGAGTAATTTTGTCACCATCGTAGATACATGTATTAGTACCTGTACCCAGAATTGCAGCAAATCCAGTTTCTTTACCTAAAAGCGCTCTAGCTGCAGCTAATAAGTCATGACCGATTTCAATTTTTGCGTTAGGGAATAATACGCGAAAAGCGTCTGATACAATTTTAGCTTTTTCGTCGTTGTGTACTCCGGCACCATAATAATTTACTTCTTGAATTTTATCTAAAGGTAAATCATTTGGTAATCCTTTTTTCAAAGAACTCACGATATAGTCACTGTCCACAAAGTAAGGATTGTAACCTTCTGTGTTGAAATAGATCTTCTTTTGATTATCGTCTAATAGGCACCAATTGGTTTTGGTAGATCCTCCATCTGCAATAATGATCATTATTAGTTTATTTTAGTATAGTTATTCAAAATTATCTGTTCCGAAGATACATTATTATTTATAAAAACAATAGTATTTAAAAATTTTATTTTAAATAACTTTCTTTTAAAACACAAAAAACAGCCTCAATTTGCATTGAACGCTGTTTTTTGTGTTTTATGCTTAGTGTAAAAAGTACAATTAGCTTAATTTCTTAATGACTAGATGAGCCATCAATGTGTTCAATATCTATGTTTTGCTTTTTTAAGAATCCTTTGACTAATACAGCAAAAAGTATAATGTAAATAAATCCAATCACAGGGATTATGTAAGAATTATGTATACCTATGATATCTGCTAACTTACCTTGAATTGGGGGAATGATACCCCCGCCAAGAATCATCATAACTAAGAAAGCAGACCCTTGTTCTGTATATTTTCCAATACCAACTATTGACAGGGCGAATATTGATCCCCACATAATAGAACAGGCAAGCCCCCCGGTCAGAAATGCATAGATAGCGATAGTCCCTGATGATAATAATCCAACAATCATAGCAGCTAAACCTAATGTCCCAAAAACCACTAATGTTGTTACCGGTTTTTCTTTACTTATGAAAAAGGCAATCACTTGAATAGCAATACAAATTCCAAAGAAGTACAAATGTGACATATTGAAGCCCGCAATGGAATTTACTGCTAAAACGATAATGAATGCTATAAAAGGAACTGTCGCAGTTAAGATTTTCTTAGTAGAATTAGCAAAATTAAACGCTGTAATAGCACCTGCCCAACGGCCAATCATCATACCTCCCCAGTACATAGATATATAAGGTGTAATTTCTGAGGATTGTAAACTTCCAAATTCTGGTAATGTAAGCAATTCACCTAAGTTACTTCCTATAGCTACCTCAATTCCAACGTAAACGAATAGTGCTAACATACCCAAAACTAATTGTGGGTATTTCATAGCGCCCCATCCCTGTGGAGTATGTTGAGCTTTGCGATAAGCAAATAGTAAAGATCCTACGACTGCGATCAATGCTCCAAATAATAAAGCCATACGCTTAAGTTCAAGAGGGTGTGCGATTTCTTTGATTTGGGCTTTGATATTATCTATGGTTGTGATATCTGTGGTAGCTTTTATTTGCGCGTTCATTTTTTCAATCTGTAGAGCCGTTTCACTTTTATAGCTTAAAAAAACAGGTGTAAACATTACAGCTAAAAGAACAGTCATAACAATAAGGATATTTTTAGCTTTAGAAGCTTCTTCCATTGGCTCGTTATTGATTCCTGGAGGTACTTTTTTTGAAAAGTTAAATAAAGCGGCTGCAAATATAAATAGTAAGCCAACTGCAATATACAGATATACTACCTTATTAAGTGGTAAGCTAGAAATTTCAGAGTCAGACATAGGTTCGAACGTACCGAATAGGGCATATCCAATTACCAAAGGGCCTATAGTTGTTCCAAAGGAGTTTACAGCGCCTCCAAGATTTACTCGTGAAGCTCCTGTTTTAGGGTCTCCTAATAATACAGCAAATGGATTTGCTGCGGTTTGCTGTAAAGAAAAGCCTAATGCCACAATAAATAATCCGATCAACATTCCTAGATACACATTCACCTCAACAGCAACTATCATTGCAGCTGCGCCGAATGCTGAAAATAGTAATCCATATACTATACTTTTCTTGTAGCCCCATTTGCCAACTAAATCTCGACCTGATAATGTGCCAAATATAAATAAGCCTAGTGCGCCAATATAATATGCGCTGTAGAAAGCAAAATCGATTAATTGAGATTGGAACTGATCA
The DNA here is from genome assembly GCF_020295405.1 of Sphingobacterium bovistauri. Classification (GTDB taxonomy): domain Bacteria; phylum Bacteroidota; class Bacteroidia; order Sphingobacteriales; family Sphingobacteriaceae; genus Sphingobacterium; species Sphingobacterium bovistauri. Next base: position 26,858 of record NZ_JADEYP010000016.1, read on the forward strand.
AGATGGAAATAGTTTTTACAAAATGGTATAAAAATACTATTGCCTGCAGCAATAAAACCCCAGAAAAAAAACACTACGATTAGTGTATAGAGGGCGGGATAGTTTGTTGGCTTGTTACTTTCATTCATAATTTGAAGGTTTCATTATACTTTATAAAGTTATAAACGTACGAAAAAAAGTTTGTTTTTATAATTGGTAAAACAATTTAGTACACACAAAAATGCACATTTTTTTTAATGTCAAGATAATTTTGTTAATTTTTTTTTGAAAATTCATTTGGAATGGTTTTCTTTGTGCATTCTCAAATTTATCCTAGTTCATAGTTTGTTGTTTCAAAAATCAGAAATAGTGAACGAGAACAAGTCAAATTTTCAAACCTTAAGTTATAAAGGCATTGTGAATAAGTAGGTTAGATTTCAAATTGAAAATCCAAAAAGATATAATCATAATTCAATATTAATGAATATCAACGAATTGAATTCAAAGCTCGTGTCCGAATTGCGCGAGATAGGAAAGGTGTTAGGTATTGTAGACGTAGATAAATTACGCAAGCAAGAACTAATCGATAAAATTTCAGCGATTGCTCAACAATCTGATACTGAAAAAGTAGAAGCAGCACCTGTAGCTGTAGAGTCAGATGACAATGCTCCAAGAAAAAGAACAAGAACAATCAAAACTGAGCCAGTAGCTATAACTAAGCGTGTTAGAACTGAAGATGAGCCTACTTTATTTGCAAGTTCACCTTCAGAGTCAACTCCAAAAGTAGCTGAAGTAGTAGCGGCAAAGTCTGAGCAGTCAGTAGAACCGAAAAAAGATACTTCTACGAATACTGATTTTGATAATGTAATTGTAAACGAAGGTGTATTAGAAATTATGCCTGATGGTTATGGTTTTTTACGTTCTTCTGATTACAATTATTTAACATCTCCAGATGATATTTACGTATCGCAATCACAAATCAAATTATTTGGTTTGAAAACGGGTGATAACGTAAGAGGTTCTATTCGTCCTCCAAAGGAAGGAGAAAAATACTTTCCGTTAGTACGTATTGAGTCTATAAATGGTCAAAATCCTGCGGAAATAAGAGACCGTGTTCCTTTTGACTTCTTAACGCCATTATTCCCTGATGAAAAATTAAATTTAGATTTAGGTTCGAATAATTACTCAACACGTATCATGGATTTGTTTACACCAATTGGTAAAGGTCAACGTGGACTTATCGTTGCTCAACCAAAAACGGGTAAAACAAACTTACTGAAAGAAGTAGCTAATGCTATTGCTAAGAATCACCCTGAAGTTTATTTGATTATTTTATTAATCGATGAGCGTCCAGAAGAGGTGACTGATATGGCAAGATCTGTTCGTGCTGAGGTGGTGTCGTCAACATTTGATGAGCCAGCTGATAGACACGTGAAAATCGCCAATATTGTATTAGAAAAGGCAAAACGTATGGTAGAATGTGGTCACGATGTAGTGATTTTATTGGATTCTATTACTCGTTTGGCTAGGGCTTATAATACGGTTGCGCCAGCTTCTGGTAAAATTTTATCGGGTGGTGTTGATGCTAATGCATTACATAAACCAAAACGTTTTTTTGGTGCGGCACGTAACATTGAAAATGGTGGTTCATTGACGATTTTGGCTACAGCATTAACTGATACAGGTTCAAAAATGGATGATGTGATCTTTGAAGAATTCAAAGGTACTGGTAATATGGAGCTTCAATTAGATCGTAAGTTGGCGAACAAACGTTTATTCCCAGCTATCGATTTGACTGCGTCTTCAACACGTCGTGATGATCTATTGATGGATAGAGAAGCATTACAACGTCTATGGGTGTTGAGAAATCACTTGTCAGACATGAATTCTACAGAAGCTATGGAATTCTTGTTACAACAATTGCGTGGAACACGCTCAAATGAAGAGTTTTTGATGAGTATGAATGGATAATTCATATTAAATTGATATTTTTAAGCCGTCTAGTTATTAGACGGCTTTTTATTTTTATAATGAAGAAATATATACCGAATACGATTACATCGTTGAATTTGTTTAGTGGATGTTTAGGCATTTTATTTGTGTTGAAAGGCGATTATTTATCGGCATTTTATTGTGTTCTTGCTTCAGGTATTTTTGATTTTTTTGACGGATTAGTAGCTCGATTGCTCAATGTGAAGTCTTTAATAGGTAAGGAGTTGGATTCGCTTGCAGATGTAATTAGCTTTGGATTTTTGCCAGGTACAATTCTTTATATGATGTTAAAGGAGGTTTCTACTTCTGAATATTTGCCATATTTAGGTTTTGTAGTGACGGTGTTTTCAGCTTTGCGATTAGCTAAATTTAATATTGATGAACGTCAAACTTCTGATTTCATTGGTGTAAATACACCGATGAATACATTTTTGATTGTATCATTACCATTTATTGGGAATGTTTATCCACAATATATTTATAACGTGTATTTGTTAGTGGGAATCACGCTTATAACCAGTGCACTTTTAGTTTCTGAATTGAAGCTGTTTTCTATGAAACTTAATTCATTGAAATGGGAACTTAATAAGTATAAATACTTGTTTTTGATTGTTTCGATTGTCTTAGTCTTATGGTTAAAAATTTTGGCAATCCCAATAATCTTTTTGTTGTACATTTTATTTTCTCTTTTACACTTTAAGGGGACATCAAATTAAGATTTTATACGAATGATTTGACTAATTTGATCAACCCATGATTTTACAAATGCTGCACATTCATAGTCTTCGTTATCAGCAAATTGTAACATTGTTTGATGTAGTGTGTAATACATTTCACAATATTCTGGAAAATACCCGTAAACATCTTTGAAATCATTGATGATGTCGATGATGTGGCAGTGTGTATCGTATTCAATGAATTTCTTATGGTATATTTTATTGGTAATAATAGGTGATTTTTCATCATTATATCCATTTAATATAAAAAGATCACATTGTTTTTCAAATTGCTTCCGTATAGATTTTAGCTCATTTTGAATGGTAGATCTTTTGCGTAAGAGAAGTTCATATATTGTAATTAATTCTTCTTGAACCTCAGCGTCTTTAGAGATTATTGCCATGTCTCAAAAGTTTAATGTGTAAAATGTTAAACAATATAACGATTAAAATTGTTTTTATATATTGTTGGTTTTTAAACGTTTGGCTAATAACTGTAACTCAAGCTGAAGGTTGGACTGAATTTTTTGTTAATTCTACTATCATTTAAATATGTTCCTAAAACACTAAAGGTAAACAACGGTTCATTGTATTTAAATAGATTAAAATCAAAATTAAGTCCTGCGCTGAGTGACTTAGGAGCAAGATCTGTATTATGAATATTTAAATAGTCTGCTGATAATTGTCCGTGAATACGCTTGATATAGGCGAGTTGTCCTATCGACAGATCAGGGTATAACAGGGGTAATTTGTAATCAAATAAAAGCGTGTTTTTTACTAAATAGTTAGGTAAAAATGAAAATCCATCAATTAGTGGTATGTCATAAGAGCCCTCGAATACGCCTTTTGAGTGTTGGATGTTGAATCTTGTTTGAAAGCTGTGGTTTAGAACAAATCCTGGAAAGTAAAAATTTGACCTGAATGCCCAAGATTGACTTTGGTTGTTTTCAAATGGCATATGCCTGTAAATAAAATTGAAATTTTGACCCCATCGAGGGGCTAAATCCATACGTGCCATCATTGAATTTTTGTTAAAGTAAACTTGGTAGTTTAATGGAAATTTAATCTGATCTACAAAGTTTCTCAATGATTGTATACTTAAATCGTAACGTTTGATATAGTATGTGCCGAAGTTTGCTCCGTATGAATAAACATTATTACCTCTATATATGCTAAATGGCAATTGAATATCTGCTGTTATTTGGTGATATCTGAAGTCGAATCTCAGGCTATCCTTTCCTGTTCTGGTCTTAGCAATGCCATAATTCCCAGAGTTTTTGTAGCTAATATTGAATTTAGGATGATAGCGTTGGTAAGATAATTCGGCTAAATATGAATTCTTTCTCAATTCAACTTCTCTTTCATAGCCTAGTTTAATATTTGTTATGTTTAATAAGTCATTTGAAACCCAGTAAATTCCGGGTTTATAGTTGTCAAAACTTTCAAAATCATTAGCACTAAGTGTTAAGCTGTGAAAATTGACGCTGTTTTTGATTACAGAGTAAGGTTTGATGAGAGCTGAATAATCGACTGTAGAGTGGCTAATACTGTCAAATTTGAAGTTGTTTTGCGTTTCAAAAAGTGTTTCCGCAGCTGATAAGCTTATTTTTTTGCTGTTAATATTATTTAAAGATATAAGATTGATTTTATGTCCTTTTAAAGTGAAATCGTTAAACCAAAGTGTATCGTTGTTGATAGATGGATTAAATGCGCCGAATTTACTATCAGTTAGTTGTTGTATAATACCAGATTTCAGTAGAAAAATATCGTCTTTCCCATTTTGGTTTACTTTGAAAATAATGTCATTTCCTGCATACACGGGGCGCTCAAACTGTAAGTTTGACCATTCTAGTATTGTCTTGGTCTGCTTGGTATCTCTGCTTATTTCTATTAGATTTGTTCCTCTTTGACTTATAGCAATCGCGATGATTTTGGTTGATTTTTCATTCAAATGGGGTTGTTGTATGTGTGTGCCATTGGCTAAAGGGATGCTATCAATTTTATGTCCTGTGTATGTGTCTAATATAGCTATTGAACTTTTATTGTCAAGATCGACTTCAATGCATACGATGTGTTTCAGGTCATTTGAAAGGAGTGGAGTGTAGTATCTACTATCTTTCGTTATAGTTGTTTTGATATTATTCTGGGTGTTGTATACAGTGATAACATTGTATGTTTGCTTAGAAAAACGTGCATCTTTTCTATATTCGTCCCACACAATAAGGTGCTTTTTGATATGAAAATAGGGCATTAATTGAGCTCCTGTTTTCACAATTTCTGTATAATTCTCAGGGTTATTTTTATCAAATTTAACTATACGTTGTGTGCGTTGGTTATTTTTTTGGATGCTATAGATGGATCCATTTTCTACTTGAGGTAATAGGTAGTCCGTAGGGTATTTGTCCTTAAATTCGATAGGGTCAGGAAGACTTGTGGATGTGTTTGAGGTCCATTTTTGATCTAGTTTTGCTATGGTATTTTCAAACAATTGATTAGGTTTTGTGCCGTAATATTTTTTTAAGGCACGTTGAAAATTGAATGGCCTAAGTAATTTTCCATTCATTTCTTCATAGATATTCGCATTTATTTTATTGTCTTTTTCATACATTTCACTATTCATAAAATAGCCAATAGTATAATAGCTGGGTACAATATCTTTGAATGATCCGTGTATATATTTACTAAAACTGTAGTGTTTTTTAGATAAAATATTAGTTCGTAGTTCCATGTTCCACGAGCTTAATCTGCCTCTGCCTCCATTGGAAAATAGTGTTTCATGAAGAGTTGCATCCCCCTCATAATACCAAGAGGGAAGGTTAATTCCGAAGAAACCTAAGGCTAATAATTCGCCAAATGGACGCTTTATGTTGCCTGTCAATTTGTCAAATTGAGTAACGTGCTGAAGTTCGTGGAGAGCTAAATTTGGTAACCATTCTTGATTGTCCGCTATCCCTGATGGCGTCGAAAATATTTCAGATTTACGAGGAGCTAACTGTACAAATCCATTTTGAAGAATATGATTTTGTTGGACTATTATACTTATTTTTCTAGGATTATCTGTTAAACTTTTCTGACTATATTTAATGTAGTTTTCGATTTGTTGTGATAGGGAAGGAGCAGAAGTTTTGAATGTTGAAGGGAATATTAACCTAAAATTATCAGTATCTATCTGATGCCATTTTACTTTGTAATGTGCTTGAGAGTTGTCGAATATTTGTGCAAAAATTATATTTGAATTAAATGTTGATATGATTAATATTAATGTGTTGAAAAATAGGTTTTTGTTTTTTGTTTTTAGCTTCATACTGATGTTTTGCTAATTTATTTAGTAATAATAACTAATTTTATTTAATCTGATTGTTTAGTTTGGTTATGTAAGTTTCTGTTTTATAATTATTTTAATAAATTTCTATTAGATTATTAAATTGAATTTTTATTAGGTTTTTATTGTTTTTGACCTTTGTTTTTAACCATTGGAATTACATTCACTAAAGTACATTATTTTTTTGAAATTTTACAATTTACGTATATCGTATGAGGGACTGTAGTTATTGTTGGCTTGTGATTTTTCTCATACGTGTAATCAATTAAACTGATTGTTTTTTATGGTTTGAATATAGATCTGCTAAGGTCAAATAAATAAATGCAGCTACATCTTAATTCTGCAAATGTTTATTTCAAAGGGATTGTTTTAAACTGGCAGGATAGCGACTTTTAGGTTTGGTTAATTTAGTGTTTTTGATTATGACATAATGTTTATTTTTTTTAATTATTAAACTTGCTGAATACATGAAAAAATATTATATTTTTTGCAATAAAAAGACGACTTTTGCATCAAACTAAAGTGAGATACCAATGTAGGGAAATTATAATCGGAGGAGAAAAATGGAAGAATTGGAAATGCATGTTGTAACACTCGAACAGCTAATCGAAGATGGTAATCATCAAGGGTTGGCGGATTATTTAAATGAGTTAAATATTTCTGATGTTGAGGAGTTGATTGATGAGCTTCCGGAACATGGCCCTCTCTTTATTGAAACCCTAGACCTAAACCGAGCGGTCAATGTATTTCGGATTTTAGACTTTCCTACGCAAGAGCGTATTTTCAAAAAAATTTCAGCGAACAAAGTCAGAGAGATATTGAACACAATGCCTCCCGATGACCGCACATCTTTTTTTGGAGATTTGAAGGGTGATGTCGTAAAAAGACTGATTACCTTATTGACGCCTGATGAACGCAAAGAAGCTTTGTCATTACTTGGGTATCCTGAGGATAGTGTAGGTCGTTTAATGACTCCGGATTATATTACAGTCAAAGAGCATTGGACTATGACTCGAATACTAGATCATATTCGTCGCTATGGAAGTGGTTCAGAAACGATCGATGTATTGTATGTGATTGACACTGATGGAAAGCTAATAGATGATATTCGTATCAAGGATATTTTATTAGCATCACCAGATACTCAGGTAGGCTCGTTGATTGATAATCGGATGATATCTTTAAACGCGAATGATCCGCAGGAAGAAGCCGTGACGATCTTCCGTATGAATAACCGTGTGGCTCTACCCGTAGTAGACGAACAGGGAATCATGTTGGGTATTGTGACGATAGATGATATCCTTTGGGTCGCGAATGAGGAGTACACAGAGGATATGCAGCGCTTTGGGGGTACAGAGGCTTTGGATGAGCCTTATCTTGATGTGTCGATAATGCATCTTGTCAAAAAACGGGCTGGCTGGCTGGTTGTGTTGTTCTTAGGTCAATTGTTGACGGCGACGGTAATTGGGCATTTTGAAAGCCAATTGGCGAGCGCTATTGTGTTGTTTGCGTTGATGCCATTGATTATGTCAAGTGGAGGGAATAGTGGCTCACAGGCGTCGACATTGATTATACAGGCAATGGCTATGGGAGAGGTTACATTAGGAGATTGGTGGCGCGTGATGCGCAGAGAGATTTTGACTGGATTTATTTTAGGTTTGATACTTGGTGCGTTAGGTTTTATTCGAATTGCTACCTGGCAAATGTTTGCTGATACCTATGGCGAATATTGGGTTCTGATCGGATTAGTAATTAGCTTCTCACTAATTGGGGTTGTACTATGGGGATCTTTGACAGGCTCTATGCTTCCGTTTTTATTAAGAAAGCTAGGTGCGGATCCAGCGAGCTCATCTGCACCGTTTGTATCAACTTTAGTAGATGTGACAGGCTTGATTATTTACTTTACCTTTGCTACATTGCTTTTAAAAGGCGTTTTGTTGTAAAATATTCTTGTTGGGAATGAGTGAGTTGTAAAAAACCTTAAAAAAATGTTTGCAGAACTCTCAAAAACTTCCGATAATTGCATCACCGAAACGGAAACGAAGTAGGTTGAATTCTTCCTTAGCTCAGCTGGTTAGAGCATCTGACTGTTAATCAGAGGGTCCTTGGTTCGAGCCCAAGAGGGAGAGCAAAAAAAAGTCCAATGTCGTAAGGACTTTCAAGTGTGAAAACTTGACATCATGATTTAACCAGAAACTGTAAAGTTTCAAATTCTTCCTTAGCTCAGCTGGTTAGAGCATCTGACTGTTAATCAGAGGGTCCTTGGTTCGAGCCCAAGAGGAAGAGCAAAATTAAAGCCTTTAGATTTCTAAAGGCTTTTTTGCTTTTATTCATTTACGAAACTATTCGTACAGCTATTATAAATTTCTTTTATTTCTGAAACTTTCGTGTTGAAGGTTGAAATGTTAATTTTTGTACCCTCGCAGTTATATCCAAATTGAGGTGGCATAGTATTGCAGGCGGGACACATTGTCATTGCAAAATAAATCTGTTTTCCATCATAAATACCTGAATACAAATTCACTTCCATTACGCCTCTTTCGGTGCATTTAAGTTCAGTTTTAAATCGCTCTTTCATCTCTTGATGGCATGGATTGTTTGAACTGTTTTCGTTTGCCTTTTTGCAGCCAAAAAGTAATACACTTAAGGTGAGTAAAAATAGGGTGCGCATAATTTTAGTTTTGAATAGTGTGTAGTGAAAACGAAAATAATTATAAAAGTGCTACATGAAACAAAAAGCTTTCAGTCCAAATTCTGATTGCTTTTAATTTTTATGCATCAGTCTTATAGCCTGAGGACAAAGTAAATAATATTGATGATACCATCAACTTTATTTAAGTTTGTTCTTAATAAGTGGTCATTTGTGTGTAAGAGGGGTATGTTTTATTTCTAAAGTTCAATAGATTGCTTGTTTTCTTTTTTATAAGGTTAAATCTTGTGGAACGATTGCCTTGTCGATTAATCTGAGGCTGAATAAATGATAAAATCGCATTATATGTTTTTGGATACAGAAGCTTCTGGAGAACCAGTAAGTTGGGATGTATCTTCAGTCGACTGCCGTGACTGGCCTTATTTAGTTCAGATTTCATGGGTAATCTATACCATTGATGGAGATGAAATCAAGCGGGAGAAACTTTATATTGACGAGCGAGATTTTAAAAGCACTTCTTCTGCACTAAAAATACATAAGATTACGGATGTGTTTAGGCAGCAACACGGTTCTTCACGTAAAGATGTACTGAATCGGCTACTCATGGATTTGCAGATGTATGATCCCTTATTAGTTTGTCACTTTTTGAAATTTGACCTTAATTTGCTCAAATTCGAGTTGGAGCGAGCAGCAATAAAGTATAATCTGGACCAAATTCCAGCATTCTGTACTCTGATGGCGACAAGGTATCTTGCGGGTACAGCGAAAGGGAGATCTCTTACTTTGTCTCAATTATACGCGATACTTTTCTATAAAACGCTCCAAAATTATCATGATGCCCTTTGCGATACATTGGCTACTGCAGAATGTTTTTTTGAATTATCCAAAAGTGGATATATTAACGAGCAATCCATTTTGGAGCAGATTAACGAAAGAAAGATGACGATCATATTAAAGTAGTTTTCTAATCAATATTTTACGATGAACAGAGTTGAATTCCTAAAAAATAATCCCCCATTCAATTTGTTGTCTCCTGAAGTGCTCGATGACTTTGCGGATCTTTTTACCGAAACAAAATATAGTAAGGACACATTGATATATCAACAAGAAGTCACTAAAATGAAAGGTGTTGATGTTATTGTTAAGGGAGTATACGAATCATTTTTTTACGATAATGAGCAGAATAAACGATTGCCCGAATCACATGAAGCGGGATTTTGCTATGGGGGTATTTCCATACTTTTGAATAGAAAGAAATCGTTGCGTACGGTCATTGCTACTAAGGGTACCGTTGTTCTTTCGTTAAAACGTAAATATTTTGCTGGACTTTGTCAGTCTAACGATGCTTTTTTTCAATACTTCACTGCCGAGTATGGACGGCTGATGTTGAATGACGATTTTGCTCATTTTACTAAAGCTCCCCCTACCTTCGAACAAAGCTATATTGCATCCGAACAGTTGTATTCGAGGCGGATAGAAAGTGTAGATGCCAAAGATATATTGTATTGTGAAGAAAACACCCCGGCATGGCAGGTTGCTATACTTATGGCGGATCATAAAAGAAGTTGTATTATCGTTAGGGATGCATCTTTACAGGCTGTAGGATTTATTACCGATATTACCTTGCGAGACAAAATCGTTGCTCATTCAGGAATGGATAACAACATTTCCGCGAGGGAAATCATGGACATACCTGTAGTGACCATCGATAATCAGGCGTATGTATATGAAGCGATATTAATGATGTTTCGGTCAAAGACACGCTACCTCCTGGTGGAGAACAAAGGACTTCTTGAGGGGATTATTAGCCGAAACCGTCTACTGAGTGAGCAGGCACAGTCGCCATTGGTATTTATTCAATCTGTAAAATTGGCATTATCCGTAGATGAACTAAAAGGGAAATGGGAGAATGTACCCCACATGATCAAGCAGTTGATTGGGAGAGGAGTGAATGCAGAGATCGTGAATCAGATTATCACATCGATAGCAGACACCATCTTGATAAAGATAATAGATAGCGTAATAGCTGATATAGGTAAGCCTCCAGCCAAATTTGTCTTTATGGTGCTGGGGAGCGAAGGGCGAAAAGAGCAAACTTTAAAAACAGACCAAGATAACGCGATTATCTATGAAGATAAGGCGAACGAGCATCGTGAGGAAGTTAGAGAATACTTTCTTAAGTTTGCCGATATGGTCTCTGGGCATCTTGATTTTGTTGGGTTTAGTTTCTGTACGGGTGGTTTTATGGCGAAAAACCCCAAATGGACGCATTCCCTGTCTCATTGGAAAAATAACTATGAGCAGTGGCTACAAGAATCTATACCTGAGTCGACTATTAAATTTTCTACTTTCTTTGACTGCCGTTACATATATGGAGATCCGTCAATCATGGATGAACTTCATGAGTTTCTGGATGAAAAATTAAAACAGCCCATGGAAAAACTGTTTTTCCAGATGGCAAAGAATGCTTTGCAGTACCAACCACCTCTGACATCTTTCCTTAAGAAAATACGTACTATCAATGTGGGAGATCGGGAAGTGTTTGATATTAAGAAAGCGATGACGCCTATCGTGGATCTGGTACGGGTGTATGCGCTAAAGCACCGTATATTCAGCGTGAATACCGGAGAAAGGTTGAAGGCACTCCAAAAAATCGGTGTATTTACAGAATCAGCGACTCAGGAACTCCTTCATTCTTATTATTATCTTATGGCTTTGCGTCTGCAAAGGCAGGCTAATCACATTATACAGGATAATACAGAGCCTGACAATTTTATTGACCCAACGAGTTTAACAAAAATCGAACAGGTTACACTCAAAGAAATCTTCAAGACTATAGAAGGGTTCCAGTCCCGTATACGGGTTAAGTTTACGAAGGAGCTTTTTTAAAATAATTGAAGAAATATGCGTTGTGAAATAAATCTTCTTTTGCGGATTTACAATAGGATGTTATGAATAATATAAATCAGAAAATAAAAAAGCTTTCAGAGTTTGTCTGAAAGCTTTTTCGTTTTATTCCCAACGCCAAGCAAGGATTCTCATTTTCTTTTGCCCTTGTTCCATATCGATGATTTCGATTTGAGCAGCCTTATGGTATTCTAATACTGCTATTAGTGGTTTTAAATGATCTTTGCTTGATACTAAAGATGTCGTCCACTTAATTTGTTTTTTGTATTTCTGACTGTCATATATCAATTGAGTGATAAATGCTTTTTCTCCTCCGGGGCACCACAGTTCGTTGGGGTGTCCAGCGAAATTTTGCACAGTTGGTAATTCAGCTCCTTTTTTTAGATTTTGAAATTTCTTAGTGCTTTTTGACCAATTGTCTTCTCTGGATGTGAAAAAAGGGGGGTTACACATGATTGCATCAAATTTGTCTTCTGGAAACATAATTCCGTCTAGAATTCTTTCACGCTCATCTTGGTAACGCAATTTGATTTTTTTCTTCAACCAAATGTTCTTGTTCACATTAACCTCCGCCTGTTGTACAGAGCTACGGTCTATTTCAGTACCTACGAAATCCCAATTGTATTCTTGTGCGCCTATGACTGGATATACAATGCTTGAACCAGTTCCTATATCTAATATTTTAACATCCTTACCTGTCGGAATTACACCTTGATTAGTCGTCGCTAGTAAATCTGCTAAATGGTGTATATAATCGGCTCTTCCTGGTACAGCTGGGCAAAGACTATTCGGCGTAGGTTGCCAATATTTTAATTTATAATCAGCAATTAATAGTGCTTTATTTAATTCCAAAACAGATTTTGGATTCGAAAAGTCGATAGTATCTTTTTCATTCAATTGTATGATATGACTGCTCAATCCTTTGTAGGTTGCTTTGAGCTTTTTCAAATCATATCCATGTAAGTGCTTATTTCTTTTATGCATGTATTCTGTATTTTCACATCAAAGGTACTCTTATTATTACAATTGCTGGTCAGAACCTTTTCATTTTTCATATCCTTCTCTATTTGATTAAAATATTAGTAAATTTGCACTTCGCTAATTTTAGTAGGTATGCAATGTATTTGTACGCATTGTAGCTAAGGTTTAGCTTAGATAAATTCAAAATTTTAAATCATAATTGTTGATGATTAACATTACATTACCTGACGGTTCGGTTCGTCAGTTTGAAAAAGGGACAACAGCAATGCAAATCGCGTTGTCTATTTCTGAAGGATTAGCTAGAAATGTATTAGCTGCAGAAGTAAACGGTGAAGTGTGGGATGCTTCTCGTGCGATTGAACAAGATTCAGCGGTGAAATTGTTGACTTGGAATGATGATAAAGGTAAATCCACTTTTTGGCATTCATCAGCGCACTTACTAGCCGAAGCATTAGAAGCACTTTATCCAGGTATCAAATTTGGTATTGGTCCAAATATTGAAACAGGTTTTTACTACGATGTAGACTTTGGTGATAGAGAATTCTCGTCTGATGATTTCAAACAAATCGAAGACAAGATGTTGGAACTGGCAAAGCAAAAAGAAGTTTTCGACCGCAAATCGGTATCCAAAGCTGACGCATTAGCGTATTTCACAGAAAAGGGAGATGAGTACAAATTGGATTTGATCAAAGATCTAGAAGATGGCTCAATCACATTTTACTCACAAGGAAATTTCACGGATTTGTGCCGTGGTCCACATATTCCAAATACAGGATTCATCAAAGCTATCAAATTAACAAATGTAGCGGGTGCGTATTGGAGAGGGGATGAGTCGCGTAAACAGTTGACTCGTATCTATGGGGTGACATTCCCTAAAGCTTCTGAATTGACAGATTATTTGAAATTCATCGAAGAAGCAAAAAAACGTGATCACCGTAAGTTGGGTAAGGAATTGGAGTTGTTTGCTTTTTCTGAAAAAGTAGGGGCAGGTTTACCATTATGGTTGCCAAAAGGAACTGCGTTGCGTCAAAAGTTACAAGATTTTTTACAAAAGGCACAGTTAAAAGCTGGTTACGAGCCAGTGATGACACCGCATATTGGACATAAGCAACTATATATCACTTCTGGTCACTATGAAAAATATGGTGCGGATTCCTTTCAACCAATTCATACACCTGTAGAAGGTGAAGAGTTCTTGTTAAAACCAATGAACTGTCCTCACCACTGTGAGATATATAAAACAAAACCTCGTTCGTATAAAGATTTACCTGTTCGTTTTGCGGAATTTGGTACAGTATATCGTTATGAACAATCAGGTGAATTGCATGGATTGACTCGTGTACGTGGGTTTACACAAGATGATGCTCACTTATTCTGTCGTCCAGATCAAGTTAAAGAAGAATTTAAGAAAGTAATTGATTTAGTTTTATACGTTTTTGGTGCATTGGGATTCCAAGAATATACTGCACAAGTATCGTTGAGAGATCCAGAAAACAAAACTAAATATATTGGTAGTGATGAAAATTGGGCATTAGCTGAAAATTCAATTATCGAAGCGACTGCTGAAAAAGGTTTGCCAACTGTTGTGGAATATGGTGAAGCTGCATTTTATGGTCCGAAATTGGATTTCATGGTTAAAGATGCCTTGGGACGTAAATGGCAGTTAGGAACTATTCAAGTTGATTACAATTTGCCTGAGCGTTTTGAGCTAGAATACACAGGTTCAGACAATCAAAAACACCGTCCTGTGATGATTCACCGTGCACCTTTTGGTTCGATGGAGCGTTTTGTTGCAGTATTAATTGAGCACTGTGCTGGGCAATTCCCATTATGGCTTGCGCCTGAGCAATTTATAGTCTTACCAGTGTCAGAAAAATATGAAGAATATGCTCAAAATCTTTTAGATTCGCTAAATAATTCCGATATTCGCGGTCTGATCGATCTTAGAGACGAGAAGGTAGGACGCAAAATTCGTGACGCAGAAGTTAAAAAATTGCCTTACATGCTGATTGTAGGGGAAAAAGAGATGGAAAGTGGCACAGTTTCTGTTCGCAAACATGGGTCAGTAGACTTGGGGTCTATGACAGCAGACGAATTTAGAGATTTATTAATAAAAGAAATAACCGTTTAAAAATTTAAACATTTGGCATTAAAAAGACCTAGTGGTCCAAGACCACCGATGAAAAAGAAAGAACCAGAGCACCGTATTAACGAGTTTATTCGTGTGCCTGAAGTACGTTTAGTGGGTGATAATGTTGAGCCAGGGGTATATCCTACGCGTAAGGCATTGGAAATGGCTGATGAGTTGGAGTTAGATTTAGTAGAGATTTCGCCAAATGCTGTGCCGCCTGTTTGTAAAATCGTGGATTATAGTAAATTCATTTACGAACAAAAGAAAAAACAAAAGGAAATCAAGGCAAATGCCAAGCAAACTATTATTAAGGAGATTCGTTTCGGACCTAATACAAGTGAGCATGATTTTGATTTCAAACTTAAGCATGCGATGCGCTTCTTAGAGGCAGGTGAAAAAGTACGTGCATACGTACATTTCAAAGGTCGTGCTATCGTATTCAAAGAGCAAGGAGAAATCTTGTTGTTACGTTTTGCGCAAGCGCTAGAAGATTATGGTAAAGTTGAATTGTTGCCAAAATTGGAAGGTAAGCGTATGTTTTTGACATTAGCTCCTAAAGGAACTAAGAAATAAAAAGATATTCTAACAGATTGATATAAAATAATAAGTATTATGCCAAAAGTAAAAACCAATTCCAGCGCTAAGAAACGTTTCAAATTGACTGGAACAGGTAAAATCAAGAGAAAAAGTGCTTACAAAAGCCACATCTTGACTAAGAAAACTACAAAACAAAAACGTAACTTGACTCACGCAGCTTTAGTTTCTGACGGAGATACAGGTAACGTAAAACGCATGTTAGCGATTGGTAAATAATCGTTTTCAGCAAAATTAACAATATTTTATAACCGGGTATTAGGTTGTAAGCTTGTTGAAATACACAGCGCCTCATACCAAATTTAATTTTTAAAAATATGCCACGTTCGGTTAACGCAGTAGCTTCGAGAAGAAGAAGAAAAAGAATTTTGAAATTAGCTAAAGGCTATTTCGGTTCACGTAGCAAAGTATATACTATTGCTAAAAATACAGTAGAAAAAGGTTTACAATACGCTTACCGCGATCGTAAAACTAAAAAACGCGAGTTTAGAGCTTTATGGATTCAACGTATCAATGCTGGTGCTCGTCAACACGGAATTTCATATTCTCAATTGATTGGTAAATTAAATGCTAAAAGCATTGGCTTAAACCGTAAGGTATTAGCTGACTTAGCAATGAATAACCCAGATGCTTTCAAAGCAGTTATTGACGCAGTAAAATAATTTAGTTTTTAAACCGCTATCAATTTGTTAGATATAAAGGGAACTCGTGAGAGTTCCCTTTCTTTGTTTATAGAGCTAATGCAAAGAATAAATGCTGAAAGCAACTTTTGTTTTAATCAATATTGAAATTATACGTTATGAATATTTATTAATACATTAGTAGTTAAATATTTTGGTAGGCTAATAATTATGAGTGACCACGAGGAAAAGAAAAAATTTGGTATTAAAGATATTGCACGGATTGCAAATGTTTCTATTGCTACGGTCGATCGGGTATTGAACAATCGCAAGGATGTCTCTGATAGTACAAGAGAAAAAATTAAACAGATAATCAAAGAAAATAATTATCAACCAAACCTTTATGCTCGATCATTGTCTGTTAAGAATAATTTGAGCTTTGCCGTATTAATCCCACGAACTTCTTTGGAGACAGGATATTGGCAGCTATGTTTAGACGGTATAAATAAGGGGATTTCAGAATTCAGCTCTTTTGGAATTGTCATTGAAGTATTTTTATTTGATCAGGAGCAAGAAGATACTTTTCTAGATGCTACAGAAAAGATATTAAGTAAAAAATTTAATGCTGTTATTATAGCTCCAATCTTCATTGAAGAAACTAAAATATTTGTTCAGGAATGCAGATCAAGAAATATTCATACAATTTTCATCAATTCCGATATTCCAGGATACTCTTCGATGGGCTATATTGGTCCAGATTTGTATAGTACAGGGAAGTTAGCTGGGAATCTTACTTCCTATCTTGTTAAAGATAGTTCTAAAGTGCTAATACTTAATGTTGCAAAGGGATTGGAGAATTATAAGTATTTGAATACTAAAATTGATGGTTATAAAAACTATTTAAATGCTATGGGTAAATCTTACCTCATGAAGGTAAAAGACATTCCATTTAATAATTATGATGAAATAGAACCAGAATTGTTGAGGCTGAATTTTGAAATTGAACCAGATATAGTGTTTGTTACGAATTCTCGTGTTTCGGTTGTAGCTAAATTTTTCTATGAACATCAAGAGTTAAACAAGCCTTACATTATTGGATTCGATTTTCTAAGTGCTAATGTAGATTATTTGTCTAAAGGCTATGTTGATTTTCTAATCTGTCAACGTCCAGATAAGCAAGGATATATGGCGCTAAATCATTTGTACCGTTATTTTCTCTTAAAGGAGGGAAGTATTGAGTTTAAATCTATGCCAATTGATATTTTGACTAAAGAGAATTATGCTTTTTATGAAAATTAAAAATATTTTGATATCAAAATATTTTTTTCTAGCTTGCATTATGTTTACGTATTTCACCTATGAAAAACGTATATAAAATTAATTTTTAATCCTATAAAATCCTAGATTATGAAACAAAATCTATTTTTAGATTTAAGTCATTTCCCTAAGCAAGGATGTAAGATTTTCTTAGTTCTTTTTTTAGCTGTCTTTTCGGTAACGTTAACAGAGGCTAAAAATTTTGCTACAGAAATTCAGCAATCAAGTGTTAAGGGAGTGGTGCAGGACTCACTAGGTGTTCCTTTGGTCGGAGCGACGCTCACAATAAAAGGTTCATCTGTAAGTACTCAAACTAATGCTAAAGGAGAATTTAGTTTTCCCACTTTAGCTAAAAACTTCGTATTAACGGTTACGTTTACGGGATATCTTTCTGAAGATATAGTTGTTGGAGAGGTAGATTATTTGAAAATAGTGTTAAAAGAAGATCCTAACGAAATTGGGGAAGTCGTAGTGGTCGCTTTTGGACAACAAAAGAAAGAAACTTTAGTAGGTTCAATTACTAGTGTTAATCCAAAGGAATTAAAAGGTCCTACTTCAAACTTAACCACAATGTTAGCTGGTCGAGTAGCTGGGGTTATTGCTTATCAACGTTCAGGTGAGCCAGGTCAAGACAATGCTCAGTTTTTTATTCGTGGAGTTACTAGTTTTGGAACAGGGAAGGTTGATCCACTAATTTTATTAAATGGTATGGAGATCTCATCGAATGAATTAGCACGTATACAGCCTGATGATATTGAAGGCTTTTCTATATTGAAGGATGCCTCAGCCGCTGCGCTTTATGGTGCAAGGGGAGCTAATGGTGTTATTTTGGTTACAACAAAGAAAGGCAAAGAGGGACCTACAAAATTCAATGTTAGAGTTGAAAACTCAATATCTGGAAATACGAAAAATTTCAAGTTAGCTGATAATATTACTTATATGACGCTAGCGAATGAAGGGGCTCGAACACGTGATTACGATGAACCGTATGCTCAAAGTAAGATTGATATGACCGAGTTGGGGCGTGACCCTTATTTGTATCCTAATAACAATTGGATAGATATGTTAGTTCGCGATTACACGAACAATATGCGCTATAATGGAAATATCAGTGGAGGTGGCGCTAAAGCACAATATTACATATCAGGCACAGCAAACATTGATAATGGTGTAATTAGAAAGGTGGAAACACAAAATTTTAATAGTAATGTGAAAGCTTCTAATTATGAAATGCGTTCTAATGTCAATTTCAAATTGTCACCAACAACAGATGCTGCTGTACGTACACAGGGTCAATTTTACGAATATAATGGTCCTATTGGTGGAGGTAGTGCTATATTTAACCAAGCTATATGGTCCAATCCTGTAGTATTTCCTGCTTATTTTCCAAAAGAAATGAATCCATTGGCCAAGCATGTTTCTTTTGGTAATGCACGCAGAAATGATAATTCGTTTTACAATAACCCTTATGCAAATGCTGTTTCAGGCTATCAATTGAATGAGCGCTCATATGTGACAGTTCAAGGAGAAATAAAACAAGATCTTGAATTTTTAGTGAAAGGACTTACTGGTCGTATTATGGGGTATACACGTAGAAATTCAGAGCATGCATTGACTAGACGATATAATCCATTTTATTATGCTGCAGTAATAGATCGTGAATTAGGATATACTGGATTACAATTATTAAATGAAGGAGTAGGTACCGAATACCTTAATTATTCAGAGGGTAAAAAAATTGTAGATAAGTTTAATTATGTTGAGGCTGCACTAAATTATAACACTGAAATTGGAAAAAACAATTTGGGTGCTACATTGATTTATTTAGCTTCACATTACCAAACTGCTAATGCGGGAAGCCTTCAGAATTCGCTGCCAAAGCGTAATCAAGGGATCTCAGGTAGATTTACATATGGGTATGATTCCCGTTATTTAGCAGAATTTAATTTCGGATATAATGGGTCAGAGCGTTTTTGGGATGATCAAAAGTATGGTTTTTTCCCTTCGGTAGGATTAGCATGGAATATTCATAATGAGCCATTCTTCAACTCATTATCATCTACAATAAATAAATTGAAATTAAGGGGTACTTATGGTTTGGTTGGTAATGATCAAATTGGAAATGATGAAAATAGGTTTTTCTTTTTATCAAATGTGAATTTGAACTCTACAGGATATTCCTTTGGATATAATTATGATTACACAAGGCCAGGGGTGGCAGTAACACGCTATGAGAACAAAGATATCACCTGGGAAAAATCGTATAAATCTAATCTTGGCTTTGAATTAGGTGTCAATAATAATTGGAATATAGAGTTTGACGTATATAGAGAGTTAAGAACAAATATTTTGATGACTAGATCCTATATTCCAAGTGAAATTGGTCTAACAGCGGCTATTCAGGCGAATGTTGGTAAAGCTAAGGCACAGGGATTTGAGGTTGCAACAGATTATACAAAATCTTTTCAAAATGATATGTTTTTAACACTTCGTGGTAATTTCACCTATGCAACTACTATTTATGAAGAATTCGAGGAGCCAGACTACCTACCTGAAAATAGCCATTTGACAAGAAAAGGTACACCTATAAGTCAAACTTTGGGATATATTGCTGAGCGCTTGTTTATTGATGATTATGAGGTAGCGAACTCTCCAACTCAGTTTGGATCGTATTTAGGTGGTGATATTAAATACAGAGATGTAAATGGTGATGGTGTTATCACTACTTTGGATCGAGTGCCAATCGGAAAACCTACAACACCGGAAGCTATTTATGGTTTTGGATTCACATTTGGCTACAATAATTTTGATTTAAGTTCCTTTTTTCAAGGATCTTTAGGTTCTTCATTCTTTATCAACCCAACTAATATTACTCCATTTGCTAATGATGTCAATACAGCATACACAGGTACGCAGAATGGTTTATTACAAGTGATAGCTGATTCTCATTGGTCGGAATCAAATAAAGATGTTTATGCATTCTTTCCAAGGTTATCTACTGATTTAGTAACAAATAACACACAAACCTCTACATGGTGGATGAGAGATGGTGCTTTTTTGAGGCTTAAGTCTATAGAGTTGGGGTACAATTTCTCTGACAAGTTGTTGAACAAATACAAGGTAAGTAATTTACGAGTTTACGCTAATGGAGCTAATTTATTGTCTTGGAGCAGATTCAAATTATGGGATGTTGAAATGGGAGGTAATGGATTAGGTTATCCTATTCAGCGCGTTTTTAATGTTGGTGTTAGTGTTGGTTTTTAAGAGATAAGGTTATGAAAATTAATAAATTAACTAAACGAGGGTTTAATTCAATTGCAATAGCTAGTATACTCTTCTTAACTGGGAGTTGTAAAAACTATCTAGATGTAGTACCAGATGGTGTGGTAACTATAGATCACGCTTTTACAAATAGATTAGAAGCAGAAAAGTTTTTACACAAATGCTATTCTTATACATTTAGTCAAGGACATTCAGGTGCTGCAGTTGCTAATATTATGTTCACTGGCGGAGATGAATTTTGGACATATAATAATTTGTCAAATCCTGAGCTTGATTCTCCATGGATGATAGCACTTGGTAAGCAAAATGTAACCAGACCATTTGTAAACTTTTGGGATGGTGATAAACATGGAAGTGATTTTTGGCAAGCGATAAGAGAGTGTAATATATTTTTGGATAATATCAAAGATGAGACGAAAGTCTTGGATTTGAAACTTGAAGAGCGTGAGCGTTGGATTGGTGAGGTTGAATTTCTTAAAGCATATTTTCATTTTTGTTTACTGCGCATGTATGGGCCTATTCCAATTATGGATACAGCACTTCCTATTGGAGCATCACCAGAAGAGATGCGCGTAAAACGTCAACCAGTAGATGAAGTCGTAAATTACATATCAGGTTTACTTGATCGATCAGCACAGAATTTACCTAATTCAATAGTAAATATGACGACCGAAGCTGGACGTGTAAGTAGGACCGCAGCTTTAACTCTAAAAACTAAACTATGGGTAATGGCGGCTAGTCCATTGTTTAATGGGAATCCTGATTATGCAAACTTCAAAGATAAAAGTGGAATTCAATTATTCAATCCCAGTTTTGACCAGACAAAATGGGAAAGGGCATATGTCGCAGGCAAGGAAGCTATAGAAGCTGCTCAGTTGGGAGGACATGAATTATATTACTTCAATAATTTTGGTTATAGATTGTCTGATTCGACAACTTACCAAATGAATACTCGTGGTGCAATTACTGAAAAGTGGAATACAGAGTTAATTTGGGGATTAACGAATCATAATGAAAATGTAATTGGAGATATTCAAAATGCAAATATGGCAGGTCAGATAGATACCCGAATTACTGTACCTACAGATTGGACATCTTATTTGTCTGTAACTATGCGCATGGCAGAATTGTTCTATTCAGATAAAGGAGTTCCTATTAATGAGGATATTACATATGACTATACCAATAGATTTGAACTTAAAACAGCGACAAATGCAGATCGGTTTAATATTGTTCCTAATCGTAGAACAGCTGTTCTAAATTTTAATCGTGAAAATAGATTTTATGGTTCAGTAGCATTTGATGGGGCTAAGTGGTTTATGTCAAATGCGCCAGGAAATACAGACGAACAATCCGTGTTATATGTTCAAGGTAAAAATGGTCAAATAGGAGGAAAGTTAAGAGGTGATTACTATAACGTGACAGGTTATTGGGCTAAAAAGTTAGTAAATTGGAGGTACGTACAAATTGGTACCGGTACATTGAAATATACTACGGAGAAGTATCCAAGACCTGAAATGCGTTTAGCAGATTTGTATTTGTTATTCGCTGAAGCATGTAATGAAACAGATAGACGAGATGAAGCAATACAATACTTGAATATCGTACGTGAACGTGCTGGACTATTCGGCGTTAAAGAGTCTTGGACCAATTATTCTAATAATCCGAATAAGCCTAATACTAAAGAAGGATTAAGATCTATTATTATGCAAGAGCGTGGTATAGAATTGGCTTTTGAAGGTCATAGAATTTGGGATTTGAGAAGATGGAAAACAGCGGAAACATTGCAGAATCAACCAATTCGAGGATGGGATATTAATGGAAGTACGGAAGGTGATTATTACCGTGTCCGCACTATACACAATATGACATTCAATGCGCCGAGAGATTATTTTTGGCCTATTAGAGAGTCTAACTTGTTAACAAATCCAAATTTAGTCCAAAACCCAGGATGGTAGAAACAATATTAAATTATTATAATATGAAAAAGATTTTAATATATCTAGTATTTCTGATTGCAACAAGTTCTTTTGTAATTGGATGCTCAGAGGAAAAACATACTCCTGTGGAGCAGGATGCTGGACCAATTGCTCCTGTTGAAAATGTGACAATAGAACCTACACCTGGTGGGGGGAATATTACGTATACTTTACCAAATAGTAAATCGTTGTTATACGTTCTTGCTGAAGTAACTTATCCTAGCGGGGTCGTAAAAGAATTTGTATCCTCTCAATATACAACTACGATTGAAGTGCTAGGTTTACCGAATGAAGATACTTATACTGTAAAAGTATATGCTGTTAATAAAAGTAACCAAAAATCGGAAAGTGTCGAAACAACATTTAGATGTCTGAAACCTCCTTATCAACAGGTTTTTGAATCATTGAGATTAGCTCCAGATTTTGGTGGTGTGAATGTAAAATGGAATGATAATAGTACAGAAGCACGTTTGGGTGTAGTGATAATGCACAATGATTCATTGGGGGATTTTGTACAATATGGTGCAGAATATTCAACAAGAATTAATTTAAGTCATTCTTTCCGTGGAATGAAGTCAGAAGAAAATAGATTTGGCATTTTTGTAAAAGATCGATTTGGTAACATCTCGGATACATTATACGCTAATATAACTCCTTTATTTGAAGAACTAATTCCTAAGTCTAAGTTCAAGGCAGTTCTTTTGCCTGGTGATACACCTATTTGGCCAGGCTTAAGTTATGTTCAGTGGCATTTTTTGTGGGATGATGTTGTACTAGTTAGTTATGATAACCCTTATTCATCATCATTTTATTCGAGATATTTTGTTACCTCTAATTCAGCGTCTCTTCCACAACACATTACGGTTGATTTAGGTGCTCAATATCATCTTTCGAGATT
The DNA here is from genome assembly GCF_020295405.1 of Sphingobacterium bovistauri. GTDB lineage: Bacteria > Bacteroidota > Bacteroidia > Sphingobacteriales > Sphingobacteriaceae > Sphingobacterium > Sphingobacterium bovistauri. The sequence continues at coordinate 50,226 of NZ_JADEYP010000016.1, forward strand.
TAGATTGAATAATTATTATCGATTCATGGACAGAAATCCTAAAAAGTATGAAATATGGGGTCATTCTGGTCCACCTCCAGCCAATGGAAGTTGGGATGGTTGGGTGAAGCTTGGTGAACATGAGCAATTTAAACCATCAGGTGCAGGTGCAGGAATATCTCCTGCAACAGAGGCGGATAAACGTTATTGGTTGGATGGAGATATGTTAAATCTACAAACTGATGTAGGTCCAGTAAGATATATTCGTTTAAAAGTATTGTCTAATTGGTCGGGTACTGCAAACTTTGCATTGCACGAAATCACATTTTGGGGAAGTAATTAGGAGGGTTATTAATTATGAAAAAGATATTAAATTATTCGTGCTTATCAATTATTCTTCTGTTTGTAAGTTGCGTAAAATCAGATGATTATAAGAAGCATTTAGCCTCAGGAGAAATTAGATATGCCGCAAAACCTGAAGATCTTAAAGCTTTTCCAGGTCGAGAGCGTATAAAACTACAATGGCGTATTTTATCCGATCAAAATATTGTAAAAGCTAAAATTTATTGGCGTAATAAATCAGATTCTACTGAAGTAGTTATTAATCGTACCGCAGGTATTGATACTATTAATACGATAATACCATTACGTGAGGGCTCATATAGTTTTGATGTTGTGCATTATCATACGGATGGATCTCGTTCTTTAGCCGCAAATGTAAGTTCTAATTCATATGGGGCAAGTTATGAGTCTACGTTGATTAATAGGCGCGTACAATCAGTTACATTTACACCATCAAATCAAGGGGTAAAGATTAGCTGGGGAGTTAGAGATGCAACAACAATTGGCATGCAAGTTTTTTATGTGACTACAGCTGCTACCGGAAGTTTACCACGGTTACCTATTAGGCCTGCCACAGAAGCTGAAAGTTCTTTTACGCGAGTAGAAAACAATATCAATATGGAATATAAAACTTTGTTTAAGCCTGATACAGCGGCGATAGATACATTTTATGCACCATTAGCAATTATACCGGTTAAATATTAACAGTGTTAAAGTATATTGTCATAGCATATTTGGGAATGGTTAGTTGTTCTGTGAAAGAACAACTGCCAAACCCTAGTCTTACATCTAATGACTCTGTTAATACTGCTGGTAAATACCCGGTTAAAACTAATTATGTTTCTGATTTGGTACTTCTATATCAAGGGGGGACACATAGACTAGATTATACAGAAGAGGAATTAACTCCATACATATCTTTAATGTATCAAGGAAAAAGAAATTGGTTGTACGATGGCTTTTTATTTATTGAATTTAAAGATAATAGAGGGTCAATGTATGCCGAAGGATACGGAGGTAAACCTGCGGGTAAAAATGAATGGATGTGGCTATTGGCAAGAAATTTTGAGAAGGGAAAAGGTGTTTCAGCACTTAATAATGCGTTGGGCAAATTATATAAGCGTAAAGAAATACCCAAAAGAGATAGAAAAGTAGTTCTAACGCTCCCAGAACCGATAAAGGATTTTGAAAATTGGGGGTTAGCTGATTCTAAAAAGTTAAATTTCAAAAATAATGCAGATAGGATTGCTGCTTGTAAATGGTACATTGATTATGTATTGGCAGTATGGAAAAAGCAAAATTTCAATAATGTAACTCTAGATGGATTTTACTGGGTTGCAGAGACACAAAAGAATTCGGATAATATTTTATTTGAAATAGGTAATTATATCAGAAGCAAAGGATTGAAGTTTTATTGGATTCCTTATATGTATGCACTGGGTGCTGAGACATGGAAGGAAGCTGGTTTTGATATAGCATATCAGCAGCCAAATTACTTTTTCAAATTAGATAGGCCTAAGACATTATTTGCGAAAGCAATTGATAACAGTAACCGTTATCAGATGGGGCTAGAGATGGAATTTGATGACAAGATTACAGACCCCGAATATCGAAAGCGTTTTTATGATTATATAGAGGCATTTCAAAATGCTAAGTCTTGGGATACAAAACCAATAGCTTATTATGAAGGAGGAGGGGCATGGTTAAGAATGTTTAAATCTACTGACCCGGAAGTAAGAAAGGCTTATGATGATTTAGTTGAAATAATTATAAAAAGACAGACAAAAGAAGATTTAAATTACTAACCATAATATTTTATGTTTAAAAAATATATCATACTAGCACTAACGGTCGGTTTTTCGTATACGGCGAAGGCTCAATTTGCAAACCACGGTCCTCAAGTTTTTGCAGCTGCAATACAAGGAAGTCATTTTCTACAAGATAAAGCAGGGAAAGAATATGTTTTCACAGTAGTACGTGGTGTTCCGGCACGATTAGTTGGTTATGAATTGGCGTCTCAAAAATTAATCGTTAATTCCGCATTGAATGGTACAGACGGGTCTTGGGATATGGAGGTTTCTACCGATAATACCGTTTATATCTCTGGAAATGGTAAAATGTATGCTTATAATTTAGGAGATAAAGAAGCTAAAGATTTAGGATTAGTACTTCCAAATCAAAAGGTGGTTTGGGATTTAGTAGCCGGTAAAAATGGAAAAATTTATGGTGGTACATATCCAGATTGTCAAGTATATGAATATGATCCAAAGACAGGTTTCAAAGATATAGCCAATGGCGCTGTTCAAGCTGGGGAAAATTATGTGCGTAGTGTTGTGTTTGACGCAAAGACAGATAAAGTATATGCTGGTGTCGGATCACATGCCGGATTAGTAGAAATTGATTTGAAATCCAAATCAAAAACACAATTATTAGCAGATCAAGATAAGTATCATGAATTTCTTTATGATATGGAGCATATAGCTGATGTCAAAGGAGGAGATCGAATTATTGGTTGGTTTAATAGTGCCAATAAGCTAGAAACAGTAATTTATAACTTAAAAACCAAAGAGTACGAAAAGCGATTTTCGACAATTGAAGTTAAATCAATAGCTAAAAGGAATAAATCTAATGAAGTATACTATACTGCAGCAGGTAAGGTGTATGTGTTAGATTTTGGAAATAGCAAATTGGAACCTAAAGAAATTGCTAAAATAGAAGGTCGTGGCAGAGCAGGATATATAGACAAAAACGGTCATTATAATGTTGTAACGGCTTCACACAAAGTGTACACCATTAATGTTAGAACTGGAGCTATTGAAAAAGAAATTACACTAGACGTACCTAAAGCACCAATAAGTATTCAATCAATTATGTGGGGACCAGATAATAAAGTTTGGAGTGGTGGGTACTTAGCAGGTAATCATGGTACTTTTGATCCCGTGACAGGTAAACACGAAGATTATATGGGCTTACACCAAAGCGAAGGAATGGCAAGTTTAGGAAACACTATTTATTTCGGCAACTATACTCATGCGGAGTTATTCGCATATGATGTAACCAAGCCTTGGAATTTGAGAACAGGAAGTCCGAAATTTATAGGAGCTATTAAAAATCAAGATAGACCATTCGCTGTGTTACCATTAGCAAATGGTAAAGAGGTCTTATTTGGTACAGTACCAGGGTATGGACGATTGGGAGGTGCTATCACACATTTGGATGTGAAAACCGATAAATACATAACATATGAGAATATAATTCCGAATCATTCTGTACTATCACTGATAGAAATAGATGGTAAAATTATTGGTGGTACTTCAATATCAGGAGGATTAGGTGCGATTCCCGTAGAGAAGCGCGGTAAGATATTTGAATGGGATCCAATCAATCAAAAAGTACTTTGGACAGACTCTATTGATAACCATTGGTCGATTACTGGACTTTTCAAGGGACCAGATAATGGTTTGTGGGCTTTTGCAGATGGAACATTAGTAAAGTATGATATTCACACTCGCAAAGTTGTATTCAAGAAAGAAGTATACAAATACAATCAATACCCTAGTCATATTTGGCGAAATGGTCTTGCAGTTTCACATCCTAATGGATTGATTTATTTTACATTATCTGACCATTTTTATAGTTATGATATCAAAAATGATGAATTAAAAATGTTGAAAAAGGATCCTAGTTTGATGATTTTAGGAAAGAATAATAAAGTTTATTTTAGAATTGGAACTGATTTGTGGAGTTATACACCAGAGGGATACTAATACCATTAAACATCGTGAGAAGAAGTAGATTGTATATAGTTATTGTAGGGTTATTAGTGAGTGCAATAGCTTGTGATGGAGCAAAAAATCAAGATTTTATTGATTATATCAAAATTGGTGAAGATTCTTATTTAGGTGTATCTAAAGTTCAAGAAGGCTTGGAGGTGCCTTGGGATATTCAATTCAACGAAAGTACCAATTCTATTTTTGTTGCGGAGATCAAAGGTGGAATATCAGAAATAGACCTAAACACTAACGCTATAAATAAGGTGTACAATGTGCCCAATGTTTTTCACCGCCGAACAGCGGGGTTATTGGGCATGGCGTTGCATCCTGATTTTGATCAGAAGCCCTTTATTTATGTTTGTTATACCATCAAGGAAGGAGATAGTGTATATGCAGAACTTACGAAATTAGAATATAAGGATAAGAAAATTATAAGTAATAAACCTCTTTTAAAAATCGAAGGAGCGAATGGACATAATGGTTCGAGACTTATTTTTGATTCAAAAGGCTATTTGTATTGGGCTACAGGTGACGCACATTCATTGACGCATGCGCAAGATTCGACGACCTTAAATGGAAAAGTATTGCGTATGACGGATGATGGTCAAATTCCACCAGATAATCCGATTTCGAATTCTTATGTCTATGCCTGGGGGTTCAGAAACATTCAAGGAATGACAATTACCTCCAAAGGAAATTTGATGACTTCAGAACACGGAGATGCTATTGAGGATGAAATCAATTGGGTTAGACCTTTGAATAATTACGGTTGGATTGATATTGAAGGTTATCATGATACGGAAAAGGAGAAGTTGATTGTGTCCAAAAGTCCACGTACAGAACCAATAAAGGCATGGACACCTGTCATAGCACCAGCTGGACTCAAGTATTATGGTCATAGTGTTATTCCAGAATGGAATAATAGTTTATTGTTAGTTAGTCTAAAAAATCAAAGTTTACGCGTACTTAAACTTGATCAATCACAAACTAAAATAAATGGTGAGCAGGTGTTTTTGAAAGACTATTATGGCAGGATAAGAGCGGTTACAACAGATAGTAAAGGGAATATTTACATAGCAACAAGTAATAAGGATTGGAATCCACAAAAGGGATTTCCATTGGTGGGTGATGATAAAATTCTAAAAATCGAAAAAGTAAATTTTACACCACAATCCTATTTGAACGAGTATGTAGAGGATATTGCACAAGTAAAGGATGGAAAAACCTTGTATAATATGTATTGTGCATCGTGTCACAAAGAAGATGGAAAAGGAATTTCCGGAACTTTTCCACCACTTATAAAAACAGAAACTGTTGGAAATAAAGAAAAGTTAATTCATACAATTCTATATGGATTAACAGGTGAAATTGAAGTATCTGGAGTAAAATATGACCAAGCTATGCCATCATTTCAATTTTTGTCGGATATAGATATCGCAAAAATTACTAGCTATGTGAGATCAAGTTTTGGCAACTCCCAATCAGCAATAGGAGAAACAGAGGTAATGATAAATAGAAAAAATACAACCAAGAATTAATTTGAAATGAAAAAAATCATAAATGTATTAGGCCCTGGGATAATAACAGCCGCTTTGGTTTTTGGCCCCAGTAAGATGACTATTACCTCCAAAATGGGGGCGGATTATTATTATTCTTTGTTATGGATTGTTATAGTAGCTCTATTTTTTATGGGTGCTTATACAGCAATGTGTTCAAGAATTGGTGCTACGCAAGATAAATCATTATTAACCTTAATTAAGGAGCACTTTAGTAAAGGTATTGGCCTTGCAATAGGGATTGGTATATTTTTGGTCGCTACATCTTTTCAAGCAGGAAATAGTATTGGTGTAGGTATCGCAATAGGTGAGGCAACAGGCACACCAATGTCAATTTGGATTGTGACTTTTACTGTGTTAGGTATAGCACTGTTATTCTTTCCTTCATTTTATAAAGTGATGGAGAAATTAATGATCGGATTGGTGTTGTTAATGTTGGGTTGTTTTATAGCAACTTTATTTTTGACAGATATTAATTTCGCAGACTTTTTAACTGGATTTGTGCCAAGTATTCCTGATGGTTCTATCGGTTTAATTATAGCGTTTACAGCATCATGCTTCTCTCTTGTAGGCGCATTTTATCAAACGTATTTGATTCAAGAGCGAAAAAAAATGAGTCAACAGTCTGTAGATGTTAAAAGTTCAGAGCGTGGTGCATTTACAGGTGTAGCAATATTGGGATTTATGAGTGCGTCAGTACTTATTTGTGCTGCTGCTGTATTGAATCCAAAGGGAATCCATGTAGGTAGTGCAGCTGAGATGGGAAAAGCTTTGGAGCCTTTATTTGGTTCATATGCAAGCTCTTTGTTTTTTATTGGACTATTTGGCGCATCATTTTCATCGTTAGTTGGAAATGCTACAGTTGGCGGAGCATTGTTGGGAGATGCATTAGGGTATAGTAGTAGTCTAAATTCTAAAAAGGTAAAAATACTTATTTCTATCGTTATGGTTTTGGGATGTATCGTCGCAATTTCATTTGGTAGATTACCATTAGAGCTGATTGTGTTGGCACAAAGTGTAACTATTTTCTTAGTGCCTTTTATCGGAATATCAATTTTTGTAATAGCGAATAGTAAAAAGATAATGGGAGAGCATGCGAACAATACTTTTTATAAAGTGATAGGGGCATTGGGGCTTGCTGTGATATTTATCTTGATGTTTAGTAATGTTTACGATATGTTTTTGAAGTAATTATGGAGAATAAATTTTTGAACGAATTAGAGCTAAAATACACTAGACCTTCTAGTGCATTTTTGGAAGACTTAAAAAATATAGATGGTGATTTTATATTTCTAGGAATAGGAGGTAAAATGGGGCCTAGTATGGCAAAGCTGTTGATGGATGGTTTGAACGAGCTTGGTATACAACGTAAAGTGTACGGAGTTTCAAGGTTCTCAGATGTTGAAGGGAGATCATACTTAGATAATATAGGGGTAGAAACTATTGCTTGTGATTTATTAGATGATGATGCATTACAACAGTTGCCCGAAGTAAAGAATGTTATTTATTTGGCAGGGTTTAAATTTGGTGCTACAGGAAAGGAAGATTTTACATGGGCGATGAATTCTTATTTGCCAGGTCGTGTGGCTGAAAAATTCAAAGATTCAAGAATTGTAGCTTTATCATCAGGCAATGTATTGCCTTTTGTTCCAGTAACAAGTGGAGGTGTAGACGAATCGGTTACACCAGAACCTATAGGTGAATATGCACAAAGTACATTAGGTAGAGAACGTATTTTTACTTATTTCAGTAAGAGAAATGGCACACCAATGTTGATTTATCGTCTTAATTATGCTGTTGATTTTCGTTATGGAGTGGTACGTGAGATTGCTAAACAAGTTAATAACGGTACAGCAATAGACTTGAGTAGTAATAATGTGAATGTCATTTGGCAGAGCGATGCGAATGAAATAGCTATACGTAGTTTATTACATTGTGAAGCGCCTGCAAAAGTTTTGAATGTAACAGGTCCAGAGATTCTGTCTATTAAATGGATTGCCGAAAAGCTAGGAAAAGCTTTAAATCGAGAACCACAATTTATTAATGATCCTGAGCCTACAGCGCTATTAAATAATGCAACAGAATGTTTCCGAACCTTTGGCTATCCAAAGGTGAGTATTTTGGAAATTATTGATATAACGGCAAAGTGGATGTTGAACAATGGAGATGAATTTGGTAAAGACACACATTTCCAAGAAAGGAAGGGCAAATTTTAATGAAAAAATTAAATAATCGACTAAAGCAATTTTTGATGGATGGTACTGTATTGCCTGCACATCCATTATGTTTGGATGAGAATAGGCAATTTGATGAAGAAAATCAACGATTGTTAACCAACTATTATATTGAAAGTGGAGCTGGAGGTATAGCTGTAGGTGTACATTCTACCCAGTTTGAAATACGATTGCCCGAGCATAATCTTTATGAAAAGGTATTAAAAGTATCTGCAGATGTGGTTAAAGAGGCAAATCTTGACAGACCTTTTATCAAAATTGCAGGAATATGTGGACCGGTAGAACAAGCTGTCGCAGAAGCAAAACTAGCTGTCGAATACGGTTATGACATGGGATTATTGTCTATGGGTGGCTTACAAGATTTGACTGAGGCACAGATATTGGATCGTACAAGAGCTGTCGCTGCTGTAATTCCTGTATTTGGATTTTATTTGCAACCATCTGTTGGAGGACGTATTTTTACTTATGAATTTTGGGCTGAGTTTGTCAATATTGAAAATGTTGAAGCGATTAAATGTGCTTCATTCAATAGGTATCAAACGCTAGATGTAGTACGTGCTATTGCTAATTCGCCAAGAAAGGATGTAATTGCATTATATACCGGTAACGATGACAATATTGTAAGTGACTTATTATCAATATATAGATTCAACGTGAATGGTAAGGAAGTGGAGGTGCAGTTTAGAGGAGGATTGTTAGGTCATTGGGCGGTCTGGACCAGTAAGGCTGTTGAATTATTAGCTAAGGTTAAAGACTTTAAATCTAATCCAACTGAAGAGAAATGGGTTGATTTACAGGTGCTATCAAATCAAACAACTGACGTTAATGCCGTATTATTTGACGTGGCTCACGGCTTTCATGGCTGTATTCCTGGGATACATGAGGTTTTGAGAAGACAAGGGTTGATGAAAGGTATTTGGTGTTTAAATCCTAATGAAGTGCTGTCAGCAGGTCAATATGAAGAATTAACGCGTATTTATCAGGATTATCCTTTGTTAAATGACGATGCTTTCGTCAATGATTTTTTACAAAGACATAAAGTTATTGCATAACATAAAATGAATATTAACCGAATCAAGGAACTTGTAGCTAATATCAAAGAAGAAGCTATTGCAACTAGAAGATATTTACACAAATATCCTGAACTGTCTTTCAAAGAATTTAAAACGTCTGCTTATATAAAATCAATATTAGAGCAGGAGAATTTGAGCTTTGAAGAAGTAGCTAATACGGGTATACTCGTTAAAATTGTAGGAACGAAATCTGAAAGTTCAGATTGTATATTGCTACGTGCAGATATCGATGCGCTCCCTATTCAAGAAGTTAACGGTACAGCATTTGATTCGGTTAATTCAAATGTCATGCATGCTTGTGGACATGATTTCCATACAGCGAATTTGCTAAGTGTACTTAAGTTATTATCGAATCTTAAACACGAATTTTCAGGAACGGTGCTTGGTGTTTTTCAACCAGCAGAAGAAAAAATTCCGGGAGGTGCAAAAGCAGTACTTGAATCAGGCATTTTATCAGATTATGTAATAAAGGCGGTTTTAGGGCTTCATGTGTCCCCTAAATATCCTGTCGGAAACGTTGCTATTCGCGCAGGTAAGTTTATGGCTTCCAGCGATGAGTTATTTGTGACGATAACAGGAAAAGGTGGTCATGGCGCACAGCCACACCTTAATATTGACCCCGTTCTGATCGCTTCTCAGCTAGTTGTTTCACTGCAGCAAATTGTGTCTCGAGTTGCGAATCCAGCGATACCTTCCGTATTATCAATTGGTAAATTTATTGCCAATGGAGCTACTAATGTAATTCCAAACGAGGTTTATTTAGAAGGTACATTCAGAACCATGGATGAGGAGTGGAGAGATAGAGCTTTGTCGCTGATCGAAAAGCAGATAAAAGAGTTGCCGGCTTTGTACGGTGCTAAAGTAGAATTAGAGATCCGTAGAGGCTATCCTGCATTAATTAATGATATCGAATTGACGAATGTTGTTGCAAATTTATTACGTGAGTATCATGGCTTTGAATCTGTTCACGAAGCTGATATTTGGATGGCAGCAGAAGACTTTGCTTATTATACCAAATCATATCCATCTACATTTTATTTAATTGGTATAGCTAATACATCAAAAGGAATAGTTTCGGAGTTGCACACACCTACATTCCAAATTGATGAGGACGCATTCGATCAAGCTATTGGTAGTATGATTTATTCCGCTTTGAGATTGTTGAATAAATAATATTGTAGATTCCTAGTTTATTTAAAAAGGCTTGAACAATGTGAGTTCAAGCCTTTTTAAATACTTTACTCCGCCAACTTTCTTCTTTTTTCGTTCAAATGAAGTGTTTTCTTTTTATAATTTATGATTGCTCCATAGGAATGAAGAATATCTCCTCCAAGTACACCAACAACTGGATCAGCGTCAATTTGGCTATATGCGTAGTTGATAGTAGATAGATCCAGGACAGCCACTTCAAATTTCTTGCATTCCCAATCTGCTATTTTTAGATAGGGTAAAGTGAATATAGCTGATTGCATTTCATTCGTTCCTAAGCCTGAGGATAGAATACTAGTCTCCTTCAATTTTTGTTCGTCAATCCCAGCCTCTAATAATGTATTTCTGTCCAATACAGTTTTCGAAGCGCCTGTATCCAAGACCATTTTGAATTTTTTGTCTAATAATTCGATATGTAGAATAATATGATATCCCTCTTGTTGTAGGGTTAATATTTCGAACGGAATAATCTTCATGTAATGTCTAGTAACTAAATAAAAAGAGGACTATTTTGTATAGTCCTCTCAAATATAATAGAAAGTTTATTAAGCGTATTATATTATATTGCTTTCTGTTAAGACGGCATTCATCGCACGAACAGCAGTGGCACTTGCTTTGAATTTAGCCTTCTCTTCTTCATCCAATTGAATTGGAACTACTTTATCCCAACCATTTTTGTTGATAATCACAGGAACACCTATACAAATGTCACTTTCGTCTAATTCTCCCTCTAAATAGACAGAAGCAGTGAATAATTTATTTTGATTTAAAGCAATACTTTCCACCATAGCTGCGGTAGCTGCTCCAGGAGCATACCATGCAGAAGTACCTATTAATGCAGTTAGGGTAGCTCCACCTACCATTGTTTTCTGTACAATTTCTTCTTTCTCATTTTCCTCCAGAAAGTCTTTTACAGGAATACTGTTCCAAGTGGCTTTGTTGATTAGTGGAATCATAGTTGTATCACCATGACCTCCAATAACAATAGCATTCAAATCGCCAGGAGAGGCATTCAGTTTATTGGCCAATTGGTATTTGAAACGTGATGAATCTAGCGCACCGCCCATACCAATTATTCTATTTTTAGGAAGACCAGATGACTTGTATGCAAGATATGTCATTGTATCCATCGGATTAGAAACTACAATTATGATGATATCAGGAGAGTATTTGACAAGATTGTCCACTACACCTTTTACAATATTAGCATTAGTACCGATCAATTCCTCACGTGTCATTCCTGGTTTGCGTGGTATCCCTGATGTAATTACTGCTATCGAAGAACCAGCAGTTTGAAGATAATCATTTGTCACCCCTTTTATTTTGGTGTCAAAGCCTAATAATGCAGCTGTTTGCATCATATCTTGGGCTTTACCTTCAGCAAAACCTTCTTTGATATCCAATAAAATTACTTCTTCAGCAAAATTCTTTCTAGCAATATTGTCTGCGGTAGTGGCACCCACAGCTCCTGCACCGATAACTGTTATTTTCATATTTCAAGGAGGATTATTTATACTATTAAATATAATCATTCTCAATGATTTAATGAAGGTATGTCTGAAAATAAAATATCCTTTCTGATTAGAAAGGATATCCTATAGCTAAATTGAAGACCAAATTATCACGCCTCCAATTTGAACTTTTGAAATCAATATCTTTTATTACCCAACGATCATTTTTTGGATAATATGGAACACGTATAGGTAAGGCTAAATCTGTACGAATAATTAAAAAGGTGAAATCGAAACGAAGACCCGCTCCAGCTCCGATGGCTAATTCAGATAAGAATTCTTTCGAAAGTTTTCCGCCCAATTTTCCATCATCTCTATTCTGTAACCAAATATTACCAGCATCGATGAAAGCTGCCCAATTTAAAATACCTACTCCAAAATCTACGATGCGATTGCGGTATTCCGTGTTTATTTCTAATTTATAATCACCAGTCTGATCCGCAAAGAAATTGTCTTCACCAATATTTTCAGGAACTGCTGATCCTGGCCCCACTGCTCTCGCACGGAAAGCGCGTAAACCATTAGGACCACCTGAATAAAATTGTTTCAAATAAGGTAAGGAGGCTGAGTTACCATAAGAATAACTCATGCCCAACATAACCCGCGAAGCTAATTGTGCATGTTGACCTAATTTTAAATAATGACGACCATCGGCTTCAACTTTTACAAATTGACTGTATTTAGTGCCGAATAGTTCTTTTTGATTATCGTTTTTATAGCTCGCGCCTTGAATAAGGCCTAATACATTTCCTGAAAGATTCATACCACCTTTGAAGTAGAACGTGTTTTTTCGCGCTTCTTCCATAGTGTTTGTAAATGTATAGGTGTAATTTGGACCAAAAGAAAACTGTGGCTCCACGATCCGACGTAACGTGGGGATAGTATCCATCTGCGCTTGATAAGCTTCCGATATATTTCGAGGCTGCACGTAGATGATTTCTGCTAATGTCAAATCATGTTGTTTTTGCTCATTTTCCTTCCACATGTATCCATAGTTTAGTGTGGATGAATTAAGCGTATAAGCTGTTCGACGATTTAAAAATTCGTAGCCAAATTTAAGGTAGGTCTTCGGAATAAAACGTCGACCAGGGCTCCATTTATATAAGGTTAATAATCTAGGCCATGTAATAGCCATTTCTGCTCCATAGCGATAATAAGATGAATTCAAATTCACATTACCACCTGTTTGGGTTTCATAACCACCAAAAACATTAAATGATACTGTCTCAGCGCCCTTAAAAGCATTACGAAGCGTCCATGTCAAGTTAGCTTCAGAGCCATTGTATACCGTAGCTGTTTTTGCCAAAAGCTCCAAGCGAAGGGACTTTTTGGGTAGTGGCGTCAAGTGGTAATATACGTCCAAGGTATTAGCGGAATCCGGATTGGGTTCAAAGCTGTTTTTAACAAATTTAAAAGCATTCAGATTGACTAAATGATTAATAGTTAAGTTGTGATCATGACGATTGTATTCTTGACCTTTTTTAAAGAAAATATGATTTGCGATTACTTTTTTTCTAAACGTATTGTTACGGTCAATAATGTAATAATTGTCGTTAAAAAGTTCTAAATATTCCGTGTTAGGTCTTCTACTATAGCCTTGGGAAGTCAAAGTATAGTTTGGATAAATGAAAATATCTCCAATCTTTTGAGGTTCTTTGGCTTGGGCAGATATCTCCGGTTTTAAAGTAACATAAGTATTGACTTTGTGGTCTCCTATAGTACTATCTACTTCTACTAAAATATTATCTGGATTAAAGTAGTAATAACCTTTGTTTTTTAAATCATTGTCTATGCGGTCACGCTCATTAAGAATCACATCCAAATTGTAGTTAGCCCCTTTTTTTAATAAAGACTCTGATTTAGAGGCTGCAATATCTTTACCTATATTACTTGCAGAGTCAATATTGAAAATTACGGTGTCGATTCTGTAAATTTTGCGCGGTACACCAGTATAAATAACCTTAGCCAGTTTTCCATCAATACTTGTATCAGAGCTTACTGTCGCATTAAAAAAGCCTAAATTTTCTAGACGGTTACGTAATAAATTTTCGTTATATTCTCTATTAACATCACTTAACAATACAGGCTCTTCTCCACGCTTTTTTAATATGCGTTGAAAGAAGGTTGAAGAAGTATCATAGCCACCACCAGCATTCCAAAACATTAATTTCCATTTTGCACCAAAAGCTTTTTTATTCGGTTTGGGCATGACCAATCCTTCAAGATGCTCTTCAAATTGTTGTTTACGTTCAGCATCAACAGTACTATCCATCTCTAATTGTACGTCACCTTCAACATACAGTTTTTCTCCTTCAGGAAGGTGTTTTGTTGTGCTACAAGACATCATATAGCAACATAGGATAGCTATACATATCAAACCTAAATTTTTACATCTCATTCGATCTCCTTTCTTCATCTTCATTTCGAATAGCGGTATCTTTAATTGATTTGATATTAGTAGTCGTATCGTTTTCTGTCGAATCTACAGGAGTTTTATTCAATTCTTCTTTCTTTTTTTGTTCTTCAATACGTTTACGATAGGTAGGGTTATGTTTCAACATACTATCACGAATTACCAAACGCACACTATCCCGATATACAGAATCTGTTTCCATACGCTCTACATTAAATCTTCTTCGGAAGCTACTGTTATTAGGATCCGTATAAGCTGCAAGAGCCCTTTCATTCATGAATAATTCTTTAAACTGATTGTAACTCATGTTGATAATGAAACCAATACCTGTTTCGACAAATTGACCTTGTAAAGTCGCCTGGTATTGATTTTTACGATATACACGTGCAAAGTATCTACCATCTTTTGAAAGTTGATAATCTAACGAAATATCACCAGCAATATTGTTAGGTTTTTCTCCTGGACGTGTTTTTCCCTCAACCTCGAAATTGGAACCAATAGTGATTTTTAAGCGATCATCAAATAACATCTTTGATATCCCGACATTCAAATCTGTTCTGTTTTGAGCTGATCCTGAAAGATAATCTTGTTCAGATTGCAAATTGAAATCCAACTCTATACCTTTTATAAGATCAGAAGCCAAATTATTCAATTGACTTGTTAAGAATGAACTTACCGAGCTACGTGCAATCCCTTCTACACCTCCACCACCTGAAAGACTTTCAAATGGATTAGCAGACATAAATCTTCCCATAATAATCAATGAGAATACCTGTTTGTTTAATTCTGCTGGGTCATCACGTAAGGCGACCAAGGCATTATTTACTTTGGATACCACATCTTGGGATACTATAGCGTTATTTTCATCTAGATCGATATCAAAAGCAATTGCAGGTTTAAATAGTTCGCCTGTAAGAATCAATTTTACATCGAACGGAATACGTTGTTTGTATAAATTAGAGCCTTCAGTTCCCAACTGGTTGGCTACTAAATCCAGGGTAGGGAAGCGTCCTTTATACAAGGCTGTAATATCCAAACGTGCATCCAGAGGGTCTCCATTCCAGGTGATAGTACTGCCTTTTTGAAAGTCAAATTCTTTCTTGATTGGACCAAAATTAAAGGAATAATTACCATCTTCGACGGTAAAAGTTCCCGACATTGTAATCTTTTCACTAGCATCAATAGTAGTTGTTAACTCTGCTACGCCTTGTATATTTAGGGCATCTTGCGAACCTTCATCTATAATGATTTTGAATTTAGCATCCCGATCTGTGTTGAGATTTAAAGATAAGTCCATCCCTTTTAGACGTGTGGCGGTCGTCATAGAGTCTAATTTTGCAAAGACATTATTTCGCGCGGTATCACTTTTGTCCACGAATTTTACAACACCATCACGTTCCGCAATTCCTGGATTATCATTAGGCACTATAAAGACAAAATCTGTGTTTTGATTTGCAGCTACATTTCCGTCAATCGCAGGTTTATCAAGGTCTCCACGAATTCGGATGTTAGATGTGACATATAATTTACCGTAGAAAAGATCATTGTCTTTACGAGTTGAATTAACGGCAGCAAAATTATTCGTAGTCAAATTGAGATTGAAATCGAAATCCGTATATGTTTTGGTTAAGATTTTTCCGTTCAATTTAGCCTCGTTACCTTTGCCATCTTTCAATAAGAATTGCTTGAATTGTAACCCTTGGTTGGTAAAGCTTATTTTTTGATTATCCATTAAGAAATCCGCGTTGAGCATTGCAACGTTAATTTTTGCCTTATTAAAGATTAAATCTCCATTGATTATTGGGTTATCTAAATTACCTGTAATATCAAGTTCACCTGTTAGATCTCCTTCTGAATTTTGAAGGTAGCCCATGCTGAAAGCCTGAATGGTTTTCATTTTTAGTGGCGAAAGGTTCAGTTTAGCTTTAAATGATGGTTTGCCTTGAAGTGGTGCAAAATATTCCCCTAACAGTCTTACATCATTACCATTTTCAATTATTTGTACATCAGCCGAAAATGTATTTTCTTTTTGATTATGCACATTCACTAATACGTTACCTACCGTATCTTGACCGAAATAGAATTTTTTGATTTCCAAATCAGAAACAAACACAGGCTTAGTATCTAAACGGGATACTGTCGCTGTACCATTTATTCCTCCACCAACATTCCAAGTGTCGGACTCCAATATTTCACTTAGTGTCTCTATACGGAAGTTGTTAAATAGAATGTCAATAGGTGCATTTAGTGTAGAATCTTGCGATTGAATACGTAATTCTTGTCCATTATTGTTCAACACAAAATCATGTGCACGAATACCGTCCTTACCAAAGCTTAATTGGTTGTTTTGGCTGGTTTGCCAAGTGTCATAGTTTAGCATTAAGCCGTCTTCCAATAGACTTAATAAGTAATTACCATTTTCTACTCCCATTCGTGCCCCCAAATGATACCTGTCTTTGTCTTCTTTATCTTTTATCCATAGTCCAAAATCAAGATTATTCTCTATAGCTTGCCCACTTAGTACGGTATTTTTAAGCTCGATTTGATTCATTTTAATCTTATCGATCAAAGCCGAATAATACAATGTACTATCTACAGTAATGATATCCATCCCTAATCTATCCACCTCAATTCCACCATAAATAACACGTGGAGCAAGGAGTTTAGCCATAATACTCTTTTGTTGGCTATCAAATGTACCATCGAGGGTAATATTATTCATTCTTTCCAAATCAGGAAGGAAATCTTTTAAGAAGCGAGAGTGTGTTAGCGTTGCTGAAAATTCAAAATTCTGCGCATCATATTTTAGCTGTTTTGGAGGTTCATTATTAGGGTTATAATAAACACGGACAACATCTTGCATGGATGCGCCTAACTCTGTTAGCTTATATTTGCCTACCAAGTGTGCACGTACGAATTCAGACCGTAGCATCAACATATTGCGTGATGTATCTGCCTTTGCAATTAAAGAAATCGTGTCTAGGGCATATCGTTGATCATTGTAGGCAATTGATGATTGTGAAATATGTAATTTTCCGTTAAGGTGATTGAGGTCTGCTGTCTCAAAATCAGCGTCTATTTTTCCATGGTAACGGAAATTATCATCTATTAATTTCAAATTTTGAAGATTGACAGAATCAATCATCATATTCATTTTCACTTTGGGGTAGGTGTCACGCATATCAGCAGCAAGATTTGCTCTGAATCGAATATTAGGATCAGTACTATGTACAGACCCCGCAATATCCCCACTTTGTGCCATTAAATCTAGATTGATGTCATGATACGCGTATCCCATGGCATCGAAACGGTTGATTGTTCCTTTGACATCGGCTGCCATAGTTTTAGGATTCAATCCCCTACCTTTGATTTGTGCATTTGCGGAAATTATTCCCAATACTGAATCTTGTTTTAGTAGATGTCCTAAATTGAAATTGTCTATCGAAACTTGTGCATCGTAGGTCGTATCGCGTTTGCTCATTTGGAGAAAACCATTCACAGAAGCATTACCTTTGTCTGTGATGAGTTTCATGTTTGCATCGAAGCCTGTTAGACCTCCTTTGAATGTTCCTGCCAATGAGATTGAGTTTGGAAACTCAATTTTCATATCTTTTGGTAAGAGTGATTTAGCGACCAAGCGATCCAAATCACCTTTTCCAGTTGTTAATTTTTTTAGATTAAGATCAATGTTTAGCTTGTCGGTATTAGGAAGTCCCTTTATCTTAGCTGAAGCGATGATATGCGTTTTATCCAATGTCTTGAATTCAAGATTCGGAATGTTCAAATCATCTAAGCGACCAACGACCCTTCCATCAATATAAAATTTTCGGGTCATTAATGGCTTCATCACATCCATTTTTTCCAAATCAGGTGCAAAGAACTTGATATCCTTCATATCGATTTGCGTTTTCTTAATACGTGCGTCGATATTAACTAATTGCGGATATTTTGAAAGCGCATCTAACGATGGATAAGAGATTTTTATGTAATCTTGGATGGTGGTATTCGGAGTTTGTACGAGTAAGTTTTCTATAACAGCTCCTGTGTTGTCATAGACAAAATCTCCTTTAAGTTGTTTGAGGTACAACCCTGAATGATCCTTTGCTGTTATGTTCGTAACGTCACCTGAAATTGAGTCATTTGAGTAATAAATGTTGTTTATCGCACCAGCTAAATCTTTAATTCCAATATTACTGTAGTCAAATCCTTTCATCCTTGATTGGTTATCATCTCTGAACAAAAAGTTGGTTTTGTCTACGGCTATTTTATCTGCGGAAACGACCCAATTTATTGGTGTACTTGATGTATCTTGTTTCTCCTTGACTTTAGTTAACTTATCAAAGATCACGTAAGAGTCGGATTGATCTAGAATAATCTCTTTTAATTTGACTACTTCTTTGTTTAAATCAATCTGCTCTACATTCGCCGAAAGATTCTTAATATCAAATTTGCTCTTCATCGCTGAAGAAGCATCTTCGTATTTGATGAATATGTTTTTTAGCAAAATGGTTTCTGTGCCTAAATTAGGTAGTAGAGAAGTTGTGTTTGCAGAGGCATCTGTTATACCAAAATCTTCGGGATTTACTTCCTTTGCTTTCGTAATTGGTGCCCACTGTTTGATTACTGCTGATAGACCATCGATATCAATCTTAGGAAGATCAAAAGTCATATTGTCTGCAAGATCAAAAGTTTTGACACGCGTTTCTAATTTATTTAATCGGATAGCAGCCGAGGTCCCGATCATGTCATCTGTATAGACAAAATGAATTTTTTCTAGGCCAACTTTATCTAGGTTAAAAATTAAGGCTGAGGCAGTATCAGTAGCGGTAGGGGTGCTTTCTTTTTCTGAAGCAAATGCTTTTACGATATAGTCAAAATTAAAGTTACCATCTGGAGCACTGCGTTTTATTTTAGATGTAATACCCACTAATTGAATCTCTTGCACTTCAATAGTGTTCTTGAGGATTTTGAACATATCGATGTCCACTTTTATCTTTTCACCCGCCACTAATGTGTCACGTGATTGATCTTCAAAATATACATTTTCAAGTACCAACATCTTGGGAAATGTGATATTCACATAGCCAATATCAACAGGAGTTCCAATCTTAGTTTCAAGATAATTTGATACTTTACCGGCAATATAATTTTGAACGGAAGGAAGTCGTATTAAAAATACGATCAATAATAATAGGGCTATAATGGAGCCTATTATCCAAAGGAAAATACGTACAGCGACACGGGTAAATTTGTTCAAACCTGAGTTTATCTACTTAAATAATGTTAACACTGAAATAATAACATAAAAATAGTGGAAATGTTTACTATTTCATGTTAGAAATGCAAAAATAAAATGATTTAACTATAAGTTTTAGTTTTTTGTTATTCAATATATTAAAAAAGGGCTAGTCAATGACTAGCCCTTTCCATTTTTAGAAGGCACGATCTTCTAAGTGCTTTGGAAGATCTATATAATCTATTCCTTTTGCCCACCAGTCTGGTGCTGGTTTTCCTTTCAAGTAATAATCAAAATATTCCATCATGCGTACGGCATAGTCTTTCTTGTTGACTTCTTTTACCAAACCATGATTTTCACCGTTATAAGTAAGCATTACGACAGGTTTATTCAGACGACGTAAGCTGTTGTAATATTCTACACCTTGGGTATAATCCACCGCACCATCTTTATCATTATGCATGATGATCAAAGGTGTATTTACCTTTTTGATATGGTAAATAGGTGAATTACGTACATAAGCATCCCAATTGTCCCAATATCCAGTTGTCAAACGACCTTGACTAGATTCAAAGATACTTTGGTTTGAAGAACCTGAATTCCAATAAACCAAAGAATACATCGATATCATGTTGGTCAATGGTGCTCCGGCAACCGCAGCTTTGAAAATGTTAGTCTGCGTAATTAAGAATGAAGTCTGGTAACCTCCCCACGAGTGACCGTGTATCGCTACATTTTTCTCGTCAACAATACCTGTAGAGATGGCTGCTTTTACAGCTGGTACCACACATGCTACAGCAGACATCCCTGGATCATTCAATTTATATTTGATGTCTGGCATCAATACCGCATAGCCATTGTTTGTATACATTGCTCTGTTGAAACCACCTCCTGGATAAGTCGGTTGAGAATAATTATTCTTTTCGTCGGTCAATCTTTCGTAAATATATGTAATGGTAGGGTATGATTTTCCTTCTACATAATTTGCAGGTAAATATAATGTAGCTTGTAAAGTGTCACCGTGATCGGAGATATAAGTGATCAATTTAGAACCAGCAGATAAAACACCTTTTTGTTTATCAGAAGTGTTATTGGTCAATTGTTTTTCTTGTGCTAAATTCTTATCCGCTGAGACAAAGAATTCAGGAGCAACATTTGATTTTTCTATAGTATAGAATAAGTTATTGCTGTTTTTTGGTTTTCTTATGCCACCAAAATTTATGTCATCCAATTTCAAAACCTGTAATTTTTTACCGTTTGCAGGTAAAAGAGCTACACCTTTTTGTTTGGTTGCCTGATTCATGACGATAAAATATTGATCTTTTTTCAAATCAATAAAATCATCATCTTCGTAAAGATTGTTAAAACCAGCAGTAGTTAATTTACTATCTTTCCAATTGTCTGTTAATTTAGTAGCAGATTTTCCGTCTATAGAAACTTTCCATAAGTCAAAATTATCACGCAAAAGCACGAATTTATTATCTGCAGTGAATCCGTAAGAATTTATTCCTACTTTCTCAACGTTATGATCTGACAACATGTCAACGAAGGAGGCTGGTATATTCTTCGTAATATTTGTGATAGCAAGGGTTTTGGTGTTTAATACCTGATAATGACCATCGATATATAATAATAGGAAATCAGAATTAGGAGAGAAACGTACACCTCTCATTGCATTTAAGTACAATTTTTTGAAGGCTAATTGTTTGTTTCCAGTCTTAATATCGATGATATACAAATCACCATAACTTTGACCATTTAAGTTAGCTTCGTATTCGTACGGCGTGAAATCAAATCCATAACCTACTAACTGATTTGGTGAAAGTGCGATAGATTTTATGGTACTGTCTGCTAAAGAGACAAACTTATTTTCATCAACTTGCCATGCACTCATCGTTGTGAAATTCTTATCTCGCTGTACTTGTAATTTCTGTGCATGCTGCAAACGCTTATCTTGCCAGTTCCAGATAATCATATCAGGCTTTTCTAAATCCTTTTTATTGACAACTGGCTTTTTAGCAGGTGTAGGTTGTTTAGTATTAGCTACAACTTGTACCGAATCTTTTTTTGCTGCAATGGAATCTTTGGCTGCTGCATTTTTTGCATCAGCCTTAGCGATATCGTCTATTTTCTTTTCTGTAGATTTAGGCTCTTCCGCTTTTTCTAGTTTGGCTACACCAAAAAATATTGTTTTTAGATCTTTACTCCAATACGCTGTAGCGTTTTCTGAAATACCATATCCCGCAGTAATTTGATTTTCATCCAATCCACTATATGTAAATAAATCTCCATTATGCGCTTTGATGTTTTTGACACCTAATAACGTATAAACTGGTGTTTTATATTTTTTGTCCGTTTTGGATTTTAATAGAGCAAAAGCAGTCCCTTCTTTGTTCCAAGACAATCTTGAGAAAGTTGCATCATCATTGTTCAAGGCGTTAGAAATACCAGTGTTTAGATCCATCAAGAATATTCCATTCCCATTTTTGCCATTAGCATCAATGATATATGCTAAATATTGCCCCGATTTATTGAAGCTATATTCACTTACGTTACCTAGATTATATTTCTTTTTGGTAGCTAAATTGTATAACAATAAGTCAGAACCTTTTGCTCCAGCAGATGCCTGCATTGGAGACGCAGGTGCCCCTTGTCCTTCAAATCGTATAGCGACCCATTTGCTATCTTCATTTGAAAAGCTATAACTCTGAACCTTATCGAAGGATACCGATGCGGTGTCTTTTAATGCTACAATTTTCAACTTTTTGCTAGAAGGTCTACGAGATTTCTCATTTGCCTTAATCTCCGTAAATTTAGGGCTTTCAAAAAAGCTAAAATACTGTGCGTTTTGATTGAAAAATATAGGTGTACTCGCACCCCCAATTTTATAATTAAAATTGCTTGTATCTTGCGTACTGCGCAAAGTCAAGGTAAGATCACCTTGGGTTGGTCCTGAAACATAAGCTAACCATTTGCCATCTGGAGATGGTGTAGCTCCGTTTGTTCTTAAATAATTCCAATTTGGAATATCCTGCCAAGCAAGTGTTTTCGAGACTTCTTGCGCAAATGGTGTTAACCAAGCTAGTTGACACGCAAAAAACAAAATCGATTTTTTTGTCATTTATTTTCGATAGGTTAAAATAATACGCTATAAAGGTATTTATTATCTTTCAATCTTTTTGTACTGTATTAAAGATGTTATTAAGTGCAGAAATGTAACAAATGATGGCGACGTATTAGTCTAGTGCTTTATTCCTCAATGTTTTTATAATTAAGAAAGTTAAAGAAAATAAGAATGGCACACCTACGAAGAATACTTTTATTCTGTATGAAATAGGTATTTCATTTTCTGGAATGGAAGTGTACGCATTATCCATCCCGATGAAAAAAAACGCAGGGATTATTCATGTAATGACAAGCAATACAGAACTCCGTAAACCCCATAAGAGATTGAAACGAAAGTTTAGTAAATTCCTCATCTCTTAAAAGATTAAGTTTATAAAAGTTATATCTAAATTTATGGTATTTTTGTGATTCAAAATAACTTTTGAATGAAAATTTGGCAAAAAAACATTGACGTAGATTCTTTTGTTGAATCGTTCACGGTAGGTAAAGATCGTGAGATGGACATGCATTTAGCAGGTGCTGATGTGTTGGGTTCTCTAGCTCACACACGTATGTTGAATAGCATCGGCTTAATGACTGATGAGGATTTGGCTTCCGTTCAACAAGAACTAAAAAATATATACAAAGAAATCGAAGCAGGACAATTTCAGATTGAAGACAGTGTAGAAGATGTACACTCTCAAGTCGAAATGATGTTGACGCAGCGTATAGGTGAGGCAGGTAAGAAAATCCACTCTGGTCGCTCGCGTAATGACCAAGTTTTGGTAGACTTGAAGCTGTATTTCCGTTCGGAAATTCATAGTATCTTTAACAATACCGAAGTATTGTTTAGTCAATTAATAAAGTTGAGCGAACAGTATAAAGCAGTATTAATGCCAGGTTATACACACTTGCAGATCGCTATGCCATCGTCATTTGGATTGTGGTTTGGTGCGTATGCAGAGAGTTTAGTCGATGATTTGCATATGCTGAAGGCAGCATGGTCTGTTTGCAATAAGAATCCGTTGGGGTCGGCAGCTGGTTATGGTTCTTCTTTTCCGTTGAATCGTACAATGACGACACAATTGTTAGGCTTTGAAGATTTGAATTACAATGTCGTTTACGCACAAATGGGACGTGGTAAGACCGAACGTATCTTGGCACAGGCGATGAGTTCTATTGCAGCTACATTAGCCAAGTTTGCTATGGACGTTACGTTGTTCATCAATCAAAACTTTGGATTTATTTCGTTCCCAGCGCATTTGACAACGGGATCGAGCATCATGCCACACAAGAAAAATCCAGATGTATTTGAATTGATTCGTAGCCGTTGTAATAAGATTCAAGCTCTGCCTACAGAGATTGCGATGATGACGACAAATCTTCCAGTAGGCTATCACCGTGATTTGCAATTGTTGAAAGAAAACTTATTTCCTGCATTCCAATCTTTAAATGAATGTTTGGAAATCGCGACTTTCATGTTGGAAAATATAGAAATCAAGAACAATATTTTGGATGATCCTAAATACGATTACTTGTTTTCAGTAGAGGTCGTGAACAATGAAGTGTTAACAGGAATTCCATTCCGCGAAGCCTACAAGAATATTGGATTAGCTATCGAAGAGGGAACTTTTCAACCTTCTAAAGAAGTAAGCCATACACACGAAGGAAGTATTGGGAACTTATGTAATGATCAAATTCAACGCATGTTCGCCGAAGTAAAATCAGATTTTGGTTTTGAGAAAGTAGAAAGGGCTTTAGCTGAATTGGTGAAATAAATTTTTAGCTACATACAAAATATTATAAGACTTAATTCAAAATTGGATTAAGTCTTTTTTATGTATCATTGTTTATGAGAAAGAAAATTAGCTTTTTGCTTTTGGCTTTATGTATATCGTTTCACTTAGTTTGTGCACAAGAGGGAAAAATTGAAATAGCAGCAGATGTACAATCTGATAAATCTGTTGAATTCAATTTCACGAAAAGTGATCCTGGAACATTTACGGTTCAAACTAAATTCAAAACGCTATCTAATGCATCTGAATCAGGGTCTACGTATCAAGCTAGAGGATATTCAGGGGTGTTGTTAACCCTACAACCCATAAATAAGGAACAAAGTGTAAGTTATTCTTATTCGTATCGTTGCATAAGAGGAAAGCTATTACCCAAAGTCAATTTTGAATTTATTTATGCTTTACCTCATAACGATAATGTTGAGGTGCACGTAGGTGAGGCAAGTTACTTAAGCGCTAAATATTTTGGTAACGTTGAACCTAAAGATTGGAAGAGTTATTATCTCTATACAGAAGCTGAAGAAAGTGTGTTAGCAAGTAGAAAGGGGTTGGTTGTAGAAGTAATCGACGGAAATGAAGATTTTACGGATGATGTAACATTCAAATCAAAGAATAACAAAATTATTATTGAGCATGAAGATGGTACATTAGCTAGTTATGGTGCGTTGAAGAATGGCAGTATAAAAGTCAAAGCTGGTGATACTGTCTTTCCAAAAGATGAACTAGCGAAAAATAGTAAAAGAGGAGATCAAAGATATTCATTTGCATTTTCCATTATGTATCTAAAGGCTGCTGATCTTTTTGTAAATGAAGGCAAGAATATCAGTAATGATCAAAGTTTATATGGATTTGTAACCCCAAAATTTTTGACTGCTACTGGTGGAGTTATTCTTGACAACCATAGTAAACATCCCGCTGTATGGAATGAAGAGGTAATTGTCAAAGAGATGAGTAAAAAGGAGTTGAAAAAACATAAGAAAAATTAAATAATTGATAGTGTGAAAAATATTGGCTAATATTGATTCAAACTTAAGCTAATAAGTAAAATATAGCACGGGGTGCCCTCTATGGAGAGCTGAGATTATACCCGAAACCTGATTTGGATAATGCCAACGTAGGGATGCAGGATACGATATATTATTGTACTCCATTCGGTTGGTCTTATCCATACGAATGGAGTATTTTTTTTATTCAATATATCGTATGGAATTAATAAGACAAAATGTAAAAGAGCTGATTCCTCAGCGTAAATCAAACTGGCAAGGTCGACCAGAATGGTTCTTCAATCGTGAACATACAGATACGTATGAACAATGGTATGAGGGAAGGTATAAAAGAGCCGAAGTCTGGCAAAAAAAAATCATAGGAGAATTAGTAGCTAAAGAACCAAGAATAAAGGAGCTTTTAGAGTTTGGTTGCGGTACTGGACGTTTTACCCGATGGTGGAAAGATGTTGGTATTTCTGCTACTGGCGGTGATATTTCGCCATTGATGCTTTCACAAGCCAAAGATTTGTTTGATGGGGATTTGGCGATGGCAGATTCGCATTTTATGCCCTTTAAGAATCATACATTTGACTGTGTGGCTTTTATTACCACTTTCGAATATTACCGAGATCCTGTAAAAGTTATTCAAGAAGCTGCTCGTGTATCACGTCACGGCATTGTGATGGGAATGATGAATCGTAATTCCCCTAAATTCTTTAGAAGACGCATTCAACAGGTATTTGGAAGAAATCCTTTCTACGTGACAGCACATTTTTACACACCTGAAAATTTAATCAAAGTTATTGACAAAGCACTCATGGGCCGGAAGTATACAATTCATTGGTCATGTACAGGCTTGCCTAAATGGTTTCCAGTCCAACAATGGTCTGTTCCTATAGGGGACTTTTTTGGTTTGTTTGTACATTTTGAGGATTAGCCATGAATAAATTAAATCAAAGCTTGGTAGATACTGTTTTTTCAAAAAAAATAGGATTTGCTAGGGATAGTGTAATGCAGGGGCCTGCGTATGGTGTGGATTGCTCAGTCGTATCAATTACGGATAATTTGGGTATGGTCATAGCGAGTGATCCTTTAAGCATTATACCTCAAATTGGCATGGACGCGTCTGCGTTTTTATCCTTACAATTAGCTGCAAATGATATCGCTACATCAGGACTACGACCTCAGTATGGACAATTTGTACTTAGTTTTCCAAATTTTGTGGATAAAGGAGGGTTTGAACACTATTGTGAATTTATTCATCAGTATGCACAGAAAATGGAAATTGCCATTACTGGTGGCCATACTAGTTTTGTTGCAGGCAATAATTCTACATTGGCAGGTGGACTTACATTATTTGCTGTCGGCGAAATGGAAAACATACTAACTTCCACCCAAGCAGAAGAAGGAGATGTGCTTCTGATGACTAAAACAGCAGGGCTAACAGCAACTTCTGTTTTGGCTATGGTATTTTCCAATTTTGTGAATTCAAAATTGGAAAAAGAGATTGGAAAAAGAGCTTCTTTTAATTTTTGGAATATCTCTGTATTGTTAGAGGCTCAGACTGTCAGCATGCTTAATAAGCACGCAAAAATAGTAACAGCTATGCACGACGTGACTGAAGGTGGTGTAATAGGGGCTGCATATGAATTCGCAGCAGCATCAAACAATGGAATTTGTGTCGATACGGATAAAATTCTTGTTTCTATGGAAAGTACGGCTATCGCTAATGTTTTTGATTTGGATGCCAAATCTACTATTGGTGCTGGTAGTATGTTGATTTCTTGTAAGCCAGATAAGAAAGATATAATTATTAATCAAATACAGAGACAGGGTATTCCATGTACAGTAATTGGGAAGTTTCTTTCAGAGCAGGAGGGTAAGTATATCATAAGCGATAATCGTGAATATGAGTTACAGACTCCTTCTGCGGACAAATATTGGGAAGTCTTTTCTAAATCAATTGAAAATGGCTTATCGTAAAATAAAATATAACTCCGATATAAAAGGAGTTTACGTTATACTTGACATGCGAACGTTTGCTGTCAGAGATCTTCGAAAATTAGATTATCTTTTATCAGAACAGGTAATGGCTGTACAAATATGGGATAACAATTTATTACCTAATAGAGATTTGATGATTTCGTTAATAGAGGTAGTCCATCAGCATAATATCCCTATTCTGATTAATAATAAGTATGAACTATTGCAGGATTATGATTTTGATGGGGTACATTTTGATGATATTCCTAATGAGTGGAATACAATCAACGAACTACTCAAGGACAAAATTTTAGGTGTAACCTGTACTAATGATCTAAATATAGTGGAGTGGGCAACTAAGCATCAGCTCGATTATCTGTCTTTTTGCTCTATGTTTCCATCTGAAAATAATACACGCTGTGTTTTGGTTGATAGGGAATTAATTAGATGTGTGCAGCGACAGTATAAAATTCCCATTTTTTTAGCAGGAGGAATTACCCCTCAAAATATGAAGTTGTTGGATGGTATTAATTATGTGGGGATTGCTATCGTTTCAGGATTAATGAAGGCAGACGACCCTAAAGTGATTGTAAATGAATTTTACCAAGCATTAAATACAAATTATGAAAATAAGTACAATACATAAGTTATGTTGTCCTTTCGATAGGGCTGACTTAAAACTAGAGGTTATAGAGCAAACTATAGAACATGATGTTCGCACTGGAAGTTTGTCTTGTAGTTTATGCAAGCGTTTCTATCCAATTATCTCGGGTATTCCTATTATGAGTCCTGATGAGTACCGAGATGTTGAAGTTGAAAATGTTTATTATGAAAATTTAAATCTATTGGGAACACCAAAAGAAATTAAGAATTTCAGATTGCTATCATAAGTTATCAGCTCCCCTAGGGAGCTGATATTTTTAAAATAGGATTCGTCTGAATAAGGTTGTTATTTTTATATTGCAATTATAATCCTTCGACATGGAAAATAGAAGATCATTTATTAAAAAAGCAGGAATGTTAGCCGGGGCATTTGGGATGTTTACGCATTTGCCCAAGTCGATTGAGGCAGCTTTGGCTATAGATCCTTTAAATGGTTCTACATTTTTAGATGCCGAACATATTGTATTGTTGATGCAAGAAAATCGTTCCTTTGACCATTCTTTTGGCACGTTGAAAGGAGTACGAGGATTCAACGATAGACGCGTTATACAATTGTCAAATGGTAATCCTGTTTGGCTGCAATCCAATAAAGAAGGTAAAACATTCGCTCCATTCCGAATGGACATTAAAAATTCAAAAGCGAGTTGGAGTGGTGATCTTCCTCATTCGTGGGAAAATCAAATTGGTGCTTGGAACGAAGGGAAATTTGATAAATGGTTGGATTGGAAACAATCTGGTAGACGAGAGTTTAGGGATTTGCCGCTGACTTTGGGTTATTATACACGCGAAGATATTCCTTTCTATTATGCTTTTGCAGATGCTTTTACCATTTGTGACCAACATTTCTGTTCATCAATTACGGGTACAACAACCAATCGACACTACTTCTGGACAGGTAAATGTGCGGAAAATCTACTCAGTAAGCCATTGACACGTAATTCGGACACTTATTACAACAAGATGAAGAGTTGGAAAACTTTTCCTGAGCGATTGCAAGAGAATGACATCAGTTGGAAGGTTTATCAAAATGAAATTAGTCTGCAGAATGAAATATCAGGTGATGAAGAATCGCTGCTTGGGAATTTTACAGACAACAATCTGGAATGGTTCGCTCAATATAATGTACGATTCAAGAAGAGTCATATTGAATTTTACAACCGTAGAATAGCGGAACTACCTGTAGAAATAGAAGAACTTAAGCGACAGCTGACAACTGAGCCGAATGCACAAAAGTTGCAAAATACATTAGCACAGAAAGAACAGCAATTAGAAAGCTTCAAACGAGAAGTGGAACAGTATTCGTCAGAGAAATTTGAACAGCTTTCTTCCTTTGAGAAGGAACTGCATGCAAGGGCATTTCAAACGAATGAAGGAGATCTCGATTACCATGAGACTGAGGAAGTCGACTTTGAAGGAACGAAAATCAAAGTGCCTAAAGGTGATATTCTGTACCAATTCCGTAAGGATGTCGAAGATGGAAAGTTGCCTACAGTGAGCTGGCTTTGTGCACCACAGCATTTTTCGGATCACCCCAGCGCACCCATGTATGGAGCCTGGTACTTGTCGGAGATCTTAAATATTCTGACTAAAAATCCCGAAATATGGAAAAAGACAATTTTTATTCTCAATTATGATGAGAACGATGGTTACTTTGACCATGTACCGCCATTTGTAGCACCCAAGCCAGGAGATACGACATCAGGTTTGGTTTCGGATGAGTTGCAAGATGGCTTGCAAACAGAATTTATGACCAAAGAACAAGAGCTACAGTCTGGTATTAAACCCGAAAATGCAACTGAAGGTCCAGTAGGTTTGGGGTATCGTGTCCCGCTGATTATTGCTTCGCCTTGGACTAAGGGAGGTTGGGTCAATTCGGAAGTATGTGACCTCACTTCGACCATTCAGTTTATGGAGATATTCCTGAATAAAAAGTATAACAAAAACATTTTCGAAACCAATATTTCCAACTGGCGTAGAGCCATCACGGGGGATTTGACTTCTGTGTTTCGTTCCCATAATAGTAGGGATAGGTTTAGACTACCAGACTTTCTGGATATGAAAAAGCAGATTTCAGAAATTGATGGTGCAAAAAACAAACCGCTACCAGATGGTTATCAAGAGCTTGATGTCATAGCAATAGATGGGATAAAGAACGGTAATAATCATCCGACTTTGCCTTATCAAGAGCAAGGAACAAAACCATCTAACGCTTTGTGTTATGAACTCTATGTTCATGAAGAACATCAGGAGGGCAAACTTAATTTGATTTTAGAAGCTTCAGACGAACTGTTTGGGGATAAAGCGCTGTCAGGTGCTTTTAATGTGTACGACTTATTGCAAAAGAACCGCTTCAGTAAATCTTTTGCGGTGCAAGCAGGAAAACAGCTGCAATACAATTGGGATAAGGTGGATGACAATGCGTACAACCTAGCTTTGCATGGACCGAATGGATTTTACCGTAAGTTTGCTTCCAAAAGAGGAGAGGAGTCATTGCGTATTAAAGCCTCGTATTCGTCTAAGAGTAATTTGATTTTGCATATCGAAAACTTATCGAAAGCATCGCAAAAAATTCAAGTATTAGATGCATATCGCGGTAATTCAAAATCTATTTTAGTCAAATCAAAAAAATCAACGACACTAGAAATTGACACAAAAGAGTTTGGTCGCTGGTATGATGTTTTGGTAAAAGTGGAAGATTGGGAAAGGCAGTATGCTGGACGTATAGAAAATGGTAAACCTAGTATTTCTGATCCATTGATGGGTTAGGGGATTTTCAAATACCCTCGTGCCGGGCGGGCAATAACTTTTTTCCGCAAAAAGTTATTAAAAACTCGTCGCTGAAAAATTTAGCTTTGCTGAGCTCGTAAACTCGGTTTGCACAATGGTTATCTATTTTTTCATATTGCAAAATTTTATAAGGCGACTATTTTCGAAAATATTGGCTAGTTAGATTCTCTAAGGTTTAATTCTTTCTCAATTTCTTTGGTTAGTGCATTGCTTTTATTGGAATTTTTGATGAAAAAATAGGCTACAACCAAAGCCATAAGAGAACCAAAACCTATACCTCCTTTAATAATGCTATAGACAAATACGCCTACAGTAAAACCAACGAGTACGGCATTGATGATTTTTTCTGATTTCAAACGTTTCAATTCCTTGTATAAATCAGCAGTATGTTGCGCTGAAATGTTTGTTATTTTCATGGTTTCCTTGGTTATCTAAAAGCAATTTAAAAATTTTTTATACATTTTCAAATTCTTTAGGATAGTGCGCTGTTCCATTGACATCCATCAATTTGGCTTCGACCTCTTCTTGTTCAAAAGCTTGTTTAGTGATTTGGTAAATTGCTTGGTGATCTTTGGATTTTTCTTGCTGGATGGTTGGGACATATTATATTATTGATCTATTTGACTATTTAATGTTAGATTTATTTAATAGAGGAGTTTCTGTTACAAACAAAAGAAAAAAATGTTAAAAAATAATATTTTACTGATTATTATATATATATATTTGTAATGAATCTGAACAGAACTAGTTTCTTTAGTAGGATTCCCCCGGTGGCTTACGTCACCTTTTTTATATCTCTACAATTCCATAATTGTTTTTTGAGGTTACCATTTTTACAGTTACGTTATCCAATCTCTTATAAAATTTATCCCCTCCTTTTTTCTTCATATAAGTGTTCGATTGATATTTTTGTTTAATGCAATATGCTAGAACATCATTCATTTGATGTAAAAATGAATATTGAGAATCTCTTAAAACTGGATTCTCGATTACAGAATTTATTTTGATGTTTCTATATCCTGAATTATATATTTCTGTTTTATTTGGGATCGTATTATAATGTCGCATTTTCCTTACAAGTCTCCTAAGTTTAGTTCCCTCTGTGTTATCAGATAGTATCATTCCTCTATCATCTGTATTAGAGGGGCCACGAAAATTTTTATTACTAATTGTATTTTCAAACCTCATTATTAAAGTATTCCAAGCTAATTCAAAAATGTCATCATTTCTATTATTTTTATCAATTACAACACTAAATACATTAAGGTCAGGTTGTAAATTTAGCCAGTCAATACACTTTTTAATAATATCTAATCTATCATTTCTTTTTATTCTGATAAGTTTACCAGGTTTGTTAATTAATTCTGTGCAATGAATCTCTTCTCTTAATTTTAGCCCTTTGGTATCTCTTAAAAATTTTCTAAATTCTACCAGACTTTCTAGAGTTTGTTTCCACCTTAACTCATGAATTACTATTGCGGACAATATAAAGTATCTAGTTGGGCTGTTATTAACGCCAACATCTCCACTTTCGTCAACATACATTAAATACATATTCTTATTAAGTTTATTGGTTCTTTAAAAATCATTTCCTTCCAAAAGTATCGTGGAAATACCTTTGGAAGAAAAGGGAGTATTAGTTACGCTCTTTCGTATACTTCGAACGTATAATCAAAAGCGTGTTTTTCGTCTTTTTCGTACTTTTCAGCACTGACTAATTTCCATTCATCATCTAACAATTCAGGGAAATACGCATCGCCATCTATCGTAGTGTGCACACGAGTCAACAAGATTTTATCCGCTAAAGGCAATGTTTGCTTGTAGATTTCTGCACCACCGATAATAAAGACTTCACGCTCATCACGACAGTAGTTTAATACTTCTTGCACACTATTAGCTACATCCACTTCTTCGTGATTGTAGTTCATATCATGCGTCAAAATAATATTGCGACGCTCAGGAAGTGGTTTGCCAATGGAATCAAAAGTCTTACGACCCATCACCACTGAATGCTCCAATGTATTTTTCTTAAAGTATTTAAAATCATTAGGCAAATGCCACAGCATCTGATTGTTTTTGCCGATGGCATTATTTTCTGCAGCAGCTACGATTAATGTTATTTTAGTATCAGTCATTTTAGATTATTAATTATTAATGGTTAATTGTAAAAATTTATCTCACATCAACTCATATTTGCTTTAGTAGTTTTAATAATAGATGTAATCAATTTAATGATTTTAATCGCATCGTTTATTATACTTTCAAATTGTTCATCTGTGAGATAATCCGTTTCTTTCAACAATTCCAACCAGTATATAGTTTCGTTAATTTCCTTTTGTGCAATACTCATTTTGTGTTTAAAATCAGAATTTGATTCCGCGTGTTCTGCTTCACGAATCATGGCACCAACACTCGTTCCTGAGCGAATTAATTGTTTACTCAGTACAAATTCTTTTTTCTGTTCACGCAAATACTGAGAAAGCTTCACGATTCTGACCGCAAATTCAAAACTGATGTTTTTAATGATATTCTCTCTCATTTATACATCATTAATCATTTACCATCAACCATTAAGAGTTAAATCGCTACAGGAGCTTTGATATGTGGTTCGAATTCATAACCTACCAATTCGAAATCTTCAAATTTGAAATCAAAAATATCCTTTACTTCTGGATTGATTTTCATTGTAGGAAGTAGTTTTGGCGTACGAGACAATTGCAATTCTGTTTGTTCGAAGTGGTTGCTGTAGATATGCGCATCACCGAAAGTATGTACAAATTCGCCTGCTTCCATATCGCACACTTGTGCGACCATCATCGTCAATAGGGCATAAGAAGCAATATTGAATGGTACACCTAAGAAAATATCCGCAGAACGTTGGTACAACTGACAAGAAAGTTGTGGTTTCAAAATTCCTTTTTCAGGTTGTGCAGGAGACACGTAGAACTGAAAGAAAGCGTGACAAGGTGGCAAAGCCATGTTTTCGATTTCGGCCACATTCCATGCCGACACGATGATACGGCGCGAATCAGGTGATTTTTTTAACTGATTAATTACCTGAGTAATCTGGTCAATATGTCTGCCATCTGGCGTAGGCCAAGAACGCCATTGCGAACCGTACACGGGTCCTAAATTGCCGTTTTCATCAGCCCATTCATCCCAAATGCTTACGCCATTGTCTTTTAAGTATTTGATATTGGTTTCACCTTTCAAAAACCAAATTAATTCGTGGATAATCGAACGTAAATGCAGTTTTTTGGTTGTAATAATCGGAAAACCTTCTTGTAGATTGAAACGCATTTGATAACCAAAAACACTACGTGTACCCGTACCCGTTCTATCTGTTTTGTCCACTCCTGTGGTATATACGTGCTTTAGTAAATCTAAATATTGTTTCATGTTTCAATATGTTAAATGGAATTTAATTTTACGAAGTTAAGATATTTTTTACAACTAACTAAATGAAGTATTGCTGTCAAATTTATCCCTTTCTAAGTAAAGGTTATCTGTAAAAATCTCGATAATTATCTTTTCAATTTCCTTCGGATTGTAGGATTCCGAACTTCGGCAGAGATGATAATTTGTTTGTAGTATGGATCTGATTAAGTCAGAAACATGGTGATATGTTAATGTATTTCCGAATTTGAAAGCGAAATAAAAGCCAAAGATTGAGATTAATAACCCTGAAACTCCATAAAATGTGTTGTCAAATAAAAGGATACATGAAAGGACAAAAATACCCAATAGTGAGTAAGTAATCCATGCAGGAGGCTCTAACATGTTTAAATTAAAACCTAACTCTTGTTCTATACTTTTTATCTGTTCTCTTCGATTTGACTTAGGGAAAAGTTCTTCTAATAAAGAACTTGGTTTAATCTTTTGATTGATATTTTGAGTAAACAAATAAGCTCGTTTGAATTTATAAAATGCTTGTTGGGAAGTACACGAATCAACCTGTGATATATTTAAATAGGATGTTGTCAGATTAGTTAAGTCATTAAAAGAATTAATTTTATTTATATCATTATCATCAAATTTCACAGCAAATGTTTTTTCAATTTGAAGGATGCAATCCTCAAAATCTAAAGGATCCATTTTCTTAAAATTCTCAGCAAGGTAATTCATTATTGCTCAATTTAAATCTCTTGAATAAAGATATAAAATGTCATTGGCATCTCAAATCTTATACTTATAAAGCGAAGTCTAAAAAAAAGCGTATTTTTGCAGCTTATTATGAATAAAAAAGTAGCTTTCTATACACTGGGTTGTAAGTTGAATTTTTCGGAGACTTCATCGATTGGGCGTCAGTTCAAGGATGCGGGCTATGATACCACGCCATTCAACTCACCTGCGGACGTTTATGTAATCAACACCTGTTCGGTGACGGACAATGCGGACAAGAAATGTCGAAAGGTCGTAAAGGAAGCGTTGAAATATTCGCCAAATGCTTATATCACAATTGTAGGTTGTTATGCGCAGTTGAAACCGCAGGAAATCGCAGAGATTCCAGGTGTGGATATGGTGTTGGGTGCGGCGGAAAAGTTCAATATCATTGAGCATATCAATGATCTGACTAAGCAAGAGAAAGCGGTTGTTCATAATGGACCGATTGATGAAACAAATCAATTCGTGACGGCATATTCGATTGGCGATCGTACACGTACTTTCTTGAAAGTACAAGACGGTTGTGATTATTCGTGTACGTTCTGTACGATTCCTTTGGCACGTGGTGCAAGTCGTTCGGGGAAAATTGAAGATAGCGTTCGTCAAGCGGAAGAAATTGCTGCTTCGGGTGTGAAGGAAATTGTATTGACAGGCGTAAATATTGGCGATTACGGTATTCGTGATGGGAAACGTCAGGACAAATTCTTGGATTTAGTAAAAGCTCTGGACGAAGTCGAAGGTATCGACCGTATACGTATTTCCTCAATCGAACCAAATTTATTAGCCAATGAAATTATTGAATTTGTGGCACAATCTAAGCGCTTTGTTCCGCATTTTCATATGCCATTACAATCAGGGAATAACAAAGTATTAGCGCAAATGCGTCGTCGTTATAAACGTGAATTGTATGGCGAGCGAGTAGCAAAAATCAAATCATTGATGCCGAATGCCTGTATTGGTGTAGATGTGATTGTTGGTTTTCCGGGTGAAACTCGTGAAGATTTTATCGATACGTACAATTTCTTGAATGATATGCCGATTTCATATTTGCATGTATTTACTTATTCGGAACGTGAAAATACGATTGCAGCGCAGATGGAAGGTGCTGTACCAGGCGCACAGCGTTCGGACCGTAGCAAGATGTTGCATATTCTTTCGGAGAAAAAACGTCGTGCTTTTTATGAAGAAAATCTTGGCGCAATAGGAGAGGTTTTATTCGAATCGGATGAGAAAGATGGATTTATGCATGGATTCTCCAAAAATTATGTAAAAGTGCGTACACCTTACGATCCATTATTAGTGAATGAGATTGTTCCAGTGAAATTTATTTCTATTTCCGAATCTGGCGATGTAGACATTGAAGAGCTTCCAGAGTTGTTGGCTCATTAATATAAGATATAACAGGGGATGATTTTTCATCCCTTTTTTATTGTCATCCTAATTCAGTACCTTATTCCTAAAATATTCCTAATTCTAATGGTATTATTGTTTCTACTATGAAAGTATTGATTGTCGAAGATGAATTAGCGTTGCAAGCAGGTATTCGCGAGTTTTTAGCGGGAGAGAAGTTTTTGGTAGAGGTTGCTTCGACTTATATGGAAGCGATTGATAAAGTCATGAACTATCCCTACGATTGTGTATTGTTGGATGTTATGTTGCCAGGTGGTTCGGGATTAGATGTTTTGCGAGAAATGCGTGTCAATGAAATCAAGAGCCCTGTATTAATTCTTTCAGCAAAAGATTCGGTCGATGATAAAGTGGCAGGATTGGAAATAGGGGCGGACGATTATTTGGCTAAACCTTTTCATTTTGCAGAACTGTTAGCGCGCTTGAGGTCAATTATTCGTCGTAATGCGCAAGATGGGCAACATTTGTTGTTATACAAAAATGTAAGTCTACATCCTGAAACGCGTGAAGTGCTGATTAGTGGTCTACCTCTTACGTTGAATCGAAAAGAATACGATCTTTTTTATTATTTCATGCTTCGTCCGAATAAGTTGTTGGAAAAATCAACGTTGGCAGAAACCGTTTGGGGCGATCATGCGGATCAGGCAGATAATCTGGATTTTATTTATTCACAAATAAAGAATCTTCGTAAGAAACTTAAATCTGCAAGTGCAGATTGTGATTTGCAAGCTGTATATGGTGTGGGCTATAAATTGGTATAAATGGCTATCTCTGTAAAAAATTATACGAATCGTTTTGTGGTTATTGCCATCCTTGTGGTGATGGCTATTTGGGCTGCTTTATTTTATGCAGTGATCATGGATGAAGTGTATGATAATATTGACGATGGTCTCAAAAATCAAAAAATATTAATTTTACGAGAAGTTTATCGTAATCCTAAAATTATTGAAGAATCTAAGGATTTTGGCGTGAATCAATTTGTGATTAGGGAGGCTGAAAACACCGAAGAGGTTGTTGATCAAAATAAGTTTTCTAAAGAATTGATCTATATGCCTTACGATGAAGAAGAGGAGCCATACCGCATTTTACATACGGGTTTTTATGACGCAACAGGTAAACCCTATCGATTGGAAATACGTACTTCTACTGTCGAAGAAGATGATTTTCTAATCAATCTGGCGATTTCTTTAGTTGTTTTGTACATTGTCATAGTGCTGAGCATTTTGATTATCAACCATTATATGCTTGGTCGAGCTTGGCAACCTTTCAAGCAAATTTTAAAAAATCTATCAAAGTACCGTTTTGGTAAAGCCAATAGTTTTGAATCGGTAAAATCGCCTGTTTCGGAATTCAATGACCTTAATAATCATATTCGACATATGATACAGCAAAATGAAAAGGTATTTGATGGGCAGAAGCGTTTCCTAGAAAATGCTGCGCATGAATTACAAACGCCACTAGCTGTCGGTATTGGGAAACTTGAATTGGTATTAGAAAACACATCTCTTAACGAAGAAGATACCGTTCGTATCGTAGAAGCGAAGCGTTCTTTGCAACGTATGGTTAATTTGAACAAAAGTTTGCTGACACTTTCACGTATCAATAACCAACAATATGCTGGAAGCGAAAATGTCAATGTAAATACTGTAATTACAGATCTTTTGAATGACTACGAGGATTTGATTACATATAAGGAAATTCAATTAAATATTCAGCAGGATGGCATTTTTGAAGTCCATGCTAATCCAGATTTAATGCAAATATTGTTTTCTAATCTACTTAGCAATGCAGTTAAATACAATGTTACAGCTGGTTATTTAGTTGTTCTAATAAAATCTGATGCGGTGGTGATTTCTAACACGAGTCAAGAAAAGGCATTAAACCCAGATTACATCTTCGAGCGATTTTATAAAGGAAGCCAAGATCATAACTCCAATGGTTTAGGTTTGTCCATCATAAAGACTATTTTGGAAAAATATCCTTTCTTAAAGATTCAGTATTCTTATCAGAATAGTTTGCAAGTTTTTGAAATTATGCGTGTTAAATAATTTTTATAAAATTCGTTATTATTCCCGAATCTTTCCCAATTCACTTTTGATTTTTGTAGTATAAATAAAAGATTAAAAGATGAAAACAATATTTAAAACATTATCCGTAGTTGCCTTGATGACCACAAGTTTGGCTGCGAATGCACAGGATAAAATTATTGATTTGGGGCAGTTACCTAAACAAGCACAGAGTTTTATTAAAACTTACGCTTCCAAATTAAGCATTGCTTATATCAAATTAGAAGAGGAGCTTTTCTTTAAGAAAAATTACGAGGTTAAAATGAAAGATGGCTCGGAATTTGAATTTGACAAGGATGGAAATTGGAAAGAAGTTGATTTAAAGCATAATGCTGTGCCTATAGAATTGATACCGCAGGCAATAAGAGCTTATGTGTCAAAGAGTTTTCCAAATAACAGTATTGTGCAAATAGCAAAGAATTCTTCGCGATATGAAGTTGAATTATCAAATGGGTTAGATTTGGAATTCAATAGTAAGGGGAAATTTTTGCGTATAGATGACTAACGATACAATTTTTACACACTTAAAATTTAAATGTAATAATATGAAAAATTTATTTTCAAAAGCGATTTTAGCCGTAGCTGTAGTATTCACAATGACTTCTTGTGATAAGGATGATGAATTAATTTCGAACGATGATTTGCCAATGGTATCAAAGTCTTTTGTAAGCCAATATTTTGGAAGTGCAAAGGTTATTTCGACAATAAAAGATAAAGAAAGTTCTTCTACATTCGAATACGAGGTTAAATTAGATAATGGGGTAGATATTAAATTTGATAATGCAGGACTTTGGCAAGATGTAGAAGCGAGAAATGATCGTGATGCATTACCAATTACATCTTTTATCTTACCATCGATTGTAAGTTATGTTACAGCTAACTATGCAACTGTAGGTATTAATAGTATTGATAGAGAAGTTAATGGATTTGATGTAGAATTAACAAACGATATCGATTTAGAATTCGACAAAGAAGGTAATTTTATTCGTGTAGATAAGTAATCATCCTATAATATTAAAACAAAAAAGGGGACAACATATTGTTGTCCCCTTTTTTTAGTATTAGGGACTGTCTCACGAACTGTGTAAATTTAAAAATATGGAGTTCAGTTGTTAATTACAATTGGACTCTTTTTTCAAATAAAGTTAAGAACTGATTAAGGATTATGCCCCAATTATGAATTGGCATAGT
>NZ_JADEYP010000017.1 GCF_020295405.1 Sphingobacterium bovistauri
CTTAGGTGACATCTTCAATAAATGTAAGGATAAAAAAGTTGCTTTTACAAAGTTAGGACTGTGGCACAATCAAGTAGAAAATGCGGGAATTGCTTCATTTGAGAGTGTAGCAAAATCAATTGCTGCTCACCATCCTCAAATTCTACATTACTTCGACAATAGAAGTACAAACGCGTCCGCAGAATCCTTCAATGCAAAACTTAAGGCATTCAGGAGTATGTTTCGAGGTGTAAGAGATACTACCTTTTTCCTATACAGAGTGATGAAATTGTATGCTTAAAAATGATTATCCCCCCAAGGATTCAGCTTGATCCTCTAGTATACCATTTCATTTTTAAAATCTCCTTGAATATATCTGATTAACTAGTGTATGGAAGCTATAGTTTTTCTGTTTTCTCTAATTTATAGGTGATTCCAAAGTCTAAGGCGATTGGTTTAAAATTTCCCTGCAAGCCTCGCATTTGCCCAATACCTGATTGTATACCCCAATTTCCACCTAAAGAGCGCTCCAGTCCAAGTTGATATTGATATACAAGCCCACTACCCAAATTTATACCGCCGCCGCCTGCAGCTCCAAATAATAAATGTGCTTTTACAGTCCAATCTTCATTAATTAACTGTTTATTGTACCCTACGCCTAGTAATCCCTCTGCATAAGCTCCATATGAACCTTGGTACGCCCAAAATGTAGCTCCAATAGCTTCCAATCCATTACGTATTCGTTTCGAAAATTTAAAGCCAAGAAGATTGAATGCTTCATCATATGGATAACCATTTTTGTCTAATCGATCTGTAGAAAAATATACGCGATTAAGTAATGTAATATCAAATATGTGACGTTGATAATCATTGTTAGATAGTGAATATAGACGTTGAGTCTTTTTGGGAATTAAAAATTGGAACGCTTTAGAAACCCCCAATTCTAAAAATGTGCCCGAAAAATCCCCATCTGGTGACCATGTGTGACCTAGAGCCAATTTTGCATTTATTGAATTTCCTAAATTTTTTCTTAATCCAATGTTAGCTTGCACAATGCTACCCCCTCCAGTCGCTACGTCACCACCACCACTCGGGCCAGCAACTATTTGTGCATCCCAAGTAGTAGAAGATTTAAATAATTTATCTTCATATCCCAACCCAACCAAGTAGCTCATATACCCATCGATACCTCCAGATACTGCACCATGTAGCTTTAATGTGGCGTACCAGTTTTTTGTGAAAAATTGATCTAGGCCAACACCTATTAACGTGATTTCACCTGTTTTCTTTATTGGACTATTGTTACTTAGAGTTGGGTTATCATTCAAATGCAAATAATTTTGCCCTCCAACAGTTACGCGAAATTGTCGTGTGTTTTGTACAGAATCTTTTGTAGAAGGCGTAATGCGAATGCTTTTTGGTTTAATTGATCTGTAAAATGGTGACGAAAAACTTATCCCAAATTGGTATTGATGTCCTCCTAACTCTCCCGTTGGGAAATCTAATCTTGAATAACCACCGAAAATACTCATAGCATTAATATTGTAATGCATTTGTATGTGACCACGCGTAATCAAACCACCTCCATCTGGTGCACCACCACCACCACCACCACCTAAATATAATCCTGCATCAATTGATAATGGAGATTTACCAATTTGTTGGTGCCATCCGAAACCTGTACCAAAGGTAATAAGACCTGGACGAATTCCTTGAACTGCGGAATAGGAGTTTAACGATATATAAAATTGGGGTAGGGATTTCAAAAGAAATAAATCAGCTCCAATACCTAGCATCCCTAAATCCGGTTCATCTTGCACCTTTAATTTTTCAAAACTGGTACGGTAACGCATCTTTAATTTTTCAAATTCAATATGAATAGAATCAGGACTGCTGTAGAATGGGCGTGTAGCAGCACCGCTTTGTAGACTTATTAATAATACAAATACAGACGCTAATAAGTGTTTAGCAAATAGATTAAATATATACATTATTGTTTAGGTAGTGCACTAAAGGCAATTGTTCTTCTTTTTAGTAGCAATGTCTACCAAATAATTTCAAAAATGAAATAATTATTTTTAATAAAATATTCTTTGATAACTCAAAAAGAACTATCATTATTTTTTAAATTGATTTGGCAATTCAAAAATAGGGTTTTTATTGAATTATAATAGGGTATTCTTGTATATAAAAGCTATTATTCTTTTTAATTTTTAACGATTTAAAAATTAGACATCCATATAATGGATAGGGGTTTCTACATCGTGAAATTGTTCTCTTGATAAATACAAAAACTATAATATTAGCTGTATAGTGAAATTCATTGTAATCAATAGTAGTTATTCTAGCTTGACTAGTTGCCCAGCGCTAAGAGTTACATAGTAATATTATACGTTTTTTATTAATGGGATTTTTGTCAATGAATTCAACTCATTCTGAAAAATAATCTTGCGATATTTTACGTGATGGTTTCATGAAATGATTAGTGAACAAAGCAGATGTTGCTTCTGTTACATCATTATTTTATGGCTAATATTTCTTTTATTAGTTCCGTATGTGTTGAAAGACCATTCGAATAATCAATGAAGAATCGTGTTTGCCATTTTTGAGTTTTTTGGGCCTGTTTGTTTCCAGTTTCTGTCCAACTCGGGTAAACTCTAAAACCTCGTTTTCCTTCTTTTACATCCGTAGAAAGAATTTGTCTTTTCGTTAATTCAAGTCTAGGGAATAGAAATAATCCTTGATTTTGATGATCTTCTGTTAAGACAACGTAGAAATCAAAATCATCAGAAGCTTTTAAAGGTTCTGTTATGTTTTCACTATTTCTTTTCCATAAAGTAACAAACTGACCAACTTTTTTTGGTGTAATTTTGGCTTTTCTGAATTTGAATTTCAAATGTGCAAGTTCAAAATTGTAACCGAAATATTCTTTTGATTCATGCTCTTCGATGATATTAGAAATCTGAGATTGTGTGGTCTCAAAAAGTAGCTTTTCTGTATTTACTAATTCAATAATCATTATTAAAATTCCCAATTTACATCAGCACAGACTATGCTGTAATTTACAAAAATAAGAAAAGTGGAAATATAAAAGGCTGTTGCTGATTAAAATGCAAAAGCTTCTTATTTGTCCCTAAAACCCGTGTTTTGCTAATACAATGTTATGCGATCGCTTTTCTGTTTTCAATAATTTGTTTCTTTAATTCGTTTTCAATGTTTGTCCAGATTGTTCGATGTGTTAAAATTAGTTTACTGTTATACTCTTTGTCCGCTATGTCAATTATATGCTTAAACCAATCGTAGTAACTCCATTCTCTTGGCTTTGGTGAATAAAGAAATAATTCTTTTTCGTCCCAATGCACTTCGGTTGCAGTTCTGTATATTAGAGTAAAACGTTCATTTTTTGGTCGAATAAAAAGTCGTTCGTGTCTATCAATTCCAATTTCAACAATTTCGTCTTGTCTTTTTCCAACTGATTTCGCTTTTAATAGGTCGAAGAAAATTCTACCTACATAAAGTTTTAATTTCGGGAATTTGCGTCTGTAATATTCATTCCAATAACTTATCATTCGGCTTT
Source organism: Sphingobacterium bovistauri (assembly GCF_020295405.1). Lineage (GTDB taxonomy): Bacteria > Bacteroidota > Bacteroidia > Sphingobacteriales > Sphingobacteriaceae > Sphingobacterium > Sphingobacterium bovistauri. Next base: position 3,557 of record NZ_JADEYP010000017.1, read on the forward strand.
CTGTCTGCTGATAGTATTTTGAATTTTCGATCGCAAACCGTTTATAGTTTTCCAATTTATTGTCGTCAAGTTGTTTATCTAATACTTCTAATATTTCGATAACGTATTCCCCTAAAAGCTGAAATGTAAAAGGTGTAATCCAATATTCGCTGTTCTCAATTTTTTCCAAGCGACTTTGTCTTATATATCCGTTATGGTGTCGTAGAAAAATACAATTCAGAATTGATTTTTGTCGGTTATTAAGTGTTCGTTCCTTTTCGATTTCAGGTTCGTTAAAATAAATCCTGTATGGTATTGTCAAAAGTTCTCCGTCAAGATTGACTGTTTGAAAGTCAGGATGAATTAGGTTTTCTACCTTGTGAATTTGCCCGTCACATAATTTTACATCGTTCACGTCAAAGGGTAAAATATCCAAAACACTTTCAACATCTTTCTTCAAAGTCTGAGGAAAAGCGTTGAGAAGGATTTCTCTATATTTTGAATATTTATTTCCTTTAAACCAGTTTATCATTTTCGGTCGGTCGTTTTAAAGTGTCGCATAACGTACCGGCGGCTTGGCGCAGTTTCGATCGAGCTTGCTCGAGCTTGAAATTGCGCCAAACCGTCTGATGTGCGAAGGTACGCGAAGCGACCGAGTGCATCAGGCGGTGCAAGCCGCCGGTACGATGATACGAAAGGAGCGAAGCGTATTTCGTATCATCATTATTATATACGCAATATAGTATTATTTCTTAGAAGTGTAAAATAGCGCGTAACCACCTGTTGTGCAGTTGATTGGTTTTTAATTGGTTGTTGCGCATTTGTAATAATGTTACCATTTAAAGTTAAATCTTTATTACAAATGCGCAGTGCATTTTATAGGTTAAAATACTTATTTAAGACATGCTTTAAATCATCAGGAGTGTCTATCGCATCATTTGAATGTTCAGATATAGCTGTCTGGATTTTGTAGCCATTGTCTATCCAGCGCAATTGTTCAAGCGATTCCATCGTTTCTAGATCGGATAGGGGTAATGTGGTCAACTGATGTAATACATCAATGCGATAGCCGTAGATACCAATATGATTGTAGTATGGTCTATGTGACAGCCATTCGTTAATTTTCTTACCTCGTAAATATGGTACAGCCTGTCTAGAAAAATAGATAGCCTCACCTTTACGATTTAGGACAACTTTAGGCTTATTCTCATTTAGTAATTCATCTTCTGACTCTACACGACGAATCAAGGTAGCAATTTCTGTATTTGTGTTTTTGAAGCAGGAAACCAATAAATCTATCTGTTGCGGATCGATAAATGGCTCATCGCCTTGAATGTTAATCGCTACATCAAAACCGATCAAGTTTGCAGCTACCTCAGCACAGCGATCAGTACCTGATTGATGATCTTTGCTGGTCATCATGACATTGCCGGCGAAGCTTTTGACATGTTCATATATGCGTTGATCATCCGTAGCGACGATAACTTCGGATAGGGAAGAAGCGTGTTTGGCTTGGCTATAGACACGTTGAATCATACTTTGTCCAGCTATATCAACTAGAGGTTTGCCTGGAAAACGACTTGAGTCATATCGTGCAGGAATGATACCGATTATTTTCATATCCGAAAATAAGGTAATAATCTGTAAAAAAAAATAGCCAGCAAAAATGCTGGCTATTCCGATTTGATATATTAAGGTTGATTAGTTACTAGTGAATGAATAATAGCTCTCTTAATTTTGGTAAAGGCCATTTTGCATCGTCAACAATTTTTTCCAATTTATTCACGTGGTAACGGATTTCATCGAAATAAGGTTTTACAGCTTCGTCATAAGCAATTGATCTTTCGCGGATATCATCGATGTTATTTGCTTTTTTACGCTCTTGACGCATCGCTTCAGCTTTCTCTAAGATTGTATTTGTATGTTTAGAGATGCGTTCTACTAAGTTCAATTGTGAAGAATAAGCTTCTTTGCTTAATCCTAAATCTTGAAGACCTTTTACATTTTTGATCAACTCGTTTTGGTAAGTGAAACAAGCAGGCGCGATTTGGCTATTTACTACATCACCGATTACACGTGCCTCGATTTGTAATTTCTTGTAGAAGTTTTCTAACAAGATCTCGTGACGCGCTTCTGACTCACGTTTTGTGTAGATTCCTAATCTTTCGAATAATTCTAAAGACTCTTCTTTTACGTATACATCTAATGCTTTAGGCGTAGATTTGATGTTAGACAAACCTCTAGCTTCAGCTTCAGTAGCCCACTCGTCGCTGTAGCCATTTCCTTCAAAACGGATAGCTTTCGAATCTTTGATGTATTTGCGGATTACGTTTAAGATCGCAAGATCTTTTTTCGTTCCTTTTTTGATTTGTTTATCTACTTCAATTTTGAATTCGATCAATTGAGCCGCTACGATAGCGTTCAAAATCGTCATTGGCAATGCAGAATTCGCTGATGAACCTACTGCACGGAATTCGAACTTGTTACCAGTGAATGCAAAAGGTGAAGTACGGTTACGGTCTGTAGTATCCAATCTCAATTCAGGGATTTTAGGGATACCATGCCATAAGTTTGTTTCAGCTTTTACTTTTTTCGCTACGCGTGCTGATTCTACTTCTTCTAAGATTTCGTCTAATTGAGAACCTAAGAAGATGGATATAATAGCTGGAGGAGCCTCATTAGCACCTAGACGGTGATCATTGGAGTGACTCGCTATAGACGCACGTAATAAGTCTGCATACTCATAAACAGCTTTAATAGTGTTTACGAAGAATGTCAAGAACATCAAGTTGTTTTTAGGTGTTTTGCCTGGTGACAACAAGTTTACGCCTGTATTGGTGATTAATGACCAGTTGTTGTGTTTACCTGATCCATTAACACCTGAATATGGTTTCTCGTGTAATAATACTTTGAAGTTGTGACGGATAGCTACTTGCTCCATTACATTCATCAACAATTGGTTGTGATCGATTGCCAAGTTGATTTCTTCGTACATCGGTGCACACTCAAATTGAGAAGGAGCAACCTCATTGTGACGAGTTTTTAATGGAATACCTAATTTCAAAGATTCATTTTCTAAGTCTACCATGAATGCCAATACACGCTCAGGAATAGCTCCGAAGTAATGATCTTCTAATTGTTGACCTTTTGCAGACATGTGACCGAATAATGTACGACCTGTCAATTGTAAGTCAGGACGAGCATTGTATAAAGCTAAGTCTACTAAGAAATATTCTTGTTCGATACCTAAAGAAGCATTTACTTTAGATACTTGTTTGTCAAAATATTGTGCTACATCAGTTGCTGCTTTATCTATGGAAGCGATAGCTTTCAATAAAGGAGCTTTGTAGTCTAAGGATTCACCTGTGTAAGAAACGAATACTGTAGGGATACATAAGGTCTTGCCTGCAGGAGTTTCGTAAATAAATGCTGGAGATGAAGGATCCCAAGCAGTGTAACCACGTGCTTCGAATGTATTACGGATACCACCATTAGGGAATGATGAAGCATCTGGCTCTTGTTGTACTAATGCATCACCAGTGAATTTTTCGATAGCATCACCATTATCATCAGGTTCGAAGAATGCATCGTGTTTCTCCGCTGTAGTCCCTGTTAATGGCTGAAACCAGTGCGTATAGTGAGAAGCACCATTTTCGATAGACCAAGTCTTCATCGCTTGCGAAATCACATCAGCTAACTCGCGAGAAATTTGCGTTCCTTCTTCAATAGCTTTACTAAGTTCTTTGAAAGTAGATTTTGGTAAGTAAGCTTGCATTTTAGCAGGCGTGAACACATTCTTTCCATAAATGTTAATGGCTCTTTTTGTGCTTACTTTTTCTTCTGGTAACGCTGTTCTTGAGGCTGCAGCGTTTACGGATTCGAATCTGAAGTTTGACATCTTATGTTTGTTTGGTTGTATTTTTATTATCTGTATTGATTAATGATGACCAAAAATACATTATGATTTTAGAATTTTATAATTTTTTTGAAAATTTTTACAAAAAATGCTCAAAAATTGTCTTTTTGAAGATATATGTGCTGTGAAATTCATTTTTTTTAAGTGAAATTCATTTTTTTTGTTAAAAAATGTTCTAAAATTTGATTTTTGAATACTTACTTGCAAAAAATGTCTATTTATATTTTTTATTATGTCAACATATATATAGTAAAAAAATACGATCATTTAGGTTAGTGACTAATGAAATAAAGGTTAAGAAGTTTTTGCACCATATTAGGTGTGGGATGTTTATAGTATAGAATACTAAAAGTTTGTTTACTTATTATCTATAAGTGTGTATATGCATGTATAAAGATAAACCCCAAAAGTTAAATCTAACTTTTGGGGTTTATAGTAACATATTATTAAGCCCTTTTTAATATTATGTGTGATTTTAAGTTATCGTTTACAGTCTGCAAACCATGTCTTCCCATCTTTTGTATAACTGATATTCAAATTTGATGCCGAAATAGAAATATTTCCTAAAGCACCATCATTTAGAATAATAATGTTACCTTCTCCTTTCTTCATTTTGATTCCATTAAGAGAAGGAATAGCGTCAGAAAAGTTAAAATTATACGTGTCGCCTACTTTTGCTACCGTTACTGAGCCAGTTGTAGAAGATTTAACTTCATTAAGTCCTTCGTTGTAACGGACTGTGCCATTGTATTTACCAACAAATAAATCGTTATCCGTTGGATCATCATCTTTACTACAAGATGAGAATGCAAAGAAAGTAATAAATAGCAAGCTTAAAATTTTGATAGTGTTTTTCATAATGTCTAATTAGTGTGTAACAAAAATTTTATAAATCAATGATTTAAAAACAACCATTATGCCATTGCTATATAGACACCCTTATTTAACATTATTTTAACATATTATTGTTGAATCATAATAAATTTAAAAGAGTTTTAGTTGTACAGTATTGTTACTATGTCTTTCAATATCTGCAAATTCAAAGGCTTTCATGTTCAATTTATTTTTAACACAATGTAATTTAAAAATATCTCTAATAATTGAAGCTACTTTACCTGAGCCTTTCATACGTTCACTGAAGTTTGAGTTATTGACTTGTCCGTTGTGACAGCTAAGAATTGAATTCCAAATCTTAGCTGAGCGTTCAGGATAGGCCATTGTCAACCAATCCTTAAAAATCTCACCAATTTGACCATTTAGTCGAACAATTATATAGTTCGCCCATTGTGCACCTGCATCCGCTGCTGATTTTAAGACACTGGGGATTTCGGTATCTGTTAGGCCTGGAATAATGGGGGCTACATTGACACCCATAGGAATATTACAATACGCCAATTCTTCTATTACTCGCAGACGTTGCTTGGCAGTTACTGTTCTTGGTTCGATTTTTTGCCTTGTCTCTTCTGTTAGGGAGTTTATGGAGATAAATATTTTTACTAACCCCAATTTAGCCAAGTCAGCTAGTATATCTTTGTCTCTAAGAATAAGTGCATTTTTCGTGATAATACTGATCGGTTGTTTGTATTGTATAGCAATTTTTAAGATTTCCCGTGTCAGTTCCATTTTACGCTCGATTGGTTGATAACAATCTGTATTCCCAGAAAGATGAATGGGAGTAAAATTCCAGTTTTTTCGAGACACAAAATGTTCGAATAGCTCTATAGCATTAGATTTAACGATTATTTTGCGTTCAAAATCTAATCCAGAACCTAAAGCCCAATATTGATGAGAATTGCGGGCATAACAATATATGCAGCCATGTTCGCATCCTTGGTAAGGATTAGCTGAAAATTCCATGCCTACATCCGGACTCTCTACTTTGTGAACTAAGGATTTTGCTTCAGAAGGTATGAATATAGTTCTGTTTGACTCTTCATCATATGAGTCAATTCCTTCATGATGAAACTTTCCGTATACATCATGAACGAATTTGTTGTGCGGATTATATTGAGCACCTCTACCTTTTAGATATTCTTTACCTTCCATATGAAGATAAAAATACTAAAAATTTTAGTAAATAAATCTTATAAAGTTTTTAAATAATTATAAATTTCAATTTGAGAACGACATACATCTTTGTCATTTGTGATATATTCATTACTCAATAGATTATTTAATCGACGAGCTTTTACATTATCCTTCAGTTGGATGTTTAAAATATCAAGAAGTTGAGCTTTGATTTTTTTGTCGTTTATTCTGATTGCAGCCTCAATTCTATAGTCTAAATTCCTTGTCATCCAATCGGCAGATGAAATGTACATGGCTTCTTGACCAGCTTGATAGAAATATAAGACACGAGCATGTTCTAAGTACTCATCAACTATACTAATAGCTTCAATAGGACATTTGAAGGTGTTTTGATTTACTGCACAATAAATTCCGCGGATAATTAATTGAACTTGTACACCAGCGTCTGCAGCTTCATATAATTTCTTTATGAGTAATTTGTCACTCAATGAATTTATTTTGATAATGATATGTGCTTTTCTACCCTCTAGAGCTTCTTGAATTTCTTTGTCAATATGAGCCGACAATTGATCCCGCATATCAGTAGGAGAGAAGAGTAGTCCTTTTCCCGAAACTAAATGTTCTGTTATGTCCAATTTTGGTTTCCTTAGTACTTGGAAGACTTTGTTTATATCTGCCATGACCGCTCTATTGCTTGTTAGTAAGCAATAGTCTCCATATAGTTTTGCTGTTTTTTCGTTGATATTGCCTGTGCTCACAAAACCATATTGTATGGTTTTGTTGTTTACACGTTTTTTAATAATACCCAATTTGGCATGAACTTTTTTGTTTGGAATTCCTACTAGTACTTTGATACCTTCAGTTTCAAATCGTTCTTTCCAATATAAATTATGCTGCTCGTCAAAACGAGCACGCAATTCTAGCATAACAGTTACCTGCTTTCCATTGCGGTGCGCATTAACTAGGGCATTTCCTATTTTGGATTTTGAAGCAAGTCTATAAGCCGTAATTTGTATAGATGTTACATCAGGGTCTATAGCCGCTTCACGTAGCAAGTCTATGATATGGTCAAAGCTATGGTACGGAAATGCTAAAAGAATATCTTTTTGTTTGATGACATCGGCTATACGATTAGTATTTGCTAATGCTGGATGTAAAAATGATGTTCGTTCAATAGGTGTATTATGTTTTTTGAAGACATTGGGAAAATTCATAAAATCTTTGAAATTATGAATCTTCTGACCAGGAATGATGCTGTCTTTTTTCGAAATTCCAATTTTCTTAATAAGGAACTCTACTAAATTTTGACTCATATTTTCATCAAAAACAAAGCGTGTAGGCTTTCCTTTTCTACGATTCTTGACCGCTTTGGCAATTTTTTCTGCGATGTCTGTGTTAATGTCGTTGTCTAAGTCAAACTCCGCATCACGTGTGATTTTAAAAGCATGTGCTTTAAAGTCGTCAAATCCAAAGAACGAAAATATATACGGTAAATTGAACTTAATAATATCCTCTAAGAGGATTACATGCACTTCATTTTTGGGAGATGGCAATATGGTAAACCGAGAGACAAATTCTGTAGGAATTTCAATGATAGCAAACTTGGTTTCATAATTCCAGTCCTTCATTTTCATCGCTACGCCTAGATACAATGATTTGTCTCGTATGTATGGCATAGGTTTGTTTTCATCCAGAAGTATTGGAATTAAGTCGGATTCCACCTCATTAATGTAGAAGTCTTTTACAAATTTTTGTTGTTCATCCGAAAGATTGTCAGTTGTTTTGATGTATACATGCTCTTTGGACATTTCTTTTTGGATATTCATCCATACTTTATCAAACTTCTTCTGTTGTTTGTTAAGTTTGGAGTTCAATTCATCCAATATAAGTTGTGGTTTTTCAAAGAAAATACTCTTAGCCTCCTTTTCATCGACCAATAGTGCACGCTTTAATCCAGCAACACGAACACGGAAAAATTCGTCAAGATTGTTAGAAAAAATACCTAAAAATTTAATTCTAGAAATTAGGGGGACAGTTTGGTCTGCGGCCTCTTGTAGTACTCGACCATTGAAACTCAACCAACTAATATCTCTAGGTATATATTTTCTTCCCATACTAAATTATATCAATTCAAATGTATTCTTTGCGTGTTGTTTTACTGTTAATTTCGTGTTAACTAATCGTTAGAGCCTCTTCTTTTTATAATATTTATTGCTTCATATTTTGAAGTATCGTAGTGTGGAGGTTCCAATGTTAGGGTAGTGGGATATGGTTTATTCTTATCAAAAAAGAAAACTCGTGTTACGCTATTAAAATCGTTTGTCGGAAATAATTCAGCACAAGCTTCGTATTTTGCGTTGGACAAATCACCCACAGTAACTGCATAAATTCGTTCAACTCCGCCTTTGTTTTGTTCGTTGCGCACAAAGGCAACCTCTTCAAACTCTCCTGGAATATCACCAATGCTTGGTTGGCTATAGCTATCCCAAATCATGTATCCCAATATTAAAATAAGAGGTATAGCAACGAGCCATACCTTTTTAGATTTCTTCATGTTATGTATTATAAACTAATCTGAATGTTTAATAATTTATAGAATTCTTTTAATATTTCTTGATGACCAGGCCATGCAGGAGAGGTCACTAAATTTCCATCTACTACAGCTTGGTCAGCAGGAATGTTTTTCCAAGTTCCACCTGCTAATTCAATGTCTGGTCCAACAGCCACATAAGCGGTCAATGTTCTTCCTCGCAATACTTTTGCAGAAGTCAATACTTGAATGCCATGACAAATGGCAGCAACAGGTTTATTTGCTTCAAAGAAATGTTGGACGATTTCAATCACACGTTTATTTAAACGAATATATTCAGCTGAACGTCCTCCAGCGATGTATAAGCCATCGTAATCCGCTGGATTGACAGCTTCAAAATCTTTATTGATACCGAAATTATGTCCTCTTAGTTCTTTATAGGTTTGGTCACCCGTAAAATCATGTACCGCAGTAGGTACCACATCACCCTTCTTGCGGTCTGGAGCAATAGCATCTACCTCGATTCCTATAGCACCCATCGCTTGAAATGGAACCATGGCTTCATAATCTTCTACATAATCACCAACAAGTAATAATATTTTCTTTGCCATTTTTTATCGATTTAAAAGTTATAGTAATACAACAATATTCGTTTAACTATTGTTTTGGCCATCTCCCTCAAACTTTTCTTTCAGCGTGCGTTTTGTTTTGCGCACCTTAGCTTCCAATTGACTACGTAGTAACATGTCTGTTATTCCTTTGCCTTCTTCAAAATTTTTATTGAATTCAGGAAGTGAAAATGTATCTAATACGTCTGCACCATCAAAAGGTAAGCGAGCTGTTGCAATACTCAAGACCGATTGACCCCCACGCGCTCCTGGACTAGTAGCTAATAGGAATACAGGTTTACCGTTGAAAATCTTGCGCCCCTTAATGCGCGACACCCAATCTATGATGTTTTTGTAGCAAGCGTTATAATTTCCATTATTCTCTGCATAGGAGATAAGTATAAAATCTGCCCAATCAATTTTAGCAGCGAAATCTAATGCTTGTTGCGGAATGCCAATCTCTGCTTCTAAATCAACAGAAAAAACAGGCATAACAAAATCATTCAAATCTAAGATTTCTTTTATATCGTCTGCTTCTTTGTAATATTTAGAAACACTTGTAACTAATTTTTTATTGATGGATTTGGAGCTATTGCTGGCTCCGAATGCTAATATTTTCATAAGTCTAAATTACTTAATGTGATTTTATAATCTGTAATACTCAAGTCAGAATTGTTGGTATGAAGTTAATAAAAAAGGGTTGATAAACATATCAACCCTTTCTATAATTTCTTGTTATTTATCTATTACACATTGAATCTGAAGTGCATGATATCACCATCTTCTACAATGTATGTTTTACCTTCTACACTTAATTTTCCAGCTTCTTTTACCGCACTTTCAGAACCGTATTGAATGAAGTCCGCATATTTAATTACTTCTGCACGGATAAAACCTTTTTCAAAGTCAGTGTGAATCACACCTGCAGCTTGCGGAGCTGTGAATCCCAATTCAATAGTCCAAGCACGTACCTCTTGTACACCAGCAGTGAAATATGTCGCTAAGTCTAATAACGAGTAAGCAGCACGAATCAATTTGTAAACACCTGATTCTTCTAAACCCAAATCGTCTAAGAACATTTGACGCTCTTCGTAGCTTTCTAATTGTGCTATTTCAGACTCAATTTGTGCAGAGATAATTAGTACCTGTGCTTTCTCATCCTTTACAGCTTCTTTTACGCGATCAACGTAAGAATTACCTGTGTTTACAGATGCTTCATCCACATTACAAACGTATAAAACTGGTTTTATAGTTAATAAAGTAAGGTCAGCGATATATTCAAAATCTTCTTCTGAGATAGCTGCTGTACGAGCCGATTTACCAGCTTCTAAATGTTCTTTAACAACAGAAAGGATTTCGAACGTTTTCTTTGCGTCTTTATCACCCCCCGTTTTTGCCATTTTCTCTACCTTTTGAATACGTTTTACTACGGTATCCAAATCCTTCAATTGAAGCTCCGTATCGATGATTTCTTTATCACGAATAGGGTCAACAGAACCATCTACGTGAATGACATTTCCATCATCAAAACAACGCAATACGTGAATGATAGCATTTGTTGTACGGATATTGCCTAAGAATTGGTTACCAAGACCTTCACCTTTAGATGCTCCTTTTACTAAACCAGCGATATCTACAATTTCGATCGTGTTAGGAACGATACGTTGTGGATTTACAAGTTCAGCTAATTTATTAAGACGTTCATCAGGTACAGTGATGACACCTACGTTTGGTTCTATTGTACAGAATGGAAAGTTTGCTGCCTGTGCCTTTGCATTAGACAAACAGTTAAATAATGTCGATTTACCTACGTTTGGTAGGCCTACGATACCACATTGTAAAGCCATAAATTCTTTATGCTGTAAGATTTTAAAATTTGTGCAAAGATAACAAAATACTGTGATACTCCTTTATTTACTTTTAATTGCTTGTGGATGTGAATTTTGACTCTTCTTTACATTTTTTAACACTTTTCCGATTAATCTTTTCGTAATACTATGTAGTCATAATATTCAAAATAAACATAATTTAAAAGGAGGTTACTATGAAAAAGCTACTTTACATTACATTATTAATTGGGGGATTATTTATTGCAAAATCTTCAAGTGCACAAGTCAGTGTAAATATAAATATAGGGGCACAACCACTATGGGGACCTGTTGGCTACGATTATGTTCGTTTCTATTATATTCCGGCAATAGATGCTTATTATAACGTCGGATCACGTAGGTATACCTATTTTCAGGGCAATAGATGGGTTACAAAATCAAAGCTTCCTGGTCGCTATCGTAATTTTGACTTATATCGTACACATAAAGTAGTTATCAATGATCATAATCCTTGGAATCATCATAGACGTCACAGAAGTGAGTATGGAAGATACTCATCATATCATAATCAACCCGTATTAAGGGATGTTCGTCACCATAGATATGAAGTAAATAGACGTTCGTCAAAGGATATGAAACATCATGGTAAATCACATAAAGAAAGTAGAAAGAATAGAAATCATAGACATGACAATCGTCGATAAATACTGAATATTTAATAAAACAAATTCTTTGAAGAATAAGTTTGAGTCGGTTTTTAGTACACTAAAAACCGACTTTTTTATTTGTAGCTTTTTCATTACTTATGACATATAAATAGTATTTATAAATTGTGCTTGTCAAGTTTTTTCTTTTATTTTTGTAAAAATTAATACATTCTATAATGTTGAAAATAAATGAGGGTTTGTTGACTTTGTGTGCAATTACTCTCGCGTCTCTAAGTTTTTTTTCTTGTCAAAATATTTCTAATTCCGCATTCGGATCGCAGAAAATAGATTCTATAGTAGAGAATTTGGAAGTTATCATTTTTGACAAGCCGACTCTTCATGCTAAATGGGATTCTCTTCGTAAAAATCAGTTGAAGTTTACAGTAGATAGTTTGAATCCTGTAGATAAAAAAACACAAAAGAGGAGACTTAAGGATTCTTTAAGAAGAGAATTTGATAAACACCCCAAACATATTTATTTAACGTTTGACGATGGCCCTTTAGTTGGAAGTAGGGCTATTGACTCGCTGGCGAGGGCTAAGAAAATTAAAGTAAATGCTTTTGTGGTAGGAAGACATTCTGCAATGGGCAAGTATAGGCTTCGTGATTTGAATTTATATATCGAAAATCCTTTAGTAGCAGTGTATAACCACAGCTACACACACGGTTATAACAGGTTGCAAACTTTCTATAGTAATAGTCAAAAGGCATTTCAGGATTTTAAAAAAAATGAAGAGCTTATAAAATTTGATAGTAAAGTTGCACGTCTACCAGGTAGAAATATTTGGGTATATGATAATGAGCGCAAAATAGATATTCAAAATGCTGCTCCTACGGCTGATTCATTATTTAAAGATGGTTATAAAATATTTGGTTGGGATGTAGAATGGCGGTTAAATAGTGTATCTGGTACAACAAATGTACCTGTTGAATCAATATTCAATAAAATCGTAAATTTCATGGATAACAAATCCTCAAAGGAACCTAATAATGTAGTTTTCTTGATGCATGATGACATGTTTCAAACGAGATCAGGTCAAAAACTGTTAAATGATTTGGTAGATAAATTGATTGCAAAAGGGTACAAGTTTGAGTTTATGGAAGATTATCCAGTAAAATATTAAAAGTTCAATCTTTAATAATAAGGCATATCTTCTGATATGCCTTATTTGTTTAAATTACTTTGTAACTTTGTAGCATGGCTAAGATGTTTAATAATATAGAGGAACTGTTGGAAGATATGGTTCAATGCTTTAGCGAGCATACTATGTTTGATATGTTGGAAGAACGTGATGTTATTTCAGTTTTACCTTTAGAAAACCCAGAGTTGGGCAAAGTTTTTTTAGCTAAAACGAATCAAGTGCTGGCAGATCATTTTGAGATATATGACGAGGATTGTTACGATACAAATAGTTTGTCAGATAAGGAAGAAAATCCTATTCTTTTTTGGAAGGATTACTTGAATTGTTTTTTTGATCTGGAGTTGGTGGATGATGATGCGATCAATTCAAAATATAATGGGACAGCTTTTGGTATTTACCAAATTGTAGGAATTGCATTTCGTGATGAGGTAAACAAAAGAATCAAACGTCGTCGTTTGAATGGAATTCGTTTAGAATATAAAGTAAATGAAACGCCAATGGATAGAAACAAGCATTGGTTACGTACATATGATAAAGAGTTTTAAGGTTCTATTGATTTTACGACAGTAGATATCAATAGAATCCGAATCCTCGCTAGATTTACTGGCGAGGCTTTTTTTGTTGGAGTAATTTATTTGAGTACACTTTTCAAAGCGTTAAATATTAGCTTAGTGTCAGTAATTATCGATGTTTAAGAAATACCTGGGGTTTTAGGTGTTAATTCTGAAACTAAAAAGCCCTTCTCAATTTGAGAAGGGCTTTTTAGTACCCAGCGCCGGAGTCGAACCGGCACATCCGAAGATATTGGTGTTTGAGACCAACGCGTCTACCAATTCCGCCAGCTGGGCAAGCTGCGTCGTTTTCAACGTTGCAAATATAGATTTTTAATAAATAAATGCAAAATAAATATGCACAAAGATAAATTAGCGCATGTTATTAATTAATAGTGCTAATAAGTTATTGTCTGTTATGCGTTTTGTAAAATGTATCTCTCTATCTCTGTATAAATCATAGCATAATTTGTGCTAACAGCTGTCGTATAAGAGTTGAAGTATGATGTTATATTCGGTGTTAAATAATTTTCTCGAATAAAAGCAGATAGTTTCTTGTCTGGTGGAGCTACTTCAATAGCTCTTTAGGTAGGTGTTCAGTTTAAAATCCTATAAAAAAAGAAAACCCTTGATAAATTTTATCAAGGGTTAAACGTACCTAGGGCGGGAATCGAACCCGCACTCCTTTAACAGGAACAGGATTTTAAGTCCTGCGTGTCTACCAGTTCCACCACCTAGGCAACTCTGGAGCGAAAAACGAGATTCGAACTCGCGACCCCAACCTTGGCAAGGTTGTGCTCTACCAGCTGAGCTATTTTCGCTTTTTTAAGTCTTTCAAAAGTTGTCTGGACATCGCGTCCTTCCGATTTGATGATGCAAATATAGAGCTATATTCCATTTCTGCAAAATGTTTTTGAAAATAAAGTGGCTTTTTCCTGTGTTGTACTGGCATTTGTTTGATTATCAGGTAGAATAATTTAATGCATTTAGCTGTTTTAATTGTTTTATATGATTTTGATTAAATACTTCTCAAGTGTGTTGGGTTAATTGTCTTTAATTTGTCTTGTTTTGTATTTAATTTTCTTTTTTTTTATTATAAATAAAAATTTTAATTACTTTTTTTATTAATTTTTTGTTTTAAACTTGTTTTTGTTTAAAATAATTTCATTATTTGTTTAATATTTATACAATATTTAAACAAATACATGTTTTTTTTGTTAAAAATTATAAAAAAATATCATGTTTTGTTTTAGTTTTCATTAATTTGTTTCGATTATTTATAGTTAACCCAATAAAACAAACTAAACTTAAAATTATGAAAAAAATAACTTTACTTTTTTCCCTATTTTTATCGATTTATGTATCTTATTCTCAAGAAAGTGTTGGTGGTATTGAAATTTCTGGTTCGGCTGATGCATATTGGAAGTATGATTTTGCAAATGGTGAGAATATCCAGACTTATTTTGCTAATGATCATAATTCAATCTCCTTGGGCATGCTTAATTTAGCGATCAAGAAGTCTACAGGGAAAGCATCCTTCGTCGGGGAGGTTTCATTTGGTCCCCGAGGTCAATATTTAACTATTCCAAATGGTGATGGTACAGATGATAACTCATTTCATATACAGAATTTATATGTAGATTATGCTTTTTCAGACAAATTTTCAATGACTGCTGGTTATATGGGGACTTTTATTGGGTTGGAGGTGATATCCCCAGCTTCAAATTTCCACTATAGCACATCATATCTTTTTGGAGCCGGTCCGTTTCAAAATGCAGGAATCAAGGGGACATATGCATTTTCAGATAAGGTTTCTTTAATGGCAGGATTATTTAACGATTGGAACACCTATAAAGATTTGAATGGTGTATCACATTTTGGGGCGCAATTAAATCTTGCTCCAATAGAGGGGCTAAGTATTTATGCGAATTTCCTAACTGGTACTTCAGCGGGTGGTAAAGATGAGTATTCGTCAGGTACGATTTATGATTTAGTAGCAAGTTATGAGGTGTCAGAGAAATTCTCAGTAGGGCTTAACGCTGCTGATTATACGTTCAAATCAGAAGGAGGTTTTCAGGGTGTGGCTTTATATCCTAAATACAATATAACTGATTATGCTCAAATTGGTGCAAGAGGTGAATTTTATAAAACCAAAGATGTGGGGAGCGATGAAGGAGAAGAAATAACTTCATTCACATTGACAGGTAAGTTGTCTCATGGAGGATTGTCATTCATTCCCGAAGTTCGGTTTGATTCTAATGATTCAATGCCATTCTTGAAAAGTGATTTTACGACTTCTACTAAATCAGCTTCGCAATTTTCATTAGCAGTGGTGTATGCTTTTTAGTCTGTAAAAGTATATTAATAAATCTATAATAATTAATTAAAAAAGGGATTTTGATTTTCAAAATCCCTTTTTTGTTTTATTTTTTTGAATTTTTTAATTCATTAAGTTCTTTACGCAAAGCTTCAAGTTCCGCTTGTTGTTCTTTAATTGCAGCTACTAATACAGGAATAAGATTTTCATTATTCACTTCGTCATATTTTACTGTTTTCGTGGCATTTTTTCCTGATTTGTAAATTTTAGATTGTGTCTTCACGACTTCTGGAGCTGCATTTTCTGCAGTGAATCCATATTGTTTGGACTTAGGTAATTCAAATGCTTTAAACTTATCAGTGTTGTAATTGAAAGTAATTGGCTCTAGATTATTTATTACAGCAAAAGGTTGAGAAATTGTTTCAACATTTACTTTCAGTTCTTTTTCAGTTAATTGTTGTGCATTGACAGTATGCACGATTCCCATGATAGCGCCTAAAATGACGATTGATCTTAATGTCATAGTAAAATGATTATATAATTAAATATTTTTATTGTTATTGTATTAAAGAATTGTATTGTTCGATTAGATTAATACATTTGGAGGGGGGTAGTGTAATTGAAAATGTATAAATGGTAATTTATGTTTTTTTTCAATGAAATTTAATTCAATACTATTAGATACGAAAAGATATGAAAATACGGATTGAATAAATACTTCAATCTCATAAAGCTTCTCAATTTCTTTAGTTTCGTTTTCGGTAGAGAATTGTTCTACAAATTCAGTATTGTGTGAGGTAATATGAATCAAAGGAGCGCTTGTCTTAAATGCCAAACAACTCAATAAAATTACTGAAAGTATATATTGAATTAATTTTATTCGCATATAATCTGTATATAACCCTTTGATTTAATGTTTGATATTATTTGTAAAAATACGAAAATATACTTTTTTATAAATATTAATTCTGTTACATTTTTGTCATAAATTGCGCCTCTTAATCTTTCAAATGTATAAATATAAGATCGTTCTCAAATCCCTTTGATTGAAGGTAACGAACTAATTTTGCTTTTGCTGTGTAGGACAATTTATGGGGTTGATTAAAGGTTTTTTTATTGATTAGAATTTTTATCTTTTCAATATATTCTTCATCATTGATTTCTCTAAGAGCGATTTTGATTAGAGGTTGTGATACTTTTTTTAACTTGAGGTGTTGAATGATTTTGATTTTTCCCCAATCTTTCATTCTAAACTTTCCACCTACATAAGCTTTAGCGAATCGTTCTTCATTAAGAAAATTTTCTGAAATAAGATTTGCTATAATATTTTCTACATCGGTCTCGTACAAACCCCATTCATATAATTTATCACGAACTTCCTGTTGACACCTCTCTTGGTAAGCGCAAAAACTTTCAATTTTTAACTTAGCTTGATTTGGTGTGTAATTTTTTTTGTTTCTTTCGTAACCATCCATTCTACAAATCTTGAAAAAATGACAGACTTATTAAAAAATAATGGTGAAATTTGTATGAATAACAAGGATATGTACATAATCAATGATATTGTAAAGGTTTTTGAACCTATTAAAACCGTACTTACACAGCCTAATTTGACATTTAGTCGATTGTCATACGATACACGTAAAATGCATACGGGGGCTGATAGTTTGTTTTTTGCTCTGCAAGGTCAACAAGATGGACATAGATTTGTTTATGAAGCTTATCAAAAAGGTGTTCGTAACTTTATAGTATCCGATTTAGCTTTAAATGTTGAGAATTTTCAGGATGCAAATTTTATCTGGGTCAAAAATACACTACGCGCTTTGCAAAGTCTGGTGTCATTACATCGAAATTCTATTCAAATTCCAGTTATTGGTATAACAGGTAGTAATGGGAAAACTATTGTAAAGGAGTGGTTGTCACAACTTTTAAAAGGACTTAAAAAAGTGTATCAAAGTCCAAAAAGCTACAATTCTCAGTTAGGTGTGGCATTATCTCTATGGGACTTAACTAATGATTATGATGTTGCTTTGATAGAGGCGGGTATCAGTACTGTGGACGAAATGCATTATTTAGAAGAAATGATTCGTCCAAGTTTGGGGATATTTACCTCATTAGGACCAGCACATCGTGAAGGCTTTGTCTCTAAAGAGGTCAAGCTTGCAGAAAAATGGAATTTATTCATTAGGTCCAAAAAGATATTTGTTCCATCAGCACAAGTTCTCAATGAATATCTTTCTAATGAACGTATCGTGAGTTGGGGAGTATCTAATACGGATATTCTTCGTGTACTAGCTATTCATTCTTATGAATTATATACGCAGGTGCACTTGTCGTATAGAAACTATGATTTTGAATTAAGTATCCCCTTTATCGACAAGGCTTCCATTGATAATGCATTGACTTGTGTGTTAGTTTTATTAGAAATAGGGGTGTCTATTGATATAATTCGTGATCGAATAGCATTATTAAAACCTTTGGATATGCGCTTGCAATTGAAAATGGGTAAAAATAATAGCAGCATAATCGATGATTCTTATTCAAATGATTTAGCTTCGTTAAATATAGCCTTGGACTTTTTGAATCAACAAAATCAATATGATAAGAAAAAACTTATTCTTAGTGATTTTGAAGGAGAAGAATTAACTGCTAAATTTCTGAATAAGCTACATCAGGTTTTGTCGACGGTACAGCTAGACGAAATTATCTTAGTGGGGGGAAGATTTAAGTCTATGGTGTTTGACTTTTCTAGAAATATTCATGTTTATGAATCTACCGAAGATTTATTGTCTAACTTGTCACAGTTGAATTTTAAGGATTCTGTTGTTTTAATTAAGGGGGCTCGTAAATATAAACTTGAAACCATAAGTAGATTGTTAACTGAAAAATCTCACGAAACTATATTGCAAATTAATTTGAAATCATTGGAACATAATTTGAAACAATATCGTTCTAAGATTGATTCTTCTGTCAAAATGATGGCTATGGTTAAGGCTTTTTCTTATGGTAGTGGTTCCTATGAAGTCGCTAATATCTTGCAGTTTAATAATGTAGATTATCTGACAGTTGCTTTTGTCGATGAAGGGAGTGAGTTGAGAAGATCAGGAATTAAATTGCCAATTATGGTGTTAAGCCCACATGAAAGTGCAATTGATGATATTCTTGAATACAACCTTGAACCAGAGATATATTCAGTTAGAATACTTAAAGTTTTTGTTCAATATTTGAAAAATAAAAATATTAATGATTACCCAGTTCATATTAAATTGGATACAGGGATGCATAGGTTGGGCTTCATGGATAATGAAATAGATGAACTATTACTTATTTTAAAAAATCAAAAGGAAGTTAGAATAAAATCGGTGTTTTCTCATTTAGTAGGGGCTGGTGTCGAGTCATTGAAAGATTTTACTGCTAAGCAGTTTTTACAGTTTAACTCAAATGCAGATAAAATAAACACGGCTCTTGGGTATTCATTTTTAAAGCATATTTGTAATACTTCTGGAATTGTCCACCATCCTGAAGGACATATGGATATGGTGAGGCTGGGGATAGGTTTATATGGTTTCGATATGAATCCTAAAGAATTAACTTTGGAACAAGTGGGTGTGTTAAAAACTACTATTACCCAGATTAAGCATATTCCGAAAGATGAAACGATTGGCTATGATCGCAAGGGGCTGCTGACACGAGATTCTATTATTGCTACTGTCAAAATTGGATATGCAGATGGGTATAGCAGACGATTTGGTAATGGTGTGGGCGAGATGGAGATAAATGGTCAATTGGTACAAACAGTAGGGAATATTTGTATGGATATGTGTATGTTGGATATAACCGATATTGAAGCAAAGGAAGGAGATGAAGTAATTGTGTTTCCTGATATGGCATTAGCGGCTCAAAATATAGGAACTATACCTTACGAATTACTTACAGGTATATCATCTCGTGTAAAGCGTGTTTATTATTATGAATAAATCTAAATTATTATATGTTTAAGAAGTTTTTTCAAAAGATTTTATATTATTTAATTAAGGGAGTCTTGGTGGTGGTGCCTGTTGCAGGTGCAGTATTTTTGATTATTTGGATTTTTGCTTCTATAGACAATGCGTTAAATATTTCCCAACACTTTTTAGAAGATGAATCTGGTCATCCATTATATATTCCTGGTGGGGGTTTATTGATGGTTTTATGTATTCTAATTTTAGTTGGTTTTATTTTTACCACATTTGTCACCGCACCGATTAGACATTGGTTGAGTCGGACCATTAATAAAATACCTTTATTTAATACGTTGTATTCATCAATCAGGGATTTTACGGAGGCTTTTGTTGGTGATGCGAAAAAATTCAACGAACCAGTTCTAGTTAAGGTCAACGATATGGGGCTAAAGAAGATTGGTTTTTTGACGCAGAGAGATTTAAACAAGATCGGTCTTGATGGTGAAGTTATAGTGTACTTTCCTTTCTCTTATTCATTTGCTGGTCAAATAGTTGTTGTGGAATCCCAATATGTAACAAAATTAAATATGTCTGCGACTGATGCTATGAAATTAGTTGTCTCTGGTGGGGTATCAGGTTTAGAATAATATGGCAAATTTTCTTAACAATATATTTGGAAAAGCACCTATTGTAGATACTGATAAGTTAAATTTGCAAGCTCAATTGAGTGTTCAATCATGCATGCTGGATTTAAACTTGATTCGTATAGCTGTAGAACAAAAAAAAATTGTTTTACTTCAAGATTTTTTTTCATTAACTACCCGAGTTGATATAAATAAGCAATATTCATTAAACAAAGAACTTGATTTGCTGAATAGTTATATTTCGAGTTATAAATCAGCTAGCCAAAGTGAGTTTTTTATAAAGGTATCAAATACAGTAGAAAAGGAATCACTAATACAGGTTTTTCCGTTTATTTTGCTGCCGTTAATTCAAAATGCTATTATTAATGGGTATAATTCTATGGAGAATTATCCTATACGTATTAACATAATGGCTAGTACGAATAGTTTAAAATTGGAAGTTAGTAATCGTGTAAATCATTATATCCAAAGTCAAGAATCTACCACTGTAATTGAGAATCTGAAAGCAAGGCTTACACTATTATATCCAGAAAGACATCAATTACTAATCAATAGTAATAGTAATATTTTCAAAACTACATTGTTATTAGGATAGGCCATATTTTTGTGTATTTCTTTTGTTGTATTCTTTATTTTAATTTTTCAATTATTTATATTTACTATTACAATAGTTAAAGACGGATTTAAATATAAATAATATGACAGGAACATTAATAGAGAAAGAAGATATTGTAAATCATAAAATATTAGCGGCTGAGGTAAATAGATCCGAAGAGTTGAGGGGTAAATTGGCAGATGCTCAAAGATTGGGAAATGAGTTTAAGTCAAAAGCTGCAATTGTATTTAATACAATTGATGGTCCTTTACGTGTAGAAACAACTGTATGGTCCGTTACGGATAAATATGTACAAATCAAGTCCGGTGTTTTAATACCACTAGCTGCTATATTAGAAGTTTGTTTTTAATTTTCTTAACAAAATATTATTAGTTTTTAAAAACCTCTCTTGTTTAAGAGAGGTTTTTTTTTGTTTTCGTAAAATATTGAATTAATTCTTCTTTATTGTTTTATGTTTTTAACTTTGGTGAATTACATCTAACTATTGAATTGTAGTTTCCTTTTGAGCTACTAAATATTTCTTATGAAAAACAAAAACGTGAAGTATATTACTCCAAAGATTTCTTTGGAATTAATTATGGTTGAAGATCCCGTATGTAATGGGTCTATCGTTGTAAATCCTGTAAATTCATATCCTCATGTAAATGATTGGGAAGATGGCTATGGTGAAACTGTTAATGGAGGACGATATGACTTATAAAAACAACTTTCTAATCATATTGAACCAAAAATCTGTAATTTTCCTATACGTACTATGTCTATTTTCTTTTTTTAGTTGCTCTAAGGATATATCAGAAACTACTAGCGGTTCGCAGGAGATAGGAATTGGTCTTACCGTAAATGTTGGAGGAATTAGGGAAGAATTTCAAACGATAGCTTCTACAGTTACAAACCATAATGTTAAAGAAAATCTGGCGTCTGATATACTATACTATGATGACTTTGATGCTCTAGCATCTGTAGAAGATTATTCACATAGATATCTATCTAATTCAGCTAAAATCACATCAAGAGGAAAGGATAGGATTGCCGCAAATTCTCCTGTTCAACAAGGAGTTCAGTATTATTTAGTTTTATTTGAAGATAATAATGGATCTCGAGGCGCTTATATGCGATCGGACTTATTGACAGCAGGTCAGGCATTTACAATAAAAGTAGAAGAGGGTAAAAAATATCACTGGATAGCGTATTCATATAACTCGATTGAAAATGATTTACCTCAAATTAATTTTATGAGTGAATCAACGGTGTCTATGGGAGTCAATAAAGATTTTTTGTATGCCAGTGGAATTTCAGGTGTTGTAAGTTCAACTAATCCTACATTCTTATCCATTGTTTTTGACCACATGCTTTCAAGAGTAGGAGTTGAGGTTAATACTAGAGGTATGTTTGCGGATATCAATGAATTGAATATTGAATTAGTAAATACTAATTTGAAGGTTGCTAATTTCAATCTATTAAACCAAGAAATTACTGCAAGTACAGTCGAATACGGCGAAAATTTACAATTAAGTGCTATGGGAGGTGTTCCGAGCAGCCCAAGAGCAGATACTAAGGTAGCTTTTGTATATATTCCACCATATAGTGGTAGCTTGAATAATTTTCAAGTTCGATTAAGAAAATTAACAATCAATCTTGATGCACAAGCACAGGCACTTGGTCATAGTACTCGAACATTTGAGTATACTTCGACAAATGGCCCGGTTTTTACTTCAAATTTGGGTAACTTACTAAAGGGAAAGGCTAAAGTCGTAAAAATAGATTTATTAGAATCACCTTTGACAATATCTTCTAGGGGATATTATTACTTAATAGTTTTACCAGTTGGATATTTTGATCATAATGTGAAGTGGGCAAGATCAAATTTATATCATAATCGTTTAGACAATTCATATAGATTTCAGCATATCAATATTCCTTCTTTTAATAGAGAATCTTATTTTTCGTGGGGAAGTGCTAATCCATTAGCCTACGGCACTAATAGTGATCCTTGTTCTTTAGTTTATCCAGCAGGTGTTTGGAAAATGCCATCAGCGACTGATTTCTATGCAACAATAGGTGGTACAGTTACTGATATAAATTTGTTGAATTTGATAAAAGTAAATTTGAATCTATTAGGTATTAATTTAGCTGGTATTTATTTCCCAACTCCATCATCAAGAAATAGGACTGCAACTTACACAGAATATACGCCAGATTCAGGACAAAGTACATTTTACAATGCCACAACAGATGTAGGTATTAATAATAAGATAAGATTTAATTATAATGGATTTTACGCTAATATTGGCTTGGTAGAAAATCTTATAAATTTAAATCTAGGAGAAGCTGGAAATATATCTAGAATATGGACTAGCACAGCAAATGTTAGTTTATTAGGGCTTGCTGGAGTAGGAGCAGTAAGTTATTCGGGTACAGCACTAACAGATTATCTAGACGCATCCTTACTAAATTTGTTAAATATTAATGCTTTAGGGATTGATGTCGCAAAAACAGATCTTAATAATATAAGATGTGTTAGATCAAATTAATAGTGTATCTTCTGTAGAATAAAATAAAAGCTCTCAAAATTTTGAGAGCTTTTATTTTATTCTACAGGCTGTACATTTTTTTTAGTATGATTCATATCCAAAACAGGTACTAATCCTTCGGATGGCATATAGATAATTTGTGGTAAATCACCTTTGTCGGCGAGCTTTTCTAAAGTACGAATGAATAAATATTGATTGTATGTGCTGTTTAAAGTACCATTCTCTAATTTCATAGCTTCTGCCATACCTTTAGCGCGTTCTACTTCGGCTTGAGCATTGAGTTTTTCAGCCTCTAAGCGAGTTCTAGCTTCTTCAATTAAGATTTTACGATTCTGCTCAGCTTTAGCCATTTCAGCTTTACCTGCCATTTCTTGTTGCCAAACATTGTACAGCGGTAAGCCAAACATTAATATAATTATAATAATGACTACAGATGCTAGGATAATTCCAATAGGTTTAGAGTTTTTCATTTACTAATTTTAAATTACTTTCTTACTATAAATCATTTTATACATGTCAAACCCTTCGGCCCAATAATTTTTATGCGTTTCCAGCAACTTAAAGCCATTTTTTTCATAAAATGAATGTGCATGCTGAGAAGTTCGTACAATGATAGACTTTATATTCTTGCGATGGGTTATTATTTCTAAGCGATGATTAAGGAGCAATGTGCCGATACCTTGTTTATGAAAGCCGACATCTACAATATCCCAACTGATCTTAGCTAACTGTTTTTCTTTATCATAGTTGATTCCTGCACCTGCTATGATATTATCTTCTAATACAGCGACAAAATAATCTTGAAGTTCATGATCTAAATAATATTTATAATCTTCAATTTCTGTTTCAGCAAAAAATTGAGGCGTGTTATTTTTTAATATTTGCAACAATTGGGTATAATCCTCTGGTTTATATTTTCTTATTACGATTGCACTATTCATATTTCCAGTATACTTTGTCAGAAGATACTAATTTTATTCTAAAAAATAAAATATTAGAAGTTGTGTAATAATATTATCGTGTAAAAATAAAGAGCGTCCAATTCATTCTTGGACGCTCTTTGAAATTATTTAGTTGGTGTGTCTGTGTCTTTACCAAAATTGTAACTCGCAAATCGTCCAACATCTTTGGGGTGTACCACATCAATTTCTTCATGCCCCCAAGGCCACCCACCAAATTGAGTTTTGCGATAATCTGCAAAAGCTTGATCTAGTTCTTCTTTTGTATTCATGACAAAAGGTCCGTAAGCTTCAACTGGCTCATTAATAGGTTCGCCTTCCAATATTAACAATTTAGCACGTTCGGAATTATTTTTTATTATAATCTCTTCTCCACCAGCTAAATCAGCGATGAAATTTTGTTGCATACTATATGTATCAATATTTACAACACCACTTCCATCATAAAAGAATAAAAATCTATTCATTGTATCTGAAACAGCCTCTAACTTATAAGTTGCATTAGGAGCTAAGTCAATTAATGCTACACCTACATGATGTTTTGGATCTTTGGCCCATGAGTGGGGTAGTGCGTCGATCGACTTTACACCATTATATTCACCCAATATTACTTTCACTCTGACATCATCACCTACTTTTGCAATTGGAATATTTTCGTGCCAAAGCATTTTGTATTCAGGCTCAGTCATTTTACTTACTGCCGGAAGATTTAACCATATTTGAAACAAGCGCATTGGATTATCTTTGTCTTCATTTATTAATGGAAACATTTCACCATGCAACACACCAGAGCCAGCACTCATCAACTGCACATCACCTTCACCATAACGACCCTTTGAACCTTTGGAATCAAAGTGGTCTGCAAAACCTTCCTCAGCTATCGTGATAATCTCAAAACCACGATGGGGGTGAAATGGAAAACCGGGGATTTCTTTGCCATGATACATACGCCAATCAGCGTTTCGGTCAAAATCATTTCCCAAATTTTTTCCTTCCAAAGATGCTTTAGGTCCAAATTTACCATTACCAGCAGGATACTTGTCATAATGGTAAGCACCTAAAATAAATGGATCTCCTATAGGCATTGGACCTACTACTTTTTGAATATTTTTAACTTTCATTTTATTACCTTTCTTTACAATATACTTATCAAACGTTATGCCGTAATATGCCAATATGTGACGGAGTAACCTTGAGGTAAGTGCCTTTATTTCTTTTGTATAATTTCAATAATTGCTCATAATTTGATATTAACATTGAAATTTAATTCTAAATATTTTGTTCATCTTAATAAATAAATGATTGAAAGGTTTAACTGCACAATTTGAGAGGAGTAAGGTAATACAACTTTTTTATGAAAAATCTTTTAATAGCTCTCTATTTGAGATTTGGACGGGTAAATTTTATAGTTAGAATATTGAAATCATGATTAATAATAAGGCTTATTTATTTTGTCATTAGTATTATTATCTAAAACTAATTTGAGACAATTTTTAAAAGTACTACTAGTTTGTATCTAATAGTACTTTTAAGAGCGAGGCTTATTATACAAAATCTAATAATTGACGAGACTATAGTGTTTTTTGAAAACACACTAACGAAAGAATTATAACATTTAGGTTATTAGTCAAGCTTAAAATTAAGAATTTAGTTATCCGAAAATTGAATGAATGGATATATTTCGTTTTCGATATGTGCTTTGTTAATCAATTTCGAAAGTTGTTTTACTTTCTTTGGATTCGAACGAGCTACATTGTTTTTCTCGAAAGGATCTTTTTCAATATTATACAATTCGTAATATGACTCGTTGGGAATTTTCACTTTTTGTTTGATCAATTTCCAACCTTTAGATAATACAGCTTGTCTTCCTCCATCTTCATGAAATTCCCAATACAGATATTTATGCTTGTTTTGTTTTCCTTGGTTTAATAGTGTTGGAAGAAAAGAAATACCATCATTTTGGATTGATGGAGATGTTTTTCCTAATTCCACTAGTGTATTATATACATCCCAAAATGCTCCTATATGAATTGTTTGTTGATTTGGTGAAATTTTATTTTTCCAATTTACAATAAGTGGTGTACGTATACCTCCTTCGTAAAGTGAACGTTTTGCTCCTTTATATCCTGCTGTACTGTTAAAGAAGTCAGGATCTGCACCACCTTCACGATGTGCTCCATTGTCACTCGTAAATAAAATAATAGTATTCTCTCGCAGACCTAATTCATCTAATTTTGCGACAATCTGCCCAACATAGGCGTCCATGCGAGTCACCATTGCAGCAAAAGTTGCGCGTGGCTTTTCTACAGATGCATATCCTGCAATAGTCGCATTTTTTCCATAGTCTTCTCCTTTGTGTGGATTTTCTACAAAAGCATTTTCGTACATTTTAAAATATTCGTCATCAGGGCCTGCTAACTCTGCATGCGGTAATACAGTTGGAACAAAAAGGAAGAACGGTTTGTCTTTATTCTCTTCTATGAATTGTAGTGTGTGTCCTTGGATTAATGTAGGAGCATAGAGCTCTTTATTTGATAAATCATTTCCTTTAAGTTCCACACGGTCGCTATTATGCCATAAATGTGTTGGGTAATAACGGTGTGATTGGCGCTGGCAATTATAACCAAAGAAGGTGTCAAAACCTTTTAGGTTAGGATCTCCGCTAGTACCGACCATTCCTAGTCCCCATTTTCCAAATGCACCAGTCGTATAACCTGCCTTTTGCAAGTCCATCGCAAATGTTTGAATAGAATCTGCTAATGGCTCTTGTCCTTCAGGCTCAATTTCTTTATTTCCTCTTACATAGGCGTGTCCTGTATGCATACCTGTCATAAGGGATGCGCGGGAGGGGGCACAAACAGATGTGCCGGCGTAGAATTGTGTAAAAGTAATGCCTTGATCAGCTAATTTATCCAAGTTTGGGGTCTTGATTTTTTCTTGACCATAGACACCTAAATCTCCAATTCCTAAATCATCTGCTAAGATGAATACAATGTTTGGTTTTTTGGATTGCGCGTTTGATGACAAGGCTAGTAAAAATAGGATGAAGGTTATTATGTGAGTTGTTTTATTCATGTTTATTCTAGGAAGCTAGTATATTAAGTTATCTCGACGCTAAAATATTATTTATTTATGAATACGTCTCCAAGAGATATAAAAAAAGTAAAAAGGTTCTTTCCATTAGTGAAAAGAACCCTTTGCAAAAGGAGAATTATCAAAGACTATTGCTTATTCTTATTTAAGAAAACAAAATTTCCATCAAAAACATCTAATTTAATAATCGAATCTGAAGTCACTTTGCCAGACAAAATTTCTTTAGACAGTTCGTTCAAAATTCGCTTTTGAATCACACGTTTCAATGGACGTGCACCATAAATAGGGTCATATCCCAATTGAGCTAACCAATCCAACGCTTCATCAGTCGCCGATAAGAAGATATTTTGCTCTGCCAATTGTTTGGTAACATGATTAAATTGCATTCTCACTATACTACCAATTTCATTCCTACTTAACGGTGTGAACATGATGATCTCATCTATGCGGTTCAAAAACTCTGGTCGAATTGATTTTTGCAATAATTCAAAAACCTCATCTTTCGTTTTTGCAACGACTTCATCTCTGTTTACATCATTCAATTGAGAGAAATTCTCTTGTATGATATGAGATCCAGTATTCGATGTCATAATGATAATCGTATTTTTGAAATTCACCACACGACCTTTGTTGTCTGTCAAATGACCATCATCCAGCACTTGTAATAAGATGTTGAACACATCAGGATGTGCTTTTTCAATCTCATCCAACAAGACCACAGAATATGGACGACGACGCACTGCTTCCGTTAATTGACCACCTTCTTCATAACCCACGTATCCTGGAGGCGCACCAATCAACCGCGATACAGCATGGCGTTCTTGGTATTCGGACATATCAATACGTACTAGCGCTTGCTCATCATCAAACAAAAATTCCGCTAAAGCTTTTGCCAACTCCGTTTTACCAACCCCAGTAGTTCCTAAGAAGATAAACGAACCAATAGGGCGTTTGGCATCACTAAGACCAGCGCGTGAGCGACGAATAGCATCCGAAATGGCTTCTATAGCTTCTTCTTGACCAGCCACGCGTTTATGTAGTTCCCCTTCTAAATTCAACAGTTTTTCACGTTCTGACTGTATCATTTTGTTAACTGGAATCCCCGTCCAACGTGACACTACATCTGCAATGTCTTCAGAAGTAACTTCTTCTTTCAACATCCGTGAACTTGCTTGCTTTTCGTTTAACTCTGCTTTAAGTTTTTCAACAGTGTCTTGTGCTTCTTTTATTTTGCCGTAACGCAATTCAGCTACCCGGCCATAGTCACCCTGACGTTCGGCTTGATCAGCTTCCAATTTGTAATCTTCTATATTTTGAACTTCTTGGTTGACACGATCCACTAAAGTTTTCTCGGATTGCCAAGCTGCCTTTAATGAATCTCTTTCCGATGAAAGATTCGCTATAGTTTCCGATAATTCAGCTACTTTTTTCTCATCTTTCTCTCGTTTTATGGCTTCCCGTTCAATTTCCAGTTGCATGATGCGGCGCTCCAATTCGTCTACAGCTTCAGGAACTGAGTCCATTTCTAAACGTAATTTTGAAGCAGCCTCATCCACTAAATCAATCGCTTTGTCTGGTAAGAAACGATCTGTAATATAGCGTTGCGAAAGTTCAACAGCTGCGATAATTGATTCATCAAGTATGCGCACTTTGTGGTGTGTTTCATAACGTTCTTTCAAGCCACGAAGAATAGAAATTGCATCTTGCGTATCCGGCTCTTCGACCATAACTTTTTGAAAACGACGTTCTAAAGCTTTATCCTTTTCAAAATATTTTTGATACTCATTCAACGTGGTCGCACCAATTGCGCGTAATTCACCACGCGCTAATGCTGGTTTCAAAATATTTGCGGCATCCATTGCTCCTTCGCCACCACCAGCACCTACTAATGTGTGGATCTCATCAATGAACAAGATAATCTCACCATCAGATTCTGAAACCTCTTTTACAACAGCTTTAAGACGTTCTTCAAATTCTCCCTTATATTTTGCTCCGGCAATCAATGCTCCCATATCCAGCGAGAAAACAGTTTTTGTTTTCAAATTTTCTGGTGCATCACCTTTGATTATACGATGTGCTATACCTTCTGCGATCGCTGTTTTACCAACACCGGGCTCACCGACTAAGATTGGGTTATTTTTTGTACGACGCGAAAGAATTTGCATCACACGACGAATTTCTTCATCACGTCCTATTACAGGATCAAGTTTGCCTGATTCTGCAAATTCATTTAAATTGCGGGCATATTTACCTAATGCATTATATGTTGCTTCCGCATTTGGATCTGTCACTCTATTATTTCCTCTCAATTCTTTAATTGCTAATTTTAAATCTTTTTCATTAACTCCTTGACCTTTCAATAAACTTCCAACCTTATCTGAAGAGGAGAGAAGTCCTAATAAAAGATGTTCTATGGACACATACTCATCATTAAATTCTTTCAAATAGCTTTGTGCCTTTTGAAGTACAGTAGCTGAGGTATTACTTAAGTATACATTCGTATCAGATACTTTTGGTAAAGCGTCAATTATTTTATCTGTCTCCGTACCAATGTAATTGCTGTTTACATTTAGTTTTTTTAGTAAATGTGCAATTACGTTTTCATCTACGGTCAACAATGCTTTGAGTATATGTGCTGGTTCAATAGCTTGCTGTTGATTGCCAACCGCAATTTCTGAAGCTTTTTGAATAGCCTCCTGTGCTTTGATTGTATAATTGTTAAAATTCATTTTTATTCTCCTTTCGGTTTACATAATTATTTTAACAAATGGAATGCCTGTGGGTTTTATAAAGTTTAAATCGGAAATTTTGTCTGTTTTAAGTGGTTTTGAGCGTCAAAATTTCATGTTTTGATTAAGCTGACTGAATTTTTGACCAAAAATAAAGCGCAAGATATTATCTTGCGCTTTCCAAATTTTTGAATATGAGCTAAAAGTTAGCCTAAATAAGATTTTAAAATTTTGCTACGAGATGTGTGACGAAGACGTTGCAAAGCTTTGTCTTTAATTTGACGTACACGTTCTCTCGTTAGGTTAAATTTCTCACCGATCTCTTCAAGTGACAGGGGGTGATTTGATCCTAAACCAAAGAATAAAACGATAATCTCTCTTTCTCTTTCTGTAAGTGTAGATAGTGAACGTTTGATCTCTTCAGATAATGACTCGTCAATCAATGAACTATCTGTATCAGGATCAGAATTTTCTAATACGTCTAATAACGTATTTTCTTCACCTTGTACAAATGGTGCATCCATTGATACATGTCTACCTGAATTACTCAACGTATCTGAAACCTTGTCTACTGTAGTTTCTAAGATGTCCGCTAATTCTTCTGGAGAAGGCTCTCTTTCGTACTCTTGTTCTAATTTTGAAAACGCTTTGCTGATCTTACTTAATGAACCTACTTGGTTAAGAGGTAGACGTACGATACGTGATTGTTCAGCGATAGCTTGCAAAATAGATTGACGAATCCACCACACCGCATAAGAGATAAATTTAAAACCTTTGGTTTCGTCAAAACGTTTAGCTGCTTTTATTAGGCCTAAGTTACCTTCATTGATCAAGTCTCCTAAAGTAAGACCTTGATTTTGATATTGTTTAGCAACAGAAACTACGAAACGTAAGTTGGTTTTTGTTAATTTCTCTAATGCCACTTGATCCCCCTCGCGAATACGTTGTGCTAAGATTACCTCTTCTTCAGCAGTAATCAAGTCAACTTTTCCAATTTCATGTAAATACTTGTCAAGAGATTGTGATTCACGATTCGTGATCGATTGTGTAATTTTGAGCTGTCTCATTAATTTTTATACCTTTTTTCTGGATGTTGCAAAAATACTAATATTTTACGTGAATATATGTAATAAATTTGTAATTTATCACTTCATTATGAGGGAGTTATAATGTGTATCGAAATTTATTATTAACTTCAAAAATCATTCCAAAAAATCTTAATTAATGTTAATTAAGTAGTTATATTACAATAAATAATTTTTGTTCCTCTATATTAAAACCTTTTCACAATAAAAATGTTTTCACAT
Organism: Sphingobacterium bovistauri; assembly: GCF_020295405.1. Classification (GTDB taxonomy): domain Bacteria; phylum Bacteroidota; class Bacteroidia; order Sphingobacteriales; family Sphingobacteriaceae; genus Sphingobacterium; species Sphingobacterium bovistauri. Next base: position 34,984 of record NZ_JADEYP010000017.1, read on the forward strand.
TATAAAATTATAATTACAATGAAAAAGTTAATTATTCGACTGGATCAAGTTATGGCTAAAAAACGAATGTCCCTTAATGAATTAAGCGGACATGTTGGAATAACTTTATCAAACTTATCCATTTTAAAAAACAACAAGGCTAAAGCTATACGTTTAAGTACATTGGCAGCTATATGCAAAGCACTAGACTGCCAACCAGGTGATGTTATCGTGTATGAGGAAGAATAAATTTATTTTATAATTTATTTATTTCTCAAAACGATAGCCTTTTAAAAAATCATTAATTTCCATTCTTTTCTTCCCTTCAATTTGAATGATTTTCAAATTGAGGTAGCCATCTATTGTTGCATATTTCAAAAAAGATTTTCCATCACTTAAGATTGAACCGGCTTCGCTTGAGTGATTGGTTAATTCTTTTTCAGCCTCAAAAATCTTGAGTACTTTATTGTTTAAATATGTAAAAGCTGTAGGATAGGGACTTAAACCGCGTGTTAGATTATAAATGCTTTCAGTCGTATTTTTCCAATTTATAAGACAGTCTTCTTTAAAAATTTTAGGCGCATGTTTTAAATTTTCAATGCTCAAATTTTCTTGAGGAACAGGTTTAATACTATTATTTCGAAGACCATCGATAGTTCTTACTAACGTTTCTGCTCCAGCAAGCATCAGTTTGTCATGAAGTATTCCTGCATTGTCGGTTTCATTAATATCAACTTTCGTCGCTAATAAGATATTGCCGGTATCGATTTCATGTTGTAAAAGGAATGTCGTAACGCCAGATTCCTTCTCTCCATTTATCACTGCATGATTAATAGGGGCAGCCCCTCTATATTGTGGCAATAAAGAGGCATGTACATTAATCGTCCCCATAGGAGGCATGTTCCAAACAAGTTCTGGTAACATACGAAATGCAACGACAACTTGTAAATCAGCTTGATAAGATTTTAAATCTTCTATAAAACTAGGATCTCTTAATTTCTCCGGTTGTAAAACAGGTAAGCCATTAGCTTCGGCAAAAACCTTTACCGCAGATTGATTTAATTTTTGTCCTCTTCCAGCTGGTTTATCTGGAGCAGTAATCACAGCAACAACATTTTCTCCAGCATCTAACAAAGCTTTTAATGAAGCCACTGCAAAATCTGGGGTTCCCATAAACACGATACGCATATATAATCTTATTACTTTTATTTTAAAACGGTATAACTTGAATTTGTCAAGTGCCAAAAATTATTAACTTTGCGAAGTTACAAAATAATATTGCAGGTTGAATTTTCCTTTATTTTTAGCCAATAGAATAAATTTAAAAGGTCAACGGACTTTTTCTAAACTTATAGTCCGTGTGACTATAGGAGCATTGTCTATTGCTATTATTGCAATACTTCTTTCTGTAGCTATACTAAGAGGCTTTAAAGAAGAGATAACAACGAAACAACGTGGTTTTTTTGGTGACCTTGTCGTTACAAAGCAAACTTTAGCTGATTATGCATTGATGCCAGTATTGCTAAGCGACTCTCAGAGGACGGAGATATTAAGTATTCCGACTGTTGAATCTATTAATGGTTTCGCAACTCAGGTAGGGATAATCAATGTTAATTCGGAAGTAGAGGGGGTGATGCTGAAGGGGATAGAGCCAACTTACGATCAGCGTTTTTTAAAAAGTAGTTTAGTTGATGGAAATATTCTAAACCTAGAGGAAGATAGCAATGAGCAGCAATTGCTCATTTCATATTATCTTGCGAATCGATTAAGCTTGAAAGTGGGTGATGACTTAATAATGTCATTCGTAAAGGACAATCGTACACGCAAAAGAAAGTTTCTGATCACAGGTATTTATAGAACAAATTCAGATGATTGGGATAAAAATTATGTGGTTGGATCCATTGAAGTGATTCGTAAGATGAATAATCTATTGGTTAATGAGACAGGTGCTTATGAAATACGAATCAATGATTTTTCAAAGTTGAATGAAGTGACAGAAGCAGTTAATGAGGTATTGCCCGTAGAATTGAAAGCTACAAATGTAGTTGAATTTTGGGCCGATGTATTCAATTGGCTGGAAATGTTGGATATGAATGATGATATTATTTTCGTATTGATGGTTATTGTAGCAGTGATAAATATGGTCTCATCGTTACTCATCACTATTCTAGAACGTACAAATATGATAGGTATATTGAAGGCTTTAGGGATGAATAATACAGCGTTGCGTAAAGTGTTTATGATGAATTCTTTATATATCATCGGATACGGTCTGTTGATCGGTAACTTAGTCGCATTTTCTGCCTATTTTTTCCAGAGAGCTACACACTTTTTTAAATTAGATCCTAGTATATATTATTTGGAGTTTGTGCCAATGCACATTGATGTGCTTACAGTAGTTGTATTAAATATATCTGTTATAATTTTAGTGTTTTTGACTACTATAATACCTTCAATGCTTATAACTCGGATATCACCAATTAAGGCTATTCAATTTAAGTAATTGGTTCCGAATTCCTAATTGCCGTGTTTTTTTTGTATTTTAACTGCGATTAAAATTAATCCACTAATATAATTGCAGAATACAATGAATAATAAAGTGATCGATCATTTGATCCATGCTTTTGAAGCGCCTCTTACTAATCCTGTCTTAATTTTTTCACTTGTTTTACTAATTATTTTATTATCCCCTATATTACTACGTGCTATCCGAGTACCAGGTATAATAGGATTGATATTAGCAGGGGTAGTTGTCGGGCCGCATGGGTTGAACTGGTTGGAGAAAAGTTCTGCTGTGAATTTGTTTTCAACTATAGGTTTACTTTATATTATGTTTATAGCTGGTCTTGAGTTGGATATGAACGAGTTTAAAAAGACCAAACACAAGAGTGCTTTGTTTGGCTTTTTTACATTTATTATTCCAATTGCTATTGGTTTTCCTGTTTGTTTTTACGGTTTAGGTTATGATTTGCTACCTAGTGTACTAATTGCTAGTATGTTTGCTACACATACATTGGTGTCTTATCCAATAGTAAGTCGTTATGGCATTTCTAAACATGAAGCTGTAGCTATTACTATCGGGGGTACGATCTTGACGGACACAGCGGTATTGATAATTCTTGCAGTTATTACTGGTGCAGCACAAGGGGATATTAATCAGGAGTTTTGGGTGACTTTGGGTGTTTCTTTTGCGGTTTTCCTACTTATTATGTTTGGTATAATACCTCGCATTGCCAAGTGGTTTTTTCAAAGAGTAGAGTCAGAGAAGACAGGGCATTATATCTTCGTGCTAACAGTGGTCTTCTTTTCCGCTTTTATGGCTGAAATAGCTGGTTTAGAACCGATAATTGGGGCTTTCGTTGCAGGTTTAGCATTAAACAAGCTTATTCCGCATTCTTCGGCTTTGATGAACCGTATAGAGTTCATTGGAAATGCTATATTCATTCCTTTCTTTCTTATTTCAGTAGGAATGATCGTTGATGTTAGTGTATTAATGAAAGGTCCTACAGCGCTAATTGTAGCTGCTACATTGACTGTTGTTGCTGTGTTGGGTAAGTTTTTAGCTGCAACTGCTACACAGTTAACCTTTAAATATTCCAAAAATGAAAGAAATCTCATTTTTGGATTAAGTAATGCACATGCTGCGGCCACTTTGGCCGTTATCATGGTTGGTTATAATAATAATATAATTGATGAAAATGTGTTAAATGGTACAATAGTCTTGATATTGGTTACTTGCATTATTGCGACTATGATGACAGAAAGTGCTTCTAAAAAGGTCGTGCGTGAGGGACATCAAGATGATGAGCATATAGAGCATGTAGAAGAGTCAGAAGAACAGATCATGATTCCTATTGCCAATATGAGCAATATGGAACCCATTTTGGATTTTGCAACGCTTATAAAATCAAAAAAGTCTCCATTCCCAATTAATATTGTCAGCGTCGTACCGGATGATGAACAGGCTGAAAGGAATATTATCGAAGCAAAAAGAAATCTAGAGAATACAGCTAAATACGCTTCTGGTTCTGAAACTGAAGTAGAACTATTGACTACTGTCGATATGAATATTCCGTCAGGTATAGCGCGTATGTCAAAATCAGTACTGGCAGATATTATTATAATGGGATGGCCTAGTGTGGTTTCTTTTGTTGACAAAATAGTAGGAGAAAAAGCAGAAAGTATTTTGAATAAGACCGATGCAACTTTGTTGATGTGTCGAATAGAAAAACCAATGATTACACATCGCTCAATTACTGTATTTGTACCTCCCTTAGCTGAATCTGAAGTTGGTTTTGGATATTGGTTGGAAAAAATATTAAAATTGGCTCAAGAATTGTCATTACCTATAAGTTTTGTATGTGATGCAAGAACCGAAGAGAATATTGATGAAGCAAAAAATAAATTAAAATCAAGTGTTAGAGCGACTTATGGTAATTACGAAGATTGGGATAATATCTATGGACTTGCCACTTTTAGCAATTCAGACTCGCTATTAGTTTTTGTTTCTTCAAGAAGTGGAGAAGTTTCTTATCGAGATTCATTAGATGGTCTAGCAAAGCGAGTAGGGAAATATTATAAGAATCAAAACTTAATTTTAATTTTCCCAAGTCGTCAAGAAAATCAACATATTGATGAGTACGAATCTGTTGAAGCTTCACCAATCTTTAGGAAAATATCACGCGAAATAGGTAATATATTTAATAAAGAAAAATAGCAAGCACTAAAACTATTTAATTATGGGCGAAAAAATAACTATGGGAACAAATGGTATATTATCTGTTCCTAATCAACCAATTATTCCTTTTATTATAGGCGATGGCATTGGCTCAGATATTTGGAATGCTTCTGTTAGGGTTTTTGACGCGGCAGTTCAAAAGGCATACGGAGGTAAGCGTTCTATAACATGGAAAGAGGTTTTGGCTGGAGAAAAGGCTTTTAATGAAACAGGAAATTGGCTGCCGAATGAAACGTTGGATACTTTCAAAGAATATTTAATTGGAATTAAAGGACCACTTACTACACCAATAGGTGGGGGAATTCGATCTTTAAATGTTGCTTTACGCAAGGAATTAAATTTGTATGTGTGCTTGAGACCGACTAAATGGTATGAAGGTGTACCATCACCAATAAAGCGTCCTGAGGATGTAGATATGGTTATTTTTCGTGAAAATACCGAAGATATTTATGCAGGCATTGAATTTTCTGCTGATTCTGAGGACTCAAAAAAACTTCAAAAATACTTGTTAGAAGAATTAGGTGTTGATTATTCTTTTAATCAAAATTCAGGAATAGGGATAAAAATTGTGTCTGAGGAAGGCTCAAAACGTTTGGTTCGTTCAGCGATAGAGTATGCTATTGAACATAAGAAATCTTCGGTGACCATAGTGCATAAAGGTAATATTATGAAGTACACCGAAGGAGCATTCAAACAGTGGGGATTTGAAGTTGCCGAAAAGGAATTTGGTCAATTCACTTATACATGGGGACAATGGGAGCGTACAAAGGAGGAGAAGGGGCAGGATACTGCTAATGCAGAGCAAAAGGCCGCAGAAGCTTCCGGAAAAATAGTTATAAAGGATATTATCGCAGATAATTTTCTGCAACAAATACTGTTAGCACCGAAAGATTATTCAGTCGTAGCTACATTAAACCTGAATGGAGACTATATATCAGACGCGTTGGCTGCTATGGTAGGGGGGATAGGGATTGCTCCAGGTGCAAATATTAATTACAAAACTGGACATGCTATTTTCGAAGCAACGCACGGGACAGCGCCACGTTTTGCAAATACTGATACGATGAATCCTTCTTCGGTAATTTTAAGTGGTGTGATGATGTTGGAGTACATGGGGTGGAACGAAGCTGCGGATAGTATTGTAAATGCCTTATCTCAGGCTATAAAGGATAAAACAGTTACGGTAGATTTTTACAATTTAATGGAAGGTGCTATTCTATTAAGAACTAGTGAATTTGCAGATAAAATAATTGAAAAAATATAATGTTATACGAAGAATTGCCATCTTTTATTCGTCAATCAACGATTTTTACTGATACTGATAAGTATAAATTATCTAAAATACATGAGCTACCCACGGAGTTGGAAGTTGATAATTTTAGATTACAGCCGGCCATTCAAGAATTGACGAATACTTTTATAGGTGATGACTCTACAAGAGATATTCATCTTCAAGAAAAGGCAAAGGAATATTTAAGTCAAGATGATATTTTGTCAGCTTGGAAAGTGATTTTACTATAGAATAGTAAAATCACTTTTTATATTTAATTAAACATATTTTCTGAATCCCTGAAAAAGAAGTAATATACGATAGCCAATAAAATAAGTGTTACAAGTATTACTAAGATTATGGTTTTACCAGCGGGCTTATCATCAACTTCTTCCTTAACTACTTCGGGTACTTTTCCTTCCCATTCTTCTTTTTTGTGTTCTTCTTGCATATCGCCGATGTATTAGTGCTATGAATAGAACAATCAAGAACCTTTTAAGTTTTGGTGATTTTTTAAACAATAATGCTCAGTCTTTTAGAAGCTGAGCATTATTGTTTAAATTGATAAATATATTTATTTCTCTTTGAAATAATGTCTTATCTCATTCCTTAGGTTGTAATTTGAAGCCATTACTTCTCCATAAGCACCAGCGGTACGAATAGCAATTAAATCACCTCGTTCACATATTGGTAATTCAACCTCTTTGCCGAAACAATCTGAGCTCTCGCAAATAGGTCCTACAACATCATAATTCATAAACTTACTGTCAGCTTCAATCTCACCAATTTTTTCGATTTTATGGTATGCTTGATACAATGCCGGGCGCATCAATTCGGTCATACCTGCATCTAGAATAAGGAAATTTTTCTTTACACCGCTTTTGGTATACAAGACTTTACTCACTAGAGTCCCGCATTGTGCTACTAGAGCACGACCCAATTCAAAGTGAACTTCGTGCTGAGCTGTGCGTTCTAAAAATTTATCAAATACGTCAAAATAAGCTTCAAAATCAGGGATAGGATTCGCATCTGGATTTTTGTAGTCTACACCCAATCCTCCGCCGACATTAATTACTTTTATATAAGTACCACGCTCTTCAAAGAAATTTTTCCATTCATTAACCTTTACACACAACGATTTGAATACATTCATATCTGTAATTTGTGAACCCACATGAAAGTGTAATCCAATAAGGTTAATGTGCGCGCAACTTTTAATAACAGAAGCAGCCTTCTCTAATTCGGAATTAGGGACGCCAAATTTGTTTTCGTCTAAGCCCGTAGTAATATAATGGTGGGTATGTGCATCTACATTAGGGTTGATACGCAATGAAACATTAGCTTTCTCGCCAATTTGCTCTGCTAACTCATTGATTACTTCTAATTCTTGAATAGATTCAACATTGAATGCAAATATTTTGTGCTTTAAAGCTGCAATGATCTCTTTATCAGATTTACCTACACCAGCAAATGTAATTTTTTCTGCAGGGAAACCAATCTCCATTGATTTTTCCACCTCACCACCACTTACACAATCAGCCCCATAGCCTTTAGATTGTATGAGCGATAGTATCTTATCATTAAAATTTGCTTTAAGGGCGTAATGAATATGGAAATTTCTTTTGTCAGCAGCTTTCTTTGCAGCGTCTAATGTACGTGTTAATAGTTCTAAATCGTAAAAATAGAATGGAGTCTCTTGCTGTGTTAAACTTTGTTTTATTTCTTTGTTTTGAAACATGGTAGAATTTATCAGCTATTAAAATAATCTATTGTGCAATGAACGTAAGGCTTCAGTTTTGTGTTTTGAATCTAATAATATAGACACATTGTAATCTGAACCGCCATATGAAATCATACGAACAGGTAAATGCTTAACTGCATCCAATACGCGTGCAGCATATCCATGTGTGTTTGCCCCAAAGTCACCTACTACACAAATAATAGTTTGACCTTCATCAACACCAACCTTACCAAATAACTCGACTTCTTTGATGATCTCTAACAAGTTACTCGTGTCATCAATTGATAACGATACTGCAACCTCCGAAGTTGTAATCATATCAATCGGAGTTTTATAGCGTTCGAAGATTTCAAATACTTTGCGTAAGAAGCCGTAAGCCAGCAACATACGTGAGGAATGGATATGAATAGCAGTGATGCCATCTTTAGCTGCAATAGCACGGATAGATCCTTTTTCAGCTCCATTTTTTGAGATCAAAGTACCCTGTGCAGTTGGATCCATTGTGTTTAACAAACGTACAGGTACATTATATTTTTGTGCAGGAAAAACAGATTGAGGATGTAATATTTTAGCGCCGAAATAAGCTAATTCTGCCGCTTCGTCAAAGCTTAAATTTGCAATAGGTTTGGTGCCTGAAACTATACGAGGGTCGTTATTGTGCATACCGTCTATATCAGTCCAGATTTGAACCTCATCAGCTTTAATAGCAGCACCAATCAATGAGGCTGTGTAATCTGAACCACCACGGCGTAAATTGTCAATTTCACCGAAAGAATTTCTGCAAATAAAACCTTGCGTAATGAATAATTTGTTGTCAGAATTTTGTTCTAAAAATGGGGATAATTTCTCCGTAATGTAGTCAACAATAGGTTCATTGTCTTCATCGATTTTCATGAAATCTAATGCTGGTAATAAAACTGAAGGAATATTGATTTCAGTTAAACGCAAGTGCCATAATGTAGTCGACAATAATTCTCCTTGAGCCAGGATAATCTTCTCTTCTGTTGGTGTAAAGACATCGTGGTTACCAAAGTCTCCAATAAGATTGAAATGGTAGTCAATTAATTCTTGACCTTGTTTTAAACCTTTCTCTGAAGTAAAAAGCTCTTTAATAAGACCTTCGTATTTATCTTTATGTGCTTTGATTAAATCTAAAGCTTTTGATTTATCTCTATCTGAAAATGCTTGTGCTATTTCTACTAAAGCATTCGTTGTGCCAGAAACTGCTGACAATACAACGATTTGACGTTCATTAGGGTTTACAATATCTAGTAAGCCTTTGATGCGTGCAGCACTTCCCACTGAAGTACCACCAAATTTTAAAACTTTCATGTTATAATTAGTAAAATATTTTAGTCTATGTTGTAAATAATTGCCAAATATACATATACAAAAATGCGGCACAAAATGCTAATAAGCTCTTGTGCCGCATAAATTTTATGCGGAAGAATTACTTCTTCAGATTTTCAATCAATAATTGAGCTAATTCCTCTCCAATACGCTCTTGAGCTTCATTTGTTGCTGCACCAATATGTGGTGTCAATGAAATTTTAGGGTGTGTTAAAATATCTGTTCTAGGATTAGGCTCGTCATCAAAAACATCTAAACCTGCAAATGCTACTTTGCCTGAGTTTAATGCGTTAATTAGTTCTAATTCATCAATTACACCGCCACGAGAAGCGTTCACAAGGCCTACACCATCTTTCAATAATGCAAACTCATCTTTGCCAATAGCTGGCTTATCTAAGAATGGAACGTGAAGAGAAATGAAATCAGATGAAGCGAATAAGTCATTTAATTCCACCTGCTGTACTGGTACATCAACAGAAATAGAGCCAGATAATTCAATAGTTAATGCTTTAGGGCCTTCGAATAAATCGTAGTATACAACATCCATTCCCATTCCTAGGGCGATTTTTGCAGTTTCACGACCGATACGGCCAAAGCCTACAACACCTAGCGTTTTCCCTTTAAGCTCAACACCTCCAGCGTACAATTTTTTCAGACCTCCAAAATTTGAATTTCCATCAACTGGCATTTTGCGGTTAGAATCATGTAAGAAACGAACACCTGTTAATAGGTGAGCAAAAACTAATTCTGCTACGGAGTGAGAAGACGCTGCTGGAGTATTAACTACAGCAATACCTTTACTGCGTGCATACTCTACATCTATATTATCCATACCTACACCACCACGGCCGATAGCTTTGATATTTGGACATTGATCGATTAATTCTTGACGAACTTTAGTAGCGCTACGTACAGTGATAGCATCGTAATTATTTAATTTTGAAGCTAATTCAGCTTGAGGGATGTGATTTGTGTCCACCTCAAATCCAGCATCTTCTAATATTTTTTTACCGATAGGATCAATCCCATCATTGGCTAATATTTTCATTTTTCTGTTAGTTTATTATTTATGACTTTCTTCAAATTCACGCATCGCATCCACTAAAGCATTGATAGAAGTAATGCCTAATGCATTGTATACAGAGGCCCTGAAACCACCCACTGAACGGTGACCTTTAATACCGATTAAGTTGCGCTCTTTAGCCAAAGTTAAAAATTCAGCTTCCAGTTCAGGAGTGTCCATTACAAAAGTAATATTCATTCTTGAGCGATCTTCTACAGCGGCTGTACCTTTGAAAAAAGTATTTCTTTCGATTTCATCATATAGTGTACGTGCTTTGATGATGTTTTCTTGCTCAATAGCTTTAATGCCACCCTTTGCTTTCAACCAACGTAAATTTAACATTGAAACAAAGATCGAGTATACAGGAGGGGTGTTGTACATCGAGCCAGCTTTGATATGTTCTTGATAATTGAAAATAGTAGGGATTGAACGTCCTGATTTTCCTAATAAGTCATTTTTTACAATCACTAAAGTTACACCTGCAGGTCCCATGTTTTTTTGAGCCCCAGCATAGATCAAATCAAACTCAGCAACATTAATTTCTCTACTTAATATATCAGAGGACATATCTACGATAGTAGGTACTGTTGTTTGAGGTTTTTCAAAAATTTCTGTGCCGTAGATTGTGTTATTTGATGTATAGTGAAAATATGTAGCATCTAGAGGGATATCAAAGCCTTTAGGCACATATGTGTAATTGCTTTCTTTTGATGAGGCAACAATATCAATTTGGCCAAAGTTTTTGGCTTCCTTCGCCGCTTTACTAGCCCATACACCAGTGTCCAAATATGCAGCTTTACCACCTTCAGGTAGTAAATTCATTGGGATCATAGCAAATTGTTGACTTGCTCCACCTTGCAAAAATAGCACGGAGTAATTTTCTGGAACATTTAATAACTCACGAACTAAACTTTCAGTTTCTGCGACTACCTCTTCAAATTCTTTTGAACGATGAGAGATTTCTAATATCGATAAACCTGTATTATTGAAGTCAAGAACTGCTTTTGCAGCCTCTTGAAATACCTCTTGAGGTAAAATACACGGCCCTGCTCCAAAATTATGTTTCATTACTGTTTGTGTTTGTTTTATTTTTTAGTGCAAATATAATAGCTTTTTTGATTATTTCTCAAAATAAAATGCTATTCTTTGTCAAAAATTCATCAAATATTAGCTTTTTGTAAAATTAAATCATTTGTCTTGTCTAGTAATTGTATACTTAGGAGCGTTTTAAGTGATTATGTAACATGGAATTACAACGTTAAAATTAGGTCTGAAATTGATGTGTTTCTATTAAGTTTTTATTGTCTCAAAAGTCCGTTATGTTGATAAAAAATCGTACCTTCGCAAGGTATCGTATTAGATTAATTCGTATCAAAAAATAGTTTTACAGATTCCTATTCAAAATATGGCTGAAGAAACAGAAAATGACAATAATTTAGTTCCTGCTAACGACAGGATTGTTAAAGTTAATATTGAAGACCAAATGAAATCTGCCTACATCGATTACTCGATGTCGGTAATTGTATCACGTGCTTTGCCTGATGCAAGAGATGGCTTGAAGCCTGTACACAGACGTGTGCTTTATGGTATGGATGGTCTAGGAGTAAGTTCTGGGAAGCCTTACAAAAAGTCAGCACGTATTGTAGGTGAGGTGTTAGGTAAATATCACCCACACGGTGACTCTTCGGTGTACGACACGATGGTACGTATGGCGCAGCATTGGTCTATGCGTTATCCGATGGTAGATGGTCAAGGTAACTACGGCTCATTAGATGGAGATCCTCCTGCAGCGATGCGTTATACTGAGGCTCGTCTTCGTAAGATAGCAGAAGAAATGTTGGCAGATCTTAAAAAGGATACTGTTGATTTTCAATTAAACTTTGATGACTCGGAACAAGAGCCCACAGTATTGCCTACGCGTATTCCTAATTTGTTAGTGAACGGAGCTTCAGGTATTGCTGTAGGTATGGCGACAAATATGGCTCCGCATAATCTGACTGAAGTTATTGATGGTACAATAGCCTATATTGATAATAGAGATATAGAGATTTCGGAATTGATGCAACACATCAAAGCACCAGATTTCCCTACAGGAGGATTAATCTATGGGCATCACGGTGTTCGTGAAGCTTTTGAAACTGGTCGTGGACGTATTGTGATGCGTGCAAAAGCAGAAATCGAAACGACAAAGGCAGGCCGTGAAATTATTGTGGTAACCGAAATTCCTTATTTGGTTAATAAGGCAGATATGATTAAGCGTACTGCAGAATTAGTCAACGAGAAAAAATTAGAAGGAATATCTGAAATTCGTGATGAGTCTGCTAAAGATGTACGTATTATTTATGAAGTAAAACGTGATGCAAACGCGAATGTTGTCCTAAATAACTTATTTAAACATACATCACTTCAGTCTTCATTTTCAGTAAACAACATTGCCTTAGTAAAAGGAAGGCCAATGATGATGAATTTGAAAGATATGATTGAAGTGTTCGTTGAGCATAGACATGATGTCGTAGTAAGACGAACAAAGTTTGAATTGGCAGAAGCAGAAAAGCGTGCCCATATCTTGGAAGGCTACTTAATTGCTTTAGATCATTTAGATGAAGTAATCAAATTGATTCGTAGCTCAGATACACCCGATGAAGCACGTCTTGGGTTGATGGAAAAATTCAGTTTATCCGACATTCAAGCTCGCGCAATCCTAGATATGACTTTACGTCGTTTGACAGGACTAGAGCGTGATAAAATCAAGGAAGAATATGCTGAATTGATGAAAACGATTGATTATTTGAAGCAAATTTTAGCTGATGAAGGATTACGTTATCAAATCATCAAGGATGAACTTATCGAAGTAAAAGAGAAATTTGGTGATGAGCGTCGTTCATTAGTTGTGCATTCTGCTGAAGATATGACAATGGAAGACTTTATCGATGATGAAGAAGTTGTTATCACTATTTCTCATAATAGCTATGTAAAACGTACGCCACTTACTGAATACAAACGTCAGGGACGTGGTGGTAAAGGTTCTATTGGATCAAATACAAGAGAAGAAGACTTTACGGAACATATTATTACAGCAACGGCACATAATTATATGTTGTTGTTTACCGAATCTGGACGTTGTTTCTGGTTACGTGCATTCGAAATTCCAGAGGGAAGTCGTACTTCAAGAGGACGTGCACTCCAAAATATTATCAATGTACCGAAAGAAGAAAAAATAAAGGCTTTCATTTTGGTGAAAAACTTGAAAGACCAAGAGTACTTGGAAAACAATTTCATCATCATGTGTACTAAGAAAGGTACCATTAAGAAAACTTCTTTAGAAGCTTATTCACGCCCTCGTGCTAATGGTATTAATGCTATTAATATCAATGAAGGTGATCAGCTAATTGAAGCTTGTTTGACGAGCGGAAATAGTGAAATCGTAATGGCATTACGTTCGGGTAGGGCTATACGTTTTAATGAATCTACGGTTCGTCCTATGGGAAGAACAGCTACTGGAGTGCGTGGTGTTACATTAGCGCACGAAAAAGATGAAGTAGTTGGCATGATTAGTGTTGATAGTTCTGAAGTATCTGTATTGGTTGTTTCAGAAAAAGGTTACGGTAAACGTACCGATATTGACGATTACCGCATTACAAATCGTGGTGGTAAGGGTGTCAAAACAATTAGTGTAACAGAGAAAACAGGTGAATTAGTCGCAATTAAGGGAGTGACAGATAATGATGATTTAATGATTATCAATAAGTCCGGTATTGTGATTAGAATAGGTGTTGATGCATTACGTGTAATGGGACGTGCTACGCAAGGTGTTCGTTTGATTACGCTAAAAGAAAATGATGAAATTGCATCTATTACTAAAGTAGCTCGTGAAGAGGAAGAAGAGATAGAAGAAGGTACAGAAGATTCAACTGCAGATCAAGATAATAATACTGATTCAGAGGAATAATAAACAATATGAGAGCATTAACAGCTTCATTATTATTTGTATGCTTAAGCACAACTGTTGTAGCCCAGTCTAATTACAAGGAAAGCTCCAACAGTTTTGCTCGGTATACTGTAAAAGGCGAGATCAAAGAATTGGAAAATGCAAAGAAATTCATTGATGCAGCTTATAAAACAAAACGAGATTCATCTTCTACTAAGAATAATCTGTTGCGTGCTATGGTTTATAGTTCGCTAGCCTATGCAGATTCTACACGTAAAATTAAAGCTGACAAAGATCATATTGATATAACGAACGATGCGCTGTCACGTGTCAATCCAAAAGACTTATCACGTTCAGAAAACGAAGTAAATTATATCAATCAGAATTTGATAGCTGCTTACATCTTTAAGGCCAACAAGCAAATTGAAAAGAAAGAATTCGAAAATGCTTACAATAGTTTTCTTGAGGTAGAAAGATTAGGGTCACAATCAGAAGATGTATTGCGTAATTTAGCTTTTTTATCAGCTGAAGCAGGTAAAATCACAGAAGCAATAAATTTTTATAAAAAGTTAGTGTCTAGTGATAAATCTCAACCAATTACTTATATTTCATTAGCTAAATTGTATAGGAAAAATAAGGATAATCAATCTTACTTGAATACATTACAAGAGGCGCGTGAATTGTTTCCTTCAGATAAGACGATTTTATTTCTTTTGATCGAATCTTTCTCCGAAAATAAAACTTATCAAGCGATTACACCCATTATAGAAGAAGCGTTAAAATATGAACCAAATAACTTGGAATTATTTTATTTAGCAGGCTTTGCAAGTGAAAACGTAGGAAATATCGTAGATGCTAAAAAATATTACGGAAAAGTTTTAGATTTGGATGATAATAATTACGATGCTAATTTGGCATTAGGATTAATACATCTGAATGAGTTTCTAGCTGATAGCAATAATTTAGAAGCTCAATATCTAGCTCATGATTATTTATTAAAGGCAAATGGTATTAAACCTTATGCTGTCAATGCCTTAAAAGGTTTAGCTTTATTTTACGAGAAGGCAGAAGACCAAGAACAACTGGACCGAGTTAATACACTATTAAATCAAATATCAGATAATTAAATAATAAACATATGAACATCAAAAAAGGAATTATTTTTACAGCCATATTCGTTTCAGCAGGTTCATTATTTGCTCAAACGGGTAATATCAAAAAGGCACAAACGAACTACCAAAAGTATTATGAAGTTAAGCAAGCTGGAACACCACAACTAGGTGCATCATATATCAGTGCGGCTAAAGAAGCAATAGATGCTGCCGTAGTTCATGAGAAAACAAAAGAATCAGCTGAGGCATGGGCAATCTACTCTTTGGTATATGGTAATTTAGGGGCTGACAATAACGACGCTGATCTATTAGCTAAAGCTAAAGATGCGATTGCGACAGCAAGAGGCTTAGATAAAGAGAAGAAAAACGAAGAAAATCTTAAAAATAGTGAACATAATTTATACGCTTATAATTTCAATAAGGGTGTAGGTGCTTGGGAGAAACAAGATTTCACTACTGCTTATAATTCATTCAATGATGCATTAAACTTTATGCCAGGTGATACTACATTGACTTATTATGCAGGTATTGCAGCCGTTCAAAATAAGGATTATGAAAAGGGATTAGCAAAGTATATATCATTAATTGATAGAAAAGATTATTCTGAGCATAAGAAAATTGTTAAAGATATCCCTAATTTGTATTTGTCATTAAATGATACTACTAACGCTATTAAATATGCTGGTATGGCCGCAAAAATGTATCCAGACGATAACGAGATTGCGAATCAAAATATCAACTATAATATTGCGTTAGGTAATACTAATGGGATTTTAGATGAATTGAAATCTCAAATCGAGAAAGAACCAACAAATAAAACGTTATATTTTTATTTAGGAATTGCTGAAGCTTCATTAAATAATAATCAAAAGGCATTTGAGGCTTATAAAAAAGCTTTGGAGATAGATCCTAATTATTTAGACGCTAATATTAATGCTGGTGTTACATTGATTAATACAATTAAAGATGAGTTACAAGTGTTAAATTCTAATAAGACTTTGTCAAATAGTCAATATAATACTAAAATAGGCGAGCTTAAGGAAAAGGTTAAGCCAGCTGAGCAATTCTTTTTAAAAGTTGTTGAAGCTGAACCTAAAAATGAAAGTGGTCTTAAAGGCTTAAAAAGTGTTTATGATTTCTTGCAGTTAGAAGATAAATCAAAAGAAGTACAAGCAAAATTGGATGCTTTAAATTAAAATATCATCTCGTAAAAAAAAGGTGGCTCAAGTATAACTCGAGCCGCCTTTTTTTATGAGATGATTCTGTTTTATTTATTTCAAAATAACGATTTCTACACGTCTATTCTTTTGACGTCCCTCTGCAGTTTTATTGTCAGCAATTGGTTTGTTAGGACCTAGACCATTAGTCGAAATGCGTGAACTAGGAAAACCACCATCTTCTAAAAATTTCTGTACAGAAGCAGCTCTTTTTTCAGATAACCATATATTGTATTTTTCTTCCCCCGTAGCATCAGTATGCCCATCAATACGGATTTTTTTACCTTTCTGTTCTTTTAATAACTTTATCACTTTGTTTAATTCAACTTTAGCTTTTTCAGTTAAATAGGATGAATTACTTGGAAATAATACGTCAGATGACAATGAAAACTTAATTCCTTCATCAGTACGGGTAGCGTCATTAAATTCATGTTTAACATTCTTCAATCCATCGTCTGTTCCATCTTTACTCACTACAGCACCAGGAAGAATAGTCAATTGTTGTTGTTTACATGCGTTGAACGAAAATATACTGGCTAATAGTGGGAGTATTAGTAATTTTTTCATATAATGTTTTAATTTTAATGCGTTTCTAATATAACTTATTTTTGGAATATTATTGCTTCTTATTTCTGAAAAGGCTTTCTCTTGTCTGCTTTAATTCAGGTATTCTTTCATATAAGTCCCAAATTAAACCAGTTCTGGAATTTTCAATCATAATAGCAATACTTGATTGATTGTCAGATGTATATTCGTCGGATACATCTTCGTCTCTAAGGTCAATCCATGAGCGAAATCCTAACTCTGACAATAACACATCGCCATATTGTTTATAAAAATCTATGATGGATTTGGTACCTATTGTCTTGTCTAAAAAAATGGATGAAGACGCTATAGCTGGATTTATTCGGTAATGATCGCTATTATCAAATTGTTTGTAGTACCCCCAAATATCACTATTATTTACGCCGACGCCGATCTCGTTATCCCTTCGCTTTGTGTATTGTAAATAATTGCTTAATACATTATTCCAGTTCGATAGTGAATCATTAATTGCGCTAGGACGTATGGTTAGAAAGGGTTTATAAAGACCCAAAAGACTCGTGCTTAACTTGCCAAATGGTAAGTTAACACCATATGCTATTTTGTTTTGGAACACAGATACTTTTATAGTAGAGTCAATTATATTGGAATTGGCCTCTACATCAAGATTTTCTTCAATGCGCTCATCATAATAGTATGGGTTTAGAGATTGAGTTGTATCTATCTTGATATTTTCTAGTTTATGGTATATAGCATCAAAATAAGTGTCCAAAGGAATCGCGTATTTAGTCTTTCCTGTAGCCATTAAATAAGTGTTAATTGATTTATTAAATCCAATTAAAGAATTACTTTTATTTTCATTTTTCTCAACCAGAGCAAGTTTTGATGTTAATAGATTACTATCGTTCAACAATGATTTCCAATTCACTTGCTGATAAAGTTGGGTGATTCGATTACGTAAATCATTTTCTAATTCACTTTTATCATTGAAATATTCACGTGCAATTAACAACGCTTCAATTATTTCGGCAGAAGCTTTAACATCATAAATCGATAAATCATTTCTGTATTCAGGAACACCTTTACGTGCGTCATAATACGCAGGAAATATGCCGTTTTTATGTTGAGATTTTAATAAGAAAAATGTAATTTTTGAAATTCTATTTAAGGCACTTTGTCGTGATATAAATTCATTTTTCACACCAACAATTAGTGATAAAATAGCTCCCGCAGTTTCTTCGGTAGAAACAATAACTTTGTTTTTAGACCTAAATGGCATATACATACCACTATTGATGTCGAAATTTTCGATGAAATAGTTCACATTAGCTAATTGTACTAATTTCAATATTTCTTCATCATTCATAGGTGTTGTTTGAACTTCCTTGATATCGGATGATGGTGACTCCTGATAGTTATAATCCATCCAAGAAATTTTATAATAGTATTTTACTCCAATACGAGGTACAATATCCAAGCAAGATTGCATTGGAACTGTTTTAATACTAATGGGGTAGAATTCCTTTCCATCGATCGATCGATAAATTTTTATGTATCGAATACTAGGCGATAGAGGCAATTGCCATTTAAGATGAACAGCTTTATCATATGCCTTTACTTCACTTAGAATTGCTGCAGAACGTAAGGGAATTTCAGGATATTTATTTGGTAAAAACTCTATTTGATCTAAAAATACTTGTTGTAATTTTTCTGAATGACCATTTTGAGAAAATCCAATACCCAATACACTAGCTTGACTACTGGTTAAATTAAATTTTTTGATTGGGATCTTTATTTGTAGCCATTTATTATATTCTAATTTTGTAATGTAATCAGCAAGGCGAAGTGTGTCTGAATAGGCGTTCTGTTGTCTAACAAAAATTTTAGGCAGATTGTTTGCCGTAGTCTGTGTAGAAGGAATGAATAATCTTAAGCTTAAAAAATCAGTGTCTTCTACAGTGTAATTAAACTTCTGACGACTGTAATTGATGGTAGTTGTCCAATGTCCATCTATAGATGATAAGTATTTTAGTGATAAGGAATTTCCTGGTGTAAAAAATAATGTGTCCGAAACTAAGAGGTGTTTATTGATATTTTCTACCCAGCTATTACCCGAATAGATAACATTACTTTTTGCATAGGATCCCTTTACAATGCTATTATCAAAGACTACTTCCGGGTATGTGTCGGCAAATATTTTGTTTGGTACAAGTACAGCAATTAATATTATAATTCTTAAATAGTACATATTGAGTTGGATAATACTTAATTACAAAAATAGTTAAATCAAATGTATTTGATTGTAAATACCTTGTTAAGTTTAATTCTTGTATTGAAAAACGATAATTCATTTTCTTGTTGGATGTTAGTACCTTTGTCCTTATGTCTACAAGTACATCCAATACACAAGATACTATTGTAGCTTTAGCTACTTCACCCGGCTCGCAGGGAGCCATTGCTGTGATCCGTGTTTCAGGAAATGATGCGATTACTTTAGTGAATTCTGTCTTCAAAGGTAAAGATTTGACCAAGCAGACCTCACATACTATACATTTTGGAACAATCAGAGAGAGGGATGAGATTATTGATGAGGTTTTAGTTTCTCTATTTGTTGGGCCAAACTCTTATACTAAAGAAAATTCTGTTGAGATTTCTACGCACAATTCCAAATACATCATCGAGCGTGTTATCAATTTGTTGATACGCTATGGTGGTCGTGCTGCTCGGCCAGGAGAATTCACCTTACGTGCTTTCTTGAATGGCGGACTGGATCTGTCACAGGCTGAAGCTGTAGCGGATTTGATAGCTTCTAACTCGGCAGCATCACATCAAATTGCTATGCAGCAGATGCGCGGAGGTTTTTCCAATCAACTAAAAAAACTGCGTGAGGATTTAGTTCACTTTGCTTCGTTGATTGAGTTGGAGCTTGATTTTTCGGAAGAGGATGTGGAATTTGCAAATCGCGATCAATTGAAGGAGCTCATTCAGAAGATATATTCGGTCATTAATAAATTGATTTCATCTTTTGAACAAGGCAATGTACTGAAAAATGGCGTGCCTATAGTTATAGCTGGTAAACCTAATGTAGGTAAATCAACTCTATTGAATGCATTATTGAATGAAGAGCGTGCCATCGTATCAGATATAGCAGGTACAACGCGAGATACCATTGAGGATGAAATAAATATAAAAGGAATTACTTTTCGTTTTATAGATACAGCTGGTATTCGTGAGACAGTTGATATTATTGAAGCGAAAGGAGTGGAGCGTACTCGTGAAAAAATGAAACAAGCGAGATTGATTATATACTTGTTTGATCCTACTCAAGATACGATTGAAGACGTACAAATGCAAATTGAAGAAGTCAAAGGGCTAAATATTCCATTTGTAACCATCATTAATAAATCTGATTTAATTACCGATGCTCAGAGATCAGAGTTCACTATATTGAATCCGTTATATATATCTGCTAGGGAACAAATCGGTATCGAAGAATTGAAAGAAGAGCTTTTGAATCAAGTAAACTTAGCAAATCTTAATACAGACGATGTTATGGTAACGAATATACGTCACGTTGAAGCATTACAACACACACAAACATCACTTGAAAAAGTATTGTTCGGTATTGATAATCCTGTCACATCGGATTTCTTAGCTATGGATATCCGTCAAGCACTTTATCATTTAGGTGAAATTACAGGTAGTGTAACTACTGACGATTTGTTGGATAATATATTTTCTAAGTTTTGTATCGGCAAATAAATCGTAATTAACGGTAATAACTGATAATTACTAATAATATATAAACCCCTTAAAACTAGTGTTTTAAGGGGTTTTTCGTTTATTTTTAGTTATATTTGGATTGTGTTCTTTGTTATGGATTTGTACGGATTTTGTACGTCGAAATTGAAAAATACAAAATCCGTACAAATTTAAAATGGCGTGGTGGAATTATGAAACATCAGGTAACATCAGGAAACATCGAGAGGTGATTTCATGAAACAATATAAACTTAAATAAATATGTCAAGTAATATTAAAATTAGTCGTATCTGCGATTTTTGCGGCAATGCTTTCTTAGCGAAAACAACAGTAACTAGGTTTTGCAGTAAGAATTGTAATAGTAGATTTTATAAAAAGAAAATTAGAGATAAAAAATTACTGAAGTCTCTTGAAGAAACACATGAAAAATTAAAATCACCTAAATCAATGGATTTGGGATCAAATAAGCCTATACTCAATATAGTTGAAACTTGTCAACTTATAGGAGTTAGCAGAACCACATTATGGAGATTAATTAATAAAGACCGTATAAAAACCACTTTGATCGGTAGACGTGTAGTTATAGCAAGATCAGATATCTATGAATTTATAAAGTTGAAACCATGATAAACTTTAAATTAAGAGAAAGTCAATTGAAGGATGGTCGTGTTAGTCTGTTTTTAGACTATTACCCACCAATTATTAACCCGAAAACTGGAAAATCTACTCGAAGAGAGTTTTTAAAATTGTATTACAATAAGAAAACTAAAGATCCATTTGAAAAGCAAAAAAATGAAATTATAAAAGCTGCTGCAGAGAAATTAAGATTAGAAAGATATAATAGATTACTTACAGGTTCATTTGAAGAGGGCTCCTTCTTTGCTCAAGAAGAAAGCTTCTTGGATTTCTTTAAAATGGAATCTAAAAAACGTGCTACCTCAGATGGCAATTATAACACATGGAAAAGTTCTTATTCATATTTTTCTAGATTCACCAATAACCGTTGTAAGTTTAAAGATATAACAGAAAAATTGTGTAGAGATTTCAAAACGTATTTAGAGAAAACAACTACACTTAAAAGTGAAATGAATAAGTTAAGTGCTAATTCTAAGCACATGTATTACAATAAATTTAAAGCAGCTATAAATGAGGCCTATTTGCAAGGTCTAATTTCTAAAAAATTTACTTTAAGGATTCAATCTCCTAAGGCCGAAAATCCATTCCGTGAGTTTTTAGAAGAGGATGAGATTAAAAGATTAATGGAAACTCCATGTGAAGTTGATACGATAAAAAGAGCGGCTCTTTTTTGTATTGTAACGGGTTTAAGGGTGAGTGACGTTTTTCCTTTAAAATGGAGTTCATACTCTTATGACTCAATAAATAAACATACTTTAAGATTGAAAAGTGCAAAAATGGGTGAGTTTATTTATCATCCGATTTCCGAGCAAGCTTTTAAACTTATGGGTAAAATAGGAGGTAAAAATGATCAAGTTTTTAGGGGGTTAAAATATTCAGCTAATAACAATAAATTATTAGAAAGATGGCTCCATTTAGCTGGGATAAAAAAGAAAATAACTTGGCATAATTTCAGACATACTTACGCTGTCATTGTTATTGAAAAACATGGTATTTACGCAGGAAAGGAAATGTTACATCATAAAAATCTTAAAACAACTGAGATTTATAGCCATATGAAAATTGGTCAACGGGTAAAAATTGCAAATAGCATTATCATATGAGGTTAAATAAATTCTATTGTGATGCAGGTCGCGATTTTATAAACGTATCGATAGACCTTTGGGATGATTTTAAGAAATTTTATAATAGATATATTCCTAATGAAGAATACGAGATAGTGTATAAGCATGTAGATAATCTAAAATTTCAAATAGTGGGACCAAACGTTATTAATGACTTCTTACAAGGCCAATTGGAGATAATACGTATTCTGGTATCTAAAGAGGAGGGGTTTGACGTTCATGAAAAGTTAATAATACTTAAACAGTCAATTTCTGAATTTTCAATGATTAAACATCTTATCTCAGGTAGTGATCATCCAATTGTGTGCGGATATCTAGATTTTATTAATAATATAATCTTACCTATATACAAGATTAAAAATGATCTTTATGAGACACAATTAAACATAAAACACCACAAAAGTTTTGTTCGTTTAAGTCCTGAAGAGTTTGGTAATGTTCATCTTAATATTAAAACTATAAAATCTGGCGATTTAGAAATTATTAACAAGTATTTTGATAGTATTATTCCTGATAAGTCTCAAAGGGTGAAATTTAAGCAAGAGATTTTCAATGAAAGAGTTAATACTAAAGTATATGATCTTAATGTTAGGGATGCGAAAAAGTTTTGTGCATTCTTTAAATATTTGATTGGTGCTGATTATTTAGTTATTGAAAAGAAGTCCTTAGCTAAATGGATGAATAGAAAGTTTAAGAGAATGGATAACGGAAAAAGTATAGGTACCATTGAAACTCTAAAAAAGTATTTAAATGGAGAATATGATCCTCGATTATTATATAAATTAAATCTTTAATTTCCTTTCTGGCATAAAGGAAGTTGTATCAAACTAATTTTGTTTCAATGATTATTTGTACTTAATAAAATAATATGGAACAAGTATTGATTACTAATATTAGCAAGAAGGAATTAGTTGATATTATTGAACAGACCGTAATGGGTGTAATAGGATCAACAAAAACTCAAACCACTAATATTAGGGAAAGACCAATTGGAGTATCTAAAGCTGCACAGATTTTATTGCTGTCTGTACCTAGAATTTACCGTAAATCTAAAAATTTAGAAATTCCACATTTTAAAAAAGGCAACCGTTTATATTTTTATGAAAGTGAATTGGAAGCTTGGCTAAGGGGTGGTCATAAACTAAGTAATGATCAAATAGATAGTTTGTCTGATAAATATTTAAAAATCAATAGTTGATGCTATTTATGAGAATCGTATTCTCAACTTGAATAAATTAACAAAGTGCAATTGTATCTAAATACGTGAATTTATTTAAAAATTGATCATTTTATTAAGTTAAAAATAAAAAATATATTGTATAAATAGATAACTACAAATTAAAAATTAAATAATTAGGGTAGTTCGAATTGAACTTACTTAGTTATCAATGTATGTTTATTTATACAATATCTAAACTAATATTTGAACTTGAAGTTAGCAAATGATAATAATGATGTAGAACTATTGATTGGAATAGACCAATCGGATAGATCAGCTTTTGATGCTATATATCGAGCGCAGCTTTTTGTGTTTTTTTATATTGTAATTTAAATATTGTACTCTCATTAACTAGACTGTAACATATTTTAATCGAATTATAAAATCTGACTTCACTAAATGGTAGTAAATTCATGATGCCGTTGTTGCAGAATATTAAGCTAATAAGTTCAATTCGATAACATCTGAATTACATGAACTGTAAAAATTGATAATCCTCCAACTGAAATAAGTTGGAAGATTATCAATTTTTACCCACCCGTCTTGTATGTTTCGTAGTCTTTACTTGTAAAGAATTAATTATGAACATAAAAAACCAAGTATGGGGACTCATGCTGTTCCTTTCGCCACTATCTGCATTAGGGCAGGGAGGTCAAACCCAAATAGTCGGGAAATTGCCGCAAAGGTATAATACGCAAAAAATTTATTTAAATTATAGCTTAGACAACAAGCTTTTGCGAGATAGTGTAATCGTGCAAAAAGGTTCTTTTGAGTTTAAAGTAGCTATTGCTGAACCGCTGACTGCAGAGATTCGATTGGGTGATATGCAGCAGATGGAATGGTTGTCTGTGTTGCTTAAACCTGGGAAAATAACTGTTGATAGTAAGGATTCCTTACATAATGCTATTGTTAAGGGGGATTCCGACGTTTTGGCATATCAGAAGCTGGCAAAAATTATTAAAGAAAATTCGTATCGATCAACCATGGCTTATTTCAAAGGATTTTCTATAAAAGATATGGAAAAACAAAAGCAATACTTTGTAAAAGCTACTGAGGACGTAAGGACTGCTAAAGAAAAAAATAATAAATCGGTGTTTCAGTTTATAACCGAAAATCCCAATTCCATTGTTTCACTGCTGACCTTTAAAAATTACCCGCTAGGTGATAATCTTATTCAAAACGCCGAAAAAATAGCTTATTTCGAGAAGTTGAATCCTTCGCTAAGGGAATCGGTGTTGGGTAAGAAAGTTGAAAATGTATTAATCCAGGCTAAAGGCCTATCTGTATTAACCAACTACATTGACTTTACGTCGACTACTCCGGAAGGAAATCAATTGCGTATGCTGGACGTGCTGGCTAAACATAAATATATCTTATTGGATTTTTGGGCGAGCTGGTGTGGTCCTTGTCGCAAGGAAAACCCTAATGTAGTTAAAG
This sequence comes from Sphingobacterium bovistauri, assembly GCF_020295405.1. Lineage (GTDB taxonomy): Bacteria > Bacteroidota > Bacteroidia > Sphingobacteriales > Sphingobacteriaceae > Sphingobacterium > Sphingobacterium bovistauri. Next base: position 60,102 of record NZ_JADEYP010000017.1, read on the forward strand.
CATTCAACGCTTATAAAGACAAAGGATTTTCGGTGATGAGTGTATCTTTGGATCAAGACAGGGCAAAATGGCTGGAAGCAATTGAAACGGATGGAATGCCTTGGTACCACGTTTCCAGTCTAAAGTATTGGGATGAGCCGGTAGCGAAACTATATAATGTTCGTGGTATACCTCAAAATGTGCTATTGGACAATAAGGGAAAGGTCGTAGCAATAAACCTCAAAGGGCAGAAGCTGTATGATTTTGTCGGTAAATTATATCAATCGTCAAACAATTAATCAAACAAACTATATGGGAACTAGGACTACTGAAATCATGGGTAGTCCTTTTTAAAATCAATTAAAAATGAATCATAAAATATTCGCTTATGTTTTCTTGTTGGTAAGTATGCTGATGAGCTATTCTTCCTATGCGCAGGAACAATTTACAATAAAAGGACAGCTAAAAGATCCTCGTTTGGAAGGAAAAGAAGTCTATATTGCATTTAAAAAAGAGAAATTCAAAAGTATTATAACAAAAGGACAATTTACAATCACTGGAACGATTCAAGAACCTTCCTTTGTCTCTTTGCTTTTAAATCAAGATAGTATTTTTGAGATCGCAATAAAAACAGGTGATACGACTAATCTTATCCTTCCATCACAAACCTCACTGTTTATAGAGCGGGGACAAATAAAAGTGCAAGGAGACAATTTTACCAATATTGAAGTAAAAGGAACGAAGTCTAATGATGAATTTGCTGCGCTGAAAACACAGATTGCAAAGACAATCAAGCAGCGAAATCTACAGTCTGAAACGGATATTCAAAACCTTAGAGATAGCTTGTATCTTACTTATGTAGAGAAAAATCCAACTACGATTGTGGCAGTTCCCATTTTAATGGCATTGAATAAAACGTATTTTGTTTCAAACCATTTGGATCGCTTGGATGCTTTGCTTCCAAAATTAGCGTCCAGTGTTCAAAATCGCTATGGTAAAATAGTTGCAAACAAAATTAAGACGATACGCGAATTTGGTATAGGTGCCGTAGCTCCTGCATTTACGGTGACATCACCTGAGGGTAAAGCTATATCGTTGGCTGACTACAAAGGGGAGTATGTACTTGTAGAGTTCTGGGCCCACTATTGTATACCATGCATCAAAGAGCTACCCTTCTTAAGAGAGTCTTATGATATGTTTAAAGACAAAAAATTCAATATTATACAGATATCGGTAGACCGTGCCAAAGACCATGAAAAATGGCTTCATGCAGTAGAAAATCACACTTCTGCATGGGATAATGGTATCGATCAGGAGGATCCGGCAAAAGCTGCTAAGACCGCATATGGTGTTACGGGGATACCTGCTAATTTCTTGGTAGATCCACAGGGTAAGATCGTAGCCATTGATTTGAAAGGTGACAACTTGAAGAACACATTGAAAACATTGTTGAACTAGGTTTTTTAAATTAAAAAGCACACTTCTAGTCTTTAGAAGTGTGCTTTTTGTTTGAAATAAATATGTACTTTATTTAGTGGAGAATAAGGTGTTTAAGTAAGTTTCCAGATATTCATCATGTAAATAATGTGCCTCAATTTTACCTTCTGGATTAATCAGAAAATTCATCGGTACCCCTAGGAAACCATATTCTTTTTGAATTGCAGAGGGATGAGTCAATTCGGCGACTTGTACCCAAGTTAGTTTATCATTTTCTACGGCTTTTAACCACTTTTCTTTGGCATTCGCGCCAGCATCCAGGGATACAGAAATGATCTCCAGGGGAGCATCTTTATAGGTTTGGTGTAGTCTACGAAGTAATGGGTGTTGCATACGACACCCTTTGCACCATGAAGCCCAAAAGTCTAGGTATACATATTTACCTTGGTAGTCAGATAGGTTTATCTGTTTGCCATCTGATGAAGTCAATTTAAAATTGGGTGCTACTTGACCGATTTTAACGGTTTTGGCGTCGGCATCCAAGAATAAGGGAAGGAATTTTCCCATATCGCTTTTCCGGTAGGCTGTAGGAAATGCTTCATATACTTGTTGAAAACGCTTTGCTTGAGCTATTCGGAAAGATTTCATATGATCTACCTCAAAAAATTCTAGAAACAAATCTTGCGATACCAATGAAGTTGGGTTTTTCTCCATGTAGGCTAGGATTAATTCATTCGATATTTTCCATTTGTCTATCTGGCTCGCCTGTGGATTTTGCTGCTGCGCAGTTTTAATCCCTTTTACCAGTAGTTGGTATTCATCTTGCAAACTGTTTGCACTGACCTTAATAGTTTGGAGGTCAGTGCCTCTAAGAAGAGTAGGCTTACCATCGACGAAAAAAAGTACTGTCTTTGGGTGCTGGTATTCTGTCAGGTAATTCCGTTCCTGTTTAGTATAAATGCGTAAATTAGCCTTTCCTATTTTTTTGACTGCTTTAAAATTAAATTGTTGATTTTGTATTGTTACGGTATCACTATGCCCAGACATAGATAGTATCAGTTCCTTTCCTTCAAGTGCAGGATCTGTCAATGATCCACTGATACTGAAATTGTATTCTTGGGCATGTGCGGTATTTAACAGCCCTACTAGAGCTGTTAAAACCACATGAAACGGGATTCTATTCATGTATTTAAGTTTAATACCTTTCGGCTTTCCAGTTTACGTCTTTTATCCTGATCAACTTTTCCCATTTGGCATCTGGTACCGGGTTTAGTTTTACTGTATTGGGGTCTGCATCCAAAACAAAGCGTTGTAAGGTTCCATCATTTGTGGGATCATAGGTCGCTACATAAAGCGAGTTTTGCGTAGGATTTTGCTGGGTGTCGAATTTAATCATCGTAATCTCTTTTCCTGCGAAAAGATCTAATTCGTACATGCGTTCATTTCCTGGATTATAATCGTAGGCATACAGTTTGTTTTGATAAGTATAGAATACCACGGTACGGGTGGAACTAAATGCATATTGCTCCGCTTGATCAAAATTTACGGCAATAGCCTTGACCGCATAGTTGGCCAGTTTTACCGGATTACTTCCTCGGGCATGAAATTTATAGATATTGCATCTTCCAGCATCGTTTTTGACGATGGCGAAGGTATTGCCATTATTAAATCCACCATCTTTGTTGAATGTGTTTTCGGCGTAACGTAATTTCTTGCCCTCGGATTGTGCATTCCATGAAAATGGGTCGCCTGCTTTGTCTGCTGGATAGGTAGAGCGATCCATACCTAGGAGCGCAGTGATGGCCATGAACTGATCATTTGTACGGTCGTACCACATCATTGTGCTCATGCTCCCAATAGGATACATCAAATAGGGAGCCGCGGGAAGTAGCTTTTCAAAGTTGTTGCTAACACGGTTTACAGGATTATAGAACATACCTGAACTGAGACTGGTATAGGTTGTGTAAATATTGCCCGTATTAGTAAGTACCACTTTATAACTTTCGTCACCCGTTTTGCCAATGTTGTCTATTATCTGGGGAGCCATGATTTCAAGGTATTCCTGTTGTACATTGATTGGATCCGTAGGCAACAAAAAGTTGGATAACGTACTGCTTGGGCTGGATTTCATGGTTTTCCGGTCAAGATAGTAGGAACCTGATTCAGAGGTAAACCACATAAGTTTGTGTCCTTCATAGATTCCGGCACCGTAAAAGAAGTGTTTCGGACCTTTCAACGTTTTATTTATACCCGAGTTTTTTATCATGGCATCCATGTAAACGGTATCCTTAATCATCGACAGCATGGCGGCTTCGGCATTCCCCTGTTTGTCTTCTCCAGTAAGTAAGATACCCCGGTTATAAGGGGTTCCTATAGTTAGATTAGCCAATTTAAAAAAAACAATACCGGTATTTTTATCGGTTATCCGATATTGTAAGGTATAATTTCCAGTGGGTATTTTTACGGGGAAGTTAAGATGGCCAGCCCTGCCAATGGTGTCTTGTTTGAATGCACCTTCTTTAAGTACCCAGCGGAAATCATAATTAGTAGAATCATTTATATTGAAAGTGGAGCTAAAAGTAGGGCTGATCCTTAAAGTATCCACATCGGTTAATGCGGAATAATTGTCCTGCCAGTTGTTTATTTCCAGTTCATTGATATCTTGATAGCTGTAGTTACCAAGGTCTTTGGCACAGCCCTGTACCAGTAAGAATCCGGCTATTAGCATACCCAGTGAGGGATTTAAGCTATATTTCGTTTTCGTTGTTTTCATATGGGTCTGTAATAATTAGGGTTTATAGGGTACACCAACATAACTTTTCCAGGGCACGCCTTCTGCATACATCAAACGTCCATCTTCTTCCAATACCGGGTTTCCTGCATCAAAGCGCTGTATCAATAACCTGGATAGCTGCTGACCGATAAGTGACATCCGTAATAGCGACATCCTTTCTGCATCCAAAAATTCGAAATAAGCTAAGCCAAGGTGTTCGGTAATAAATTCCATCTTACGACGGGTGAACACACCAAGTGCATTAAATTCTTCGCCATTGGGTTGTGCTTTTCCCAACCATGCCGTCGGTGTGACCATCATATTGGAGGCAATGATCGTATGGCGGCTAGCATCCATTTTTTGGGCAGGCCTAGAGCCATTGATGTCTGTAGGAGGATCCCACATGTTGAAAGCTGGCTTTAGATCATTTGTTTCGACAATCTTTATTACAAGTCTTTTTTCTGCCAGATCTAGATCTGGGGCAGCAAAGAAATCTATATTAACCCAGGTACGGTGGGCTCCTGCAGGTAGTGTATAAATGTCCTTGAGTACTGCATAATGTTTTCCTTGTTCAAGTGTTGTTGAATCGAGTTCTACAGTAATTTTAAACTGTCGGTCGTAGTCTTTTACTGGTCCAGCAAGTAGGATAGGCATTCTGTAGGTATACTGACTTGTGTTCATGACCAGAAAATCTACGCGCGAGCTGGGCTGGAAGGGGCCTGCTGTATCTACGATAAGACCAAAGTCGCGCACCCCAAAGTAAATACCTTCTGGGCCTGAATACTGCATATTATCCTTTTCACAGCTTAATAAAAGACAAAGCAGAAAGCTTAAATAGATTAAAAATTTATTTTTCATTGCTTCTTTTTAATTGGAGCGGACAGCTATTTCACTATCCGGTAGTGGTACGACATAATTTTGAAGAAACATGCTGACGGTGCCCGTGAGACGGTCAATACGTGGAAGATTCGTCTGCTGTGTTCGCTTATAATAATAGAATTGCTGGCCTTCACCGATCACCTCTTTTCTAAATTCTCTAGAGATAAACTGCAATAAAGCATTGCGGTCTGTAGGATTTAGATTTACTGCATTGCGATTCCTTCTAATTGTATTTAAATATTCTACTCCCTCTGCTTGTAATGGACTAGATTCTGCCAGCATGAGGATGATTTCACTAAGCCGTATCAAAGGCATCATGAATTGCCCAGGCGCATTGGCTATGGATTCAAATTTTGTACAGGTAAGCGAAGTAATGCTGTTGTCTGTACGTAATTGCCATATATCTTCACGGTAATCATTTTCATCATCATAGAGTTCCCTGACCCGACTATAGTCACTGTTGTCCAAATTGAAGGTTAATTTTTGCACCTTGGGTAGCATGGAACTAAAAGTCGTGTTAAACAAATTGTTTCTATTGTTTGTGTACAGGGAGAAGATAACTTCAGTAGAAAAAAGTCGGTCTTTCAAGGTATTATGCGTAGCGTTGGCATTGCTGACAAAAGGAAACTTGCTGTTTGGCCCAGGGTTTATTTCTGTCAGAAGTTCCTTCGCTAGGGAATAGGTCTTTTCACGATCTTGCTTCCACTGATAAGCACGACATAATAAGGCCTGAACGGCATAATAATTTAGACGGTATTGTCTAAAATACAAGGAATTGTCTCCTGCAGGGTTTTCCTGATGTCGTACTCCCGAAGTGCGTATCGGATCGTCAGCCAAAAGACGTGATGCTTCCTCCAGATCTTTGATGACCTGATCTAAATAGTCTTGTGGACTCAGCAAAGGGTGTAAATCAGTACCGGAATTAAGGGCGTAGGGAAGAGCAGGTGCTGTAATCTTGTCTGCCGTCCATACCGATCCAAAAAGACGGAGAATGTCAAAATGTAAAAATGCGCGTAGGGCCAATGCTTCGCCTTTGACGATCGCATGATAGGGTTGTGGTAGCACGGTGCCTGGTGAATTTGGTGTTTTTTCTAAGAGCACATTGGCATCGGCTATCATTTTATAGGAGCTGGTCCATATGCCGTCGAAAATCCGTATACTGGTACTGTCTGTATATATATGGTTGGCTACATCGTAATAATTATGGGTGCTACTGTTGATATGGTAATAGTGTGCTAAGACATCAATAGCACCAACACTGAGGGCATTTCCATAGCTTCTAGAAGCTGTCATGTCGACGTAAATTCCGTTGAGCGCTTTCAGATAACCTTCCTTATTGATAAATAGTTCGGAAGCTGAAAACTGATCTGTCGGTGTAATTTTAAGCCATTTCTGGCAACTGCTCATCAGCACTATAAATAGGGGGAAGAGTAGCGTTATCATTATGTTTTTCATAATTTCCATTTAAAAACTTATTCCACAACTAAAATTGATATGTCGAGCAAAAGGATAATCAATACCTCGCTCATTTCGAATGGTTGAAAGGTGCATTAGCCTATTGGAGCCCAGACTGAAGTTCATGCTGCGTGCGCGTATTTGTTTCAACCAAGACCAGGTACTGGTTCTGTAGGATATGCTTACAGCATCTAATGTCAAAACGTCATTGTCTTGTATAAAGCGGGATGACATCGGCGTGCTGGACTGTAAATTTAAAGCCTTGAAAGAAGCTTCGTCTCCTGGTTTCTGCCAACGGTCGTATAATGCCCGTTTGTCTTGATTATAGCGTAAGGAGGCTGAGCTGATATTTTCTACCTTGTTATAGAGTGTGTTCATAAAAGTTTTACCGCCCATTTGATAACCGAAACTGACCAATACGTTAAAATTTTTATAATATAATGTACTCGTCAGATTGCCATCGAAAATAGCACGTGAATTTCCGATTTTGACTTCGTCCTGATAGTTGAAAACAAATGTTTCTTCGCCAAAGCGGTTCAAGAAAATCTCTCTTCCTGTAGATGGATCAATTCCCAATGAAGGTACAGCCCATAGGTCATCAGGACTCCCCCCATCAAAGAAGCGTATCATACTTCTATTTCTGTTTTTTTCATTGTGGTTATCCAATTTATTACCAATATCTTGGTATTCGGATCGGCTGTGGCTAAGATTTAAATCTAAGCGCCAAGTAAATTGGGGTTTGAGTATGGGAGCGACACTCAATATACCCTCCACACCCTTAGTCATCAAGCCGCCCAGGTTTTGAATGGAGACATTTCGACCATTGGAGGAAGCTGTGGCCACACTTACCAATAAGGGATTGGTATCTTTTAAATAATAATCAACCATAATACGCAGGCGATCCTTAAAGGCTTTGAAATCTACAGAATAGTTTTGCGTATAGGTTCTTTGCCATTTCAAATTTGGATTGCCGAAATTACTAATACTCAATCCAGGTCCAAATGGATTGGCATTGAGTGTATTATATTGATATATCTGCATGGCGATGTAGGACTTGAAATTTTGATTGCCTTGATTGCCATAGGATGCTCTTAAGCGCAGTTGGTCTATCCAATCCAGGTCTTTAAAAAATGCTTCTCGGTGCAAGTTCCATGCCCCTCCGATGCTATAGATATTGGTAAAGTTGCGGTTGGAGCCATAAATAGAGGAACCATCAATACTTAGGTTGGCATCAACAAGAAACCGGCCATCATAGCCATAGTTGGTATTCATCAAAAAGGCTATAGATCGATCACGAAGATCCTGGTAGGATGGTAATCTTCCTAATTCATAAGTTAATGCCAGCTGTGGGTTGATGATTTTATCATCAATAAATCCTTGAACACCATACTGGGTATTGTTGCTCTGGTTGTGAAACAAAGACATACTACTTCCTACATTGATTGTATGTTTATTCCATGTATTACCGTAAGATAGGATAGCCCTACCATTATATTTTAGGATCTTATCTTTTGATTCCGTATATCTCCCTCTTTCGCGCATCGGGCTGGTCGCATACTCGCTGTTATTGGGTGATCTAAAGATCTCGCCGCTATTGCGGAATTGAGATAAGCCTGCATTTACACGGAGCAGTAATCCTTTGAGTATATTCCAGTCGACACTTAAATTGTTAATGATTTCCTGACCATCTGTTTTTGACAGGTTGTTGTTGTTGAAATCATATAATGGATTAAATCGGACATCGTTCGAAATATTTTCTAGATATTTGTCCGGTTCTCCTGCCTCATTGTATTTTCGGTAATAAGGATTGGCCTGTACAAAGCTTAAAAACGAAACAGGCTCTTTATTTGCTACCACATAGCGTGCATTGAGGATGTTGTTGAAAGAAAATTTCCCTTTGCGATAGATGAGGTTAATATTGCCATCAGTTACCTCTTTGTCTGATTTTTTCATCACTCCTTGGACGACTTGTCGATTGAGGCCTATGCTATACTGAAAGGTTTGGTCGCCGCCATCTAAACTAATATTATGGGATTGACCAATTCCAGTGCGAATCGGCTCATTCAGCCAGTAGCTATCGACACCGCGATTTACTTCCTTGAGACGATCCAAATAAACCTGTTCTCTTTGAGGTTGATTATTGTTTGTGATCTGTCCATACTCGTTTACGGAACCATAATGCCCGGATAAAAGTTCAAAGCGTAGCTTTTCAGCGGCATTCATCAGGTTATAATCAGTCAGGTCTGCAAGGTCCATGTCCATGCGTCCACTATAATTGAAAATAAGTTCGCCGGATTTTGGTTTTTTAGACTCGACGACGATAATGCCATTGGCACCCTTGGCACCGTATAATGCGGTAGCGGTTGCATCTTTTAATATGGTAATGGATGCTAATCGATCAATAGGGATATTCCGGATGCGCTCCATGGTGGATTCGAATCCATCGAGTATGAAGAGTGGTTGATTAGGATCTGTGCCAAATGCATCGTCCAATGCGGCAACACTGGTCTTACCCCGGATTTCTAAATTCAGTTGTTGGTTGGGATCTGAACCTAAGCTGTTGTTTTGTACGATTTGAAAGGAAGGGTCAAGGATCTGTAAGCCTTCCAGCACATTGGAAGCGCTCGCCATCTGTAATTGTTCGGCGGTATAGGTTGCATAAGCGCCTGAAAAGCTTTCCTTCTTGCGGTTGAAAATACCAGTCACGACGACATCATCTATTTCCTGCTGCTGCTCTTCAAGCCTTGCAAATAGTATTGGGTTAATACTAAGGTCCACCTGAATTTCAAAAGGCTTCATGCCTATAATGGTTACTTCGACGATAGGATCTTTATCCATTGATGGGAAAACAAGGGCGAAATCACCATTAGGATTACTTTTTGCCTGATAGGAGGTACCCTTTATCTTTACTGTAGCATTGGGGATTGGTTTTTCATTATCCTTACGCACGACAGTTCCAACTATGGAGCGCTGTTGTGTACGTGTCCTGGCAGGGAGATTTGTCTTAGGTTGCTGTAAAATTTTCGAAAGGGATATTACCTTATTTTCGATGTTGTACTGAAAAGGTTCTGTTTCACAGATTATTTTTAAGAAAGTATTAAGCTCCATGTTTTTAGCATCAATGCTAATCTTTTTTGCTTGTTGAATTTCTAATTTTTGACCAAAGACCGTATAGTTTGTCTGTTTTCGTATGGCTTCTAGCGCTTGTTCTAGCGGAACGTTTTTCCCGGAGAACGTAATTTTTTGTGCGTAGACCGTACCAATGCAGACCCACAACAGGCAAAGCACGAATTGTTTCATTTAATAAGGTTAGTTATATTAATATTATATCATAGTTCTGTTTTTTCGTCAGTAGCTGATACATTCAGGGAGGGACGCTGATTTTCCTTTTCATGGACTGTAGTTTGTTTTAGTTGATGTATAATATACGTTGTGCCTTATCCAATTTGTAACTTACTTTGGCGACTTCTAATAGTCGTAGGATAAGATTGAAGTCACTATTGCGGTAAGCATCGCCCATGAGTTCCACTTGAGGAACTTTAGCTAAGTACACGATTTTGATATCGTACCAAAGTGCTATTTCGTCAAGAACTTCATCCAATGGTTTGTCTTCGAAATTAAACTTATTGTCTTTCCAAGCGACAATAGGCGCTGTTTTGATCACTTTCACCTGGCTATGATTTTTTTGTAATAGCCATTGTTGATTTGGTTTAAGGTTGCTGGCTTTGCCGGCATGTGATACAGACACAGATCCTTCAATCAATGTAGTATGGCTATATTCTAAATGAGCGTAATCGGCGACGTTAAACTCGGTACCCAATACTTCAATTTCCTGCCTATTGGCTTTTACAATAAATGGAATTTTATGTCCATGCTTGTCTAGCTTCTTCTCGACTTTAAAGTAGGCTTCACCTTGGATTTCAACGATACGCTTTTCTGCAGCCACAAACCGTGCTGGATAAATGAGTTTGGAGCCTGCATTTAACCAGACATTCGTACCGTCTTCTAGAGTGATTTGGTAGGTACCTCCACGTGGGGTCTCCAGGATCAAGCGGCTATTTTCATCCAATTTGTTTCCTTGGTTCAATACAGAGGTGCCATCTGCATAGTGGATCTGCTCATCAGATATCAATCCCCCAGCTTGTTGATCTAAAATGATTGTGCTTCCATCTGCTAATTTTAAGGTAGCCTTATTACTTCCTGGTAGAATCGATGAAGATGCCGTGGATAAATGCGAATCTTCTAATCTATTTGTGGACTTAAATGCCCACCATAGACCAACAATACAAACGAATATAGCTGCAATTGACGCTGACCACTTCCACAGGTTAAAGTTGGACCTTGGCTGCAGTGTCAACGGTTTGGGAGCGATGTCCACCTGGCTGCATATGTGATCATACATCCTGTTTTTGATGGTCGACAATGTAATATCTTCCGAACCGCTTAGTTCAACTTGACTATCATCAAAACTATTGTACCAGTCCAATAGCTCGGCAAACTCCTGTTTATCTATTGACCCATTCTGGAACTTATGGGTAAGTAATTCTATGCGATCTTTTTTATTCATGCACATTTTTCGGTTTAATCAATACTAAAGACCAGAAAAATGAGAAGGGGGGTAGGTGAAGAAATCTTTTTTTATTTTTTTTGTAATAAATAAAGTACCGTAACTAAAAGAGTCAATAGTTCGGTATTATTTCGTAAATCTTTATGCGCTTTTTTAAGATGATGCTTCACGGTGTTACTAGATATGTTGAGTTTTTCTGCAATCTCATTGACCGTCAGCCCTTCATCTCTTTTAAGTAAATAGACTAATTTACACTGTGGAGGCAAAGCTTGGATCGCTTCTTCAAATTGTTTAGTTAATTCAGTAATTATGAACTGTTTTTCTGGAGTTAAATGATGGACATCCTCCTCTAAAGTTATATCTTTGCTTTTTTTTCTTAGATTATACCTTCTTCTTAATACTGTAAAAATCTGATTGCGTATAGCCTGCGAAAGGTAATAACTCAGATCTTTCCCCTTTAACTCAAAATTATTCCGAAGTGCCCAAAATTTGCAAAATACATCTTGCACACATTCTTCAGCATCATGTAGATCTTCTAGACGGTGATAGGCTACTGCCAGGAGTTTATCCCAGTACCGACGATAAATCTCAGCAAATACGCGCTCATGTTGATGTGGCCATGTGGTTATCAACTGCTGGTCAGTAAGGGTATCTAGTTGATTCATTTAGGTAAATGATGTTTTCGCAAACCTACATAAAATAGCAATTAACCACAATATAAAATTTATAGTTATATTCGAAATTTTCACATTTCCTTCTTCATTGTTTAGTTTAGAAAATATTAAAATTAGACTGAATTAAATTTTCCGTTAGGAATTTTATCTTTAATTTCTTCGAGTCTTTGAAAGATTTTTATGTATTAAAATATTTGTATGTTTCATGGTTCTGCTTTAAGTTGTGTAACAAATTAAAAATCAAATAGAATCATTAGAGGATGAGTTAGCAAAGATTGGCTCAAATATATAAAACCTAATATTGATAAATTATAAGAGAAAGTACTCGAAAATCTTAGTTTCTTTATAAAGTAAAGGGGATATTCACACCAATCTTTCAATAATTGGTTCAATATTTCCTGAAAAGTTGGAGTTTAATGGAATTAATTATCGAAACACTAGAATCAACAATATTGCTAGTCATATAATGCTGATAAATAGGGGAGTGTGTGAAAAAAGAAAACCGTAAAAATGATGATTTACTTCACTTTTCCGGTTTAGTGCCCGTTAATGATCAATTATCGAAACATTTTTTAGATGATTTGAAGGTTTTAGAAGGATTATTGGATGAGACAGAACATTGAAAAATGATGAAAGGTAAGTCTTATTACGTTTATTATCTGTTTGAAAAATGGTAAGGCTACAAAAGGCTTGTGTATTTAAAATTGAATAGATCATATAAATTATAATCATATTATATTTTCAAATTAGATAAGCATCAGTTTTTTCTTAATTTAGCACAAAATTTTAAGGATATCTTCGTTTTATGGATGACCAAAATCTTATCTACCTATTAATTGTTGGAATCGTTGTAAGTAAAGCAATTATAGCTGTGTTGATTTATTTATTAGTAAAGAAAAATCGCGCATTAAAATTAGAGAAACAAAAGTTGGTTGCCACTAATGCTACCTTAGCATTACAACGTGATCAAATTATCATTTACAATCAAGAATTGAAGTCTTCGGAGGAATTTAAAACTAAAGTGATTTCTATCGCTTCTCATGATTTAAGAGTGCCTATTATATCCATGGAAATGTTGTTGAATTTTGATGATGCTATATTATTATCAAAGGATGATCTGCATCAAATTTTCTCGACTATTTCTAGCCAGCTTTCTATATCACGTAAAATGATTGATGAAATATTATTATGGACTGATTCTCAATTACGTCATAATATAGAAAATAAAGAGTCCTTTAACTTATCAGAACAAATTAAACTTATTTTGCCTGTTTTTAATGCGGATATACAGGCAAATAAAATCAATGTGATAAATAATATACAGGATTCATATTTGCTGTATATGAGTAAGGATATTTTTTCATTTATAATTCGTAATGTATTGAGCAATGCTGTTAAATATTGTAAAGGTATGGGAACAGTAGTCATTGGTTTTTCTAAGAATGATACCAATGAACTTTGTCTTTATGTTCAGAATGAATGTGATGAACTTTCCATGGAAGATTTGGAAAATTTGAATACCAAATATAGTTGGTCTTATAAGAAAAAAAATAATAACCGAGGTGCAGGTTTAGGTATTTCTTTATGCAAAGATTTATTTATGCGTATAGGAGGGAGATTAAAATTTGAAAATATAAAAGCTATTGGCTTAAAAGTTACCTTATATTTTCCAACTGCAGTCGAAAATATGGGTCATACAGATAGCTTAATTATAAATAAAATATCCACCTTACAAGAGCAAACAATAGATTAAATGTGAGAGTATAACCACAGCAAGCGCTGCTATTTAATTTAATTAGGATTTTTGAATAATCTCTGATTAGGGATGGAAACAGGGAAGTCTACCAAGTCTAAAAATAGGAGATATTGACCTATCCAACATCAAATTGCAAAATAGAATGTTATGAAATTATAGAACTTTTCCTACCTGGATAAAACTCATATTTAGAAGCTAATTCCTTGATGGTTTGTTGCTTCTCGATCTCTTCCATTTTACATTAGCTTCGATGTTATTTTGTGTAAATGTAGCCTTTCCTGTTTTATATATATTAAGTATAATCTATAAGTAATTTTCACGAGGCAAATTAAGAGTAAAATAAAAAGTACTACCAGCTCCAAAATCACTTTCAACCCATATTTCACCACCCTGAGCTTCAATGAACTCTTTACTTATACTTAAGCCAAGACCGGTTCCGTCTTTTTTAGTACCAGGAATTCTAAAATACCGTTCAAAAATCTTGTCTAAATATTCTGTTTGTATACCTTGACCTGTATCAGAAATAGAGAATAGAATTTTATCATTTTTTCTATGAACGTCAATCTTTATTGATGAATTTTCATGTGAATACCTAATCGCGTTAGATAGTAAATTTGTCAAGACCCAAGCAGTCTTTTCACTGTCCATAATTACCGAGGATATACCATCTTGAATATCTATATTGATCAATATTTGTTTTTGCTCTGCAGCAGATTTATTTGCATGAACAGCATATTCAAGCATTGGTCTTATTTCATCTAGGGATTGATTGATTTGTATGGAGCCACTTTCCACTTGCGTCATATTTAATAATTCGCCAGTTATCTTGAGTAAACGACTTGTATCTTCTTCAATTCCAATAATCAATTCTTTTTGTTCCTCATTTAATTTGCCAATTCTTTCATTTTTCAATAATCGAACACTCATTTCTATTGATGAAATAGGAGTTTTGAATTCATGAGAAACTGTTCCAATAAAGTTAGTTTTAGCCATATCAAGTTCCTTAAATGGAGTGATATTCCTCAGTAGAATTACTTTTCCAATAAAATTTGTAGTTTGTTCACCTGTAGGTATAATATTAATATCTATAATTTCTTTTTCGAAATAGCTTTCCTTATTATCAGCAAATATTTTGAGTGTTTTTGTAGTATTATTTATGTTTTCAGGATTATTAATATCTTTTATAAGGTCTTTTATTAAATCATTTGTGAGAGCAATTTCCTGAATAGGCTGATCAATTAAGTCCGATCTATTTACTCCTGAAATTTTTACAGCTTCATTATTAACAAAAAGAACTTTATTCATCTCATCAATACCTATTACTGGATCATGCATATTATCGATAAGTGTTTCGATACGTTTTTTTCCCTTTATTATTTTATCGAGTTTACTTTCTGAATATTCTTCTAATTTTTCAGCCATTGTATTAAAGGATGTCGCTAAATCTCCAAATTCACTGTGGCTTGCAAAGTGTACTCTTTTTTTGTAATTCTGGCCTGCAATTTCTTTAATACTATCTGTTAATTCTTTAATTGGATTAGCAATATTCGATGGGAGATTCACTAGAAGAATAAAAGCAATCAAAAAGCATAGTGTTCCTGTTAAAGAGATCATTATAATTGCATTTTCAGCAGTACTATCAGCAATATTACTTTTTCGATCAATTGCCTCCATATTTAAGCGCATCAATTCAGAGATATCTTTTCGTATTGTAGATAAAATTGCTGAGTCTTTTGAGTTCTCTTTGAGAAGATTAAAGTGCTTAACTAAAAGATTTGTAATTTCAATTTCTCCAATTTCTGTAACATTAGCTTGTTGCAGATCAAGGTTTTTCTGAAAAATTTCGATGTTTCTGTTATTCAAATTTATATCTTCTAAAGACAATAACATATTTCTCGAGTATTGTAAGGTGTTGTAGTTCGCTACTAGGATGTTGTTGGTATCTTTTCTTAATTGGTTTACATACCATCCGCTGATTATCACTAATGCAAGAATCATTAAAAAAAGTAATCCAACGCCAAATGTTAATTTTGTTTTTATTTTCATTAGGACAATATTACAAGGTCAATTTTTTCTGTTGAAAGGCTATTTATTAGCTTATTAAAGGTATCGGTTGCTAGTAAAATTTTTAATATAGTTATATGTGGCTTTCCTATACAGACAGTCGTTATTTTTAAATTCTCGACTTGCTCCATAATTGCCTTAGTTACATGGCTATTTTTAATTTTAATAATATCAGCTCCAAGTTCTGTTGCTAATTTAAAATTATTAATTAAATATCGTTGTTTGGATAGGGCTATTTTATTGACATCCTCTTTTGGTGTTTGTACATAAATTACATACCATTTGCCATTGTAGTAATTCGCTAATCGAGCTGTCTTTCGGATTACATTTCTCGCTACCTTTTCGTTTGAACTAATACAAGCTAATAATTTTTCTTTTTTTGTATTTCTGGTAAGTACGACTTCGTTTTCTACTTTTCTTTGAACTTGAGAAGCTACTTCTTTTAATGCTAATTCTCTTAATTGGAGTATTTGCTCACTTTTGAAAAAATTGTTTAAAGCCATCGAAACTTTCGATATATCATAAATTTTTCCTTCTTTTAATCTAGTAATTAGTTCTTCGGCGGTCAAATCAATATTAACGACTTCATCAGCTTGTGCAACTATAGTATCTGGAATTCTTTCTTTTACTTCAATTCCAGTAATAGCTCTAACATCATCATTCAGACTTTCTATATGTTGAATATTAACAGCACTGATTACATTAATTCCTGCATTAAGGATTTCTAATACATCTTGCCATCTTTTTTCATTACTACTGCCTTCGATATTGGTATGTGCTAATTCATCTATAATTACAACTTCGGGCCGAAGATTAATGATAGCTTGAATATCTAGCTCTTCTAATTCTTTGCCTTTGTAAAATAGTTTTCTACGTGGAATAATGGGTAAGCCAGACAGCAAAGCATGAGTTTCCTTTCTATGATGTGTTTCAATGTAACCAATCTTTACGTCAATCCCACTGCGCAAAAGTGCCTGAGCTTCTTGTAGCATACGATAAGTTTTACCTACACCAGCACTCATTCCAATGTAGAGCTTGAATTTTCCTTTTCTCGATTTTTTAATAAGATCTAAAAAGTGTTCTGCATCTTTTCGTTCTTCCATTATACGTTTTTATTTGCATTGAGCTATTTTTTAATAGATCAATTATAGTATAGTTGAATTTAGTGTTTTAAAATTTCCAATAAATAGCACCTAGCTATTGAGAGTTTTGTCAATTGTCACTTTCTTATACTTTACCTATTAGATAGGTATAATACAATGGACATCTTCTTCTGTAGAAAGAAGATGTCGTAATAATAGTTTAAAAACTAACGGCAAGTGCAGATGTAGCTGTAGTACTGTTTCGTTTTAAACTATTATCTCTATCTATAAAAATGGCGTCATTTCCATTATTTAAATTCCGAATTTCAGTTCTCCACATTAAATTGGGTAAAATATTGTAGTCAATATTTAATGATAATCCGACAGCTTGAAAACCATTTGATGTACCTGTTGCTATGATAACTCCTTTTTTATCTTGATAATACTCCGCACGTCCCGTTAATGCTAATTTTTGATTGGCTGTATATTTTGCTATTAGCACTGGTGTAAACCAAGTATTGTATGCACTGCTTCCTTTAGATTTTTGCTCAGCGCCGATATCAAAGCCTGTGGTTAAGCCTATCTTATCATTCATTTGATAGATGGCATACAGATTATGAAAGTATCGCATCTGTCTGACACTATCGGCTTTGTCATTACCTATAAATGAACTGCTATTGAATATCCACTTTGCATTTGGTTTAAATATGATCTGATGTCCAAAAGCAGGAGTGGAGTTCCCATTCACACGCTGAACACGCTGCCAGCCGTTTAGAATCATTCCGCTAATAAACCACATCGTGCTCTCAGAGGTGTAAGAAATCTTAGCACCTGTTTCAAAATAAGGTGAATTATCAGCAAATAGACTTCGTGTCAAAGTCCAGTTGTCTCTACCAATTGCTCTTTCAAATCCTATATGTGATGGCATTAAACCAGCATCTATCCATAAATTATGTTTTTTTGATAGCTTAAATCCAACATTGGCTTCATAAATATTTTTAATAACATCAGTCTCTGCTGAATAGTTTGTATTCATATAAGTACCTGTAGCCATCGCTATATTGGTGCGTAATCGTTCAGTATTGTAAGCCGCTTTAATAAAAGCTAGATTGATATTAAACTCATTATTCCTATTATGACTATAAACAAAGGATGGACGTTTATTATCAACAGGATTATTGAAATCCTGTTGATAATAAACTTCTGCATATCCGCTTATAGTTAATGTACTTTTTTCTTTTTCTTGAGCGCTAAGGTAAACTGTTACACATAATAATATTACTGTCAGAATTGATTTATTTTTCATTGTAAGAGATGTTTAGGGAATTAGTTTTTCATAAGATAATTGCATTATTTACAGTTGTTATTGACTCATTTTATCAAGTTCTATGTTAAGTTTAAGAACATTGATTTTCTCTGGGCCAAAGATTCCCCATAATGGTTTTTCTATATTTTGTTCGATAAGATGAAAGAGTTTATTGGCTTCAAGATTTCGAATTTTAGCTATTCTTTCAACTTGTACTTTCGCTGCTTGTATTGAAAAATTGGGATCTAATCCACTGCCACTTGCTGTTATCAAATCCACAGGGATGTCGGATTTTTTAACACCGGGATTATGAATTAGAAAGTTATCTATTCTAGTATGTACCGTTGCTAAATATTCATCATTACTAGGACCTTTGTTACTTCCTCCTGAACCTGCCGCATTATAATCAACAGCCGAAGGTCGTGACCAAAAGTATTTATCATCTGTGAAAGATTGACCTATATTGGTATAGTGTTTAACACCATTGTATGTTAAGACTTTTCCTTTCCCGTTATTAGGAGCCAATCTAGCCATAGACCAAACGACAAACGGATAAATAATAGCAAGTAATAAAATGCTAAATAAAGTGAGCTTGAAAGCAGGTAAAATATGTTTTTTCATTTTATTTTAAATTAAAGACCATTAAATAAAGAGTGCAATTGTTATATCTATTAGTTTTATTCCAACGAAAGGGACTAATATGCCACCTAATCCAAAAATCAATAGGTTTCTACGTAATAGGGCAGATGCCCCAATAGGTTTGTATGTGATACCCTTTAAAGCTAGAGGTATTAAAAAAGGAATAATTAGTGCATTAAAAATTACAGCAGAAAGAATTGCACTTTCAGGACTGTGAAGATTCATTATATTCAAGCTTTGCAAAGCAGGAATCGCTGTGATAAACAATGCTGGGATAATTGCAAAGTATTTTGCTATATCATTGGCAATACTGAAAGTAGTCAATGTACCACGGGTCATTAGTAGCTGTTTGCCTATTTCTACCACCTCAATTAGTTTAGTTGGATCATTATCTAGATCCACCATATTTCCAGCTTCTTTTGCTGCTTGTGTACCACTGTTCATTGCTACTCCTACATCTGCTTGGGCTAAAGCTGGAGCATCGTTTGTACCATCACCCATCATGGCGACAAGCCTACCTTCGGCCTGTTCTTTTTTTATGTAGTTCATTTTGTCTTCGGGTTTTGCTTCAGCTATAAAATCATCTACACCAGCTTTTTCAGCAATGAATTTTGCGGTGAGAGGATTATCTCCTGTTACCATCACCGTTTTAATTCCCATTTTGCGTAGGCGCTGAAATCGTTCTTGGATTCCATGTTTTACAATATCCTGTAGTTCAATTACACCTAAAACCATTTCATTTTCGGACACTACAAGTGGAGTACCACCATTTTTAGCAATGATCTGTGCACGTTCTTCTATTTCTATTGGAAATGTATTTCCTGCTTGAATAACGATTTTTTTAATTGCATCTGTTGCACCTTTACGAATTCTTATATTAGCATAATCCAAACCTGAACTACGTGTTTCGGCTGTAAATTTGATAAACGTAGGATTGCTTATTTCGTAAATTAGAGGATTTATTCCTGCTAGTTCTATGATTGATTTCCCTTCGGGTGTTTCATCAGACATAGAACTTAATACTGCTGCTTTTACTAGTTTGTTGTCATCAATTCCATTGGTGGGGTAAAAATTAGTCGCCTTACGATTTCCGATAGTGATAGTACCAGTTTTGTCTAAAAGTAGCACATCAATATCACCTGCTGTTTCTACAGCTTTCCCACTTTTTGTAATAACATTAGCACGTAAAGCTCTATCCATTCCAGCAATACCAATAGCAGAAAGTAAACCACCGATTGTGGTTGGTATTAGGCAGACAAATAGAGATATATAGGATGCGATTGTTATAGTAACATTAGCATAATCAGCAAAAGGTTTAAGTGTAACTGTCACAATAATAAACACTAAAGTGAATCCAGCTAAAAGAATGGTTAGTGCAATTTCATTAGGTGTTTTCTGTCTAGACGCACCTTCTACCAAAGCGATCATTTTGTCAAGAAAACTTTCTCCTGGCTGTGTAGTGACTTTAACAATAATTTTGTCGGAGAGCACCTTCGTTCCACCCGTAACGGAGCTTTTATCTCCACCAGATTCCCTAATTACTGGCGCAGATTCTCCAGTAATTGCACTTTCGTCGATAGTTGCTAACCCTTCTATAATTTCTCCATCTGAGGGGATTATATCTCCAGCCTCACAAATGAATACATCTTCTATTCGTAATGCTGATGATGAAATTGTTTTTCCGTTTAAAAGTTTTGCTGGAGTTTCTTCTCTAGTTTTTCTCAAACTGTCAGCTTGTGATTTTCCTCTTGCTTCAGCTATTGCTTCCGCAAAGTTTCCAAACAATAAAGTTAGAAATAGCACTAAAAATACCGTCAAGTTATACCCGAAACTACCTTGTCCTTGTCCTCCAGTTAAAGTCCAAATACTAACAACTAACATCACAAATGTGCCGATCTCCACGGTGAACATCACTGGATTTCGAAACATAGTTTTGGGATTAAGTTTTATAAAGGCTTGTTTAAGTGCTTGTTTAACTAGTTCTTTTTGGAACAATGATTTATTGTGATTCATATTAATAGTCTTTAATTAGGTTATTTCATTGAAAAATATTCTGCAATTGGTCCTAATGCCAGCGCTGGGAAAAACGCTAGTGCTGCAATAATTGCAATTACTGCAAATACCATCAACCCAAATGTAGAGGTGTCTGTCCTTAAAGTGCCTTCTCCCTCTGGTATAAATTTCTTCTGTGCCAATAATCCTGCAATAGCAATTGGTCCAATAATAGGCAAGAACCTTCCCAACAACAATACAAATCCCGTTGTTATATTCCACCAAGCTGTATTATCTCCAAGCCCCTCAAACCCACTACCGTTATTTGCCGCTGAAGATGTGTATTCGTATAATATTTCGCTGAAACCATGGAAGCTAGGATTATTCAAAGTAGATGCTCCATACTGAGGAAAAGATGTTGCTAAGGCAGTGCTGACAAGTATGAGTAGGGGATGTGTCAACGCTATTATCATCGCAATTTTCATTTCCCTTGCTTCAATTTTTTTACCCATAAATTCTGGAGTTCTTCCGACCATCAAGCCACTGATAAATACTGCAAGGATGATAAATACAAAAAAGTTCAATACCCCAGCACCAACACCTCCATAAAATGCATTGGTCATCATTGCTATCATTTGAGTTAAACCTGATAATGGCATAGCACTATCATGCATGGAGTTAATCGATCCTGTAGAAATAACTGTAGTAACAATGCTCCAAAATCCTGATGCAGCAGCACCAAACCTTATTTCTTTGCCTTCCATTGCTCCGAGTGAATTGTCTATTCCCATTTGAGTTATAGCAGGATTACCATTCATTTCCATTAAAATGGTTGGCACAGAAAGTAGTAAGAAACCAATGGTCATGACACTAAACATCATCCATGCGAACTTTTTCTTACGAATAAAAAATCCAAATGCAAAAATCATAGCCATAGGAATTATAAATTGGGCAAACATTTCTGTCATATTGGTTAAATAGCTAGGGTTTTCTAAGGGATGTGCGCTATTGGCACCAAAGAATCCACCTCCATTAGTTCCTACATGTTTGATAGGTACAAAGGCAGCAACGGGACCTCTTGAAACTTCGACTTCAGTTCCTTCTTGCGAGACTATTTTATCCTTTCCTTCAAAAGTCATTGGTGTACCTTCTAATAGTAGAACGGCTGCAATAAGCAAAGAAATTGGTAATAAAATTCGCGTACAGGATTTTAGGAAGTAGTTATAAAAATTACCTAGTTGCGTTGTTGTTTTTTCTCTGAAAGCTTTGAAGATGACTGTCGCGGAAGCTATACCTATACCTGCTGTAACAAACTGTAGAAACATAAGCCATACCTGGCCCAAATAACTGATTCCTGTTTCACCGGAGTAATGTTGCAAATTACAGTTAACTAAAAACGAAATAGAGGTGTTAAATGCGAGATCCGCTGACATATTCGGATTACCATCAGGATTTAGTGGTAGGTATTCCATATGCATCAGGATAGCCATGCTCATTAAAAACCATAAAAGGTTAATAGTAAGTAGTGCGGCTATATGTTCCTTCCAAGTCATCTCATGCTTGGCATTTATTCCTGAAACCTTGAATATAAACCTCTCTAATGGATTAAAAATGAAGTCTAAAATTGTTTTATCTCCAACATATACTTTTGAAATGTATTTCCCAAGTGGTATAGCTAACAGAAGCGTAAACCCAAACATTACAATAATTCCTAAAATTTCTGTATTCATAAGCTTTGATTAAATTTGGTTAAAACGTTTATCCTTAGAAATCGATATATTCCTGAATTGTAGGAAATATCTTTTTTTAAAGGTGTATCATTACGTTTTGATAAGTGCGTTAAAATTTCTCTGGCTTAACCAGTACATAGCATATATATACGAATACTGCTATGGCGACTATAAAAAATGCTATCATATACTCAGCGTGCGATGTGATTGTTCTTGATTTTGTAGTAGATAAATCTTCTTAAGATTTACTGGAATTTGCTTGTACAAAGCATTCCATTCATGGGTTGTACAGCGTTTTCTAATGCCCTCAAATGAACGGATAAATAGGTTCTCAATAATATATTTGAGGTAGTCATTACCATTATTATATAGTCTTCCAATAACCTTTATATGTAAACCTATTTTCTGGATTTGTCCTTTTTCTTGAAGGAATCTTAATAGGTTAATAATGGCTTGAAGTATACCAGGGAAGTTTTTACGAGAAGACAATTTATGTATTTCGTCTTTGATTTCGTCTTTGATTTCGTCATAATGACTTTCTAAATAAGCACTAGCTATATTTTCATTTATTTTATTCATTATAATGCTGTTTTAAACTTAATTATTTAATTTTCGAGAATAGTTTTTATATATCCCTTCCTTAGATCTGCAGGAAAAAGATTTAAATGTTTTTTAAAACTCTGGGGACTTTCTTCTGTAATGATTTCACTGAGGAATTCATTTTCAATGGCGTTTCTGATGTATTGATTTCCAGTTTGATATAACAGATTTACTATCTTTAGTATTTCTGCAGCATATTGTAGATCAGCGTCGCTATCTGTAAGAAGTTTTGAACGGAAATTTACTGCAAGAGCATGGAGCAGTTTATAGTCTGAAATTTCTTCATTTCCATCTGAAAAATCCGGAAACCATTGTCGAATTGTGTGGCTTATTTTTGTTTCCATTTTGCTTAAATTTTTTCAAAAACATTTACAAGTTTGAAAAGCATGACAAAGCAGATTATACAGCTAGCTACTAGGATTGATGTTAACATATTTATACTTTTTTATAGGTGTTTTACAGCTTTATGCCAAAGATGTACCATTGAATAGGTGTGGTTTGTAATTGTTTGTTTCACAGTATCTTATTGTTTTTGTTCGGTTGTGAACATAATCATACCTTATCATTATGATAGGGTTGATTATCATAATGATAGTTGCAAATGAAAATTTGTGAGATTTCTTTTTAATTAGAATACCTTAAAATGATATAAATTACTAGCGAGGGAAAACTAATCTATGGAATAATTACCTATTTTATATTAGCATATAAATTGACGTAGAAGAACTTGTGATTGTAACCTTAATCAGGTCATCATTTACTGATTTTGTCAGGTAATTGATCTGATAAAAACAGGTTAGATTATTTTTATAACTTGTGTAAAGTTATTTTTTGGAGATATTATAAACTTTAGTAGGGTAAATGAAGCTGTCCAAAAAGGGCAGCTTCTTTGTTTTATTTCGATTTTTAAGAAAACTTCTAATTGTTAAGCTGCATACTTGGATACAGAGGATATTTTGGATATTTTGTAATTATTGACAGTTTTGGATTCTGTTTTATTGCTAATAGAAGAGTTTATA
>NZ_JADEYP010000018.1 GCF_020295405.1 Sphingobacterium bovistauri
AAAGGAAATAATAAGTTATATCAATTACTATAATAAGGTTAGAATTAAATCAAATTTAAAAGGAATGAGCCCGATAGAATACCGAGCTCATTATTTCAAAAAGATTGCATAAATTCGTCTAACTTTTGGGGGGCAGTCCAAATGAACGCCTTTTTTATTACAATGATTTAAAAGAGTATTTTACTCATTTCCTTTTGAAAAGCTTTCTCATCCATCCAATCATAAACAGAGCTTTTAAGTATCTTAATTACTGATTCTTTTGATTCGGGTACTACCCTTTTCTTTTTGGTCAATGTAGCAGATACGACATCATTATTCAGCTCAACTTTCGTCGCAAACATATTAATGTTCAATGATGGAATTGACACACCAAGAATAGTACCCGGTAATCCCTGAATAAGTTCAGGCCCTCCAGGAACATCCAGTTGACTAGTGAAAAATGCCACGACATAAATAGAATCCTGAATCAAACCATTCGCGCGACGGCAGTCATAACCTGCAATATTGCGGTATTCATCCGTATATTTCCATTTGACTTGAGGAACGGAATCAGTCAATATTAGCTCATCATCTCCAAATGGAAGAAGCTTATTGAATATTCCTTTATCATAATTAACATACGTTTTAGTTTCACTTTTCAAGGGTATATACCATAATGCATTCTGGTAATTAGCCGGATAATCTTCTTTTACTGTTTCGAATAATGTCTCCATTCCATTGAATTTCAATGTATGATGTGTTGTAAGTTCTGTAGGCCCATTTTTTTGCAGAAATTCCAACGAACTTTTATCCCATATATCCAAATCGACCTTGCTTCCCATTGTACGTTTCAAAAAATTATGCAGATGGAATTTACGTTCATATGTTACAGTTCCGCTAATAGGAAAAAACGTATACTGCGCAAAACTTATATTGCTATAACAAACGAATATTAGTATATAAAATAACTGTTTCATATTAATTGTCTCCTCTCATAGTGGTGAAATTGTAAATCAACTTGAACATCCCATACCTTCTCAATACATCATTTGTAGATTGTGAAAATGTATATCCTGATTGATATCTTCTAACGCCTGTATTTTTATTTAATAAATCATTCACAAAAAACTGTGCCTCTAATGATTTGTCTTTTAAGAATTTTTTAGATACATATCCCGAAACATTTGCCACATTGAATTCTGGTAAAGTCTTAGTAGCTGCTTCGTGTGATTGTTCCATATTCATTACTATCTTATAATCTTTAAGGAATGTGTAACTCACATCCAAATAAGAATTGAATATGAAATTATTAATATCCAAATCCGGTTGTAAGGTAGATTTAGAAATACGGTAACCAGGGCTTAACCTCGCTTGAAAAGACCACTTATTAGCTTTGTACGTACTAAAACCTATATTTGGACTTAACGAATAGTTTTCTGTATTATTCAATTGAGAATTTGTATTTGCTAGAGCCAAATAATTGTAATTATTCTGATATCCCAAATTAGCTCCAATATTCATACTCAAGGCAATTTTTTTCCAAATAGGTCGACGATATCCTCCATAAATACTGGATGAAATATTTGATTTATTTACATTGACATATTGAATATCTCTTCGTCCTGACTCAGGGTAGAAAGTCACTAAGCTATTGACAGCATTAGTATTTTGGTTTAGATCAGCTCCAAAATATACACTTATATCTTTCAACTGCTTGTACGAATTGAAATATGCATACATGCTATGATTGAATCCTGATTCTAAATCAGGATTATCCAAATAATTGATTAATGGATTATCATTTTGCTTTAATGGTTCGAATTGATTTAAATCTGGTTGAGTAGTACGACCATAATAGTTCAAATACAACCCTTTACTTTTGGATATTTGATAATTCATTGAAACAGATGGATTAAATGAAACCTGATCTCTTTTTAAAGAATGACTTAAATTATTATAATTTCGTTTTATCGATTCGAAAGAAAGCGTATTACTCACATTCAACGTTATAGTATTCTTTTTATAATTTAATCCGGTATTAAAAGAATTTCTGAGATTGTTGTTATCCAAATCGTTTAATAGACTTTGATCGAGTATGTCGTATTCCCCTGATCTATCATTTTTGTTAAATGACTGGTTTAATGTATAAGACTTACTATTTGCTAGAGTATAACCAAAAGTACCTGTAATATTTTTAGAAAGTGGTTCTGTATAATTCAATGAAGCATCAAGGTTACTATTTTCCCAAATGTTATTTTTCAATTGATCGATTAATAAAGAATCACTTGTTTGATAAAGTTTTGATTTTGAAAAATAATTAGATACGCCATCCGTATTATTAGAAGAAATAGAAGTATTTAATGTTAATGATCTTCTCAATTTTTTGAAGCGCTTGGTAAACATTACACTAGCATTCAATACCTCATTAATACTCGTATTATTATTTGTTGAATAGGTATCGTTTAGAAGTATTTCATCAAGATTACTTTCGGAAGAATTGTTTCTGCTAAAATTATCTCTATTAATTTTATTGTAACCAAACTTTAAGGTCATATCAGATGTAGAATCAACCTTCAAATCGTAGCGCATATTTGCATTGTGGGATTTGCTTTCATTCAAAGTCAAACCTGTTGACTGCTGTATACTTGCAAGGTCAGGCAAGTTATTTTGGGAAAAATTTTGACTATTGTTTTCCACATCCATCTGCCCTCTGCGGTAGTTCACATTTAGCTTGTGTTTGTCTCCCTTAAATTTGTCAGAAAAACTAGCTCCCATATTTAAGGCACTGGGTATACCATCCCCTCTAAATGTGCTAGACCAAGAATCCATACCGTCACTTGATCCAGAGGAAGTAATCATTATACCGCCGCCTTCCATCATTTCCACATTTCCATCTAATGCACCATATTTCTCTCCATCTTCAAAACCTAGACTCACCATACCATCATTGGCCGAAATGGCATAAGCTGCGATTTTTTGAGCTCCATTAAATCTATTAGCCATACCTTTTAGTCCATAATAATTCCCTGAACCGTAACCGCTTTGAGCTTGACCGAATGCTCCTTTCTTTTTATCCCCTTTGAGTGTAATATTTACTGTTTGCGTTCGTTCTCCATCATCGACTCCGGTTCTATCGTTCAAATCTGATTTTTTTTCATAGACTTGTACCTTATCCACCATATCTGCACGTATATTTTTAGTAATCAAAGTCGGATCATTACCAAAAAATTCTTCACCATCTAATAATACTTTCTTCACTTCTTTACCTTGAGCGGTGATTTTTCCGTCGGCATCAACGGTTATTCCAGGAAGAACTTTGAGCAAATCATCCACTTTAGCATCTTTATCCACATTGAAACTGCCTGCATTGTATTCTATTGTATCTCCCTTAATGACCACTGGAATTTTGCCTGTAACTGAAATTTCATCCAACAAAAGAAAAGCTTTTGATAATTTTACTGTGCCAACATTATGATCTGCCAAAATTTTCAAATCTTGCACATAGTCTGCATATTGTGGATAGGATACAATCAGCTTATATGATCCTGTATCTAATTTTGATATCGAAAAATTTCCATTTTCACCACTTCTAGTAAAATTAACAAGGATCGAATCCTTAGGATTTAATAACGCTATCGTTGCTTTATGGAGTTTTAGATTATCGGTTCCATCTGTGATTGTTCCAGACAGTTTTACCTGCGAAAATGAATTTGAAATATTAAAAAACAGAATAAATGTCAATAAAACATAACATTGATTAGACCTCATTCAAATTGGTTATTAAGTTTATAATTATTAAAACTAAATATTCAGTTGTTAGTTTTTATTAAAAAACAGTTAAATTTTCAGTTTTAACTTCTTTTAACATAAGCATTTAACCTAAATGATGATTAATCAATGAATTTTCCATAAAAAAAGTGTTGCTTAGTAACAACACCTCTCTTAATAGGAATAAATTACCCAGGCAGGGGGACATAACCATCATCACCTGGTACTTTTGGAAATTCGTGGTTTTTCCAACGCTCTTTAGCTTCTTCAATGATTTGTTTGTCTGTGGCAACAAAATTCCAATATATAAATCTTTCCTCAGGGAAAGGTTCTCCTCCAAAAATATAAACCGTTGTATTTGGTTTCATTGTAAATGAACAAAGATGTGCATCTCTAGTAATTAATATTTGCTTTGCACCGTAAGCGTGTCCATTACTTTCAATTTCACCTTCCAAAATATACAATCCACTCTCTCCATACAATTCACCCCTAATATCAATCAATGCGTCTTTCGAGCTTTTGATTTCTATCATATATAGTTTACTGTACACAGGAACTGGAGATTTCTTCCCAAAAGCTTCCCCAGCTATGAGTTTATATTTCACACCATCTTCTTCCCAAGAGGGAATATCTTTAGCCTCAGTATGATGGAATTCAGGATCCATAAATTCCAAATCCTTTGGCAAAGCCACCCAAATTTGTAATCCGTGCAAGAATTTATCACGCTGACGCAAATGTTCTGGCGTACGCTCCGAATGGGTTACTCCTTTACCTCCTGTCATCCAATTCACGGCACCTGGTGTTATTTCCATGGCAGTACCCAAGCTATCACGATGAAATATTGACCCTTCAAAAAGGTAAGTCAACGTCGAAAGTCCTATATGCGGATGCGGACCAACATCCAAATTTTCATGATCTTCCAAACAAGCAGGTCCCATGTGGTCGATGAATACAAAAGGACCAATCGAACGCTTTTGACGAAAAGGCAATAACCTACCCACCAAAAAATTCCCAATATTAGCTGCTGTTTCTTCTCTGATAAAATCAATGTTTGACATAGTACACGTATATTTTACCTAAAATTACTAAAATTTCTGAAGGCATTGAAAGATTAAATGTGCAGCCAAACGAGCCGTTCTTTCATCTATATCAAATCTTGGATTTAATTCTGCAATATCCATACTTATCAATTTAGGTTGCTGATAGATATACGAAAGTAAACTATAGAAAGTATGTTCTGGTATAATCCCATTCATCGCAACCGCACTCACTCCTGGTGCAAACGCTGCTGCAAATGCATCCATATCGACAGTGAGATAAATATCATCTACTCCATTTACAAAATCTTGAATCTTAGACTTTATATGTTCTATATTATTTGGAAAAAGCTCACTTCCGTAAATGATATTAACACCAGAGGACTCAGCAGATTGCAACAAGCCTTTTGTATTTGCAATTTCTTGTATGCCAAAAGCTAGATAATTAAAATCCCCTCCTGCTTCCATCAAATCTTCATTTATTTGATAGAAGCCTGTTCCAGAGTTACCTTTTCCATCCGTCAAAGGTCGCATATCTAAATGTGCATCGATATTGATGATTCCAAGTTTTCGGTTTGGCTGATGAAGACCTTTGAAATGCCCATAGGTAATTTCATGACCTCCCCCAATCAAAAGAGGAAACCCGTTAAAACTTTTTATTTTTTGAACAGCAATAGTTAAAGCTTGCTGAGCAGATTCTAAATCATATCCATGGCTGTGTATATTTCCCGCATCCACAACAACTATTTTATCAGAAAAGTGTACAGGCAAATTAGCTAACACTTTGCGCAAATAATCAGGAGTTGCTTTGGCTCCTTCACGACCTTGATTACGTCGTACACCTTCATCACAGCAAAAGCCTAAAAGCACAATTGTATTTTCTAAGGATTGGCGTTCGTTTAAATCTACGTAAGTCACTACTTGATGCCAACGTTGAAGTTCTCGCTCCTCTCCATCAATTCGACCTTCCCATAGTGAGGCATCAGCTTTTGTATATAATTTTTTAAATGTATCCATTACCCAAAAATTTTATCCAATACGCATATATCAACCAATTGGGCTTTCGTAATTTTCAACGAATTACTACGATTCAATTCGGTTTCAATTGCTTCCAACGCTTCCTTATTTCTTGCCCATGCACGACGTGCTATACCATTATTAACATCAAAGAACAGCATTTGTTTCAATTTATCATGGGCTTCGTCCGTTCCATCCAATACTAATCCAAATCCTCCATTGATTACTTCGCCCCAGCCGACACCTCCGCCATTGTGTATAGAAACCCATGTTGCTCCCCTGAAGCTATCACCAATTACATTATGAATAGCCATATCTGCAGTAAAACGACTTCCGTCATAAATATTACTTGTTTCACGATAAGGAGAGTCTGTACCACTCACATCATGATGATCGCGTCCCAATACTATAGGATCTTTTAATCTTCCATCTTTTACCGCAGCATTAAAAGCTTCCGCAATACGCAAACGACCTAAAGCATCGGCATACAGTATCCTTGCCTGTGAACCCACTACTAACTTATTTTGTTCTGCATCACGAATCCATTTGATATTATCGTCCATCTGCTGCGCGATATTATCCGAAGCATTTTCTCTTAGTTTCAACAAAACTTCTAAAGCAATTCTGTCTGTTAATCGTAAGTCTTCCGCATCGCCAGATGTACATACCCAGCGAAAAGGACCAAATCCATAATCAAAACACATAGGCCCCAAAATATCTTGTACATAAGATGGATATTTGAAATTAATATCATCATCTGCCATAATATCAGCTCCAGCACGACTAGCTTCTAATAAGAACGCATTCCCATAATCAAAAAAGTATGTTCCACGCGAAGCATGTTTATTTATAATACTTGCATGCTTTATAAGCGTTTTCTGTACTTCTGTTTTAAATTCTTCAGGATGATTTGCGATTAAATCATTCGATTCTTCAAAAGACAATCCTAAAGGATAATAGCCTCCTGACCAAGGATTATGCAAAGAAGTTTGATCTGAACCAACAGTAATTTCAATGTTTTGAGTATAAAATTCCTCCCAAACTTCTACAATATTACCCACGTAAGCCAAGGAAATAACTTCCTTATTATTTACAGCGAGTCTTACTCGTTTGATTAAATCACCTAACGAATAGAACAATTCATCTACCCAACCTTGTTCGTATCTTTTGACGGCAGCGGCTGGATTTACTTCCGCACAAACCGTAATACAACCTGCTATATTTCCAGCTTTTGGTTGCGCACCACTCATTCCTCCCAAACCCGAGGTTACAAAAACTTTTCCTTTGATATCTTCTCCAGCTTTAAGTACTTTACGAAAGGCATTCATCACAGTAATTGTTGTACCATGTACAATCCCTTGTGGACCAATATACATATACGAACCAGCTGTCATCTGACCATATTGTGTCACACCTAAGGCATTAAAACGCTCCCAATCATCAGGTTTAGAATAATTTGGAATCATCATCCCATTGGTAACAACCACACGAGGCGCATTTTTAGAAGACGGAAACAACCCCATCGGATGACCAGAATACATATGTAATGTTTGTTCTTCCGTCATTTCGGCAAGATATTTCATCGTCAAAAGATATTGTGCCCAATTTTGAAATACAGCCCCATTACCTCCATAAGTAATCAATTCATGAGGATGCTGTGCTACTGCCGGATCCAAATTATTCTGAATCATCAACATAATAGCAGCAGCTTGGTGGCATTTGGCAGGATATTCTGAAATAGGGCGTGCATAAATCGCGTAATCGGGACGAAAACGATACATATAAATACGTCCGTAAGCTCTCAACTCTTCTAAAAACTCAGCCCCCAATTCTGCATGCCATTCTGTTTTGAAGTAGCGCAACGCATTTTGAATGGCCAATTTTTCTTCCTCAAGCGAAAGAATAGCTTTACGCTTTGGAGCATGACTGACATTTTGGTCTCTTTCCCTTTTCGGAGGTAAAGTATCTGGAACACCTTGTAATATCTGCAATTGAAATGTTGTCATAAGATTGAATTAAGCTTTATTGTGATAAATCTGTTGTCCATTCTTCCAAACCGAAGTAGGTTGCAAAGTTCCTTGGAGATAAGTTATATTTTGATAATTATCCGTCGAATAAATAATAAAATCTGCCAACTGCCCCGCTACCAAACGACCTCTGTCTTTCAAATTCAAAGCATGTGTTGCACGAAAGGTCAACGCCGCTAAAACTTCGGCATTGGTTAATTTTTGCATCGTAGCCAAAATGCTCGCAGAAGCTAGCAATTGCCCCATCGGTGCTGAACCAGGATTCCAATCCGTAGCTATGGCCAATGAAGCTCCTGCATCCAACAATGCTCTTGCTGGAGTAAAATCACAGCCCAAGCCCAAAGAGGCCGCCGGCAATGCCACAGCGACAACATCCGAATCAGCTAACAGTTGGATTTCTTCAATAGTTGAAGCTTCTAAATGATCCGCTGAAACAGCTCCAACTTCTACAGCTAAAGCAGAACCCGAAGTTGTGAATTGATCCGCATGCAGGGTAATATCAAAGCCCATTTCTTTTGCTTTTACTAAATAACTACGAATTTCATCCGCTGAAAAAGCAGATTGTTCGATAAAAGCATCTATGCGATTTGTTAATTTTTCAGCTTTTAGAATTGGGAATAACTCTTCCTGAATATAATTTAAATATTCGACTGAAGTACCTACGAAATTCCGCGGTTTCATGTGCGCAGCCAAACAGGTCGATATTAGTTCAGTTACTGTTTTTGTATTAGCTGATTTTATAGCTCGCAAGGTTTTTAGCTCTTGCTCAACATTCAGACCATATCCACTTTTAACTTCAATTGTCGTTATACCCTGCTTTACTAATTCATTAGCCCTTTCAACAATTAGATCGATTAGCTCTTCTTCCGAACAGGCTCTTGTATGTTGTACTGTACTCCAAATTCCGCCACCAGCTGCCGTAATCTCTAAATACGAACTGCCAGCATTACGCAAAGCAAAATCATTTGCTCTATTTCCAGCAAAAGCAATATGTGTATGACAATCTATATATGAAGGAAGACAAACATTATTGCCTGATAGAACAACCTGTTCCGCATCTTGATACTTTTCTTCCAATTGTTCATAATCTCCAACTTCGACAATATATTCATTCTCCACATAAAGTCCTGCGTGGTTAATTATTTCTAATTGTTTGTCTGCCAAAGCACCTTTTAGAGGCAAATCTCGCATGGTCAAAAGTTGTGTAAAAGGACCAATAAATTGCTTTTTCATATTAAAAGTTTTCAAAATAA
Organism: Sphingobacterium bovistauri; assembly: GCF_020295405.1. Classification (GTDB taxonomy): domain Bacteria; phylum Bacteroidota; class Bacteroidia; order Sphingobacteriales; family Sphingobacteriaceae; genus Sphingobacterium; species Sphingobacterium bovistauri. The sequence goes on from NZ_JADEYP010000018.1 coordinate 9,082, forward strand.
TCAGCATACGTATCTTTGTAATTTACTTCTTGTTGCGAAGCAACTTCATCTGCTATTTTCAACAATTCACCAGATTTTACCATCTCCAAAGCCTTTTCCAAAATATCTTGCATCGGTTGGTCTTCTTCCAAATGCGGTATAGACTTACGAATATGTTCGTGTAAACTTTCGATTATTGGAGTAGAAACTAACGGCGAATGAAAATCTTTCGCTTGTGCTGCACACAATAATTCGATGCTTAAAATCTTATCTACATTGTCTATAACTTGTAATAACTTTCTTCCAGAAATCGAACCCATACTCACATGATCTTCTTGACCCAATGAGGTAGGAATACTATCCGCGCTAGACGGAAAGCACAAACCTTTATTCTCACTGGCAATTGCCGCCGTCGTATATTGTAATATCATAAAACCCGAATTCAGGCCTGTTACTTTCATCAACAATTTTGGAACTCCATTGGTTTCACCTTCTAACGAAAGATACACTCTTCTGTCCGAAACATTTCCAATCTCCGAAACAGCCAAAGTCGCATAATCCATTGGCAATGCAATTGGCTGACCATGAAAAGAACCTCCACTAATCGTCAGTTCATCATTAATAATAATAGGATTGTCTGTTACCGAATTGATTTCTGTTTCTATGATTTCCTTTAAGTGTAACCAAGCGTTTCTTGATGCGCCATGCACTTGCGGTATGCAACGCAAAGAATACGGATCTTGGACACGTGAACAATTTTTGTGCGATTCCAAAATAGCCGATCCCGATAATAAATTAAAGATTTTGCTGGCTACGTAGGAATTTCCTTTGTAATCACGTAATTGATGTAATTCCTTAAAAAATGGCTTGATAGATCCATTCAATCCTTCAATCATCAATGTTGCCACCAAATCTGCCGTATCCAATACACGATTCATTTCTACCAATGCTTTGACAGCATGTGCAGCCATAAATTGCGTGCCATTGATTAATGCCAAACCCTCTTTGGCACCCAAATCAACTCCTTGCAAGTCAAACTCTGCTAGAACTTCGGCAGTATTTCGAATTTCATTTTGATAATCCACTTTTCCTAAACCTATTAATGGCAGAAATAAATGCGATAATGGTGCTAAGTCTCCCGAAGCCCCAACCGAACCTTGCTTAGGAACAACTGGTATGATATCGTGATCAATATGCCACATGATGCGCTCGATAGTACTTAATTGAACACCCGAATATCCCTTTGCCAAAGCATCTACTTTTAGGATTAGCATCAATTTTGCTAATTCCGTATCAATAGGCTCGCCCATCCCCACAGCATGGCTCATCAAAATATTTTCTTGTAGCTTTTTAGTATCTTCTGCATCAATTAATGTCGTACATAACGGACCAAATCCGGTATTGATACCATATACAACATTACCTCTATCTACTATCTTTCGAACATATTCCGCACTGCGATTTATATTGTCTATAGTTTCTTGTGTCAAAACACCTTGAATTTCTCCCCTTGCAATACCAACTGCAGCAGAACTTTTCAAGAAATCTTCACCGTATTTAAAAGTTTTCATAGTCTATCAGCTTACTATTTCAAAATTACTTGCTACTTTTGATAACTAATAATACCAATTAAATCAATAATTGATAACTATGAATTATCAAATAGAATTACGTCATCTACATTATTTTCGGATATTGGCAGAAGAATTACATTTTAGAAAAGCTGCTGAAAGACTATATATTTCTCAACCAGGATTGACTCGACAAATCAAACAAATGGAAGAAATTTACAAAACTGCACTTTTCGAAAGAGGCAAACGTTATGTAAAGCTCACCCAAGCAGGGGAATTTTTGAAACAAGAAGTCGAACTAATCTTCAACCAACTCACAAATATCCAACAACAAATAGAAAAGATTGGGGAAGGAAAAATCACAAACCTTAAACTTGGATTTATTGGCTCTGCCGTACAAACAATTCTCCCCGAATTATTAGCCAAATTAAAGGCAAAACAACCTTTGATTGATGTGACACTAAATGAGCTTAGCAACGAAATACAAATAGAAATGCTGTTGAAGAATGAATTGGATTTTGGTTTTGTACGGATGGATAATTTTCCTTCTAAAATCCAAAGCTATCCAATTCTAACAGAAAATTTTGCATTAGTAGTTCCGAAAGGTCATCCTTTCAAGGATAAGAAGAAAATAAACCTTATGGATTTTAAAGAAGAATCTTTTATTCTTTTTTCTAAGCAGTATAGTACTTCCTATTATGATTTGGTGATGAGTATTTTCAGAGATCATGAATTTGAACCAAAAGTTGCGCTTCGAACCGTGAATGCCTTGTCTATTTTCAATTTGGTATCACAAGGTTTGGGCATTGCCATCGTTCCTTCTTCACTAAAAAATGGCTATAATACCGATGTGGATTTCATGGAATTGACAAACATTCCGCAACGAACGACACTTCATTTGGCTTGGAATCAAAACAATAGAAACCCAGGCATTCAACTTTTTATTAATATATTGAAAGAAATTATAAAATAATTTAAACCAGGTTGTGGAATTTGCAATTCGGCTGCATCCTTACAGCAATAATGCAAAATATTTGTGCTTACTAAAACACTGATTATGAAAAAATACTTGTGGTTACTTATACTTCTATTGCCAATACGTTTATTGGGTCAATCCGTAAACGAAAAATACATTGCCGAAAAATGGAAGGAAGTGGAAGCTCTCTTAGCAATAAAAAACTACGAGCAAACGCTACCTTACATCGCTGTTATCAAAGCACATGCTAAAAAAGAAAACAACTCTGCTGAATGGATTAGAGCAATTCTCGCCGAAAATCAAATCAAAACGATTAATCAAACTGGTGAACAAGCATTCATAAGTATCAGGAAACATTTTGAGAGAACGATTTCGGAGGCAAATATTATTGAAAAAGCCATATTGAATAATTATTATGCGATGTTTCTCTGGTCTAAGGCAAATAGTTATATGACTAAAAGTCTCGATTCATATCTTGTAGCGGATGGAACGAAAAAACGACAACTGATAGACTCTATTTTTAGAGAATCTTTAAAAAACGAACAAATTCTAACGAAACAGTCTTCTGAAAAATTTATTGGTTTATTTAGTGAGGTTAAAAATTTAACACTCACACCTACAATTTATCATTTCCTTTCTTACCAATATTTAGATTTTCTGAAACAAATCAACAAAACGGAAGAATACAATGCGCTGTATCAATCCATTCTGGCACTAAATAAAAAGAATAAATTTGCTGATGCGACTTCCTACTTGCTTACAAAAGATATAGAGACCTATCATTATCGAAATCAAGAATGGATTCCAAAAATCGAACAAATTATTAACACATATCCATCCGATTACAATGCCTATCTCCTTTATTTGGTGGCTAACAGTTATTATGATTCGAAAAAAAGCAAAGTGTTTCAATATATACAAATCGCTAAATCCAACTACGCAAAATCACCGTGGATTGAAAATATCATTCGATTAGAGAAAAGGTTGAAGCAAGCGGAGCTGAATATTGAACAACAATTATTTGAACCTTCTAACGCTTACGTTCCAATTAAATTAACCACTCGAAATGTCAATAAACTCTTTCTCCGTGTTTACAAAACAACCAATACACCAAAAGAGTATAAGGTCTGGAATGTCAAATATGACTCACTTACATATTTGACCTCCCTAGAAGCTGAATTACTCTATGAAGAATCTAAAGATTTAAAATCATTTGATGATTTCGAAAACCACAGTACCATATACAAGCTTAATCCATTACCCTATGGAAACTATACTATTCTAGCATCCAACAATGCCGCGTTTAAAAATGATGGCGAAGAAAAAACGACCGTAGTTTCCAAACTTGTGGTATCTGATGTCTTTATAACGGCTACATTAGATGAAGAAACAGATAATAATGAAGCATATAAAGTTTTATTAATAAATCGAAAAACAGGCGCACCCTATGCAAACAAGCAAGTTCATCTATACAAAACCCAAAAAAATACACCGGAATTAATCGCCAAACTAAAAACAGACAGTAAGGGTGAATTTATTTACAAATCGAATACAAGGCAAAAGTATACTGATTTGGATGATTTAGAATTGTATTTACCCCAAGAAAATCAACTCATTGATTTAACGGAATTGGATGATGTACCTGAACATCTAGAAAAAGAGGAGGAATCAAATGGTTATACGCAATTTCAGACTATGTCAGATCGAGCCATATACAGACCAGGACAAGAAATTTATTTTAAATCCATTCTGTACAACAATCATAAAATAAAAGGGCATGTGTTGACGAATAAAGATATTAAGGTCTATCTCCTAGATGCGAATTATCAAAAAATAGATTCTTTAACTCTAACAACCAATGAATTTGGATCAATTAATGGAAAATTTAAAATTCCAGCGCAAACACTAGCTGGAACATTTCGTTTAGAATTAAAAACACCACAAAATGAAATAGGTTCACATTATTTTCGTGTAGAAGAATACAAAAGGCCAACTTTCAAAGTTGAGTTCGAGCCCAATAAAGAAACTTACACACATGCAGATACTGCTGTTTTTGTTGGAAAAGTGGAATCCTTAGCTGGCGCAAAACTTTCTGATGCATCGGTAAGATATAAAGTCAATTTTTATAATTCTAAAAATTATAAAACGGTAAATTACATTGATTCGTTGATTCAAACGAATGATGAAGGTAAATTCTACATTAAAATACCGCTTGCTGATACTACTTTTACACAACTGAAAGATTTCAGATTGAACTATTCCGCAGAGGTAACCAATCAATCGGGAGAAATGCAACAAGCTTCGGATGGATATAATTTCACCACAAAACCGTGGAGAATAGCTATTCATACAAATCCAAATGTAGAAGAAGGAAAGTTCTCTAAAATCATTATAAATACAACAAATCAACATGGACATCCACTAAAATTCGCTGGTAAGATCAACATTTATAAAAGTAAACTACACAAAAAGCCGATTTCTAATTACTATGGTCAATATTTTAAAGATGTTAGCTATCATCTTCTTCAAGATCAAGAGTATGAAAAATACTTTCCTAACTATTTTGACGAACTAACAATCAAAAAGCAAAAAAAATCACTTGTAGCATCATATGAATTCAATACTAACGATACAGCGCTAATCAAAATTGATTCTACTTTATTTAAAAAAGGTTTATATGAAATAGAAGCTTTAAGTATTCAGGGACAAGACACCATAAAGAATTTTTCAGATGTTAGAGTTTATGATGCACAAACAAAAAAAATAAACAATGCGGATTTCTTTTCCTACAGCCTAGACAAAAACAGTTATTCCATTGGTGATAAAGTCAACATCACATTCAGCACGGACGTGGCAAATCCGACAAGTTTATTTCTTTTTGAATCATTGGGTAATAAAAAACTTCCTACTAAAGTATTAAGTTGGAAAAAGGGAAAAATCACCTATAGCTTCACACTAACAGAAAAAACGATTTCACCTACCATCCTTTTGAATGCGCTTTTCGTAAATAACAACCAAGCACAAAACTTTACTATTCATATTCCTATAGTAGAGAAATCTAAGCGTATTGTCATCACAACACATACATTTAGAGATAAAATCACACCTGGACAAAAAGAAAAATGGAAATTCACCTTAAAAGCTAAAGACAGTAAACTAACTGCTGAATTGTTAGCAACGATGTACGATAGTTCATTGGATGATTTTAGAAGTAATTCATTTCCCGCACAATTTTCACTTTATCAAGACTATTCGTCTATTAACTTTTATTACTTATTACAAGAATTTAATCAACTAAATAGCAGTTATGCCAATTTCCGTATATATTTAAACGAACCCGAATTAGATAACAGTCTGTCTATTCCATACACATACAATCTATGGATTCCACAAGACAATCATTATTTAAGAAGAAACTTTGGAAATGATAGCGGTATGCTGGAAGAGGTCGTTGTTGTAGGATATGAACCTCGTACAAAACAGTCTTTAACAGGTTCAGCAAGAGGTTATACTCGTGGTGTTGAAGGTGGGACTGGAGTTGGTGAAGAGATTTTTCAAAGTGTAGCATTGTACGACGAACTAAAAGCTCCAGATCTTAGACCAGAAATTAAAGCTTTAAAAAATAAAGCAAAGCAAGACATGCTAAATTACGTGCAAGTACGAACAAATTTACAAGAAACGGTCTTCTTCTATCCTACGCTATACACTGATGTATTGGGAAATGTATCCTTTGAATTTGATTCACCAGAAGCATTGACAAAATGGAAATTACTTTTATTCGCACACAGTAAAACCTTAGAATCGGGTTCGGCGACATTCTTTACACAGACCCAAAAGCAGCTGATGGTCAGACCAAATCTTCCACGCTACTTGCGTGAAGGTGATAAAATTACGTTGAAAGCACAAATTCAAAATCTGAGTAAGGAAATTCAAAAAGGTAATGCACGTATTGAAATTATTAATCCTGAGTCCAATGAGAATATAACAGCCAGGTTTATTGCACAAAATAGCACAAAGTCATTTGAAGCCGAAGCTTCAAAAAATACCATCGTAGAATGGGAAGTTGTCGTACCAAAAGATTACCCTTCTGTACATATTAAGATCGTAGCCGCAACAGATGAATTTTCGGATGGAGAGATGCAAGAATTACCTATTCTGCCAAATCGGATTTTAATTTCGGATACCGAAAAAATAATCCTAAAGCCTAATCAAACACAAGATTATAAAATTGAATCAGCTCATAAAGACAATTTGCAAGCTCGTATTCAAGTGCAAAGCAATCCAATACTAGAGATCATTTCGGCTTTGGATTATTTGAAGAACTATCCGTATGAATGTAATGAGCAAACAGTAAGTAAGTGGTTTGGGCTGAAAATGGTAGAATATATTGGCAAAAATTATCCAGCTATCTCCAGCTATTTCAAATCCATCAATACAGAAGAAGCGAGTAGCAAATTAGCCGAAAATGCTTCCTTAAGCCAATTCAAAATGGAGGAGATGCCGTGGCTTCGTGATATCCAACAGGATGAAGCCAAACTAAAGGCAATTGCAAAATTATTTAATTCAGGTATTCAGCAAGAATTAAAGAGTTTAGAACAAAAAATAAGCAAAAACCAAATGCCTTCTGGTGGCTACGCATGGTTTGATGGAGGGAAAGAAAAAACTTATATTTCCACACGAATCTTAGAAGTTATGGGTAAAGCTTTATTACTTGACCACACTTTAGTAAATGCTAACATGAAGACTGTTGCGCAAAAGTTAGTTAAGTATTTAGATAATGACACCACGATTTTTAATCCAAAATACACATATCATAATGCTTTAGATTATTTATACGCACGTCAATATTGGAACGGTTTTCATCCATTGGACAAAAATAAAGTAGAGAAATTACAAGCTACAATTCGAAAGTCTTCATTGACTACGGCGAATCAACCTGCTGGTTTAGCAGCAAAATCATGGGTTTCTAGCCAAATCTTTGGCACCGCTAAAACTTCCAATGAAATTAAAAACCGCATCACGCAAGAAGCTATTTCGGATACGGAAAAAGGTATGTACTGGGAATCCAATAGTTCGTATTACAACAACACAAGTTTGCAATCTTATATGGTAGAAGCGTACAAATTGCATGATCCAAGCAAATTGCACAACATTACACAATGGTTATTTTATAGCAAACAAGCAAACCATTGGGGGACAACTTGGATGACTGTGGATGCTGTCTACGCCTTATTATTAGCCAACAATCCAAAAGATTTTGTGGTAGAAAATACCGTAAAGGTGTGGATAGATGAGGAAGAAGCAGAACAAAACAAATTGGTACTTGGGCAATTCACCAAAAATCTTTCTCCGCAGGAATTGAAATCAAATAAGTTCGTTAAAGTTCAAAACAACAACAGTCGAACTATCTTTGGTAATATTGTGCACCAATACTTTAGTCCATTGGAGTCCATTCAAAAAACTATAAAAGATATTTCGATCAAAAAACAATATTTGGTGGAGCGAGATGGCAAATGGATAGAAACTTCCGAAGCAAAATTAGGTGAACGTATCAAAGTCAAAATCACAATTGTAAATGATAATCCGTTGCAATATGTGCATATCAAAGATGCACGACCTTCGGGAGTTGAACCTATTTATCAACCTTCAGGTTACAAATGGTGGCAAGGCTATTATTTCACAATCAAGGATGCTTCTACAAATTATTTTTATGACAATCTGAAAAAAGGACTGACAGAATTGGAATACGAGGTCAAAGCAAATAATGTTGGGATCTTTAATTCAGGAATCACGACAGTAGAATGTATGTATGACCCATCGGTAACTGCACGTTCGGAGAATAAAATATTGATGATTATTCCTTAAAGGAAATAAAACATTAATCTACAGCGTGTAAATATATATGAAATTATAAATAACATATAGAGGTTGCAGAATACTATTTTAAAGTTATCCACAACCCAATAAAGCTAAAATATTTAGTTTTCACGCATTTTGCCTGATAAAACACATGTTCCATCAATTATTGAACAGGAATATTTGTTGAAAATGTGAATAAGTATAACTACCTCTCGGAAAAAATCTTTGCGATATTTGTATAAACAGCGAAAGTCAATGATAACTCCAACATAATCATTGACTTTCATTAAAAACTGTTTGTTTATTAATATGAAGATAAATACTAAAATTTATCAACGAACCTTCTTCTGGAAGAGGAGGTTTCTTTCTGAGTGTAAACTTAGTAAATGTTTAACCAATGTTAAACAGAAAGTTATCAACTTTTTATTGATGACAAAAGTGATATTGGAGTTTATACAACTCTTAAAACACATTATAAAACTATTAATAAACCTCAAATTGATACCAATACCACACTTTTTGTAGATTTATTTTGTCAAAGGTAGCTATAATAGCTACCTTTTTTTATTAATACTAGACATGTTGAAAAGTCATACTTTATAAGTTATAGCAATTATGTATAATTTTTATGTAACATAACTATCTCTTCTGTTCTACCCGAACAATCTTTTCCTTTGTTTCTACGACTTTATCCTTTTTAGCGTTGCTTAAGGTGTGACCACCTAAAATCGGTGCAATCACCAATCCGACCAGACAAGTTAATTTAATCAAAATATTCATCGAGGGACCGGAAGTATCTTTGAATGGATCACCTACCGTATCGCCTGTGACCGCAGCTTTGTGCGCTTCCGAACCTTTGAATGTCAATTCACCATTAATTTCCACACCCGCCTCGAAAGATTTTTTTGCATTGTCCCAAGAGCCACCAGCATTATTTTGAAAAATTGCCCACATGACACCAGACACCGCAACACCTGCCATATAAGCACCTAAAGCCTCTGCTCCCATCACAAACCCTACAATAATAGGTGTAATAATTGTCATTGCACCTGGCAACATCATCTCACGTAATGCCGCTTTGGTCGAAATATCCACGCACCTACCGTAATCGGGTTGCCCTGTCCCTTCCAAAATCCCTGGAATCTCGCGGAACTGACGACGCACTTCGTTAACCATATCCATTGCTGCTTTACCAACAGATTGCATCGCTAAAGCTGAAAACACGACTGGAATCATCCCGCCAATAAACAACGCAGCCAGAACATCTGCTTTGAAGATATTAATACCATCAATACCCGTGAAAGTAACGTATGCTGCAAATAACGCTAAGGCTGTTAATGCTGCTGAAGCGATAGCAAAGCCCTTACCCACCGCAGCCGTTGTATTACCTACAGAATCCAATACATCTGTGCGTTGACGTACTTCTTTTGGCAACTCGCTCATCTCCGCAATTCCACCAGCATTATCAGCTATTGGACCAAAAGCATCGATAGCCAACTGCATCGCTGTAGTCGCCATCATCGCTGAAGCAGCAATCGCTACGCCATAAAATCCAGCCAACGAATACGAACCCCAAATTGCAGCAGCAAACAATAATACAGACGAAAAAGTAGAAATCATACCATTTGCCAAACCTGCAATAATATTTGTAGCAGCACCTGTCGATGAATTTTTAACAATATTCAAAACTGGTTTTTTACCCAAACCCGTATAATATTCCGTGAAAGCTGAAATTAGTCCTCCAACCGCTAAACCAACAATAGTCGCATAAAACACATTCATTCGCGATATATCTTTATAGCCCTCACCAAAGAATTTCATTTTAATAACCTCTGGTAGCATATACTGAATCAAAAAGAAACACGCAATGACAGTCAGAATAATGGAAATCCAATTTCCTAAATTTAAAGCACCTTGTACTTGTGCTTCTTTCGCGTCATTACTGGATATTTTCACAAAAAAAGTACCGATAATGGAAGCTAGAATACCTACTCCAGCTATCACAATTGGTAAAAGAATTGGTCCCATACCATTGAAAGCATCGGTAAACACACCTCCATTAGCCTCAGCCATATCTTTGATAATGTAATTACCCAAAACCATGGAAGCCAAAACCGTAGCCACATAAGAACCGAACAAATCTGCTCCCATACCTGCCACATCGCCTACATTGTCCCCAACATTATCCGCTATCGTTGCAGGATTACGTGGATCATCTTCGGGAATACCAGCTTCCACTTTACCTACCAAATCCGCACCTACATCTGCTGCTTTCGTGTAAATACCGCCACCAACACGCGCAAATAAAGCGATCGATTCAGCGCCTAACGAAAACCCTGCTAAAGCCTCGAGTACAACAGTCATTTCATTATAGAAATTCCCTCCTTCTGTAATGAACATGTTGAGAAATAATAGAAAGAAAATGCTCAATCCTAACACAGCTAATCCCGCAACACCTAATCCCATCACCGTACCGCCTGAGAATGAAACTTTCAATGCTTGAGGCAAGCTTGTACGCGCAGCTTGCGTCGTGCGCACATTGGCACTTGTTGCTATACGCATACCAATATTTCCTGCTAATGCAGAGAAAAATGCGCCAAACACAAAAGCCACAACAATAATCCAATGTGTTGTTTCGACCAAAGTCGAAACGAAAAATAATGCAATCGCTGCAATAACCACAAAAATGAATAAAATACGGTATTCGGCTTTCAAAAATGCCATTGCCCCTTCCTTAATGCTCTTCGAAATAAATTGCATTTTACTTTCTCCTGAGTCTTGCTTATTGACCCAATTCGCTTTTGAAACCATGAATAGTAATCCCACAACAGCGAGCGCTGCTGGTAAATAAATCATATAGTTCTCCATAAAAAAAGTTTATTTTGGTTATACTAAAGCTATCATTTTTTTTGGAGAACTAGAAACTTTTAAAACATTAAATTTTATAAATGAGACAGTTACAAAACATCATTCTTCATCTGCTGATCTGCATAATCTGCCGCACGCGCTGTCAATGCCATAAAGGTGAGTGATGGATTTTGATTACCACCTGAAGTCATACATGCACCATCAGTAACAAATACATTTGGGCAGGCGTGAAGTTGATTAAATTTATTTAACATCGAAGTTTTTGGATCATTCCCCATACGAACACCGCCCATGTCATGAACTTCCAAACCTGGTTGACGTCCAAATTCGACATGATGATCTTTAACTACAATATTTGTACAGCCACTTTCAGCCAACATTCTCTTTCCTTCTTCAAAGAAATCATTCATCATCGCTACATCATTATCCGTATACGCGACACTCGTGATGAGCTGCGGAAGTCCAAATTTATCTTTCTGATCACTCAGTCGCACATGATTATCATAAGTAGGTATCACCTCTCCCTGCATCATCATAGATACCTTCCATCCACCGACCTCACTCAAACTATCTTTATATTTTCCACCGACTTTCGGACCATCAACACTTACACCTCTCCCTCGATGTGCTGAAAAAGCCATCAGGTAAGACCCTTTAAAATCTTTTGTTTTGGATTTAATATTTCTAAAAGCCGAAATAAAAACTTGTGTAGGACGTTGTCCGTAATAATAAGAATCTTCATGCCCTGGAAAATCTGCTTGGATACGCCCCCTATAATTATGAAAAACGATATAACGCCCTAAAGTTTTGCTATCATTCCCCAATCCATCCGGAAATCTTTCCGACTTAGAGTTTAATAGTATTAAATTAGAATTCAGTGTTGCCGCATTTAAAAATATTACACGAGCAGTATATTTACGTACTGTTTTATCTGTAGCATCGATTACGGTCACTCCAGAAGCCTTTCCTGTTACCGTATCATAATCTATTGAGGAAACAATAGCATTTGGAATAATGGTAAGATTCCCTGTTTTCTCAGCATAAGGCAATGTACTTGAATTGGAACTAAAATAACCACCAAATGGACAGCCTCGCTCACACTTTCCCCGAGCTACACAAGCCGTTCTCCCTTGTTTCTTTTGTTCTTCTTTTAATTCAGCCAAATTTGCGTGGCGGCCAATTATAGCTTTACGATCGTTGTACTTAGCGTTGATAGAATCTGCAATAATTCGCTCCACCTTATTCATTTCAAAAGCACCAACTACTTCTGAATCAGGTAAATTTTCAATATTATCTTTTGTTCCCGATACTCCAATAAAGCGTTCTACATGCGAATACCAAGGGGCCAACTCAGCGTATCGAATAGGCCAATCTATACCAAATTCATACTTTTTAGGCCCTTCGAATTCGAAATCAGACCAACGTTGAGTCTGTCTCGCCCACAACAATGATTTGCCACCGACTTGGTAACCTCTTATCCAATGAAATGGCTTTTCCTGTATGTAGGGTTGATCCTCCTCATTCGCATAAAAATGTTTGGTTGCCTCAGTATAAGCATAATGTTTGCTAAGATTAGGATTTTGGGTTTTATCTGCTATAGTTTTTCCATTGGCATATTTAAATTCCCAAGGATCCATATTGGCAGTTGGATAATCGGCGATATGTTTTACCATTCGTCCTCTTTCAAGGACCAATGTTTTATATCCTCGTTCTGTAAATTCCTTGGCTGCCCATCCCCCAGAAATCCCTGAGCCTATTATTATCACATCGTAATCAGTTGCCATTTGTAGATATTTATATTTTATAAGTTGGTTATTCTAAAGGTTTCCATTACTAAAAGGAATAAGTTTCAGCATTAGCAAGTGCCTCTGTAGTAAGATAGTACTTAGCTAACAGAAAAGATGTTTCCCAATCTGGGATTTTTCGGTTTTTTCTGTAATTTAAGAATTGTTTTAATACTTTAGCAAAATGATCTTCATGGCTTAAGTATAACTCTGAAGGAATAATTAGCTGAAAAGAATTAGCATTCTCTATAAAATCAACAGCAGCAAATCGATGTGACCTGGATAATGCCTCTTTCATTTTTTTGCCAAAAGACTTATCTGCATGAATAGGTGAAACATATATAGTTGACTTACCCATATCATTTGGCTTTACTTCAATGTTCAAATTTCGTGTTTGAAATTTAGCATAAAACTGATCCCCTTTTCCATCCAACGATTCAACATTCCATTGCACATTAATAGAGACTGGGACATCTTTGAATAGGTAATCAATTTTACCGTTACAAAATAATTCTAGGTTATCGTCCTTAACAAATGGTAACAATTCATTTGGAAATTCGGTCAAATTGGTAGCTTTTGAAAATTGATCTTTAGAAACAGATGTTTTCCAACGCTTAGAATTTTTGAATTTTACATCTCTTTTGATTTCAATAACTTTTTCTGATGATAACATCCATTGCACCAAATCTATGTAATGGGTCGTCACGTCAACTAATCCTTCCCCTTGTTGGTTTGTATTAAAAAATAAGATAGGACGAATTAAAGGTTTACCCGAAACATTCTTAATAATATGGTGCGTACTCGAAAATGAAATTAATGGAACTGTAGCGTTATTCTCGAATCCTCCACTAAAACTTTCATCCAAAATAAGTGCTTTTATTAGTTCATTTTTTACATCATATCTTTCAGTCATGATATCATAAATCAAGCCCTTTCGCTGGTGAAGTAGTGTTTCCAAATTAGCATAACCATCTTTGTCTATCACTAATGGTTTATCTGCAAAAACATCCAAACCTTGTGCGTTCGCAGACTCAATGTATGAGATTTTCTTCTTATTATCTCCTGCAAGAATTATTAGATTACCATCAGTATTGGTAAATGCCTTGGATACAAAATCACTATCGTAATAAAATTTCGTCTCCCAGTTAGTTGGCTGATTATCACGCGTTTTAAACTGTGAAATCAAGGTATTGTATCCTACCACATCTTCTTCTCTCTGTGCAAACAGCTGAACAGTAGAATCAATCGTTGGGTGTGTATACTTTTGGACAAGAGCAGCATGAAAATGTTGTGGGTCAATGACAATTAATTTTGTAATGTTACTATCTGTAAACTTCTGCATACATCCAACCATCATAATTAGTGTAAAAACATATAAAAAGCGAAACTTCATCCAATTCTAAATTTCTCTACCTAAATACTAAAAATTAGTTACCGCAGCTAAGTTTATCTTTTGTCCACTATTGGCTTTACTTAAATCTGCAGCTTCGATAAATGCACATATTTCTAGTGTTTCTTGACCATCAAAAGGTATATTTTTGGTATCAAAAAACTTCACTATCTCATCAAGCAGAAGACTATAACCCTCAAACTTTCCCAATTTCACCGTAGCCTTTTCACAATGAATCACACCTCCGAATTCAGCTTGACCAGACCTTGTGCCTCGTACAGTACCTATACGCCCATCATTCCATACACCGACCAATATATCAGCATCTTGTGTATGTGTACGACTAACAGACTGACACCCTAATCCCATTGCAGCAAAAAGCATTTCTACGGCATGAATTCCATACCAAAAAAAATCAGGATGACTTGGGTCAATTGCAGCCGGCGAATACACATCTGCGCCTAAAACTTTTCCATATTTACCAGCAATTACATCTTGTAATCCTTCAATGTAACGCAAAGAAGATGTGGAGAAAAATGGCACATTATACTTCTTTGATAATGCAAATATTTCAGCTGCATCCCGATAAGACGCAGCTAAAGGTTTATCTATAAATAAAGGTTTCTTCGCTTTGAAAACTTCCCTAGCCTGTTCTAAATGTAATCGACCATCATTCGTTTCTAACAATATGAAATCGACTTTTTTAAGAAGAGATTTTATTGAGTCTACGATCTCAACATCATATTGTTTGATATCCGTAGTATATTGTGGTATCCTTGATGTCGCAGAAGGAATTGTTTTGGTACCAAATGGATAGGCCGCTACAACTTTAAATCCTCGAAACCTTTCCGATTCTTGAAATAATGTTTTTGTAAAAGCTAAAGAATGGGAAGTATCTAATCCTATGATACCAATACGTTTTTTGTTATTTGAGCTCAAAAAAGCAAATGCTTCATTAGAAATCAATCCGCCAAGTGCTAATGCACTAGCTCCAATAAAGTCACGTCTTGTATAATTTATCATAAGTATGGTTTATACTTACGAATATAAATAAATTGTTAACGTAACCGTAATTGATTTTAGTAAAAAATATTTTAATTAGCGACCCATGAGTAAGTATCGCCATTCAAAGCGACTTTACTATCATCAACCAATTCTCTTAATAGATTAAGCTTTTTTTGATCATCACCTACCGAAATATTATCTATTAATTCGTGTAGGGTTAAAGGTTTTTCAAGCAAAAGAATTCTAATTTCTTGCTCTATCCTACTTTCTACGCCATCAGTATGCTTGCGTTTGAGACACAAATCACATTCACCACAAGTTTCCCCTATCTTTTCGCCAAAATATTCCAAGATAGCATTACTTCGACACGATTTAGTATCCAAAAAATGATAAATAGCCTTTATCTGCTCCTCCTTCACATCCTTTCGTTCTCGAATAAAATCTGCATCAATAAATAGATTTTTATAATCTACCCGAGGTTGCAAAAATGTCAATTGCGGTTTGTCTGTACTTTTTAAATATGTGCCGATTTGTTGCTTTTGCAAAGCTTCCAACAGTTGTACAATGGTTTCATATGGAACACCTAATTTTTTGGCAAATTCGAATTCATTGATTGGAACAAAAAAATCAAAAACACCTCCATATGTTCGAAGAATTGCCTTAATTAAAGGATCGTACTTCGCTGCTTGAATTTGAAATTTATATAAATCTTGAAAATCTATTTCAAATTTAAAACGCGATGGAATAAATACCGCTTCGGATAGACTCAACCAGCCATCACGCTCCAAAAACTTTAAAGCACTCATTGTTGGCAAAACCTCAAGTTTATATTTCTTCGCAAATTCTACCAAATCAAAATCAACAGTAATATTCTTCCCTGCCCCATATGCAATCTGATAATGGTTAGCTAAATAATGGTAAGCCTGCTGAATAAACTGTACCGAAGGAAAACTATCCTGAAAATTTTTCCACAGCTTATCTCGATCTTCTTGCTGATACAGCAAAACTGGAAAAGCTTTCTTGCCATCTCGACCTGCTCGACCCGCTTCTTGATAATAAGCCTCCAGCGAATCTGGAATATCAATATGAATTACAAAACGCACATCTGGCTTATCAATGCCCATCCCGAAAGCATTCGTTGCTACGATGACACGTATTTTATTAGAAGTCCAAGCATTCTGCTTGGCTTCTCTTTCTTTCATGCCCAAGCCTGCATGATAAAAATCCGAAGGAACACCGTGATTTAATAAAAACCGAGCGACCTCCTGCGTTTCTCTTCGGTTACGAACATAGACCACACCTGAACCACCTATCTTTTTTACTACACGCAGCATTCTATTCATCTTGTTTTCTTCCGCCAATGCCATATAGCCCAAATTTGGGCGAGCAAAGCTCTTAGAAAAAACATTTTTCGCTTTAAAATCTAATCGTTCTTGAATATCGTCCACTACACGCGGTGTTGCACTTGCTGTGAGCGCTAAAATAGGAATAGTAGGGTGCGCCTCTCGCAATTCGGACAATTGCAAATAAGACGGTCTAAAATCATAACCCCATTGGGAAATACAATGTGCTTCATCAATCGCAAAAAGATTAACTTTCATGTATTTGATACGTTCACGAACCAAGTCCGAATAAAAACGCTCGGGGGCGATATAAAGAAATTTTATCTTTCCGAAAATACAATTATCCAATGCAATGTCCACCTCACGGTAATTCATGCCCGAATAAATAGCTATTGCTTCGATACCTTTACTACGCAAATGCTCGATTTGATCTTTCATCAAAGCAATCAAAGGCGAGATAACTATACATATTCCTTCTTGTACCATGGCTGGTACTTGAAAACAAATAGATTTTCCACCACCAGTTGGCATCAGTGCCAATGTATCCCGACCTTGCAATACAGACTGAATAATATCTTCTTGCAAGGGTCTGAAGTCATCAAATCCCCAATATTGTTTTAGTATAACATGAATCGAATTGTTCATTAGTATTCCTCATCCCAAACATAAGCAAAATTATTTTTTAGAATATAAAGTCTTTCTGGATTACTTTGAAAAGCTCTTTGCACTCGGTCAATTGTTTTATCGCTATTACTACCATCGATAATAAAAATTGCATTTGGACTAAGTTCTTGCAACAAACCAATATCAGAATAGTTATTCTTGCGCCACAAAATAAAATCAACAGCAGTTGGCAATTCCTTAACTTTACTCTCCAAAATCATTATTTTAGTTCCATTTAGCTCGATTATTCTATTTCGCTTTTCTTCATTTGCTATGACTTGAAATTGAACCTTCGTATCAGAAGCATATTGCCTCAAATCGGGTAAAACACTATATTGTAAAGTATTATGCTGTAAAGAATCTAAAGTAGAAAATAACACCACATTATTATTTTTTACAGCCGAAATAGCGACTTCCGAACGGATATTATAAAATTTTAAAGCCGAATACGAAGATTTCTGAATGTATTGAAAACTATTAAACATTGTCAGCACTAACAACGAGGTCAAAAACAGTTAGAAAGACTTTGCTGATTTGACATTCAGCGCTATGATTAAAGCCAAAATAGCTATTAAGAGAATCACAACCTGACTCCAATGCCAATCAATCCCATTAACAACAGCTAAAGGTAAATGTTCCATCCATTTCAACCCCTGCATCATAAAATTCAACAACCATTCTGTGACATTGCCAAAAAGATTATTTGTAAAATTTATTGGTGATAGCGCCAAACCAATCCCCACATACATAACCAAAGTACTTGGAATAACGATAAATAAATTAGCTAACAGAAAGTAATTGGGAAACTGTCCAAAATAATATAATGTCAATGGCAATGTGAATAATTGTGCAGAAATAGACACATATGTATATTTCAACACATAGTTCATCCATTTATTTGAACTTAGATAATATTTTTCAAGAATTGGATACAGCAGAATAATACCCAAAATAGCTAAATAGGATAATTGAAAACCAACATCAAAGAGATAACTAGGAGCGAATAATAATATAAAAAACGCAGAAGCAGCCAGCGTATTTAATGGGATTTGCTTTCTATTAATGATTATAGAACTCACAAAGAAAGAAATCATAATTCCTGCGCGTAATATCGGTGGACTCATACCCGTCAGAATTACATACCCCCAAATCGCGATGAGGATGATAATCGACTTGATTAAAGAGCCAAATCGAAACCTATTCATCCAAAACAACAGCATATTGAGTAAAGCAAAAACTAGACTCACATGCAAGCCCGAAACACTTAAAACATGTATTGTCCCAGTGTTGGTAAAAGCCGAAATAGTCTCTTGATCAATTTGGGAACGATAACCAAATATTAAAGCTACCGCAACATTAAAAGCTTCATCATCGCTAATATATCTTCTAAACTTTTCTATTAGTTTTGACCGAATATTGAGAGAATAAGTAATTATTGGATTCCCAAAATCATGACCTAAAATGGTTAATTCTTCGGACTGCAAAAAACATTGCTGACCAATTCCTTTATTTAACAAATAGTTCCTATAATCAAATTCTTTCGGATTATATGGTGGATTTACTAATTTAATCTTGTTTAAAAATACAATCTTATCTCCATAATTGTACTCATCCTCACGTATAGAACCACGCAAAATAGTCATCATGATTTCACCTGTCACTTCCGTAGTTTTTGTTGAATCTATAGCTTGAAAAATCCGAACTGGAAATCGAATTGTTTTTTCTTTAACAACTGGCTCATCTTCAATTATACCGATGTATTGTACCGCAAGAGACTCCTCATAATAATTATTTATATGTATTGCTTGAGTACTCGAATATTTGAAATAGCCATAACAAACAACAATTAGACTAAAGCAAAATGTAAATAATTTTTTTTGGTTATTTTTTGTAAAACAAGAAATTGAAATGTAAATCAGCATGAATACACTGATAAATACAATTGAAACTATTGGAGAAAAACTTGAATTACAAACTGAGGCGATAAGTATTCCGCATACATAAAGCACCAGCGACTTTAACATAGGAACTTTCCCACTAGTCAAATCCAATATATCGTCCTTTACCATTGCCATCGCACCTGCAATTTAATATCAGACCTCCTATTACCTTTTATCAAATCCAATCCAGAACCAATGTTTTCTCTATCAAGGTACGATGTAATCGAGTACCGTAACCAAAAGTCAATATGCCTTGACAATCTCCACCTTACATTCACATACGAACGAATCCCTTGGTCATAATACATCGGAAAACTAGCTCCATAAAGCACATCACTTTCATAAGCATAAATGCGAGAATCATAATCCTTTATATTAAAATAAGAGACACGAGAATTAAGTTGCAATTTATTTTTCAGCCCCTTCCAATATACATCTTGAAAAATCATATAGCCTTCACTCCTACTTTCTTTCTTTTTATCAAATAGGGAAAGTTCAGCCCGAGACTTAATATTCCAAGTGTCATTCAGCTTATATTCATAATCTACACGAAATTGATTACGAACTACATCAGCTAAGATGTTTTCATTTGCCTGTGGCAAAGCCAGGTTTTCTTGCTTTATTCGATAACGATATCGCAACACAAATTTTCCCCGCTTATACCAAGAATAGGTCGCTTGAGAAAGAAAATCGACACCATCACTCGGTCCATCTTCACGAAAACGTAACCATGGAAATTTGAAAACATCCACATAATTAACCCATTCAAATTTGCGAGTCACATGATAAACAAGACCTGCATATAAACCTTTTTCA
Source organism: Sphingobacterium bovistauri (assembly GCF_020295405.1). Lineage (GTDB taxonomy): Bacteria > Bacteroidota > Bacteroidia > Sphingobacteriales > Sphingobacteriaceae > Sphingobacterium > Sphingobacterium bovistauri. The sequence continues at coordinate 29,276 of NZ_JADEYP010000018.1, forward strand.
TTAGCTACCCCTGTACCTTCACTAAGAGTTTGTGCATAGAAGCCATGATAGTTACGTTGAAAGTTCCGATAATTCGCAAATACCGAAACTTTTGTATGTAAACTTGCTATTAAACCATTAACCGTTGCAAAACCAGAACCAATATTATGAGCAGTTTCACCGAAAAAATAAAAGTTTCGGAAATTATAGTTATAGTCTACTCCCAATTGCATGAGGTTGCTCCCCTCAAAATCATACTGATTTCGGATATCATCTGATTTGATTTTTTTGCCCCTAAATCCTGTATACAATGCTGTGAAACCCAATTTCAATCGATTATAATTATATTTTATAGCTGAACCAGCGACCAGCTGTCCGATTGTATTGCGATAAGATTGTTCTGTAGGCGTACGATGTAATCCAGATATATTTATTGTTCTTATCAGTTTCAAAGAGTCAGTTTCTTCTACATTGCCGCTCAATTGGTTATACGCGACAAAAGGAGTCCATTCTATATTTTTAAACTTCAGTCGAGCAGAGATTCCACGTTGAAAATTATTTTCGTTCATAGACGAATATGATCTTAAACCTATCCCTTGCCGAGCCACAGCCCCTATCCATGCGCCCTTACCAAAACTTAAACCATTCCACAGTATTACCCCCTGTCCAATCTGCAATGAATAATCGCCTATTACAATCTTTTGAATCACCTTGCTAATATCATTCACTTCTAAATAACCAGAATAAAAATCAAAACCAGCATTTTGTTTTAATTTAAAAAATGGCTCACCAGCATCCTTCTCTGCATTAATACCAATTTTAAGTTTTTGTTGATAATTCCATCTATATCGAAGTGAATAAGCATTTTTATCACCCAAATATTGAGAACGTTCAGTATCATTGATATCATAGCCTTGTTGATTCTCCAACGTACGACCATATCGTAATAACAAAGAATGTTCATCATCTTGACGAATAGACTTCCAAGACAGATCCTTAAAGGATGATACCTCACCAACCTTAACAAAAGAACGTAATAGATTAATAGTTTTCATATCCATCCCAACAATTCCTTGCAGTTCTAGTATATTGATAAAATCACCCGACTCCTCACGGTGTGCGATTAGGTTAGAGATTTGCTGTGGAGAAAGAAAGACAAGACCAGCTAATTCCTCTTCTGTTACCTTATTTAAATCATATGGATGCCTTAATACATATTGTAGACGTTCCAAAACATCACTTACATCTACATTTTCACCCAACTCTTCACTGATTTGTTCGAGTAATGATTCTTCAATAGTTGTTTCTTGCAGTTGAGCAAAACAATTGCTAGCACATATTGTGATTATTAAAGACAATATGAAAAGCCTAAAATGCATAGGACAAAGCCACTTGAGGTGAAGAACCTAATCGTTGATGAAAAGCAGAGGAAACATCGAATTGAAATGACTCCCATCTCAACCCAATCCCTCCAAAATACTGAATTGGCTTAGCGGCCAATCCTCCACGTAAAATAACAATATCTGCAATTGAATAGCTAACCCCTCCACGTGCATTGATTCCCTCCTCAAATTCGTAATAAACATCCCCCGCCACAGCCAATTCCTTTGACATTTTATATAAAAATCCTGCTGCCAATTCAGTAGGTAGATATTGTCCTGTATCATCTTTAAATTTAGATAATGTAGCATTTCGAAATAAAAACCCACATTCACTTGCTCACCAAATTTCACCAATGCTCCTAAATCAAGCGAGAAAGCATTATCTGCAATATAATTTTTAACATTATAATGGTGATAATTGGCAGTTAAGGAAGTTGAAAATATATTTCCAAAATTCCGACTATAAGTAAAATTGCCTGTAAGAAAAGATGAAACTTGTGCTATGCCATAATTGCGAACCCCCAATCCAAAAGAGCCAATATTTTTAAGGGGAATTCCACAATATGCGGCTAGGGTACGTAAATCTTTTGTCATGAAATGCGGCTGATAAGCTAAAGCAGCTGTAGGACGCTGAAGAGTAGCTATACCAGCTCCATTTGTTGAAATACTATATACAGATTCTGAAGCTAATCCTGTATTTCCCATACCTTGAAATATTGAAGGAAAATATGTTTGAGCCTGTACAGGTATGTAAAAAAGAAGAACAGATAATAATATTCGTACATTCATAACCTAGGACTTGGTTATAATAAATGTAGCAAATAAAATCATTTTAAAGTAATAAAATTAATTTAACAGAAATTAAAACCAAATAAAAAAGACCGATCAATGATCGGTCTTTTCTGATATATAGCACTATTGATGATTAAACATCAATTTTAGCGTATTTCGCATTTTTCTCAATAAATTCACGACGAGGGGCTACTTCATCACCCATCAACATAGAGAATACTCTATCACATTCTGCAGCGTTATCAATAGTAACCTGTCTTAATGTACGGTGTTCAGGATTCATTGTTGTTTCCCACAATTGTTCTGCGTTCATCTCTCCAAGACCTTTATAGCGCTGAACATTCACTGAATCATCCTTACCAGAACCTTTCAGACGTTGAATAGCAGCCAATCGTTGATCTTCAGTCCAAGCATACTCATGATCTTTACCTTTCTTTACCAAGTAAAGCGGAGGTGTAGCAATATATATATAGCCTTTCTCAATCAACTCACGCATATATCTAAAGTAGAATGTCAATATCAACGTCGCAATGTGACTACCATCGACATCCGCATCCGTCATGATAACAATCTTGTGATAACGAAGTTTTGCAATATTCAATGCCTTTGGATCTTCTGCTGTACCTACAGTTACACCCAATGCAGTAAACATATTCTTGATCTCTTCATTCTCGTAGATCTTATGCTCCATAGCTTTCTCTACGTTCAATATTTTACCACGCAGTGGCATGATTGCTTGATAATTACGATCACGTCCTTGTTTGGCCGTACCACCTGCTGAATCTCCCTCGACAAAGAAAATCTCACATAATGCTGGATCATTACTTGAACAGTCAGCCAGCTTACCCGGCAAACCAGAGCCACTCATTACTGTTTTACGTTGCACTAACTCGCGTGCCTTACGTGCAGCAGCACGTGCTTGTGCCGCAATGATTACTTTTTGAACAATTGTCTTTGCTTCTCTAGGATTCTCTTCTAAATACTTACCTAAAATCTCACCTACCGCTACGTCAACAGCTCCCATTACCTCAGTATTACCCAATTTGGTTTTAGTCTGCCCCTCAAATTGAGGTTCTGCAACTTTCACCGAAATTACAGCTGTAAGCCCTTCACGAAAATCATCCCCTGTTACTTCTACTTTTGAATTTTTTAACAATCCAGAGTCATCCGCATATTTTTTCAAAATACGTGTCAAACCCCTACGGAAACCTGCTACGTGTGTACCACCTTCAATAGTATTAATATTGTTTACGTACGAGTGTACGTTTTCAGAATAAGTATCATTGTACTGAAAGGAAAGCTCCACTGGTATACCCTGTTTGATACCTTCCAAATAGATTGGTTCAGGAATCAAGGCAGAACGATTACCATCCAAGAATTTAACAAACTCCTGCAAGCCACCTTCCGAAAGAAATACATCTTTACGATCAGTACCATCATCATTTTGCTCACGTTTATCAATTAAAGTAAGTGTAATACCCTTATTTAAAAAAGAAAGCTCACGAAGACGATTAGCTAATGTATCGTAGTTATAAATAGTAGTCTGTGTAAAAATCTCTGGATCCGGAGAAAACGTAACTGTTGTACCATTTTTATCGGATACACCAACTTCTTTCACCTCATACATTGGTTTTCCACGCTCGTACTCCTGATTGAAGATTTTACCTTCACGATGTACTTCCGCCTTCAGATGTGTTGATAATGCATTCACACAAGAAACACCCACTCCGTGTAAACCACCCGAAACTTTATATGTATCCTTATCGAATTTACCACCAGCGTGAAGAATCGTCATAACCAACTCCAAAGCTGATTTATTCTCTTTTTTGTTGATTCCTGTTGGAATACCACGACCATTATCTTCAACACTAATTGAGTTGTCCTCAAGAATAGTTACAAGTATATTATCACAGTAGCCCGCAACAGCCTCGTCAATAGAGTTATCAACGACTTCATACACCAAGTGATGTAAACCTTTTGGCCCTGTATCACCAATATACATGGAAGGTCTTTTACGTACAGCTTCTAAACCTTCTAAAACCTGAATATTATCCGCCGAATACGATGTAGGATTGTTTTTTTCTTCGCTCATGAATTAAAAAAAATCTGATTAATTTAACATTCAAAGTTAATAAAAATTAAGGACTTAAACAACTTTATTGACTCCTAAAAACCGTAATTCGAAGGCATTTATATGGAAAAAAACAACAAAAAATGGAATTTTGATTTTTTTATAGTAGGTTTGTTCCTTAAACTGAAAAGAGACAACAAATGAATAGATTTTTATCAAACTTATCGAAAATTACATTAGGTATTGTTATTGTAGCAGGGGCTGCTTCTTGTGGTCAAAATGCATCTAACACGGCTTCAAACAAGAGTGACAGTACATCTAATTCAAATAGCTCAAATACTAAAACTGCCGACAAGATTGTATATGTAAATGCGGATACATTATCTGCTCAATATGAGTTTTTCAAAGATGCACAAGCAAAATTAGAAGGTACAGCAAAAAAAGCACAAGAAAACTTACAATCTAAGGGTCAAGCTTTTCAAAGAGAATTGGCGGAGGCTGAACAAAAAGCAGCTACTATGAGTGCTTCAGAACGTCAAGCTACTGAAGAAAGATTAGCTAGAAAACAACAAGAATTAGCTCAATTAAACCAAAATGCTTCTGCTTCATTAGCACAAGATGAGCAAAACGAAATGACATCTGTATACAACTCAATTACAGATTACTTAACGAAACACGCTCAGGAAAAAGGTTACCAATATGTTTTAACATACTCTAAAACTAATCCAGCTGTAATTTATGCTGATGCAAAATTAGACATCACGAAAGAAGTTGTAGAGGCATTAAACAAAGAATACAAAGCCAAAAAAGGCACTGAAAAGAAATAAATATTTCTACAAAATAAAAGAAAAGGGATTTAATCTTACGATTAAATCCCTTTTCTTTTTAAATTTAGTTTACAAACGAAAATTATGATAGTCCATATTTTATCATCATCCACACATCCTTTCGAATGGATTGACATCATTAATCCAAGCAAGGAGGACTTCAAGGAATTAAAAGAAAAATACAATTTACGTGATGAATCGATTAGGGATTGTCTAGAAATAGGTCACTTGCCTAAAATAGAAGAATTTGACAATTATCACTTTTTGATTATTCGATCTACACCTTCAAAATTAGAAGAGGATTCTGATACATTAACCGATATTACAGATAGAATTTCGATATTTTATGGACAAAACTTTGTCATCACAACACATCGCAACCAAATAGATTTTTTAGAAAACATTAAAAAACTTGATTCGAAACACAGAATATTATCATCAAGCAAATCATTGGTAAATGCGCTTGTATCCGATGCTTTAAAATCATTTGAAAATTTAGTATTGGGACAAATGGCAGAAAAACTAGATGAATACGAGGAAATAGTTTTTCTTCATCAGAAAAGGAAACCATTTCTCAAAAAGTTATATTACATTAAACGTCAAATAGACGTGATACGTTCCATACTGGTGCTATACAAAGATATAGTTGATTATTTTCATTTACCAGAATATAGAAACATCTACACACAAGATCTAAGAGATATCTTTTCAAGGACTACAACATTGTATCGCAATATATCGGAGAACACGACTCAATTACTCAGTATATACTTCAACATCGAATCAAATCATACGAATGAAATCATGCGAATACTAACGATAATATCTGTATTCTTCATGCCCCTTACATTTATTGTTGGTGTATATGGAATGAATTTCGATATGATGCCAGAGCTACATTGGAAATATGGTTACCCTATCGTAATATGCGCCATGTTAGCCATAAGCTTAATTATCTACTTATGGTTCAAGCGTAAGAAATGGTTATAACTTAATTGCTTTAGGTAACATTGCTATAAATTCTTTTAGATAATAAGGTTCAAAATAAATTAAATCTTCAAAATCTTGCTGCGTGAATTTTTCGTATGCTTTCTTTGAAAGATAAGTTGAAGAATGCTTATAATTTTCGTCAATTGTTATATTATCAACCCCACTAAACACCTCTTTTAGCTTTGTGGCACCAGTCCCGAAAAGACATAGCTTCTTATCTGCATATTGAACAAAAGTATCAGCATCAATGATTGCAGCCTCAGTCTCTTGTAAAACAGCACCATCACAATCAAAAATTATTTGATATACCTCCATACGTCTAGCATCAAGCATAGGTACATAAAGGATCTCATTCTTGTCATGTTGCACTTTGTAACCTGCATACATGCTTTCCAATGTGTTTACAGCCAACAATGGGATATCTAATGCATAACACAACCCTTTTGCCGTAGAAACTCCGATTCGAAGTCCTGTGTAAGAACCCGGCCCCTTACTCACAACTACCGCCGACAAATCTTGATACGATAGTTTAGATTCTTGCAATAAATCATCAATGAAAACAGTCAATTTAGACGCATGTAAATTGGGCTCAGATGCATCAATTTTATTAACTAGCTCACCATTCAAACTTAAAGAAACAGAGCACACCTCCGTTGCTGTATCAATTTGTAATATATATGTACTCATCTTCTACCTAAATTAAGGAACAGGGTCGTGACCATGTCCTCCCCAAGGATTACAGCTAGCGATTCGTTTTATTGTCAACCAGCCACCTCTAAAAGGCCCATACTTTGTTATTGCTTCTTTCCCATATTGTGAACAAGTAGGTGTGTATCGACAGTTCGCGCCTAATAAAGGGGATATAAAAAGCTGATATACCTTTATAACTAGCAAAAAGAGCTGTTGCAACAACCACAAGATAAATTTCCAAATGTTATGAAGAAATTGCATTTGCCAATTGCTTTAATGTTTTACTCATTTTCCCATACAACAATTCGAAATCTAACTCTTCCTTTCCAACATATTGAATTGCTACACTCAAATTTAAAGAGAGTTTAGCAACTTCTTCATATAACAATTCATTTTTTTGCAAACGATACACTTCACGCATCAATCTCTTAATACGATTACGATCATGTGCTCTACGAAATCTACGTTTAGATACAGATATAATAACCTGTACTGGAGAAGGACCTTCTGGAGTTTTATCTAATAAATAGACCACTCGAAAAGGATAAACGATAAAGGAAGAACCACTATAAAAAAGAGAATCAATTTTTCTCTTACTACACAGTCGTTCTTCCTTTGTAAATGTTTTTTTCATGGGATGACTAAATTGACCGGAATAGCCACAGTAAGTCACCGGCGCTAAAAAAAAGAATTAGCCTTTGTGACGGTATTCGTCAGAAACTGTTAGACGTTTTCTACCTTTTGCTCTACGAGATGCTAATACTCTTCTACCATTAGCTGTACTCATACGCTCTCTAAAACCGTGCTTATTTCTTCTTTTTCTTTGCGAAGGCTGAAATGTTCTTTTCATGACGCTCTATTATCTTTATTATTTTTCTGTCTATTAACCAATATTACCCCTTAAGAGGAATGCAAAAGTACTGTATAATTTCAACATATACAAGAATATCAAATAAAAAAGTTCGCATATATATTGCGAACTTTTTTAACGCCAATCTTTTGGTTAGTTATTTGTTTTTTAACAAATCTCTAATCTCAGCAAGCAACACCTCTTCATTTGAAGGACCAGCTGGCGCTTCTTCTACAGCCTCCTCCTTTTTCTTTAAAGAATTCAAAGCCTTAATTGCCAAAAAAATACAGAAAGCAATAATTAAGAATTGAATGATTACATTGATGAAATTCCCATAATTCAATGTGACAGCAGGTGTTAACACAGAGCCATCAGCATTCAAAATTGCATCCTTCAAAACGACAACTTTCTTTGAGAAATCTATCCCTCCGGTAGCGACACCTATTATAGGCATAATTAAATCATCAACCAATGATGTTACAATTTTACCAAATGCACCACCAATAACTACACCGACAGCTAAATCAATAACATTGCCGCGCATTGCAAAATCCTTAAATTCTTTAATAAATCCCATAATATTTTCTCTTTAGTGAAACAAAAATAAATATAAAGTTCTAATATTCGTAACTCAATTATAATCACGATAATATTGAAATTATTTAACTATCTTTATTGTACGATAATTATTTTAAAATAATAAAAAAATTATATATATTAATTATCTGAAAGAAAAAAAACACATGATCACCATGAATAATATATTAATCGCGGACGACCACAGTATTGTACGATTTGGTACCGCTGTAGCCATAAATGAGTCTTTTAAAGAAGCGCAAATAACACATGCGTCTACAATAAAAGAAGTATATTCACACTTAAATTTCAAGCGTTTTGATTTATTACTGTTAGACATCAATATGCCTGGCGGAAATAATATAAACGTAATTAAAGAAATACTTGATTTACAATCTGATCTAAAAATTTTAGTTTTCTCATCTTACGATGAAAATATTTATGCCTTACGCTATATTGAAGCGGGCGCAGCTGGGTACTTGAATAAGAATACGGCAATGGAAGAACTAAACAACGCCATCAGCAGTATTCAAGAGCGTGGTAAGTATATGTCACCAGCGGTAAGAGATTTGTACATACAGAAGCTCACAAGTACCAAATCAAGCATTGACAAAGTGAATCCTCTCAATAAACTATCAAATCGTGAAATGGATGTTGCAAAACATTTAATTGAGGGACACGGTATATTAGAAGTATCTAATTTATTAGATCTAAGCTCATCTACTGTCAGCACGTACAAGAGTAGAATATTCGAAAAATTAGGTGTAACAAATATCCCTGAGTTAATCGAACTATTTAAATTGCACGCTCAAAACACATAATTTGATTAATTCACGATATACATAGAAAAGGCTCAACAATGTTGAGCCTTTTCTATGTATATCGAATGTGGAATATACTAATCCACATTATCATGTAAAAATGAATTATTAGAACGAATTTCGGTCACACCATCATCAAATGACAACGTAAAACGTGAAACTTGAGAATCTGAAGAATGTGGAACGTCATCCAATGACTTTTGTTTTCTTTTATACGCTGGCTCGTTTTCTAACTCTTGTAAACCATTAGAAGACTTTAATTTCATACTCAATTCCTTAAGACGTAAAATACGTTCTTTCGTCTTCAATAATTGATCTTCAAAATTAACCTCTTCTTCTACTTTTACAGTAGAATTCGAAACATTAGCAGCGTAATTAGTTTCAACGATATTATTTACTTCTTGCTCTACCTCTTCGTCAATTTTCTCCTCATACATATCAAATACAGTAGGCAATTTGAATTCAAAAACTGATGGAGATGTTTTTAACTCAAACCCTCCGTTATCTTCAATATGCTCTTCTGCTGCAAAATCCTCTTGTACATCCAAAGTATGTCTAACAACATTTGAATCCTGTTGCACAGATACACTCGCAACATTACTAGTAGGTTTCACTGGATTAAAAAGATCGGCTTGTGGCGTTGACACAGGTTGAGCTACATTTACAACTGTTTCAACAGGTGTAACATAAGCTGTCGTTGTAGTCGTTGGATTTGCTACAAATTGATTTTGCGATACGGGCTTAATAAACTCATGCACTGTATCTGGAGTTAATGGCAAAGCCACCTTCTCGTTTTCTCTCTCCTTTTGACGCTCTTCGGCTGTTTGAAAACCCGTAGCGATGATAGTTACAGACAAATCATCTTCTAAGTTTTCGTCGATACAGTTACCCCAAATTAAATCAGCAGTAAGACCAGCTTTTTCTTGGATATAATCTGTCACAATAGCCACCTCGTCCATAGTCACCTCTTTGCGACCAGATGTAATATTTAATAAGATATAGCGAGCACCTTCAATTTCGTTATCTTTTAACAATGGAGAAGCTAATGCTCCTGTTACAGCTTCAATGGCTCTGTTTTCTCCAGAAGCGACATGATTACCCATAATCGCTACACCACTATCATTCATTACAGTACGAACATCTTTGAAATCGACGTTTACATAACCTGGAATGGTGATAATTTCAGCTATACCTTTTGCTGCAGTAGTCAATATATCATCTGCCTTCGAAAAAGCAGCTGTCATTGTTAAATTACCAAAGATCTCACGCAATCTATCGTTAGAAATCACAAGATATGAATCTACATATTTACGGAGCTCATTCAGACCGTCTTCTGCTTGAGAACGACGTTTTTTACCTTCGAATGTGAATGGTGTAGTAATTATAGCCACAGTCAAGATACCCATCTCCTTAGCTGCCTTAGCTAACACAGGACTTGCACCAGTACCCGTACCACCGCCCATACCAGCTGTGATAAAAAGCATCTTGGTATTATTACCTAACATTCTTTTGATATCATCAATACTTTCGATAGCAGAGTTTTCACCTACATCAGGATCAGCACCAGCACCCATACCTTCAGTAAGACTAGTGCCCAATTGTACTTTGTTAGGAATAGGGCTTAATTCCAATGCTTGAGCATCAGTATTACACACTATAAAATCTACTCCACTAATCCCTTGCTTGTACATGTGGTTAACAGCATTACCGCCGCCGCCACCAACACCTATAACCTTGATTATAGATGATTGCTCCTTTAACATTTCAAATTGTATCGACATAATAATATCCTATTTAAAAAAGAACTGCAAAGCTTAACCGATTTAACCCAAACTCAACAATTCGAATGTAATAATACCAAAATCTTAACAAGAGTTTTCCACATTTGTGAAATTGTGGAAAACTACCTTTGTTGTGGAAAAATTATTTTTTTCCTATAAAAGTTTCGTCATCAATTTCTTGATTATCCTTGATAAATTCTGAGATAATTTTAGTAAACCAACTCTCCTTTTTACTTTGCTCTTTCGTGATTTGTTCAACCTGACCTTTACGAGGTTTTTTCAGCTCTCGCTCCTCAAAAGCCATATCTTGCTCGTCTTCGACAGTCTGAATACCTTTTATCAATAAACCAATACTTGTCGCATACATCGGACTTTTCATCTCCTCCAATGTTTGTTTATTTAACATATCCGTCTTAGCCAAATATTCATTTGGATAACCAATACGACAATCAATACCCGTGATATACTCGACCAATTGAACTAAATGTTTCAATTGCGCCCCACCACCTGTAATTACAATACCAGCAATCAATTTATCTTCATAACCAGAAGACTTAATCTCGTAATATACGTGCTCGATAATCTCTTCCATTCTTGCTTGAATAATGTATGCAAGATTTTTAACAGAAATCTCTTTAGAGTCACGACCACGAATACCAGGAACACAGATTACTTCGTTATCTTTATTTTCATCAGCTAAAGCCGATCCATATCTTACTTTTAATTGCTCAGCTTGATTTCGAAGGACAGCACAACCTTGACGAATATCTTCTGTTACAATATTACCTCCCAATGGAATTACAGCAGTATGACGGATAATACCTTCATGGAAAATAGCCACGTCAGTAGTACCACCACCAATATCAACAAGAACTACACCAGCCATTTTTTCTTCTTCATCCAATACAGCTTCGGATGACGCTAATGGCTCAAGTACTAATGAAGATACTTCCAAATCAGAATTATCTACACATTTCTTGATGTTTTTAATATCAGTTACACGACCTGAAATGATATGGAAATTTGCTTCCATACGACGACCAGCCATACCAATTGGTTCTTTGATACCAGGCTCATTGTCAATCGTAAACTCTTGTGGCAACACATGAATAATTTCTTCCCCTGGAGGCAAAACCAATTTATACATATCAGAGATTAATCTTTCGACGTCATGACGATTGATTTCATCATCATCACTCTTAGTCAAGATGCCACGATGTTGAATACTCTTAATATGTTGACCAGCAATACCTACATTGACTACTTTAATATCTACATTTGACTGTCCTTCTGCTAAAGAAACGGCCTCACGGATACTAAATACAGTCTTTTGAATATTAGCTACCACACCACGATTCACACCGGCAGATTCTGCCTTACCCACACCTAATAATTCAATTTTGTTTGTACCACTGCGTCGTCCTACAGTAACACAAATCTTTGTCGTACCGATATCTAAACCAACGATAATCGGATTTTCTTTTTCATTGTCTGTAATTCTTGGTTTCATATGCTGTATTTTTAATTTTTCATGTTTATTTTCATTTGCAAACTATCCATATACCACCCCTCTCTTCGTTCACAAATAATTTGTCCGCCGTATTTCACATTTACCTTAGCGTACGCTTCTGTTCCTACTTTTGGCAATATATTTTTATAATACATTTCCAATCTTTTGAGTTTGTAATCCAACGAATCCGCAGAACCTATCACCAATAACTCTTTCCCTACACGCGGAATTAACTCTATATCATTTTGATCGTTAACATAGATTTGAACAATCTGATTCTCCCACAGATCATTGCCTGTCACATGATTAACAATTTTTACTAAATCTTTTACCGTTTCTGTTTCAATCGGCTCCAATGCCTTCGTATAGCTTTCTCTAATTTTGCCATTAGCTACCAAAACATGTGGAACATACTTTAATGTCACCGGTATCTTGTGTCCCTTTGTATCCACATAAAACTCACGACCGTCACTATTAATCACACGAAGAATAACTTCACGCTGTTTCACACTTACAGTAACAGTACCATCCATATCTGTGTGAATCACCGCACTTGACACGTATGGAAGCTTTTTAATAGCCTCTTCAATCTCTTGATATTTTATTTGCTGTAATTGCTTTCCTACAATTGTTCCAAATTGATTATTCACCATTTTTGAAATATCCTGTTGGTCTATAAAAGTTTCTTTACCTTCCACATTAACCTTCAAAGATTTACAAACCTGAGAACCGTCTTTACGATTTATCAACCCCATGAGTACCGTCAACCCTACCAAAGCAGCGATGCCAAGGAAGGAATAAAATACAAGTCCCCATCTGATATTTTTCATCGTTATTGTTGTAAAATTCCTTTTAAAGGTTTCACCAATCTATCAATATCTCCTGCCCCTACAGTTACCACCAATTCTGGTTTCTCATTTTTCACATATTCCAACACATCCTGTGGAGACACTACTCTTTTATTTTCTAAATCAATTTTTTCCAATAACCAAGAAGATGTCACACCTTCAATCGGTAACTCTCGTGCTGGATAGATTTCCATCAATAATAACTCGTCTGCCATTCCCAAAACTTCCGCAAAACCATCCACAAAATCACGTGTGCGTGAAAACAGGTGTGGTTGAAAAACAACAGTCAGTTTTTTAGTTGGATATAATTTACGCATTGACGATAAAAATGCTCTCAATTCCTCTGGATGATGCGCATAATCATCAATATAAACTGCATTTTCGCTGCGTACTATAAATTCAAAACGTCTTTTTGCACCACTAAAATTCGCTAATGCAACAACAATCTTATCTTGGTCAATACCTAACAAAAGCGCAACAGTGATAGCTGCAACTGCATTTTCAATATTATGCAGCCCCGCAATTCCTAATTTGATATTTGCGATACGCAAATCCTCATTTACATAATCAAAATGGAACTCTCCATCAATTACTTGAACATTCTCTGCATGTGCATCTGCCTGCTCACTACCTGAATAGGAAATATCACCGGAAAATGGCAACCCTTTTTTCACAATTCGGTGACCGCCATCTACCACTCTATCCAAGTACATTTTAAAAGAATCAATCAAATGTGATTCATCACCATAAATATCCAAGTGATCCGCATCAGCTGAAGTAATAACAGCGATATTCGGATGTAGGGTCAAAAATGAGCGATCATATTCATCAGCTTCTACCACGACAACATCATTATCCCCATACAATACATTAGTATTATAATTCGAACTAATTCCACCTAAAAATGCAGAGCAATCATAGCCTGAATCTTTAAGAATATGTGCAATCATTGTTGAAGTCGTCGTCTTACCATGTGTACCTGCTACACCAATTGTAAAGCGACTAGCACTAATCATTCCTAATACTTGAGAACGTTTATAAATATCAAATCCTTTGTCAATAAAATAATTTTTAATTTTCAAGTCTTTCGGAACGGCTGGCGTGAATATCACCAAACTCTCCTCCGAAGGTTGATTAAATTCTGATGGAATCAAATTCACATCATCATGATAAACAATAGCAATACCCTCTTCCACCAACGTACTTGTCAAATCTGTCTCTGTACGATCATACCCAGACACTTTACAACCCAAATGCTGAAAGTAACGCGCCAAACCACTCATCCCAATACCACCGATACCGATAAGATAAACTTGCTTTATTTGATCAATACTTATCATGTTTGTTATTTTATTAATTTTAGAACTTCTTTAGCAATTACATCATCAGCATCCAATAAGGCTAACTTTTTAATATTACTGCCTAAATCATTCATTTTATCTCCATTATTCAAAAATACTAAAGCCTCATCTACCAATTTGCCTCTAGCTTCTATATCTTTAACCATCAATGCAGCATCCTTATTTACTAATGCCATTGCATTTTTAGTTTGATGATCTTCTGCTACATTAGGTGACGGAACAAGAATTACAGGCTTTCCTACGACACACAATTCCGAAATAGTACCCGCACCAGCTCTTGCAATAATTAAATCTGCAGCTGCATAAGCATAATCCATACGTTGAAGAAAAGGCATCATTTTTACATTAAAAGGCAAATCTTGAATTTCCTTGTTCAACTTTTCGTGATAATAACTTCCGCACTGCCAGATGACCTGTACATCTGCACCTTTGAATTTTTCAAATGATTGCTTGACACAGTCATTCAATGTACCAGCACCAAGACTTCCTCCTGTCACCAAAATCGTTTTCTTACCAGCCTCTAGCCCGAAAGAAACCAATGCGTCCCCCTTTTTACCTTCGATATCTATCGATGTTCTACGAATAGGGTTTCCTGTTAACAATACTTTGTCTGCTGGAAAAAACTGTTCCATTCCTTCGTAAGCAACACAGATTTTCTTTGCCTTAGCACCCAAACTTTTATTGGTTTTTCCTGCAAAAGAATTTTGTTCTTGTATCAATGTTGGTAAACCAATTATGTTAGCCATCATTAACAATGGTCCAGAGGCATACCCACCAACTCCTACAGCCACATCTGCGCCAAAATCTTTTATAATTCGTCTTGCTTTCAACAAACTTTTTATCATTTTAAAAGGCAAGGATATATTCTTTAATAATGACGAACGATTAAATCCTTGAATATCCAACCCAACTATCGTATATCCGGCTGCAGGAACCTTTTCCATCTCCATCTTCCCATTCGCTCCTACAAACAAAATCTCAATATTCGGTTCAATACGACGCAAAGCATTCGCTATCGCAATAGCTGGGAAAATATGCCCCCCAGTTCCTCCTCCGCTTATGATTACTTTATGCGCCATCTACTTTTATAATTAAACAGTACCTACCACCACTTTTCTAGATGATTTCGGCTCTGCTATTGTTCCTTCTTGTAATTCCTCTTTATTTTTCAATTCTTCGATACTTCTGCTTACCGAAAGAATAATTCCTAATGCAATACTTGTAAATAAGATAGATGTCCCTCCCATACTTACCAATGGTAATGGCACACCTGTTACTGGACCTAACCCCACCGCAACTGCCATATTAGCCAAAGCCTGAATGGTCAAGCTAAACCCAAGCCCAGCCGCCAAAAAAGCACCAAATGCTCGTGGACTTAATGTAACAATACGTATAACCCTGTACATTAATGATAGATACAACATCAACAAAATCACTCCTCCAATCGTACCATACTCCTCAATAATAATCGCGAATATGAAATCGGAATATGGGTGTGGTAACACATTACGTTGAATACTATTACCAGGTCCTTTTCCAAATAATCCTCCTGTAGCTATCGCAATTTTTGCATTATTAGCTTGAAAATTTTTATCCTCTTGAAAAGGAACACTTACGCCATTGTTTGTTTGCTCTGTTTTAAAGAATCCCTCAATACGACTTAAATATGTAGCACGACGCGGACCTAATAAGATAACCATTGTCAACAAAACACCGCCACCTAGACAGACAAGACCTATTTGTTTTGCACTCACTCTACCAATCAACAACAACAAAACACTGGTACCAAATAACATCAATGCCGTTGATAAATTTGCCCAAGCAATTAATACAAAGACAGCACAAACGGTGCCCATGATTGGGATAAAAGACTTCTTCAAATCTTTTATCTCGTACGCTTTACGAGATAGCATTCTAGCAAGGAATGTAATCAATGCCAACTTAGCTAAATCAGAAGTTTGAAAAGTCTGATTGATAACAGGAATAGTCACCCAACGAGATGCCTCATTGACCGAACTACCAAATATTAACGTATACAACAACAACGGAATCGTAATCGCCATTAATATTTTAGAAATACCAGCGTACCATCTATAATCTAACTTGTGAGACAAATACATCAAAACTAAACCGATAGCAATAATGGCAAAATGCTTAATCAAATACATCTCTGTACCTTTACCTTCTTTATAAGCCAAAGTACCTACAGAGCTATAAACAGCAAGCAAAGACCATCCTGATAAAATTATCACGATAATCCAAATCCATTTATCACCTTTTAGTTTTGAAAAAATTTGTTCCATAAACTAGAATTACAACGCCATTACAGCCTCTTTGAATTTGTCACCTCTTTCTTCGTAATTTTTGAACCAGTCAAAACTTGCACATGCAGGAGACAATAACACGGTGTCACCTTTTTCGGCAATGTGAGAAGCGATGTTCACGGCATCCTCAATTGATGAACTGTTTACAATTACGTCTACTTCATCTTCAAAAGCATCGTGAATACGTGACGTATCTTTACCAATACAAACTATAGCTTTCACTTTTTGCTTTACTAAATCACGAAGCATATCATAGTCATTGCCTTTATCAACACCACCCAATAATAGAACAATGTTCGTCGAAAAGCTCTCTAAGGCATACCACACTGAATTCACATTCGTAGCTTTTGAATCGTTAATATAATTCACCCCTCCTATCAATGCTACATGTTCCAAACGATGGGAAATATTCACATATGAACCCATACTTTCCTTCATGCTTTGATTGCGTAACTCCTGCACTTTAGCAATTAAGCCAGATGCCATATTATTATAGACATTGTGCTTTCCTTGTAATGATAACTCTTCAATATTCATCTCGAACTCGTCTCTATTAGGTAAGTTAATTTTCAAATTTTTATTCTCGTCCAAATGCGCCCCTACACTCACGATCTGCTCTTGCGTCATCGGCAATTGCAATGCCTTAATATCAAACCTTGACAAAGCTTTGACCGTTTCTTCATCATCCAAACAGTAGATAAAATAGTCTTCTGGACGTTGATTTTGAATCATTCGGAATTTAGAATTCACATAATTCTCCATCTTATATTCATATCGATCTAAATGATCGGGTGTAATATTCAATATCACTGCTATATCAGCGCGGAAATGATACATGTCATCCAACATAAAGCTGGAAATTTCTAACACATAGGAATCAAATGTTTCACGAGCAACTTGCAAAGCAAAGCTTTTACCAATATTCCCTGCCAAACCAATATTCAAACCCGCCTTTTGTAACATATAATATGTTAACATGGTCGTGGTTGATTTACCATTTGACCCCGTGATACAAATTAATTTTGCATCTGTATATTGCGCTGCAAACTCAATTTCAGAGATTACAGGGATATTCAAAGAACGAAGCCTTTTAATCAAAGGAGCCTTTTCGGGGATACCAGGACTTTTTACAACGATATCCGCATTCAATATCAAATCTTCTGTATGTTGACCAGATTCAAATGCGATTCCCTCACCCACCAAATTTGCTTTATACGAATCTGAAATCACTCCCATATCCGACACAAAGACATCAAACCCTTTATCCTTACCCAAGATAGCCGATCCAACTCCACTTTCGCCTGCACCTAGGATCACCAAACGCCCTGACTGTGGATAATATGTATTTGCTATACTTCCCATATTATCTAACTTTCAATGTTACGATTGTCAAAATCGCCAAAATAACCCCCACGATTACAAAACGTGTTACTATTTTCGCTTCGTGATAACCCTTCTTTTGATAGTGGTGATGCAATGGCGACATCAAAAAGATACGTCTACCCTCACCAAATCTTTTCTTGGTATATTTGAAATAAGAAACCTGTAAAATCACGGACAAATTTTCAATCAAGAATACTCCACATAATATTGGAATCAACAATTCTTTGCGAATCAAGATAGCAAACGCAGCAATAATACCACCAATTGCCAATGAACCCGTATCCCCCATGAATACTTGTGCTGGGTATGCATTATACCACAAGAAACCTGTACATGCACCCAAAAATGCACCAGCAAAAATCACCAGTTCACCCGAATTCGGGATATACATAATATTTAAATAATCCGAAAAAATGATATTACCTGAGACATAAGCCAAAATCGCTAATGTGATCCCAATAATCGCGGAAGTCCCCGTGGCTAAACCGTCTATTCCGTCGGTAATATTTGCCCCATTCGAAACAGCTGTCACAATAAAAACCACAAAAACAAGAAATACAGCAAAAGTCACCCAAACTCCTTCTAATCCAAATACATCTAACACTTTAGAATAATCGAATTCACTACTCTTATAAAAAGGGAAATTTGTTTTAGTTGATTTTACATTCTCAGCATAGCTCGTTTCTCCCGTTTGGGGATTAATTACAATCTCCACAGCCTTTTCAGAAGTAGGATTCATCACTTGCTCACGCACCACAATATCTGGATGAAAATACATCGTGAAAGCGATCAAAACACCTAAACCAACTTGACCAATTATCTTAAAACGACCAGCTAAGCCCTCCTTATTCTTTCTAAATACCTTAATATAATCGTCAAGAAATCCAATCGCCCCCATCCACAAAGTCGTAATAATCATAATGATAATATAAATGTTATCAAGCTTTGCAAACAATAAGGTTGGAATCAAAATACCTGCAATTATAATCAAACCACCCATTGTAGGTGTTCCTTGCTTTTTCTTTTCTCCCTCCAAGCCCAAATCACGAATGGTTTCTCCAACTTGCTTTTTATGAAGCAATTGAATCAATCGACTACCAAAAACCGTTGTAATGATTAATGATACAATAACCGCAATCGCTGTACGAAAAGAAATATATTGAAACAATCCTGATCCAGGGATTTTCCAATTTTCATGTAACCAATCAAATAAATAATATAACATCGATACTCTTATTGTTCGTTAAACGTATTTTCCAATTCTTCTCTATCATCAAAATGAAGACGAGCCCCATTTATCTCTTGATATTTTTCATGTCCCTTACCTGCCACCAACACAATATCACCTGGATTTGCTAAGTGCACTGCTGCACGAATAGCTTCTCTACGATCCGCTATACTGAATGTGTTTTTCTTTTTCTCCGGAGAAACACCACTTTCCATCTCCTTGATGATTATCAAAGGGTCTTCCGTACGTGGATTGTCTGATGTAATAATCAATTTATCACTATACTTCAATGCCACCTTTGCCATTTCTGGTCTTTTCGTTTTATCTCTATCACCTCCACAACCCAACACAGTAATTATCTGTTGTCCTACAACACGTAAATCTTTGATAGTTTCCAACACATTCTCCACAGCGTCTGGAGTATGTGCATAATCCACTATTCCCACGACACCGTTCTTTGATCGTACTGTTTCGAACCTTCCTTCTGCTCCTGATATTTCACTTAATGCAACGAGCACTTTAGACGTTTCTTGTTCTAATAATATCGCAGTAGCATAAGCAGCTAATAAGTTGTATGCATTAAACCCGCCTACTAACTTCACCCACAAATCATGCGCATCAATTTGCAACAACATCCCATCAAAATGAGACTCCAAAACCTTAGCTTTGAAATCAGCCATATTTTGAAGGCCATAAGTCTTACGATGTGCAAAAGTATTTTGAAGCATGATCACTCCATTTTTATCATCAACGTTCGTTAACGCAAAAGCATATCCATCTAAATCATCAAACAATTTCTTTTTTGCTTTTATATAATGATCAAATGTTCCGTGAAAGTCTAAATGATCATGTGTTATGTTTGTGAAAATTCCACCTGCAAATCTCAACCCAACGATACGTTGTTGCACAACAGCATGTGAGCTAACCTCCATAAAACAATAATCACAACCATCATCAACCATTTGACGCAACAGTTTATTTAATGCAACTGGATCTGGTGTTGTATGTGTAGCAGGAACTATAGTTGAACCAATTCTATTTTCTACAGTAGAAAGCAACCCAACATGATACCCCAATTGTTTGAAAAGATTAAACAATAAAGTAGCCACTGTTGTCTTTCCATTTGTACCAGTTACACCTACTAGTTTCAAATCTTTAGAAGGATTATCGTAGAAATTTCCAGCAATAATTCCTAATGCATATGAACTATCACTTACTTGAATATATGTCACATTTGTCTCTATATCTTCTGGCAATTCCTCAACCACCAATACAGAAACATTATTTTCAATAGCTTTTGTTAAATACAAATGTCCATCTGTTTGAACTCCCTTTACCGCGACAAAAAGAGTTCCTGATTTCACCTGTCTAGAGTCAAAAGAAATCGCATCCACATCCATATCTAATGAACCGATTACTTGTAATACAGGAATAGCATGCAATAACTCTTTTAATTTCATATTATTTCAACTCTATTGATACATTTGATCCCATTTTCATACGCTGCCCTGGAGACAAAGACTGAGCAATCACTTTCCCTTTGCCTAAAATTTTTGTTTTGAATCCCGCATTTTCCATTGTAAAAATCGCATCCACTAATCCCATTCCTTTAACATTAGGCACTACACCTTCTTTTATATTTACCTCGACAAACGGAAATCCACGTTGCGAAACAACAGAATCGCCTTGCCCCAATGTATTCCAATTTTGAGGATTAAAGCCTAATGACTCATACACCTTAACTGACGCTTCTTTTGAGCCATTCAATGTCAATGGTGTACGCATCCCTGCTGTATTTACAGCCTTATTTGCGAATGTCCCTTGCAATTTTAAATCATTGGCATAAACCATGTCAGCTAATTCTTTAAACACAGGCCCCGCAACAGAACCTCCATAATACCCATTACGTGGGTTACGAATTACTACAATCATCGAGTATCTCGGATTTTCAGCCGGAAAATAACCTGCGAAAGAAGATTGATACCTCCTTGCGCCATACCCTCTTGCATTATCAGCCATTTGTGCTGTACCGGTTTTACCTGCCGCAGAATACAATGGGCTACTTAATTTCTTACCAGTACCCTCAATCATTACTCCCTCAAGCATTCCTTGCATTTTTTTAATAGCTTCTTCCGATGCCATTTGCTGATTGATAACCCTAGCTTCAAAATGCTGAACTGTATTCCCTAAATGACGAATCTCTTTAACAAACAACGGCGCTATCATTTTACCATCATTAGCCACTCCATTATAAAGTGTCAACGTTTGTAATGGAGTCAACAATAACTCATATCCATACGCCATCTGAATCAATGACAATTTACTCCAAGACTTATTTTTAGGCGTCTTAACTACAGGAACCCCTTCACCCGGAATCTGTAAGTGCAATGGCTCATGTAAACCCCAACTATGTAATTTTGAAGTGAATTTGGACGGATTACTTCCATAATGCGTATTGATCAACTTCGTTATCGCTACGTTAGAAGACTCCTCAAAACCCTCTTTTACGCTTATATTAGATTTCTTAGGAGCATGTGAATCTCGAATAGTATGCGATGGGACTTTGTAAGTACCATTGCCAATATCCACGCGCGTGGCTGTATCAATATAACCATCATCCAATGCAGCTAAATAAGAAGCCAACTTGAATGTAGATCCAGGATCCGCTATCTGCGCTATCGCTATATTTAACTTCTCACGATACTCGCCATCTTTATCCTTAGTGAAATTAGCTATTGCACGAATCTCCCCCGTTTGCACCTCCATCAATATCACACAACCTTCATCAGCATCGCTAATTTTCATTTGCTTACCCAACGCACGTTGTGCCATATCCTGCATATTTACATCAATGGTTGAAATGATATCCGAACCATCAACAGGAGCTACTTCCAAATCTCTATTCAACGGCACCCAAACACCGCCAGCAATACGTTGCATCATCTGCGCACCGCTCTTACCCTCTATAAACTCGCCATAAGCACCCTCTAACCCAACTTTGAAATCCTCATTCTTATACCCAATTGTACGCGCTGCTAAATTCGTAAAAGGCAATATTCTTTTGTTTTTACGAACAGATACCAAACTACTTGAATACCTTCTTTTTCCCTCTCTAAATGTTTTGAACAAAGGAAAAGTCTTTAAAATTTTCAAATCCTGGTGTGAAACATCACGCTTCAACAATACATAGCGCTGCTTCTTACTACGCGCTTGTTTAAGAATCGTCAAATACTGACGTGAAGATTTATCTTTAAAAAAGCCTGATAACTTATAAGCTAAAGAATCAACTTTACCATTAAAAACTTCATTGTACTCTTCAGGAATCGACATCGCGTCAAACCTTATTTCGTATTCCGGAACAGAAGTAGCCAATAAGCTACCATCAACAGAATAAATATTACCACGCGCCGCCTCTACTACACGCTCTTGGATAGTCAAGCTATCTGCTATCGAACGCCACTTCCCACCATCCACATATTGCAAATGCAGAAGCTTAGCAAATACAGCCAAAGCTCCAAACACCATAAGCCCAAAGGCTAGGTATACACGCATTAATATGGACTTCCTTATGTTCATACCAAGTATTACCTACTTAATCCTGCTCTTTTAATACTTCAAGTTTAATTGGCGGCTCTGTACGTTCTTTTAACCCTAACGTATCCGCTCTTTTTGCTATTTCCGACTGCGTAGTCAACTTCATCAACTCCGCAGACAAAGACTTATAATCCCAACTCAACTCTTTCACATCTCTACCCAACCTGTCAATCTGTCTAACAGTACGCTCTGCCAAATGACGATTCGAAATATACAACAACGCCAAAAAAGCCAAGAAAGCACCAAAAGGCAAATTTTTTGTCACCAAATAAGTTGACAACTTTGCCGGAGAAAATAAATTATGAAGAATACTCCGAGTCTCCTCAACCTTTTCCTCTACAGATTCAGATATCTCCTCCTGAACATCTTCACTAAGCTCCTGGTTACGAAGTGTATTTCTTCTCGACATAACCCTTACGACTAATTATTTATCTTTTCCGCCACCCGCAATTTCGCACTCCGCGAACGGTTATTACTCTGCAACTCTTCTTCAGAAGCTGTGATTGCTTTACGTGAAATCACACGAAATGGCTTTATTTCATTACCAAAAAAATCCTTCTCAACCTCTCCCTTAAATTTCCCTTTCAACATGAAGTTTTTCACCAAACGATCCTCCAAAGAGTGATAAGACATAATCACTAAACGCCCATCCCCCTTCAAAACCGAAATAGTTTGCAACAAAAACTCTTGCAACGCTTCCAACTCCCTATTCACTTCAATACGTAGCGCTTGAAAAACCTGCGCATGATATTTATGTTCCTTTCCTTTTGGAACCATCTTCTTTACAACCTCTTTTAACTCAGCAACAGTATTAATCTCATTCGACAATCTAGCTGTAACTATAGTTTTTGCTAATGATTTAGCATTTTGCACTTCACCATACATTCCGAAAATACGATGCAAATCTTCCTCACTGTAAGTATTCACAACCTTGCGCGCATCCAAATCCGAAACCTGATCCATACGCATATCCAATTCCGCATCGAAACGAATTGAAAAACCACGTTCAGCATCATCAAACTGATGAGACGAAACTCCCAAATCACCCAAAATCCCATCCACTTCTTTCACCCCCTCCAAACGCAAGTAATTCTTAATAAAACGAAAATTTTGATGAACCAACACAAAGCGCGAATCATCAATTGCATTATTAATAGCATCTGGATCTTGATCAAAAGCAATCAACTTCCCATTTGGACCCAAACGATTTAAAATTTCGCGAGAATGCCCACCACCACCAAACGTCACATCAACATAAACCCCATCAGGCTTAATATCCAACGCCTCCATACATTCATGAAGCATTACTGGTACGTGATACACTTGTTCATCAGACATTAAAACCTCCTTCTAAATCAAAATCTCCCATTACAGATTCTGCCAAATCAGAGAAATCCTCTTCAGAAATAGCATTCATCTTTTCATCATACTTAGCTTTAGACCACAACTCCACCTTACTCAAATTACACACCAACACCAACTCAGCCCCCACCGCTGCATAATCTAACAAAGCTTTAGGCAACAACACACGACCCGCAGAATCCAACATCAACTCTGTAGCTCCACTCGTAAATTTTCTCACGAAATCACGATTCTTAGCTTGAAATTGATTTAATCTTGCCAATTGCGACAATATCCTATTCCACTCCGCTCGCGTATACATCACCAAATTCCCATCGAAGCCACGATTCACTACAAGCCCTTCACGCTCCGCATCAGGCAACTGACGCTTTAGCGCTGCAGGAACCACCATTCTACCTTTGGCGTCCAACTTGCATTCGTATTCTCCAATTAAAAAATTCATCCGTAGTCTATATCGCTAATCAAATTTAATGTAAAAGTATACACTTTCTCCCACATACTCCCACATTCCCCCACAAAAAAGTTTTCCACACTACTTTAGCCCCGCTATCAATGCGTAAATTTTCCTTTTCAAATCATATTCTAAACGTATTTTTACTGATAATCAGCAAGTTGATTTTTATTAAAAACAATGTCATTTTTAAGCTACAAAATCATTATTCAACATAGATTTGCAGCCAAAATATCATCAAAAAACCAAAAGGTGGGACAAAGTGGTAGAAGTTTAATATTAAAAATTAACCCTCGTAAACACCTAAAATCACCATCATTTATTTATCAGATTGCATTAGTTATTGTCCTACAAAACCAATAATTTTGCAACGTATATTTTCTATTTTATAATATGTATAGAAGTCATAATTGCGGCGAGCTAAGAATAGCCGATATAAATAACGAAGTAAAACTTTCTGGTTGGGTTCAAAAATCACGTGACAAAGGATTCATGATTTGGGTAGATTTACGTGATAGATACGGTATTACCCAATTAATTTTTGACGAAGCACGTACAGAAGCTATTGTAATGCAATTGGCAAAATCTTTAGGCCGTGAATTCGTCATCCAAGTAAAAGGCACAGTAATCGAGCGTGAGTCTAAAAACAATAATATTCCAACAGGAGAGATTGAAGTTCTAGTAAATGAATTAACTATACTTAACGAAGCTCAACTCCCTCCTTTCACTATTGAAGATGAGACAGATGGTGGTGAGGATATTCGCATGAAATATCGTTATTTAGATATTCGTCGTAATCCGGTTAAAAACAGTTTATTGTTCCGCCATAAAGTAACGCAAGAAG
Organism: Sphingobacterium bovistauri; assembly: GCF_020295405.1. Classification (GTDB taxonomy): domain Bacteria; phylum Bacteroidota; class Bacteroidia; order Sphingobacteriales; family Sphingobacteriaceae; genus Sphingobacterium; species Sphingobacterium bovistauri. Next base: position 54,940 of record NZ_JADEYP010000018.1, read on the forward strand.
TTCGTAACTATTTATCGAATCTTGATTTCTGTGAGGTAGAAACACCTTATTTGATCAAATCTACACCAGAGGGTGCGCGTGATTTCGTGGTACCATCTCGTATGAATCCTGGACAGTTTTATGCTTTACCACAATCTCCACAAACTTTCAAACAACTGTTGATGGTAGGTGGTATGGATAAATATTTCCAAATTGTGAAATGCTTCCGTGATGAAGATTTACGCGCGGACCGTCAGCCTGAGTTTACTCAGATCGACTGTGAAATGTCATTCATTGAGCAAGAAGATATTTTAAATGTTTTTGAAGGATTAACACGTCATTTATTACAAAAAATCCACAACATAGAAATAGAGAAATTCCCTCGTATGACTTTCGATGAAGCAATGCGTACGTACGGTAACGACAAACCAGACATTCGTTTTGGAATGAAGTTCGGTGAATTAAACGCGGTTGCGCAACATAAAGAATTTTCGGTTTTCAATTCGGCTGAATTAGTAGTTGGGATTGCTGTACCAGGAGCTGCAACATACACTCGTAAAGAAATCGACGCGTTAATTGATTGGGTAAAACGTCCACAAGTAGGAGCTTCGGGTATGGTTTACGTGAAATGTGAAGCAAATGGACAATACAAATCGTCTGTAGATAAATTCTACGACCAAGAAGATTTAGCAAAATGGGCTGAAGTTACTGGAGCTAACGAAGGTGATTTAATCTTGGTTTTATCGGGTCCTGCTAATAAAACACGTGCACAATTATCAGCATTACGTATGGAATTAGGTAATCGTATGGGCTTACGTAAACCAAATGAGTTTGCTCCTTTATGGGTTGTAGACTTCCCGTTATTAGAATGGGACGAAGAATCGGAACGTTTCCATGCTATGCACCACCCATTCACATCTCCAAAACCTGAAGATATGCATCTATTAGATACAGATCCAGGTAAAGTTCGTGCAAATGCTTATGATTTAGTATTGAATGGTAACGAAATTGGCGGAGGATCTATCCGTATTCACGATAAAGAAATGCAAGCGTTAATGTTTAAACATTTAGGATTTACTCCAGAGCAAGCGCAAGAACAATTCGGTTTCTTAATGAATGCTTTCCAATACGGAGCGCCACCACACGGAGGTTTAGCTTTTGGTTTGGATCGTTTAACAGCTATTTTAGGCGGACAAGAAACCATTCGTGATTTCATTGCATTCCCTAAAAACAATTCAGGTCGCGATGTAATGATCGATGCTCCTGCTATGATTGATAATGCTCAATTAGAAGAATTAAGCTTAGCATTGGCATTAAAAGGTTAAAGTTAACACTCCAAAACAGTATAAAGCCCATCATTTTGATGGGCTTACTTTTTCACAACAAATTAAGTTTCGAATCTTGCCCTATGTTAACACCAAAAACTTTCTTTACACCATGTCCAGAATGTGATGGCGTAGGCAAAATCAAGCGGCGCATAAAGAAAAGTGTACGTTTACGCTACCAAGCGGCATTAGAAAAACATAAAAAAAGCAATTCGAAAGAATACCCTCCCACAGAGCCCAGGCCTCATTTCTCAACCTGTCTAAACTGTCAGGGTCGCGGACTTATCCAATCGCAGGAAAATCTTAAATCCGATTACACAAAAACACCTCATATTGCAATAATCGGTGCCGGAATAGGTGGGGTAGCACTTGCTGTTGCTTGCTTACACCGTGGGATTCCCTTTACTATTTACGAACGGGATGCGAACTTCAATGAACGAGCACAGGGATACGGGCTAACTTTACAACAGGCTAGCAGCGCGATAAATAGTTTTGGAATCTCTAATCTTGAAAAAGGAGTAATTTCCACAAGACATCTCGTTCATAACACCAAAGGGGAAATCATAGCCGAATGGGGAATGAGAAAGTGGCTAGAAAATAGAGTTATCACCAAACCAAAAAAGACAAATATTCATATCGCACGCCAATCCTTAAGACTATCTCTTATAAAACAGCTAGGCGGCAACGATATGATTAAGTGGGGTCATAAACTTATAGATTTTGAGGAGAATGCAGATGGAATAATTAATCTTTATTTTGAAACTAATAAAGAAATCGTCAATACACAAGCTGACCTAATCGTTGGTGCAGATGGCATCCACAGCACCATTAGAAATAAACTAGTAGACAAAGAGACTAATCCTTTACGATTTTTAGACTGTATTGTTATTTTAGGCATTTGCCAATTAAAAGACTTGAAAGACGTAATTAGTCCATTATTAGATTCAGCAACTGTTTTTCAAACTGCCAATGGCAACGAACGTATCTACGTCATGCCATTTGACGCAGAGTCAGTGATGTGGCAACTTAGTTTTCCTATGGCTGAAAATGAAGCAAAAGAATTAAGTAGTAAGGGTTCTGAAGCTTTAAAAGTGGAAGCGATTAAGCGCACGCAATGGCACACACCAATACCAGAAATATTGAAAGCTACGCAACTCAGCAAAATCTCAGGATATCCAGTCTACGATAGAGAAATACTAAATCAAGAAGTCTTACAAAAATTAGGAAACGCCACACTAATTGGAGATGCTGCACATCCTATGAGTCCATTCAAAGGACAAGGAGCTAATCAAGCCTTACTAGATGCGTTAAGCTTAGCACGTGATATTTACAAAAAATGCACTATATTTTCAGATTGGAAAACCAAAGGAATCAGAGCAACTGTTTTAAATAATTTTGAAGCAGAAATGATTGCACGAAGTAGCGTAAAAGTAAAAGATTCTGCGGCTGCGGCTGAATTTCTGCATTCAGAAATAGCTCTCTACGAAAGCAATGAGCCTCGAGGTAGAGTCTTGAAAAGAATGAGCATCTGTAATTCAAATCAATAACACACGATTAATTATTTCTAATATTTAATAACAAAAACCCTTATCTTTAAAAGTTGGTTACTACGTAAGCAACTTTTATTTTTGTAGCAGAACTAAGTAGAGCAACATGGCGCAGAATATCGCAGATAAATTTTTAGAAGACAGTTCAACAAAATCTTTTGACCTTCGTCACCGTGAAATTATTACAAATAATATCGATAAATATAACGTGGCCTTTGAGAGAGGTAAAAGCAAGTTTTTTGATTTAGAAAATTCTAAAAAGAAAGCTAATCTTATTAAGTGGCGTACAATTGAAAATCTCGATAAATACTTAATTGTTTTTTGAAATTACACTCAAAAATTTAAACAATACGATAAGAAATCTTTACAATATTTTCTAAATATTTACCCCAAGTTAACCAAAGTATTTGTAGGTAATTAATCCATTTATACACCTCCACACTTACAAACACTAAAGCATTGTATATCAAATACTTTTTAAGACTTTAAAACCTATGCCCTAATGTTAGAATAATTCAATTTGCATAGCTACCATCAACCTTTTCCGTCGATTTATGATGTTCAAAAAACTCTAAATCAATAAGTTTTTGATACTTTACGGGCAATAGTACATTTTTATTTACTGGATCTACATAAAATAAGATTTGAACTTTTGAAGACTCCTTAGTAAAACTTCCTTCAATTCTATTTACTTGACTGCTTATAAAAAATGATGTTGATTCATTCGTATTCCATTTAAATCTAAATAGTGGAAAATTTTCACTATAACTTTGAACTAGATCAATAGTAACATATTTTGAATTATTATTTTTAGATTTTTCTATATGAGGATAGATTACTTTGTATCCTTTCAAATTCATTCCTCCAGAAGATTCTCCACTATTAATCTCGATTGATTTCTTCTCTAACAAATACTTCTGAGATTGTTCATAGGTAGTATGCTCTTCATTTATTGTTGAAATAACTTTAAAGTTCTCGTCATAATAAGTTGTTTTATCTTTATCAACCAAACAATATATAAATCCCCCATTTTTAACCATTTGATAAGCATAAATATTTTTTATTTCTTGGTTAGATAATTTTAATATTAAATCATTACCTAAATAAATATCTACCACACTATATTCATTATTGATTGCTAAATAACCTAAATAAACTTTTTCGATTTGCTCAAAATTTTTGTATTTTTTTGATAGTGATAAACGTTCATCTAATTCAGAATTATTCATTAAAAAGGCCATGGTTTTATTATAGCCGTATAAATATTTTTTGTCATTAATTTCAATTGAATACTGATTATTTAGATATTCTAAATTTTCTTGTTTACCAGTATATTTATTAAATAACAATACATTATTGCTTTTACTATCTAGTACTATATAATCAGAATAATAATTAATATTACTCGATAGTTCTTCAACATAACTAGGTGGTAATATTTCATTTCCCTTATTGTCTACTATTCCATAAAGCCCACCAATAGCAAATGGATAATACACGCGTTGTTGTGCAAAAATTTTAAGAGATATAAGTAAGATTAGTAATGTTAATTTTATTTTCATTATTGTTTTTAATTTTAAACACAAATTTATTAAATAATAATTTATTTTATTTAAACAATTAAAAGAAAGATTTCAAAAGATATTTACTAAAAAACAATAGATAGTTTGAAAAAAGATAAAACTATTCACCACCATACGCTAAGGGTACGTAATTTTATGCCGAAAACCTCGATTAATTAATTTTTTCAGACTAACTTTAAACATTGGTAAGAAAATTGCCAATCTTTACTTTTGTAGGAGAATTAGCAAAGTCAGCATGGCGCAAAATATAGCAAATAAGTTTTTAGAAGATAGTTCAGCCAAATCCTTTGACCTTCGTCACCGTGAAATTATTACGAATAATATCGATAAATATAATGTGGCCTTTGAGAGAGGTAAAAGCAAGTTTTTTGATTTAGAAAATTCTAAAAAGAAAGCTAATCTTATTAAGTGGCGCACAATTGAAAATCTTGATAAATACTTAGTTGATTTTGAAGCTAATTTTACCTCTAATGGCGGAAAGGTCATATGGGCTAATGATGCAGAGGAAGCTCGTCAAGAAATTTGGAAGATATTCGAAAAGCACAATGCCAAATCGACTATCAAGTCCAAATCTATGGCAACAGAAGAAATTGAATTAAATCATTTCTTAGAAAAAAAAGGTATCGAACCAATTGAAAGTGATTTAGGGGAATATATCATTCAGTTGCTAGACCACAAGCCTTATCATTTCGTAACACCTGCCATGCACCTTAGTTTGGAAGAAATAGCCAAACTTTTTCACGAAAAATTCGACACACCACTGGATGCAACTGCCGAACAGTTGACGATGAAAGCACGTGAATTGCTCAGAGAAAAATATACTACTGCAGAAATTGGAATATCTGGCGCAAATTTCCTAGTTGCTGACACGGGTAGCATAGCCATCACTGAAAACGAAGGAAACGCCCGACTGACAACGACATTTCCCAAAGTCCATATCGCTGTGGTCGGTATTGAAAAAGTAATTCCTAGCATGATGGATTTGGATTTGTTTTGGCCACTATTGGCTTCACATGGAACAGGTCAAAATCTTACAGTTTACAATACATTGTTGAGTGGACCGCGCAAAGCTGAGGACACGGATGGCCCCGAAGAAATGTATGTCGTTCTATTGAATAATAGTCGTACAAATGTATTGGAGAAAAAAGACCAACGTCAAGGTTTATATTGTATACGATGTGGCGCTTGTCTGAATGTCTGTCCAATTTACCAAAATATAGGTGGACATACCTACGAAACGACTTATCAAGGACCAATCGGTTCATTAATCTCTCCGCATTTGAACGGTATGAAAGAATTTAAACATCTTTCCTACGCTTCCAGTTTATGTGGAAAATGTACTGAAGTTTGCCCTGTCAACATCGACATTCAAAAAATGCTTTTATTAAATAGAAGAGACGCTGTACAAGAGAACTTGTCTCCATCTTCTGAAAAACGTATGTGGAATGGCTTTACATTTGGTGTGATGAAAAGAAAATGGGTTGATTTTTTTGGAGGTAAATTCAAAAATTTCATGATGCGCAATTTCTTCAAAAAAGCTTGGGGAGAAAAACGCGAATTACCGCATTTCCCAGAAAAATCTTTCGCGAAGCAATGGAAAGAGCAACAAAAGAATAAGGATAAGTAATAAAAAATGGCTACAGGATTCTGTAGCCATTTTCTATATCCAAATTTGAACTTAGTCTATATATTCAAATCCTGTATAAGGAACCAATACTGCCGGAATTTTAATTCCTTTATCAGTTTGATTATTTTCTAAAATTGAAGCTACAATTCTTGGTAATGCTAAAGCCGAACCATTTAATGTATGTGCCAATTGCATTTTTCCCTCTGCATTCTTGAAACGAACTTTTAAACGATTGGATTGATAAGTCTCGAAATTCGAAACCGAAGAAACTTCTAACCAACGCTCTTGCGCAGCAGAATACACTTCCATATCATACGTCAATGCTGATGTAAAACTCATATCACCGCCACAAAGACGCAATACTCGATAAGGCAATTCTAACTTTTGCAATAACCCTTGTACGTATTGACTCATTTCCTCTAGCACCTCATAAGATTTATCAGGATGCACTATTTGTACAGCCTCAACTTTGTCAAATTGATGCAAACGATTTAATCCACGAACGTGAGCCCCATACGAACCTGCTTCACGACGAAAACAAGGTGTATATCCTGTATGTTTTATTGGAAATTGCTCTTCCTTAACGATGGTATCACGGTAGATATTCGTAATTGGCACCTCTGCGGTAGGAATCAAATACAATTCATCATTCGTCACATGATACATCTGCCCTTCTTTGTCAGGCAATTGACCTGTCGCAAATGCAGAAGCTTCGTTCACCATGATAGGAACTTGAACCTCGCTATAACCAGCATCACCCGCTTGATCTAAGAAAAAGTTGATTAAAGCGCGTTGCAAACGAGCTCCTTTACCTTTATAAACAGGAAAACCAGCACCTGTTACTTTTACACCTAACTCTAAATCTACAATATCGTATTTTGTCAGCAACTCCCAATGTGGCAATTTATTTTCTGCTAAAGCAGGAACTTCTCCATGTGTCAATACCACCTCATTATCCTCAGCAGAAACGCCTATAGGAACTGAAATGTGTGGCAAATTAGGTAATTGCACAATCTTTTCGTTCAATGAAGATTCGACTTCCGCTAATTGCTCTGTATATTGCTTCAATTGCTCTTTATATCCAGATGATTTCGATTTAACCGCTTCCGCTTCTTCCTTTTTACCTTGACGCATCAAATCACCGATTTGTTTTGCGGAAGAATTTGCTTCTGCAGCGATAGCGTCAGACTCAGATTGAATCTTACGGCGTTGTTCATCTAAACTTATGATTTCATCAACCAAAGCCACATCTTTAAAATTCTTAACGGCTAATCTCTCGACAACCGCATCCCTATTTTCGCGGATATAATTTAACTGCAACATATTATTTTGAGTTTATGCGCACAAAGATAACAAGGTATTCTGAAATGAGATCATAAAAACGATAGCAAAACAAAAGTTTTATGAAAAATTAATTTGTTTAACCTAATATTAAAACTTATATTAATTTTGAAAAGCAATTTTAATCCAAATCAATGAATATTATTTCTTTACAACGTATAATTGTATTCCTATTGGCATTATTACAATTCTACAGCAATCAGATTTATGGACAAAATAAATTTGTAAATTTTAATTCAACACAAGAAAAGGAATATTTCAATCTAGCAGATAATAATAAAAATCTATTGAAGCTATCTCTTCTTGCTGACATAGATGAAATTACGGCTGATAAAAATATTTCACGTATTGATTCCTACATAAATCAATTGAATTGGGCAGATGCAGATCATGCAAAACCTTCTAAAAAGTTAAAAACATTATTTAAAAATATTCACAATACATTTCTTAGAATATATGATGAAAACGCGAATGTCTATGACATGTTTGAAAATGGTAAATACAACTGCGTAACGGCCTCGATTCTTTACAGCTACATATTCGAATATATCAATATACCCTATCAAATAAAAGAAGAACCTACGCATGTTTATGTCGTCGCTTACCCCAGTAAACATAATATAATGATTGAAAACTACTATTCCAACGGTAGGTGTTTTTGCTCCAAACACTAAGGCAAAAACAGAATATATAAAGGCGTTAGTTGCGAACAAATATTTGGAACAGTCTTATGTGGATCAAGTAGGCGTAGAAAAAGCATTCAATGAGTTCTTTTATGGGAAAACGAATATTACATTTAAAGAATTAGTTGGAATCACCTATTACAATAAAGCTGTAAATTATATAAATGACAACCAAAACCTTAAATCTTATTCCGAGATCTATAAAGCGAACTATTTATATCCTGCAAAGAAACATCAATTTCTTGAACACGAAATATTAAAGGAATGCTTAGACAATTTTGTATTTGATAATATTGATGAATGGGAAATATTAATAAAAGTATTAAACAATGGGGATACTGAGGCAATAAGAAGGTTTTTTATCTCAAAATTCAATGATAAAATTCATAAATTTTTATGGACATCACATCAAAAAGAAAATTTAGATTCAATCTACCGCTATACATCCCTTCATTTACATGATTCTATATTGAAAAAGGAAATAAATTACAATTATCACTACGAAGTCGCTAGATACTTTTTGACTGACAAAAAATACGATTTAGCTGAATATCACTTGCTAAATGTATCTAAAAATAATCCAAATTCATTACTGAAACAATCTATACTTAAAAATTTCATAGGGGGAAAATTGGCAATAATTACAATGAAACGAACTTAAATTATTTCAACGATTTCATAGACAAATTCCCATTTATAAAAGATGATAAAGAAATAATTTCATTATATATACATATTTGTAGTATTCTAGCTTACAACAATTTCAACAAGGAGAATCAAACCTCGGGTATTAAATACTTCAATTTAGTATTGAATAAATTGGAAAACAGTACAAATGTTCAAATTCACAATGAAAATCTTATTGAGGATTTGTTTTTAGGAGTGAGTGCTTTCTATTTTATGAAAAATAATAAGAGCAAAAGCAAAGAAATTTTACTTACTGGAATTAAACTCTTGCCACACATAAAAAAGTTCCATGAAACACTTAATTTAATAAAATAAAAGTGTAGCAATGTGAAAAATTCATCGTTCTATAAACAAGAATAAATTTTTCCATTACAACATCCTCTTAAAAGACTTAGACACCCCCGTTTAAGTCTTTTTTTATCACATCGTTTTGCAACTATCTTATATTACGTACCTTTGATGTATGCTATATTTAGTCCCTACGCCCATTGGCAATTTGGAAGATATGACTTTCCGTGCAATCAGAGTCTTGAAAGAATCCGATTTGATTCTGGCGGAAGACACACGTACAAGTGCCCCAATGTTAAAGCATTTTGGTATTGAGAAGAAAGTATTTGCACATCATCAGCACAATGAACATAAAGCTGTTTCTGAAATCATCAAATTTTTGAAAGAAGGTCAAACTATTTCTTTGATTTCTGACGCAGGCACACCTGCTATTTCAGACCCTGGTTTTCTTTTAGTTCGTGAGGCAATAAAAGAAGGTATCCAAGTACAATGTTTACCTGGAGCAACGGCCTTTGTACCTGCCTTGGTTAACTCCGGACTTCCAAATGATCGTTTCTGTTTTGAAGGTTTTCTTCCTGTCAAAAAAGGGAGACAAACACGCATGAAGCAATTGGTAGAAGAGAAAAGAACGATGATTTTTTATGAATCACCGCACCGTATTTTGAAAACAATTGAAGAATTCATAGAATACTTTGGAGAAGAAAGACAAGCTTCAATCTCGAGAGAATTAAGTAAATTGTATGAGGAAAATGTTCGTGGCACACTAGGAGAACTAAAATTACATTTCGAAAACAATCCGATTAAGGGAGAATTTGTATTTTGCGTAGCTGGTGCGGAATAAAAATATAATTCATTTATCACTTTATTATGAGCTTAGATAAATTTATACAAGATGGTCAAGAGCCAAAAGTAATAGAAAAAATTTACAGCAAAATTGAAACGATGCTTAATCGTGACGAAACAGTCACTTATATTGCATTGCAAAAAAAACCTGCTGTAACACTATTACCAGATAGTATCACAATTAGTAATAAGCGTATTTTCTTATGTGAATTTACGAAGCTAGGCTTATCAACTAATTTTGAAATTTTCGATTGGAAAGATATTAAAGATATTGCTTTCAAAGAAGAGATATTCGGTTCTAAAGTAACTGTAATTCCATTCACAGGAGAGAATCTTAGCATAGACTATATTCCAAAAACGCAAGCACGCCGTCTATACCAACTTATCAAAGAAGTTTTAGAAGAAATCAAATCTACTGATTCTAAAGAGGATAATCGACCTAATTTGCAAACAGCACAGACAGTGGTAAAGCCTATTGTTCCAATTCGAAATATTTATGAAGAATCGGAAAATGAGATTCAACAATCAAAAATTGAAGAATCACCAATCGTATCAGCGGTCCCTGAAATAGAAACACCTAAGTTTGAACCTATAGCAGAACCTGAGCATACTTATGTCGCACCGACTGTGATCAGAGAATATGAAGCTCCCGCCCCCACGTTTACCCCTGCCCCTACACCTATTGAGGAAGTAGAAGATGAGTTAACGATCAAGCTAAAAAAGCTAAAAAGTCTTTACGATAAACAGCTTATATCACAATCTGAATACGAGAATAAAAAAGCAGACATTTTATCACAGTTATAATATCACGTGAAACAAAATTATTTACTGGCACTGTTAAGTGCCTTTATACTTTGGTTAGGATGGCCCCCTATCCCATACAGCAGCTTACTTTTATTAGTAGGTTTTGTCCCCTTATTAATAGCCATCGAAAATATTATTCGAGGGAACTATATTAATAAAGGAAGTAAAATATTCTGGACCTCATTTTTAACAGGTTTAGTTTGGAACACTGCCTCTATTTACTGGGTTTTCAACGCTATGAATGCAATGTTACCAGCCTGGATATCATTACTAATTGCACTTATACCCTTTGGACTCGCTCCTTTGCTAATGGCTATAACCTTTCGACTGTACTACCAATTGCGTAAGAAACAATCCATATGGCTAAGTTTTTTGGGGCTTACCTCTTTCTGGATTTCTTACGAATACCTGCACCAAACTTGGGATTTAGCTTTTCCATGGATGACATTGGGTAATGGATTTGCAAATTTTCATCAAATTATACAATGGTATAGCGTGACTGGAGTATACGGCGGTACGCTTTGGATATGGGCTGTGAATATATTGGTATTTCTATTTTACTGGCAATACAAACATAATATTCACGCTTACTCGCAAAAAATAATTTTGTCATCAGCTATTGCAGTTATTACACTTCCCATAGTAATCTCAGTAATCCAGTATAATACATATGAAGAACCCGTAAATCCATCTGAGATTGTGGTGGTTCAACCAAATATAGATCCTTACCAAAAATTCGGATCCATATCTCCAGAAGAGCAACTTGAAAATCTTATTACACTCTCGAAATCTGTAGCAAAACCCAACACAGAGTTCTTTATTTGGCCAGAGACGGCAATATCCGCACGTGGAGGTATTAATGAGGAAGAATTTAGAAATTATCCAGCCTATCAAAGAATAGTTGATTTCTTAGGTCAATATCATAATGGAAATGTACTATCCGGCATTGAGAGCTATAGAATATATCAAGATAAACAAACGAATACAGCTAGAGAATTTGGCATGGGCTATATTGATAGCTTCAATGGTTCAACATTAATTGATGGTTCTACCAAATTGCAATATTATCATAAATCAAAATTAGTTCCAGGGGTAGAGCAATTACCTTTTGGCAATATATTAGCATTCATGACTCCATTATTTGAACATTTTGGAGGCGCAACTGGTGGCTATGGCAAAGATTCAGAACCTCGTGTGCTGTATTCACAGAGTGGAATTGGTGTTGCTCCAACGATTTGCTATGAATCTATTTGGGGTAATTATGTATCTGATTATGTAGAAAATGGTGCACAATTTATTGCGGTGGTAACAAATGACGGATGGTGGAAAAATACTTCTGGAAAAGACCAACATTTGGCGTACGCAAAATTAAGAGCAATAGAAAACAGGCGATGGGTGGCACGTTCTGCGAATACAGGGATTTCTGGATTTATCAATCAAAGAGGAGATATAGTTCAACATACAAATTGGTGGGTACCAGCTGCCTTAACACAAGAAATTAATTTGAATGACGAAACCACATTTTACACTAAAAATAAAGATTTAGTTGTATTTTTTGGGTTAATTGGTACGTTTTTATCGTTTCTTCTGTTAATTATTTCGAAATACAAAAAATAATTCAAAAACTTTTTACAATTACTTAATTTTGCCTCATGCAAATATATTTAGATAACGCAGCTACTACTCCCTTGGATTCTGAAGTCATTCAAGTGATGGTAGAAACCATGCAAAGTGATTTTGGTAACCCATCCTCTATTCATGCACACGGTCGACAAGCTAAAACAATAGTAGAAAAAGCAAGAAAAACAATTGCTCAATTATTGCACGCTTCTCCAGCAGAGATTTTTTTCACCTCTGGAGGTACAGAAGCAGATAACATGGCTATCGTTCGATCTATTGAAGCCTATGGTATCACACATGCTATTACAACTCCAATCGAACACCATGCTGTACTACACACTCTTGAGGAACTAGAAAAAAGTGGTAAGATTCAGTTAGACTTATTACGCGTAGATGCCCAAGGAAATGTAGATTTAACTCATTTAGAAGAATTACTTGCTCAAAATCCAAAGTCATTAGTTTCAATAATGCATGCAAACAATGAAATTGGAAATCTAGCAAACATCAATAAAGTTTCGGAGATCTGTCAACAATACCAAGCGATTTTTCACTCGGATACTGTCCAAACAATGGGACATTACCCTCATAATTTATCAGAATTAAAAATTGATTTCATCACGGGCGCAGCACACAAATTTCACGGTCCTAAAGGTGTGGGGTTTTTATACATCAATGCAAACAATAAAATAAAACCATTAATATTCGGCGGAGCCCAAGAACGCAATATGCGTGGGGGTACAGAGAATGTATATGGTATTGTGGGATTAGCAAAGGCTTTAGAAATAGCATACCGTGACATGGAAGAGCATCAATCTTACATTCAAGGCCTTAAAAGCTATATGATTGATGAGTTGAAAAAAGCTATTCCAACTGTAGAATTCAACGGAAATACAGAGCCCCAAAATTCTTTATATACAGTATTGAATGTTTCATTACCATGTACTAATATGAACGATATGCTATTATTCAATTTAGATATATCAGGAATATCAGCATCTGGAGGAAGTGCATGTAGCTCAGGATCAGAAATCGGTTCCCATGTACTGAAAGGCATTAACGCTAATCCCGATAGGCCATCCGTTAGGTTCTCTTTCAGTAAGAATAATACAAAAGAAGAAATCGATACAGTGGTTGCTAAACTTAAAGAAATTTGTGAACACGCATAAAAAACAAAGGGTTGATCAATGATCAACCCTTTGTTTTTTATATTATTTCAGAATCACTTGATACGTGATAATTGATATTTTTCTGCTATATCACCTTTAATTTCGTTTCCCGCCAAATCCAATTGGACTAAAAAATCAGGGGTTATTTCATATTGATAATCTACACCCTCAAGATTCAACGTATTTTTGGTAATTGACCAAGTTCCTTGTTTTACAAATTGATCATCAGATTTGCCTTCGTAGCTATACCTAAGTACATAAGAATTATCTTTGTAAAGCTCCAATAATGTGCTAATAGATTCACAATCCACACAAGGTAAATTTCCGGAATACATGCCAGCAACATTTGCCGATAATGTCTCCATATTCTGAACGCTGTCCTTTGCAGCAACAGTCTTTTGATTGTTAACACAGCTAAACACTGCACCAATCAATATAATAGAAGACAATATGGAAATTAACCAACGCATAATATTCTTTCCTATTCAAAAAGAATACCAAAAAATTAGTTTTATTTATTTTTCTTAAAATTTAACAATCATCGTCGTCATCAAACCCCATTAGTAAGTTAAGAGCACCTAATAACTCACTCTTAGCATGATGATTACGCTTCTCAACAGCTACTTGAATTCCTAATTTATACACATGTTCCGCTTGAGCTACATCACCTTGTTTTTCTAGGAACTTTCCATAATGATAATAACTCCCTACATAATCAGGAAAATTGTTAATCAAGTTCTCAAATCCAGCCTTTGTCTTAGTAATATCCTCTCCCTTCAGATACTCCATAGTCAACGCATAATGTAAAAAAGGATCCTGCGGACTTTCTTGCAAAAACTCTTCTAACTGTTTAATTCGATTCATATTACAAAAATAGTTTATTGTATAGCAAATGAGTACAAAATCAAAAATATTTTATTATGCTAGCATATGAATTTTAAAATATTTGTCTATATTTGATAAGTTAATTTGAAATTATAAGCTTTAATTAAAAACCATTACAACATGAAAATATTAGTCTGTATAAGTAATGTTCCAGATACCACATCAAAAATTACATTTACGAATAACGATTCGGAATTTAATGTAGCGGGTATACAATATATTATCAACCCATATGATGAAATTGCATTAGCAAAAGCTATAGAATTGACAGGTTCAGGAGCAAATGGCACAGTCACTGTCATTACAGTTGGTGATATCGCGACAGAGCCAACCATTCGTAAGGCATTGGCTATAGGAGCTGATACTGCTGTAAGAATAAATGCAGTTCCAGCTGATGCGTGGTTCGTAGCAAATCAAATTGCAGACTATGCAAAAAAGAATAGCTTTGATTTAATACTTACAGGTCGTGAATCAATAGATTACAACGGATCACAAGTTGCTGGTATGTTAGCAGAATTATTAGGTATTCCATCAGTATCGATTGCAAAAGGACTATCTATTGAAAATGGTCTAGCTAGTATCGACCGTGAAATAGAAGGTGGAAAAGAAGTCGTTACAGCATCATTACCCTTAGTAGTGGGCACAGCGGAAGGTGTTGCAGAACCAAAAATACCAAATATGCGAGGTATTATGGCTGCTCGTACCAAACCTTTAGAGGTAATAGAGCCAATTCATGTCAAACCATTGACTACGATTAACCATTATACTACCCCAGCAGCACGCGGTACTGTGAAATTAATAGATGAGAACAACATCAACGAGTTGGTAAATTTATTACATAGTGAAGCTAAAGTTATCTAACCTTTGAACAAAAAAAGTATGTCAGTTTTAATATATATTGAAAATACAGATGGGCAACTAAAAAAGTCGGCTTTTGAAGTTGCTACCTATGGAAAAGACATTGCCTCACAATTAGGCACAGAAGCAATTGCGATTTCTATTGGAGACATTGCAACAGAAGAACTATCGAAATTAGGAGCATATGGCATATCAAAAGTACTACATATCACCAATTCCGATTTAAGTACGTTTGTTAATCAAGCTTACGCCTCTATTATCACAGCTGCTGCAAAGCAAGAAAATGCTAGCGTAGTTGTTCTCTCCAATACATTTAGTGGAAAAGGCTTGGCTCCACGTATTGCGACTAAATTAGAAGCAGGCTTGGTTGTTGGCGCGACATCCGCTCCTACAGTATCAGGTGCATCGTTTGAAATTAAAAAATCAGCCTTCTCAAATAAAGCTATTGCCACTGTAGTGTTTGATTCACCACTAAAAGTAATAAGTATAAATCCAAATAGCTATCCTGCAAAAAATACGGGTGGTTCAGCATCGATTGAAAACTTTACCGCTCCAATAGGGTCTAATGATTTCAGCACTTTAGTAAAAGATATTATAAGAGCTACAGATAAAGTTTCCCTTCCAGAAGCAGAAATTGTTGTATCAGCAGGACGAGGGATGAAAGGCCCTGAAAACTGGACGATGATAGAAGAATTAGCAGAAGTACTGGGGGCAGCAACCGCTTGTTCAAAACCGGTATCTGATGCCGGATGGCGTCCACATTCTGAACACGTTGGTCAAACGGGGATCGTCGTAAGTCCAAATTTATATATCGCTATAGGGATTTCAGGTGCAATCCAACACTTAGCTGGAGTAAGCTCTTCCAAGACTATTGTTGTAATAAACAAAGACCCTGAGGCTCCATTTTTTAAAGTCGCCGACTACGGTATTGTAGGAGATGCATTCACTATTGTTCCAAAACTAATTGAAGCTTTAAAAGCTTATAAAGGCAACTAAACAAAAATCATATCTATAATTAAGGTAGTACGTACAAAAAATATACGTGCTACTTTTTTTTTGGCATTAATATTCACATCTTTGTAACATTGAAGGTGTTCGGATGAAGAAACTTAAGTTAGATATAGTTGGCTTATCGTATAGTCAAACACAATCAGGAGCATATGCCCTCGTCTTAGGCGAAATAAATGGAAACAGACGCCTTCCTATCATTATTGGTAGTTTTGAAGCACAAGCTATTGCTGTTGAGATAGAGAAGATGGCTCCTAGTCGTCCTCTTACGCATGATTTATTCAAATCTTTCGCGGATACTTTTGAAATCACCGTAGACGAAGTATTAATCTATAACTTGGTCGATGGAATTTTTTTCGCCAAATTGATTTGTAGCCAAGGTAGTCAAACACACGAAATTGACGCGCGCACTTCTGATGCAGTTGCATTGGCTGTTAGGTTTGAATGCCCTATTTATACGTATGACTTCATTATGTCCGCTGCAGGTATTGTTATTGAAAGCAATGATTTTGCTTTCTTAGAGAACATGAGTACAGTTAGTAATTCTGAAACGCAATCACCCATACCAACAAAACAAGAATTCCAAAAGCCAAAAGAGGTTTCTCCATACGCTTCTTTAACATTGGAACAATTGGAAAACACTCTTGAAAAAGCAATTGCCAATGAGCAATATGAAGTCGCAGCTAAAATTCGTGACGAAATAGAAAAAAGAAAATCATAATTTATTACTATGTCTATCAAGTTAAGACTCACCATCATGAACTTCTTACAGTTCTTTGTTTGGGGAGCATGGTTAATTACAATAGCAAACTATTGGTTCGGTAACAAAAATTGGGATGGAACTCAATTTGGAGCAATTTTCGCAACCATGGGTATCGCTTCACTCTTTATGCCTACGATAATAGGAATTATTGCAGACCGCTGGGTGAATGCTGAAAAATTATACTCATTGCTCCATTTTCTCTACGCCATATGTCTTATCTACTTAGCGCAAGTAGACGATCCCAACACATTCTTCACCGTAATATTAGCAGCTATGTGCTGCTATATGCCCACACTAGCACTTTCGAATTCGATAGCTTATAGCTCTCTTACATCCGCAAAATATGATTTAATTAAAGCATTCCCTCCCATTCGCGTATGGGGAACTGTAGGATTTATTGCTGCAATGTGGATTACAAATTTAACTGGAAATAAAGCTACAGAATTTCAGTTCTATATAGCTGCGGCAGGCTCAATAACATTGGCATTGTACTCGATATTCATGATACCTAAATGTCCTCCGCAACGTTTAATAAAGGAAAACTCAAAATGGACAGAACTATTAGGATTAGAAGCATTCAAATTGTTTGCTAACTACAAGATGGCGCTATTCTTCATTTTTTCTATGTTCTTAGGAGCTGCATTGCAGTTGACAAACGCTTATGGAGATGTGTTCTTAAGTGAATTTGCTTTCTATCCCAAATATGCAAACTCAATTGTGGTAGAAGGATCTACTATTATTATGTCTATATCACAGATCTCTGAAACCTTATTTATCTTAGCTATACCTTTCTTCTTAAAGAAATTTGGAATCCGTAATGTCATGTTATTTGCAATGGTAGCTTGGGTACTTCGTTTTGGTTTATTCGCCTATGGAGACCCGTCAGGTGGACTCTGGATGATTATTTTGTCATGTATAGTATACGGTTTAGCCTTTGATTTTTTTAATATATCAGGATCACTATTCGTTGAAAGTTCTACAGATTCAAAAATCAGATCGTCTGCTCAAGGTTTATTCATGATGATGACTAATGGATTTGGAGCGGTGTTTGGATCTATCTCATCAGGCTGGTTAATTGACAAATATTTCACCCAAGGCTTCAACAATATCAATGATTTAGCTAAAAGATTGGAAACTACTCCTGACAATTCTAAATTTTTAGAATTCATCAGTAGCAAAGGGATAACTATTGATAACGGGATATTTAATGAGGTACTTCACCTAAAAGACTGGCACCACATTTGGTTATCTTTTGCATTCTATACATTATTAATTGTAATAGCATTTGCGCTTCTATTCAAACACAAACATAATCCTAATGATTTAGAAAATGTAAATCATTAAAACAGAAAAAGAAATTGCATGATTTCACGGTAGCTAAAATCAAATGATTTTAGCGAACTGTCTTCCAAAAATTTATGCGAAGCATTTTGCGCCATGCTGACTTTCGTCTAATCTCCTCCAAAAATAAAAGAAAGCTGACTAAACGCAAAACCGTAAAGAAACCATTTAAAAAATCCAAAGTAAAAGCTATAACACTAAGAGCGAGGAGTATATATTCGCTCTTAGTGCTATAGCTTATATCTCTGTATCTCAGTTATACAAGTAAAATCAAGGCGATTCTTCTTTATAATCCAACAACTCAATGCTCCCATCATCTGGTGGGTAAATTACCTCGCCGTCTTCATACCTCCGTAAAAGGGCAAATTTCCCATCCCGCCATTTAAATATGTATCGTAAATCATTATCAAACGAATGTCTATCAAAATCTCTTGGATTTATTGCTAAATGCTCAAGATTAGTCTTCTCTGATTCCCTATAAAAACTGACACTGTAAGTAGAAACATTTTTGGAAGAATCACGCTCAAGCAACTGAAAAATAAACTCATTAATAGCCAATAAAGTATTCACATCGTCTTCATAGTTTCTGACAAAATAAATTCTCCCGACATATCCCTCGCTTCTAATCCATTGCTTATTCTCATAAAGTATAAATTCCGGCTGTTTTGTTCTTACACTGCTGCATGACAGCTGAGTAAAAATTAGTAGCAGCATCAATCCTAGTATTGTAAATCCCGGTTTATGATGTATCATGATTTTATTTGTATTCTTTTATTAATAAATATACGACTTTCCTATTTACGAACTTTGATCATGTATCCGACTTTAATTACTGTTTCAAATGGACGATAGCCTCGGGTATGCTGGAGTAGCCACCAAGTCCCAAATCCAACATGTTTCCCTTGATAGGTAATTGCATCATTTAAATCCAATCCAAAGTGATCATATACTGTGGCTTCAACTGACACCAACCAACTGTTCCGAATAGCATCATCTTCGAATCCTAAAAGACGTATCTCTGTATACTCGGTATCATTAATCAGAATCTGTAAGCCGTGAAATCTGTCATGAATAGTATTAAATATTGGAAGCTATTCCTTCATCTCGACAGGATTATTAATTACACTTTGGATATTGCCTTGTGAAGCTCTTAATTCTTTTGAACCTCGGAACCAAACAATTTCAAAAAACTCCTGAACTGGACTTGTCAAATATTAGGGATTCTGAATTCATTTTTGGTTGTGGTAAATCATGAGTAAAAACCAAACATAGAGAAAGTAAACTATAAAAACAGAGGTTGATCATCTAGCAATCGTGAGGTTCAGAATAATGGCTTCTTACTTCATTTCAGTTTATTGAATCAACATCTATTTTTTTTAAATAATTATTAGAATCTCTTTCAGACATATATCTTAATTTCCCTTTATAATAATCTTTTACCCATCGCAAACTAATCCATTCTTTATTTCCTTTATAAGGATTCACAGGAGGGTTATCATCATAAATTTTAAACATTTTAATGGTGGAATCTGTACCTGAAATTTCTTGATATCCATTTATATCATATTCTTTAATAATAATCTCTTTCTTTTTTTCATCAATGATATGCTCTGCATAGGTGAAGATTGTATCGCTATCAGACTCAAAATCACACCTCTTACCCAATAAAGGAAAGGAATAAACATCACTCTTTTCTTTTAAATCATAAACATTCACAAAAGTATATGCCATGCAAAATCCTTCCAAGTTACGGTCTCTAATCGTATCAATTCGGTATTCTCGTCCACCTAAGGTTATCCTATTCTCATTCCTGCAAGAAAAAGTAATTATTAACAATGCTAGAATTATAACTAAATTTTTCATACTATTATATTATTTTAATTCCCAAAAATAAAGCGAGTCTACAGAATTTAAATATCCTCCTGTATGAAATCTTTGTCCATCGAAATAATCGCAATGCCCTGTTGCTCCAAAACCAGATCCCTTTCTAGGTACCATAATATAAATTCCCTTTTTCCTTTGTCGTATTACAGCAGCATAAAAATATTCGTACACTCGAAAAGCGTTAGACCCTTCGATTTCTATAGGTTTGTCCTGTGGAAATGCTTTTAACATATAACCGAGAGCACTTGAAGCATTTAAAATATAATTTTTACCATCATCTCCCTTTTCTGTCTTTTGTTTGGCAGGTGGGAGAGGCCAAATAGGAATCGAAATCCCAGAATAGTTTAAAGCCCTTGATAAACGTAATGAACAGCTAAATTTATATTGTATTGGATAATTTTTATGATTATCTTTAAGACTTCCTCCAATCAAATCATAAACACTCTCAATACCTCCCATTGGATATTGACTAACAAATTGAGCTAAAGACGGAAGTCTATAAGTGGTGATCTGAGCATTTTGATAATTTGCCATATTGAAAACTTCCCCATCATCAAACTCATCCATAGGTGACATAAACCAATTATCAAAAATATCTTCTGTTATAAACCCTTCATAAAAATGGTCAATTGAAAATAATATTATACTACTTGCTTCAGACTTTTCTATCTTTGTACTATTAATAAAATCCTGAAACTTTAACATCATTCTTTCATTAGCTGTATTACATATCCAATTTTCTTGTGCTGAGGTTAGAGATCCGTATCTAGATAGCTGACTTTTTAAATTAGTGGCTTCTAGGGAACAACCGATATTTTCCTCCTCCTTACTTCCCCACTCCCTATATACTTCACCCATGATGCTTTTGATCCGATATTCAATACTATTCTTCCAGCTATCACAATTTTGATTATTATATTTTGCTATAAGATACTCATTAGAAAAATTTACTAAAGTTCCCATCTCAAAATCAGTTTGAATTCTCTGGAAAACCTGCTGCTTAAATTCTTCTCTTTCATGAAATTGAATATCTAGGTAATTACCCCTAACAAACAATTCATGAAAGTGATACGAATAACTCCATCCACACACATTGACATCGACCTCATCTATCCATTTCTCTTCTTCCTCAACACGTAGAAGGTCTTCGAATTCTTCTATGTCTTTTCTACGCTCTGCATATTCCATTATAAATTGACCACAGGGTCCTCCTTCAGGAGGACTTACACGGCCAGAAAACTTATCCATGAGCTTATTTTCCTCGATTCTAAACATCAACCAGTCAGTAGCACAATCATTTCCTTCCCTTGTAAATGCATAAATTTTTTGCTCATCTTCTACAAAATAAAATTTATAACCAGGGAAAAAATCACTTCGCAAGTTCGAATACATCTGGCACCCATCATGTCCAGCTAAATGTATACTCTGATTCCTAAAATCGATGTAATCATAAAATCTAGAATTAATGTCCAAAGAGAAATAACAACCTTTACTTTTTTCATTCGCACCGACACTTGCGAATTTCTGCTTCTTTGCAAGGTCTTTAGCTTCAATTTTTAGTTCCTCATCCCTACTACAAGAAAATAAAAACAAAAGAGATAGCAGCACATAGATGCTTTTAACAAAAAAAAAAATTCATACTCACAGTTAAATATTAGGTTAAATATATTGTGAATATAGAAAAATATAATTTTAAAAGAAATAAAAATTCCCTTACCTAGCCTGAGCTTCAGCGATCATCGTAATCACCGCATCAACAGTTGATTTAGCAGCATCTTTCATTTTTTGTACTCCATCATAATCTGCATCCAATACTACCTCTTTTGATTTTTCTTTATAAGTGTATTTCAAAATATAACGAGGTACATTTTTTCCCTCTTGTGCAGTAGCTCTCTTGGTTGTCATGTCATCATCTACATTCCAAAAACCTAATTCCATAGCCTTGCGATGTAAATAAAGTAAATCATCCTTTCTAAATTTTACCGTATCTGTCATTAAGCGATTATCCTTTGTTAAATACTGATAAATTGATGTTTTTGAATTATAAGCATTTACCATTTCGTCAGGAGTTCCAAATGTAATTTCGATAGAATCGAAATCAGCAAAACGATAAGGTGCGTTTTTAACCATTGAAGAATAATACACCCAACAATAGATAATAAAAGGTACAATAATACAAATAGCTAAAAAAATTCTTTTTGATTTACTAGTCATGATGTTATATAATATGCGGACAAAAATACATATTTTGCATGCATCTCAAACCTTTAATTCTGCTATCTACACACAATTGACATTCACATTACTTCGTTTTCAAATTTCTGGAGCTCCACAGCGTGTCAAATATTTATAATACCAAGGGTCTTTCAGGTTTGAAATAATGACCCCTTGTTTTGTCGAAACGTGGACAAACTTATTATTATGCAAATAAATCCCAACATGATCAATTGCTTTACCGCCGAATGAAAAGAAAACTAAATCTCCCTCTTTTAATTGGTCTTCATACTTTCTTTTGACAACATTAGCCATATCACGCGAAGAGCGAGGTAATTTTCTATGGTACACTTCTTCAAAAGTTATCCCAACAAACCCCGAACAATCTATTCCATTTTTAGCTAATCCACCTAGTCTATGCGGACTTCCCATCCAATTGTCTATAAATTCATATAATGATTCATTCAATTCTTTAGGATCTGAATCAAGTAATGTAGCATAATATTGTTTGATATTGGACTTATTTCCTCTATTAGAATTTTCAAATGTTGGCTTCGCCCCACCGGAACCTGCTGTTTTCTTTTTCGCTCCACATGAATTCAGAAATAGCAATGTACACAGTGGAAATATAAGATAAACTAATCGTTTCATAATTTTCGTGTATTCATCAAATCTACACTAAGGAGTCATAATAACTAATTCTTTTTATCCACAATAGTTAGCTATTTTTGCAAAATGAAACGATTTCAGGGTGCTATAGCTGTATTAATAGGAGCTGCGAGTTTTGGTGTATTATCTACCTTTGTAAAAAAAGCTTACAAAGCTGGATTTTCACTCGGAGAAGTAACTGGTGTACAAGCCTTACTAGGAATGATGATTTTGTGGATAATTTTCTTGCTTATGAAAGCTTCAAAGGTCAATTTTTCAAACTTTTCACGCAAAACACCTTTTTGGAAAATTATAGTTGCTGGTTTTTCAACAGGACTTGTAAGTATTCTATATTACAAATGTGTACAATTAGTACCCGCATCGATTGCCATAGTTTTGCTCATGCAATTTATATGGATTGGGGCATTAATAAATTATATACTTTTCAAACAAATACCAACACAAAAACAATCAATTGGTATTATACTAATTTTGATTGCAACAATTTTTGCGACAGGAGCATTGGAATCCTCAATTAAAGAGATTTCCATCACTGGAATACTATATGGATTACTCGCCGCTTTAGCGTACGCTATCTTCATTATTGTAAATGGAAAAATCGGCAATGATTATCCTCCAGTTCAAAAAAGTGCGCTGATGGTCACTGGTGCTTGTATTATCATATTCCTTTTATTACAACCTGTTTCATTATTTGATATGGGCGATAATACTCAAATTTATCAATTTGGGATGCTATTAGCTGTATTTGGAACTGTATTACCTCCATTTCTATTCGCTTTTGGAATGCCCAAAATAGACTTAGCCCTTGGTAGTATATTAAGTGCCGTGGAGCTACCCGTAGCTGTGGCAATGTCCTATTTTGTATTACATGAAAATGTCTCCATATTACAATGGTTAGGCGTTGGCGCAATTTTAGCAATTGTGGTTTGGATAAATTATAAAAATAAGTCAGAATTTAAATAATTGAAAAGGCGAGTTAAAACTCGCCTTTTCAATTACTATTTTCTCACCAAATCATTACTTTTCATCAATGCTTTTGCATTTTCAGCTATTTTGACGAATTCGGCACGATATCCTTCATCGTCTTTACCCTTACTCTGCTTAGCGCGATTAATCAATGCATCAAAGTTTGCTTGTTGTTTGAAAGATGAATTACGTAATAACATGCCCAACTCAGCTACGGCTGAAGCAAATTGAAAATCTTCGCTCATTGATCCCAGATCTCTATTTTGCACTATTTGTTCTTGCAATTTAGATTTGTCTTCGTTAGGGTCCTTATATCTGAATTTGACAGTAGCTAATTCTGTAGAAGAGTTTGAAATGTTTTTGGACTTATTCTCCTGATATTTCAACGGATCAACATTCTCAATCTCCTCACTCTTTACCCCAACAGGAATAATATCATATATAGCTGTAACTACGTGACCAACTCCCATATCGCCGCCCACTTTTTTATCATTATTAAAATCTTCAGCTTCCATCAATCTATTTTCATACCCTACCAAACGATAATATTGCACATATTTTGGGTTGAATTCTACTTGAATCTTCACATCCTTAGCTACTGTAAACATCGTTCCGCCAAATTCTGAAATCATCGCTTTACGTGCTTCCGAAATATCATTGATATACGCATAATTGCCACGACCTTTATTCGCTAACAACTCCAACTTGCTATCTTTATAATTTCCCATTCCAAATCCTAAAACAGAAATATTAATTCCAGATTCACGCTCTCTTTCGATCAATTTCTCCATATCAGAATCACTCGATGCGCCAACATTAAAGTCACCGTCTGTTGCCATCACGATTCTATTATTACCTTTTGAAAGAAAATTTTGTCGAGCCAGATTATAAGCCATTTTTAGTCCGTCACCACCGGCAGTCGAACCTCCTGCCTCTAAGCCGTCTATAATTTCTTTGATTTTCATCTTTTGGTCACCAGCTGTACTTTCCAAACGTACTTGCGCATTACCGGCATAGGTTACAATAGCAACTTTATCCTTATCACGAAGTTGATCTACTAATAATTTCAATGAAGATTTCACCAAAGGCAATTTGTTCGCATCATACATCGATCCCGATACATCAATTAAAAATACAAAATTGGAAGCAGGAAGATTATCCTTCGGAATATCTTTAGCTTTCAGCGAAATACGCAATAGCTGATGTTTTGATTTCCAAGGCGATATAGCTAATTCTGTTTTAATCGCTACAGGATCAGCACCTTTTGGTGCAGGCATATCATATTGAAAATAATTAATCATCTCTTCAACACGAACCGCATCCACAGGAGGTAAGTTACCAGAATTTAAAAATCGCTTGACATTATTATAGGACGCCACATCCACATCTGCAGCGAAAGTGGATAATGCTTCTTTCAAAGGACTAATAAATTTATTCTCCTCAAACCCTTTATAAGATTCCGTATTAACAATGTTTTGTCCTCGCAAATAGGTCGCAGCGTTGGAATAGTTTGCCGTAGATGCCACACCACGTATTCGTACAGTAGGTGATCCTAAAACCACTTGCTTTTTTTGCGGCGCGTAGGCTGTTACAGTCACTTCTTCTATTAAATTATTAGTTGATTGTTCTAAGAAGACTTTGATATCCTTAACATTCTTAAGAACTATCCTTTCTGTATTATATCCCAAATAATTAAAAACTAAAGTATCACCTAAAAATGATGTTATCTTGAACATTCCATTTTGATCTGTCAACACCTGTTGATTTTTACTTGATTGCACCGACACACCTGCAATTACCCCTTTAGTCGCTTTGTCAGACACAGCACCTTTTATCTCAATCAAATTTTGCCCGTTTGCTACTATAGCAAAAAGAACGAA
The DNA here is from genome assembly GCF_020295405.1 of Sphingobacterium bovistauri. Classification (GTDB taxonomy): domain Bacteria; phylum Bacteroidota; class Bacteroidia; order Sphingobacteriales; family Sphingobacteriaceae; genus Sphingobacterium; species Sphingobacterium bovistauri. The sequence continues at coordinate 80,901 of NZ_JADEYP010000018.1, forward strand.
ACATAGTATTAAAAGCCTTTTCATATTAAATCATTATTTAATTTTCCTAACGGATGCAGAAAAAATGAAATTTCCATAATCAAGAAAAAAAAATTATTTTCATCCCGATTATGAAACTAAATGGCTCATCCCCTTCCAAAGAATCTGATGAATCGTTGTTGACAAAGCACTTGTCCACGGATGATTTAGCGGTTTTGGGTGAGTTGTATGCGCGACATAGCGAAATGGTGTATTATGTTTGCTTACGTTATTTCAAAGATGAAGAGAAAAGTAAAGATGCTGTCATGCAGCTTTTCGAACAACTCATAGTCAAAATAAAAAAACAAGAAATAAAAGATTTCCCAAAGTGGCTATATGTCGTAGCTAAGAACTTTTGTTTGATGGAATTGCGATCTGCTAAGAATAATTTTGAAATTTCCACTAATGAATTTGTGGAATTTATGCCCAACTTGCATCCACAAGATAGTTATATCGAAAAAGAGGAACGATTATCGCAACTTGAAAGTTGTATAGAGAAGCTTCCAGAGAAACAACGAATGAGCATTGATTTATTTTTTATCAATCAGAAATGCTACAAGGAAGTCGTCGAAATAACAGGATTTAGTATGAATGATGTAAAGAGCTACATCCAAAATGGGAAAAGAAATTTAAAAAATTGTATGGAAAAATCGGATGAGTAAATTTTCTTCAAATATCAATTACCTGCGTCAATATGTAAATGGCGAACTTTCTCCTACAGAAATGTACGAGATCGAGCGAGCTATGCATAATGATGAAATGTTAATGGATATCATTGAAGGCTTACAAACAGAAAAAGAATTAAAAAGTGAAATACCACGAATAGATTTAATAGCTAAAATAAAATCACGTACATCAACAGAAAGCCCAACTAAAGTTTTCAATATTAAAAAAATGTATGCTGCTGCATCTATTATTGTGGTATTTACATTAGGGGCACTTTATTTTCAATACGATAATCAACAAAAAGAAATTGTTGCAAATGATCCGATAGCAACTTCTTCCCCATCTCATGAACCGAATACTGCAAACGCATTATCACCCGATTCTACATTAAGTGATACTACAAAAGAGGAAATTATTAATAAGGAAAAACTTATTGCTCAAAATAATATTAGTACGGCTAAAACTACTTCTGCTGAACCAAAAATTCAGAAAAAAATAATCGCGTATGAAGCCAAGCCAAAGATGCAAGTTGTCATCGAGGGACCAAAATACCTAAATAGAGATAAAGTTGAAGTCATAGAAATAGCTGCAAGAGGAACAATAAAGCCTACTCAAACAGAATTGCTAAGTGGAAGAATTGGAACAACAGCACAACCACATGTAAACTCTAATCCTTCTATTGCAAAGACACAAGCCGATTTGCAAAGATTAGACCTCGATCCACAAACAAAAGCAAATTTAACTGCTGTTTTATCCCGACAAACACAAGAAAACAAAACTGAACTAAAAGAAAAACACGCTGAAACTAGCTCCATTGGAGACGTATTGATAAGTGGCAATGCATTAGCTACTAAAAGTAATTCCGATTCGAAGATTATATTATCAAATGAATCACTTGGAGTTATAGGCACAAAGACTATTCAGAACGGAAATCCAACTACTGGATGGACAAAATTCAATTTATATATAAAGGAACAATTAGGTAAGAAAGGTCTAACTACCTATTTTGCGACCATATCATTCGATTTGGATGCTTCAATGAAGCCGACACATATCGAAATTAAATCTTCTTCGGATAAGAAAATATTTAAGTATATAAGTGAGATACTTAAGAATGGACCTACATGGGAGAATAAAGACCCAAATCATCCTATCTTTATTAGGATTAATTCGGAAGAAGAAATGAAGTAATTCTCCTTCCGAATACCTCTAAATAATTATTGTTGCGGACTCAAGCGTATCGGCAAAGTGAATGCGACACGAACAGGTTGTCCATTTTGTATTCCGGCATTCCATTTTTTCGCTTTTTTCAATAAATGAACAGCTTCAACCCCTGTTCCAAACCCCATATCTCTTAATACTTCAAATGAACTTAAGCTTCCATCTTTTTCAACGATAAACTTAACCTGAATTAGTCCTTTTACACCATTATCCAACGCGGATTGTGGAAATGTATAATTGTCAGCAATCCATTTAACAAATGTAGACATACCTCCTATCGGCTCTGGCATGATTTCTACAGAAGTGAAAGGCACCTCTCCATTTGGATTTCCGCCAGTTAAATCACCTGTATTATGTCCTATAGAGCCACCATCTTGTCTATGAGTTCCAAATGTACCTCTCGTAATCAACTCACCTCCTTTTTGCCCCTTGGCATTAAATGAAGCCAATAATTTGGTCTTATCCAATACGTCCTTCTCATCTGCAATATCTTCTGTTACGCTAGTACTTGTCGTTGGATTAATTTCAGTAAATTTTACAAGATCTAGCGCAGACACATCTTTAGCTACTTGTTGAACCTTCATATCTTCTGTCTTTGCTTCGATAATCGTCTCTAGAGGGATAAGTTCTGGTTCAATATTGACTGAGTTTGAAAAGGTTTCCTGCATTACCTTGTCGGAATTTCCATCTTTGGAAATAAAAGAATAGCCACTTAAACCGCCTGCAACAGTAATCACAATCAATAAAGCAATATTTGTTGCTTTTCCAGACATTTGTCTTAATTGATAAGCGCCGTATTCTTTATTACGATTTGCGAATACTATATCCGTCCAATCTTTAGAGTAAATTAAGGATTTGAATAACATCATAATTGTAGAATTTAAAATTTAAATACTTTTGCTTTTCATTATGATGTTTCGGAACTATTTTTTCCATAAAAAAAGCTCCAATAAAATTAGAGGGCACTGAAAAAGTCTCAACTTTTAATGAGACTTAAAGAAATGACTGAGTATATGATTTACCTTACTCAGTCCTTTTTGTTTAAAGGATTTCTGGAAGTTTGCTTTTTAATGGCCTTGTTAAAGATTTAACCTACTTGGACTTGCTATTTGGTTTTCTAGCATCCCAATTCGATTGTTTTTGAGGCAATACCCCTCCTTT
>NZ_JADEYP010000019.1 GCF_020295405.1 Sphingobacterium bovistauri
CAGAATTGTTTTATCTAAAAAAATATACTTCTATTTTTGAGTTAGCTAAAGATATTAGAGAATATATAAAGTATTATAATAACGAAAGAATACGAATTAATTTAAATGGAATGAGCCCGGTGGAATACCGAGCTCATTATATCAAAAACATTGTATAAAGTCGTCCAACTTTTGGGGGTCAGTCCAACTGCACTGGAGCCTTTTTTATTTTATCTACCTTTCTTTTGTAAAGGGAATTTCATTTTATAACCTACGCGAATAATTCCTTTTGAGATAGCGTCCAACTTTCCTTTTAACATTGCTTTTTTCAAAGGACCAATTTTATCTACGAATAATTTTCCTTCAATATGATCGTATTCATGCTGAACGATACGTGCAGCTAATCCCGTTAATTCGACTTCATGTTCTTCAAAGTTTTCGTCTAAATAGTTAATTAACACATTAGGATGGCGTAATACATCTTCTTGAATATCGGGGATAGATAAACAGCCTTCGTTGAATGCCCACTTTTCGCCTGATTCTTCTATGATCATGGGATTTATAAATACCTTTTTAAAATCTTTTACTGTAGGATCACCAGGACCATCTTCATCGTCTTCTCCAAAAGGAGAGCCATCTACAACAAACAAACGAATGGGTAAACCTATCTGTGGCGCTGCTAACCCTACACCACGAGCGGCGTACATCGTTTCGAACATGTTGTTTATCAACTCTTTTAAACCTGGATAATCCTCATCTATTTCTTCTGCTTTTTTTCTTAATACAGGATCTCCGTATGCTACTATAGGTAATTTCATTATTCAATTTATTCAGAGAGCAAAGTTACCAATATTTTAATAATAAGACAGTCTGAAATATTTTTGTATTTTTAGCCTATGTGTGAAGATTTGTCTGCGGTTGAGAGGTTGATTGACGATTTAAGTCTTGAAAATCTCTATGAGAGAAGCGAACATTTGCCAGATGGATGTTTAAAAATATATACATCTAAATTGCTAATAATAATCTATTTACCCCATTCTAATCGATTAGAAATAGAGGATGATAGAAAAGTAATTCATTTGGATATAGATAATTTGAATCATTATTATCAAAAAGTATTACAACGTATAAAGGGGTTAATTGGCTTAGGGAAGCGTGTTTTTGCACGCCAAACGGTCGTTGCCCGTGTGGATAAAAGGGTGTCAACGGAATTTTTAGAAGAATATCACTTGAATGGACCTTTGCCCGGAAAGTATAGATATGGATTATTCTACCAAGGAGAGTTAGTCTCTTTAGCTGTTTTTAGTGGAGCACGAGTTATGCGTAAGATTAGTGATGATTACAGATCTTTTGAGTTGATACGGTTTTGCAATAAGGCAGATTACTTGGTTGTAGGTGGGATATCAAAGCTTGTTAAAGCATTTGTGCAAGAATTCAAGCCCAGTGATATTATGACGTACGCAGACCGTGACTGGAGTCAAAAGTCATCTTTAGAAGCAATAGGATTTGTAGATGAAAGTGTTACTGATGTACAAACTTTCTATATTAGAAATGGGGTAAGACTCAGTAGTCTAGAGAGCAAGGAAGAGTATGATTATTTAGTGAAAAATAATGGAAGTATAAAATTGAAGCTCTATCTCTCGTAAGTTTTAGTTAAATTAGAAGAGTCAATATAAACTTAGAAAATAATGAAAAGAAAACTAAGAATGGGTATGGTCGGTGGAGGTAACGATGCTTTTATCGGAGCAGTTCACCGCATAGCGGCATTCATGGACGGTAAAATTGAATTAGTCTGTGGGGCTTTTAGTGTAAATCAAGAGATTTCTGTTCAATCAGGACGTGATTTATTTGTTGCTGAAGATAGAATATATCCAGACTATAAAACAATGATTGAAAAGGAAGCGCTTTTGCCTGATGGCGAACGTATGGATTTCTTAACTATCGTTACTCCGAACTTTTTGCATTATGAACCAGCGAAACTTGCCTTGGAAGCTGGTTTTGATGTAGTGGTTGAAAAACCTATTACGCTTTCCTTAGCAGAAGCAAAATCTTTGCAAGATATTGTAGAACGTACTGGTCGCACGCTATGTTTAACTCATACCTACTCCGGATATCCAATGGTAAAACAAGCTAAAGCTATGGTTGCTGCGGGTCATTTTGGGAAAATTAGAAAAGTAGTCGTTGAGTATCCTCAAGGCTGGTTAAGTAGATTGACAGAACGTGAAGGTAATGCTGGAGCTGCTTGGCGCACTGATCCAAAGCGATCGGGTAAATCTTTAGCCATGGGAGATATCGGTGTACATGCTGCGCATCTAGCGGAACACATTACGGGGTTACGTATTCAAGAAGTGTGTGCCGATTTAACAACGTTTGTTGAAGGGCGTGCACTGGATGATGATGGTGCTGTATTGTTGCGCTTCAATGAAGGAGCTAAAGGCGTATTGATGGCTTCTCAAATCTCAGCAGGTGAAGAGAATGCCGTGCGAATCCGTATATATGGAGAGAAGGGTGGTTTGGAATGGGCTAATGAAGATCCAAATAACTTAATCGTCAAGATGTTAGATATTCCACGTCAAATTTACCGTACGGGAAATAACTATGCCGCTCCTTATACTTTGAGTTCTTTTGCGACCCATAATACCCGTATTCCTGCAGGTCACCCAGAGGGATTATTAGAATCATTTGCAAATATTTATCGCAATTTTGCGTTGACAGTTTCCGCAAAGCGGGAAGGAAAAACTCCTACAGCAGAACAGTTGGATTTTCCTACGGTAGCTGATGGCGTTCGTGGGATGGCATTTATAGATACCGTTGTAAAAAGTAACGGAAGTAACGAAAAATGGACTAAATTTGAGTCGTGATAAATTTAACTAATATTTAGAAGTCTCCAGTAATCTATACATAAGGATTACTGAAGACTTTTTTATATATACTATTCAAGGAATATCTATCCTATGATTATCCTAATAATCATAAATTAACTAAATGAAAATTGAAAAGGAATTTCCTGATTATACTCTTTTACTTGAAAAGGTATCAAGAGGGGATGACTTTGCTTTTACTCAATTGTATGATATTTTTGCCAATGACTTGATTAGACATATTATGTCTAAAATACAAGACGAAGAAAAGGCTGAGGATATTCTACATGATCTATTTCTTTCTCTTTGGAAGAATAGACAAAACCTAATTAATATTCAATCTTTACCATCCTATTTATACTCTTCTTGTAGGTATTTAATTTTGAATAATTTAAGAAAGGAATTATTAAAAGGTAAAAGTATTTCAATTACTGATATAGACGTTATCAATGAGGAGGTCTCTATTGAAGATCGAATTCATTATCGATATGTTATTGACATCGTTGAAAATGAAATAGAAAATTTGCCTCAGAAATGCCGAGAAGTTTTTAAACTTAGTAGGCAGAATTATTTATCGAACAAGGAAATATCAAATCAATTGAATATTTCCGAATCAACGGTTGAGAAGCATATTAATAAGGCTATCAGGTTGTTAAGGTCTTCGACTAAAAGATTTTTATTATTTTTTTAAAAAAAGTACTATTCCTAGTAGAAGCTAGCCCTCTTTTCTTACACTTATATATTAACTGACCTATTTCATAATTTGTCTATATGCATAATCTTGATAATAATTTTAAAAAAATAACGAACTATCTAAATAATGATGAATCCTCTTTAGACAAAAAGGATGTGGTTGATTGGTATGATTCACTTTCGAACCATGAACTTGTAGACACTGAAAGGGTTGATACAATTAGATATAATGCAAAGCAAAAACTCCTACAGACGATTCAGCAAAATAAACGAAAAACAATTGTCAATGCTATAATAAAGTATGGCGTAGTAGCGGCAATATTTATAGCAATAGGTTCGTTTAGCTATATAGCACTAAATTCAAAAGAACCTAATATAATATCTACTAAAGACAAACTGTCATCAATATCCTCAGCACAGAATAAAGCAATTATTATACTTCCAAATGGTAAAGAGATCGATTTAGAAAAAATTAAGCTCAATGAAAGCATTGATTTGGGGCACACCATTCTAAAAAAAGATGGAAATGGAAAAGTATCTTATTATGATAAGTTAAGTAACAAAGAAATTGTTCAAAATAACACATTAAAGATTCCAAAGGGAGGAACTTATACTTTGACACTATCAGATGGAACTAAGGTTCAATTAAACTCTGATTCAAAAATAACTTATCCCACAACTTTTAGTAAAGGAGATAGAGTGGTTTCATTAGAAGGCGAAGCGTATTTTGAAGTTTCCAAAACTTCAAATAGAAGTCCATTTAAGGTGTTTTCAAAAAATCAACAAGTTGAAGTATTGGGAACAAAATTTAATATCAAAGCCTATCCAAACCAAGAAGTAACTCAAACAACACTTGAAGAGGGTTCGGTATCTGTAAGTACTAATATTGAAAATAATAAAATTTTAAAACCCGAAGAACAGTCTACAGTCCTTAATAAGGGAAATATATCTATTAGAAATGTAGTCCTAGATGAAGTTTTAAGTTGGACAAAAAATCAATTTTACTTTAATGGGTCTAATACGAAAGATGTGATGGACGACATTGCCCGATGGTATAATGTAGATATAAATTATATAGCAAAAAATAGGACAGCTGATTATGTAGGTAAGATCCCTAGAAACTTACCATTAGACAAGTTAATAGAGCTGTTAAAATTTGCTGATTTTACAGTAAAAATAAATGAAGAGAAAGATAAGAGTATTAACCTAATAATAAACTGATAAATGAAAAGATAAAAACCTTTTGAACTCAAAGTAACGGATCTTGCTCCAACAAGATCCGTAGAAGTGGAGTTAGAATAAAACCTGTATTATTTAATTATAAAAACCCAACTAACGAATTTAATGAAATTATTTTTAAATCCGTTTTTGCAGAAGGGGGAATCTAGAAGAAGTATATCGGATGAACTTAACAGTACAGCTGTTGAGTATTGGACTGGTAATATTACTAAGGAAAGATTGACTGCGAAAACATTACCTAAAACATTGATGAAGATCAATTTAGTGGCTTTAATGGTTACTATGGGGCTTTCCCAAGTCGGAGCTAAAACAATTGCACAAGAAGTTACAATCAAACGTAACAAGTCGAATTTGGAAACTATTTTCAAAGATCTTGAAAAGCAAACAGGATATACTTTTTTTTATAGAAAAAGTGATATACAATCGTCTAAGAATATTAGTGTAGACTTCAAAAATATTCCATTAAAAGAAGCTTTAAGCCAAATTTTAAATCAAGGAAATTTTTCTCATGAGTATTTTAATAATACCATTGTAATTAAGAAGAACGCAAATACTTTATCATCAGTAAAAATCAACACGCCAAGCGGGATAAACTTGTTAAATCAACAACAAACTATAAAAGGACGTGTAATTGATAACCTAGGTAATCCAATAAAGGGAGCTTCTATAAGACTAAAAAGTGAACCTTCAAAAATTGTTATCTCAGATGAGAATGGTAATTTCATATTACCCCTAACATCACTAAACGAAATTCTCGTTGTTTCTTATGTAGGTTTCGAAAATAAGGAAGTAAAATCTACCTTGAACGCTAATCAAATGATAGTTCGATTAGCAAAGCAAGAAACTGAAATAGGTGAAGTTGTAGTAACGGGAACTGGAATTAATCGAAACAAGGACAGTTTCACAGGAACAACAGCCTCTTTTTCTGGAGAAGAACTGAAAGCCGTAAGTAATAACAATATTATTCAATCCTTACGTACTTTAGATCCCTCTTTTTTGCAGATTGAAAATAATTTGGCTGGTTCAAATCCTAACATCATGCCTGTTATCGAGGTTCGTGGTAAAAGTAGTATCCCTAGTGCTACCCTAAAAGATGAGTTTGGTTCTGATCCGAATCAACCCTTATTTGTTTTGGATGGATTCCCGACTAATATTCAGACGATTATGGATTTGGATATTAACAGGGTCGCTTCTGTAACTATTCTAAAGGATGCAGCATCAACAGCATTGTATGGTTCACAAGCTTCAAATGGAGTAGTGGTCGTTGAAACTGTTAAACCAAAACCTGGAGAATTAAGATTTAGTTATACTCAAGATTTTAGATTTGAGTCTCCTGACTTATCGGCATATAATATGATGAATGCAAAAGAGAAATTGGAGTTTGAAAAACTAGCAGGTCGTTATATTCCTAGTTCGGACGGTGATCCAGCTTTGCAAGTTGTTCTTGAAAATTTGTATAATACGCATTTAGAAAATGTACAGAGAGGCGTGGATACTTATTGGTTAAATGAGCCTGTTAAGCATGGATACTCTACCAATAATTCAATAAATGTATCAGGTGGTGATCAAGCTTTTACTTATAATGTTGGTTTTAATTATCGTATTGCTGATGGGGTTATGAAGGGGTCAGGAAGGGATAGTTATGGTGGAACTACCAATTTAACTTATCGTAAAGATAAGCTCCACGTTAATAATATAACTTATATAAGAGGAACAAAAACGGAAGAGTCTCCTTACGGTTCTTTTGCAGATTTCGTAAATGCAAATCCATATTATGAAAAAAATTATGACTCTCCTTACTTAGAGGTAACTAGAAAAGCTGACAGAGGTGGCACTCAATTAGTTGTTTTCAATCCTTTATATAATGCTGTGCAAAATCAATATAATAAATCGTCAAATATTGAAGTGCAAAATAATTTTAACGCAAATTATGATGTTACAAATTATTTAAGATTGAATAGTGGTTTGCAAGTTACTAAAGGAAATTCATTTGCTAAGAGATATAGATCTCCAGAAATGACGGATTTCTCGGATACGCCATTGCTTAGAAAGGGAAGATATAATGATAGCAGATCAAATAACTTTTCTTATCAGGTTAATTTAATGTTAACCTTTTACAAAACATTCGCTAATGATCACATTGTAAATGTAAACTGGAGAAATACAATTTCTGAAAATAAGAATGACTCATATCAAACTATAGCAGAAGGTTTTCCAGCGGGTAGTTTAGGTAGTCCTAGATTTGCATATAATTATTTGCAGGATGGCTCTCCTAATTCATCAAGCGGTGTTTATAGAGCGGTAAACTCAACATTGAGTAGTAATTATTCTTTTAAGAATAAATATTTATTTGATTTTGTTTATAGGATTGATGGATCTACAGCGTATGGTAGCAATAGAAGATATTCTCCATATTACGCTTTTGGTTTGGGGTGGAATATTCACCGAGAAGATTTTATTAAAAACCAGTCATGGATTAATACATTAAGGATAACAGGAAATGTTGGAATTACGGGCAATCAAAATTTTTCTAATATAAGCTCTATTTCAGTATACAACTATAATTCAAATGTAAATTACAATCTATTCGGTCAGGGAGTAAGCTTAAGTATGTTGGGAAATCCAAATTTGGAACCTCAAAAAACGAAACAAATAAGTACATCAATAGACTTTAGTTTATTCAACAATAGATTGGCCGGTTATATCAATGCTTATAATAAAGAAACAAATCCATTAATTGTACCGGTAGATTTACCTTCTTCTACAGGGATATTTTCATATCCATACAATATTGGAAGCTTAACTTATCAAGGGGTTGAAACGAAACTTACTTATTTTCCGATTTACAATTTGGAGAAAGGTTTTACTTGGAATTTTTCAATCACTGGAGCGTCGTATAAAAGTAAATATGATGGTTTTGGAAACATCTTAGAAACGTTGAACAAGAAGCAAGAAGTTGATAAAAACCTTATTAGATATATAGACGGAAATAGTGCGGAAGCTATCTGGGCTACTCAATCATTGGGTATTGATCCTACGACAGGTCGCGAAGTCTTTTTAACTAAGGATGGACAATATTCTTTTGATTATTCAGCGGCCAACATAATGAATGTAGGAAATACTGCAGCTAAAATGGAAGGAGTTATATCCACAAACTTAAGATACAAAGGTTTCAATTTCGGAATAGGCCTTAGGTATAGAATTGGTGGAGAAATTTTTAATTCAGCTCTATTCAATAAAGTCGAAAACATTACGTATACCAATATTGCAAATAATCAAGACAAAAGAGCTTTATATGATAGATGGAAAAACCCAGGTGACATTTCTCAGTTCAAAGGGATATCTCAAACTAGCAGCACACCTATTTCGTCTAGATTTGTCCAAATGAACAATTCATTGAGTAGTGAAACCCTTAATATTGGTTATTTATTCAATGATCAATTATGGTTGAAAAAATCAGGAATTGAATCTCTGAATATAAATTTCTTAGCTAATGATTTTCTTTATTTTTCTACTATAAGAAGAGAAAGAGGTATTGATTATCCTTATGCGAGAACATTCGCTTTATCATTACGAGCATCATTTTAATTTTTTGGAAATGAAAAAAAATATTTTATTAAAACTCACTTTTGTCTTAGGTTGTTTTTCTTTTTTAACTTCCTGTGACAAATACCTAGATATACAGCCTGAAGATAAGATCCTTGAGACACAATTGTTTTCTTCAAAACAAGGAATCAACAGTGTATTAAATGGTCTTTATATTTCTTTGGCAGACAATATGCTGTATGGTGATAATTTGACGTTATCAACTATTGAAGTTTTGGCTCAACGGTATAATGTTCCAACAACACATAATCTCAATAAAATAGCTACTTATGCATATAATGAAGAACCCGCTAAATCTCGTTTAGAAAATATATGGACAAGAAGTTATTCTTTAATACTGAATACTAATACTTTTTTAGAAAATTTAAATAAGTATAAGGGCACCTTAGATGCAGAAAATGAAGCTATTCTGAAAGGTGAAGCATATGCTATAAGAGCTTTTTTACATTTTGATTTATTAAGATTATTCGGGCCACGTTATTCTACATCAGATTCTACGGCCAATAGTCTACCGTATTATGAAAAATCTCAAAACACAGTAAATCCGTTGCTACCAGCTAATGATTATGTTGATTTGGTTTTGAACGATTTGAATCTGGCAGAAGAACTATTGAAAGCAGATCCTATTACTACAGGTCAGATAATTGATTTTTCAGACGAGGGAGTTAATTCATTTGTTAATACGAACCGGAATTATCGATTCAACTATTACGCTGTTAAAGCACTTAAAGCTAGGGTGTTGCTGTATAGAGGTAATAAGGTCGAGGCTTTGAATTATGCAAACGAGGTCATCAGTGTTTCATCATTATTTCCATGGACAACTTCTCAAAATGCATTAAGTGAGAAGCAAAATCCAGATAGAGTTTTTACCTCTGAGATGATAATCGGTGTAATGAATACTCAATTATATAATAGATATACAGCTCTATTTGACCCATCTGTAAATGATTTTAACATTTTGGCTCCGATAGAATCAAGAATAAATACCGTTTTTGAGAATAATGAGAATGATTATAGGTTTAATTTAAATTGGGTTAGGCCATCGACTGGAGTTAAAACGTATAAGACTTTTTTGAAGTATGCAGACATAGTTGATAAAAATAAATCCTTTCGCTATACAATCCCTTTGATTAAAATAAGCGAAATGTATTATATCGCTGCAGAATGTCAGACTGTTTCTGCAAATGGGATAGCGTTGTTAAATACCGTTCGTGCTAATCGTGGTTTATTGCCTTTAGCAGCAAATGCAAATATTAATACTGAATTGCAAAAGGAATATCAAAAGGATTTCTTTGGAGAAGGTCAGTTATTTTACTACTACAAGCGTAGAAATACAACATCAACAGTAAATGGCTCTGCAACAAGTGGTAATAGAACAATTAATTATTCCATTCCAATGCCCGATTCTGAATCAATTTATCGTGATTAACATTATACTTAATAAAATGAAAAGACTAAATATTTTGACCTTAGTACTTATTCTATTTTTCTATTCTTGTGAAAAGGAATTACATAAGTATGAGGGTAAGCCCACCATATATTTTAATGAAGCTGGTCGGTTGCCGGCCTATAGCGGTGAGGTTATAAGAGATTCTACAATTATGTCCTTTAGCTTATCCAAAGCAAAAGATTCAATTGTATCAATGGTTATATCTACAATCAGTAATATTAGTGATGTAGATAGAAATTATGGTATTCATATAAACGATAAATCTACAGTTCAAGAAAATGAGCATTTTGAGCTTTTGAATAAAGATTTTATCATTAAGGCCGGTCAACTAAAAGATACAGTTTTAATTAAATTTCTACGAACAAATGAAATGTTGGACAGCAACTTTGTTTTAATCTTTGATCTGGTTGAAAATGAAAATTTTTCTGTTGACATGAAAGAAAAGACCTTATCGAATGGTGTTAAGCATAATTTTTCGACTTATACATGGTATGTCAATGACATTATAAAAAAGCCAGGTAGATGGATGGACGCTTACTTCGGTACATTTACTCGTAAAAAATTGTTTCTAATGGTCGAAATATTAGGTATTGAAGCTTCTTATTTGGATGCTTCAGTCAGTATACCTGAGATGACGGCTTTTGGTCGTTTTATGAATAGATACCTAAATGATCAAAAAAATCTTGGCAAAACTATTTTTGAAGAGGATGGAATAACAGAGATGACGATGGGCTCTGCTTCGCAATAGCTAATTAATAACTTATAAATATCATGAAAATTTTAAAATATTGCAGTTTTCTCCTACTAGCCATAGCTTTTAGTGTTTCATATACATCATGTATTAAAGATACCGGAAACTATACATACAGTGAGATTAATAGGTTAGAAGAAATTACCAATATGCCAGATACATTGACGGCATTTTATGGTTCTCAATTCAAATTTTCTCCGGACGTAAAGTTTAATAAGGATCAAAATTTTGACCAGAGTAAATATGATTACGAGTGGTCGTATATAGGCCCCAATGGTTTGGGGGGGACTAAGCTTTTTATTTTTAATGAAAATAAGGATGTAGATATGATTGTTACGTCAATTGTAGCGGGTACTTATCAAGCTTATTTTAGTGTAACAGATAAAGAAACAGGAGTTAAATTCAGAACCCCATTTAGACTTATTATTAAAGATGAGTTTAATGAAGGTTGGATAATGATGAATGAAGCGAACGGGAAACCTAGAATTGATATGTTATCATTAAACTCAGAAGGTAATGCTGTTTTAGTACTAGATTTATTGAGTAAAGTCGGTTCAGATTTAGAACTAAAAGGTAAACCAGAAATGATTTACAACTATCCAACAGGATTGTTGATTGGTCCTGATAAAATTTCTCATGGACTATACGTTGGGACAGATGAGATGACAACCAAAATAGAGCCTAATACCTTCAAATGGACTCCTACCATGGGATTGCAACATGAAATGTTTGGTGAGTACCCTACCGGTTTTTACGCATCTATTATTAAACAAAAATCTACGTGGAGCGCTTATCTAATTGGCAAAGGTGATGCCTATTATTATGATAGGGTGATGAATATCTATTTTTCGGCACCTATAAATTATATTAATGAGGAAAGAGTGGAATTTGAGGTAGCGCCATTTGTTTATGCACCTACAGGCGTGTTTTATGATATTACGAATAGAAGATTTGTAAAGCATACAGGTGCAGCTTCATCATCTACTGTAATTCCTGATCCTTCCGATAATAAACTTTTTAGCTTTAAAACGGGAATGGATTTGAAGTATATGAAAGGAGTTTCATTTAATGGAGGCGAGATCTTTTCTATTTTGAAAAGCCCGAATAGCGATCTTTATTATCTGGCGAGGTTTAACGCTAGAAGTAATGCTCAAACATATTACGCAGAGATTTTGAATAATGATATTAAAAATGCTGAATTTTTTGAAGTAAACCCTGAGTTCGGATATATTTTCTATGCAGTGGGTGGCAAGTTATACCAATATGATATGATTTATAAAACCACTAAGCTTATGATTGATATAGGGAATAATAGGATCTCATACCTTAGATTTTATGAATTTATTAACACAAATAAATATAAGGATGGCAATAAATTAATGCTTGGTTTCTATGACCCAAATATCAGCAATGGAACTGAAGGTCGTCTGAATATCTATACTGTACCTGGATTGAACGGGGATCTCGTATTAAATAAGAGTTATTCCGGTTTTGGTCGAATTAAAGACTTAACCTATAGAGAAAGATAATAGAATAGGAGCTAGCCATTTTTTAGCAAGCTCTTTGTTTAATTTAAATATAAAAATCATGTTTAGGTCTCTTACTATAATAATTTTAATCCTGTGTTTTAAGCAATCTGTTTTTGCTCAAAAAGCTTTTGAAGGCTCATTTGAAGATTGTAAAAATGAAGCTCAAAAATACGATAAACTCATATTGATAGATATGTACTTTACAGGCTGTATGCCATGTGAGGAAATGGATAGAAAGGTTTTTCCTGCTTCAAAAATCCAAGAAATTTTAAATTCGAAATATATCTTTTATAAAACTAATATTATGAAAGAAGAGGATGGAAAGAAGTTAGCTCGAAAATATGGCGCTTCTGGATTTCCAACTTATGTAATATTAAATAAAAATGGTCATGCAATTATTTCAGAATCCGGTTTTTTCGGTGTTGATAGGTTTGCTGAATTATTACATTCTGCTATAATGCTTAATGATAAAGAAGAATATTTGGCTTTTGATTTAGACTTAAATAAAATCTACCATCGTGCATATAGTGAGCGATTTATTAAGACGGGCAATAATTACCCCTTTTCAGAGATAAGGTCATTTTTGGCCGAACAAAAAAATCAATTTGAGGAAACAGTTTTTCTAGCCAATTCTGCTACTTTCTTTCCTGAATATGATGCTTGGACTTACCAAAATCTAGATACGTTACGTAGAATGTATGGTCCTAATTTGTTAAGAAATAAAATTGGTCGAATAGCAGATTCTAAAAGTAAATTTTTTGGTCAGGAAAATAAGGCTGAAGAGTTTATTACAATGTTGAATTATATAAAGCCTGTTTATAATAAAAAGCTTTGGACGGTTTTTCTTCCAAAATACGTTGAAACTTATTACAAGGAAAATCAACACTTGGAGACGTACTATGAATTAATAAAAAAACTCAATGTTTATTCTTCATGGGAAACATTAAGTAACGCTTATGGAAATATAATAACTAATCCGGCTGTAGAGACTGCTTTATTAGAAAAAATTTTGGTTGAATATGAAAACCTAATAGGCGCTGGTCAACAAATTCACGAAACAGACCGATTCAAAATTGCGACGTTGTATTATAAGTTGGGAAAATTCGATAAGGCAAACGAATGGTTAGAAAAATTCAAACAATCTGAATCAAAATTGATTACAGACGCAACTCTTAAAGAATTTGCAGAGGCTATTACAGCAAAAAATAATAAATCATATTTACCTAAAAATCTTATTAGGTTATTACCAATGTTAATGGAATAAAAATGAAAAAAATAGTATTTATATGTTTATTCATGTTCGCGTTTATTGCGGTTATGGCTCAAATGCCAAGTACAATAAACGGTCATGTCAATTTTGAAAAAGTAAAAAAGGTTGGTCTATCTAAAATATTAAACGGAAGGTTAATTGAAATAGGGACTACTTCCGTAGATTCTTCAGGGTATTTTGGATTTCGATTTATACCAGAGTATGAAGGGTTTTACGTTTTGAATGTTGGCGCAGCGTCTAATCAAAATAACTTGTTTCGGTTTTATTTTAAACAGGATCAAACACTTAATGTGGAGTTTGATGGGAGTAGATATTCACTCTTAGGGAACAATAGTAATGAGAATAAGGCTCTAGCTGTGTGGGACAAAGAAGCAAGTGTAATCAGAGAGAAAGCATTATCCTTAGGAGGAAATAGTACATTTAAAGATTTCTTCCCAGAAGTTGAAGCTTTGCATGCCCGATTGAATAAATTGAAGAATATTAACCCAACAGGCAACAAAAGATTTGATAGTAATTTTGGTAATATCGTTGATTTTGATTTTGCATATTATGCATTAACATATGTTTTCATGCCAAAATCAGTACACCCACAAAAAATTGATTTTATAAATTATTATAATACCTTCGATCCAGATAAGTTTCTGACTAAGGATCTTTTAAATATGCACTATGGAGATAGATTTTTATCAACATTGATTTATAAAAAAGTAGACTTATCTACCAAACCTACATATGATACAATGTTGGAGAGTATCCCTGTTGCTGAATTAAAAGGTCAGTTTGCGTTACAAAATTTGGAGAGGTCTAAATCTTATGATAATTACCTTGAGCTAACTGAAAAATATCAGAAATACTTCATTTTGGCTGAACAAAAAGCTCGTCATAGCACAATGGGAGCTAAACTTATTGATACTAAGAGAGGCGTTCCTGCTTATCAATTCAAATTTCCAGATATAAATGGAAATGTTAAATCGTTAAATGATTTAAAAGGTAAAGTTGTCTTAGTAGATCTATGGGCTACTTGGTGTGGACCATGTCGTGCAGAAGAACCATTCTGGGAAAAATTGAATGAGGAGTACCTGGGTAAAGATGTAGCCTTTGTAGGAGTTTCTACTGATAAGGATAAAGGGGCTTGGGAAAAATATGTAACGGAGAAAAAACTTAAAGGAATCCAATTACATGCTGGAGTAGCAAATCCTTTATCAGAGGCGTATAAAGTAACTGGAATACCGCGTTATATTCTAATTGATAAACAGGGCAATTTGGTATCTGCCGATAGTCCGCGACCATCGAATCCATCGTTGAAAACTCTATTGGATGATGAGTTGAAAAAATAAGTTTAAGTCAATCAAATAAATGGACTAAATTTGAGTCGTGATATACACTCAAAATATTATCAAAAATCTTCAGGAAGATTCTACTTTCCTTCCTGAAGATTTATTAATAGTACTCGGTCCTACAGCTAGTGGCAAAACCAAATTTGCCGTTGAATTAGCTAAACAATTTAATGCTGAAATTATTTCAGCAGATTCTAGGCAAGTATATCGACATATGAATATTGGTACAGGTAAAGATTTGGCCGAGTATCAAGATGTAGCATATCATCTTATCGATATCATCAATCCAGGTGAAAAATATAATATTGATAGTTTTATTGCGGATTTTGCGGAAGCCTATCAAGATATCTTGAGTCGTGGAAAGCGCGTGATAGTATGTGGTGGAACAGGCTTTTATATACAAAGCTTATTGCAGCCACAACCGTTTATTCGTATTCCTATTAACCTGAATTTGCGAGATGAATTGGAAACACGGGATAAAGAGGAGCTTGTGCAATTGTTAAGTGGCTTGCTCATTCCTAATGATTTTAAAGTGGATTTTTCTTCTCGAAAACGAATAATTCGTGCAATAGAAATTTGTGAATACCTAAGTTCTAATCCCGATTTCGCCTTTGAATCTAGAAAAAACTATGGTTATAAGATTATAGGGTTAAATCCATCCGTAGAAGTTCGTCGAGAACGGATAAGTAAACGATTAAAGCTACGTTTGGACGAGGGAATGATTGATGAAGCACGATCCTTAATGGAAGGGGGAGTGTCCTATGATGACTTGGAATATTATGGATTAGAATATAAGTATATCTCTTATTATCTAAAGGGCACTATTACATACGATGATTTTTACAAAAAGTTAGAAACCGAAATTCATCGTTACGCTAAGCGTCAGATGACTTATTTTCGTAAAATGGAAAAAGATAGCATTGCTATTAATTGGATCTAACGATAGGCTGTAAATAAAAAAGCGACTTCAAATGAAGTCGCTTTTTTGTAGCCCGTAGGGGAATAACACCTACTGAAAATGAGCCTATTTATCAGTGTTTTACAAACCTTCGTTTTCCCTACTCACCGAATCGCTCACTGGTTTGACATACGTTTTAGCTGCAATTGCTATTGGATAAATATAGTGATTTTTCTGAAAATTTAATTGTAAAAATCTCATTTAATTATCTTGTGCTTCGAATCCTTTCATCCCGAAAAAAGTTGTTAGTTATCAGTGTGTTTTACTATTTTCGGACAGAATCCTTAAATTTTTAAAGCTTTTAAAGTTGAAGTAGGTGGGGCTCATATTATTTGTTTACGAATTAAATACTACCCAAAAGAATAGTTGATTAAGTTATTATCTTCAAGTTTTCTCCCATATTCGATTTCGGTAATGATATGCATGCATATCATTTACGCAAAAACCAGTCTCTAAATTAATGAGATATAGGCTCTGAATTGGTCTTGATATCTTCTTAGCAGATTATCCAAATATATCATTAATTTCTAAATACTTTGGTTTTTGAAAGTATGGATAATTGATTTTCAGTAATTTTAATCCGTCTTCCCCCTGTTGATGTATTATAAAAGTTCTATCTTTAAAAGTCCCATTTAAGACAGATGCTAATTGATTGACCGTATATATTCGATATTCGGAATTAAACATATACAATGTTGGCGTGTTGACAATGAAAATACCTTCAACTGAATATGTTGAAATATCGCAATCAAAATGATGTTGTAAAAGATTCTGATTGGATGTGAACCATTTGACCTTATTACCCATTGTCTCATTATAACTTTTGCCTTTTTTGGGTCCTATTGTGAAAGCATTGAAATCATTACGTTGGTTAACAGGATCATATCGACTTTGTAAGTGTTTACAATCTACGATTAGAATTTTTCTCGTATCATGGGAGACAATTATGAAATCGACTTCTCCCAAACCTTTAGTGTCGAAATTCTCATATCCATTTGGAGTTCTGAGTTTCTTTATATTCCTTGAATATAGGCAATTCTCTTTCATCAAAATGTTTTCAACTTCATCATCTAGCCATTTATCATGTTGGTCTTCCTTTTTGTGAACATACTTCTTGAAGCACCTATTTTCAGCCCATTCTTTTGGAACCTTAGCCCAAGGAATAGCATTGGTAGCAAATTGAATAATAGATTCTGTCCAAACGTTTTTCCCCAAGAATGCAAAATCCTTTCCGTTTACATTCCAAATTATTATCGGTTTATACAAGTATCGATTTATATTGTAAGGTTTACAAGATAAGTCCAGCAACGACATTTTATTGTGTTTATCAAGTGTCAAACCTTTAAAAAACAGTTCACCAACAGAATAAGGAACCCCAAATAAACGCTCTAAATTACTCGGTAGTGCATCCCAATTAAACCCTTCATATTCGGATTTATTTTGATCGTGTATCGATCCTATGATGTGTCCAATATCTTTATATTTGATTCCAAAACAGTCCTCAAATGCTTTAAATAAGTCTTGAATGCCATTTTCATCACCAGCCGACTTTTCTATAAAATATCCATATAGTTCGCTTATATAGTCAAATACATGATTGTAGTGATGTCTTCGAGAAAAGACGTATAACCCATTTTTATCAAAATTTACTTCGGCTACATCTTCAATCATACTCTGCTCAGAATAAAGACTTACGCAGGTTAGAATCATATCTCCGAGAAATAAAAGATCATCTAATATTTTTTCTATTCTCTGCCGATCATTTGCTGTCGGCGCAATAATTTCCATAGGAACTTCGCATGCAAGTTCTATTATGAATTTCAATATCCTCCTGTATTTAGGTAAATAGCCTTCAGGAATAACATCAGAAAATTCATTTTCGCTATGCTTTACTGCGATCTCAACTGCATCTTCGTGAAACATTAAGACGGATTGATAAAAATAGTATGCAGTTTCGTAATGGCATATTCTTGTGAACTCCTGTATATAATAGTTTAGAGAAACCTTCAGTATTTCCTTGATTTGCAATTGAGTATATGATTCTATCCCGAATGTCGACTTCAATAAAATAGAAAGTTCCGCCCTAAACTTCTTCTCAGCAGTGTTGTCGCCAATATAAACCTTTAAATTGTTTCTAGTTATTATTAGAGGCATAAATAGTATTAGTTAGGTTTTGAAATATTTACTCCAGATAAGCGAGTGAACCATAATAAAAAATATTGGTGTGATCAATATTTTGACCAAATAATATATCCTCTCTAAATTCGCCTAGCTTATATTTATTTTGCATTTCATTAAGCGTATGGTATTCATTATCAATAAACTGCTTTAATGAGATATTGTATGCATCAAGGTACGTATGTCCTTGACATAAATTGATAGTTAATAAACATCCAAGTGCTAAGCATGCGTTATTGTCAGCAGGCCATTGATGGCTAATTAGTGATTGAAACTTATGGCTAAGCTTTGCTCCGTAGCCAATTGATGAAGGGGAATTATGCAAGGAGGTACTTGCTCCATCACATGCATTCAAAACTAATAGTCGGCGTCCATTTTGGCTTTCGTCCAATTGACCAATTTCCGAAAGTGATATTATTTGGCGTTCAATATTCTCCACTTCCATATTTAAAACTAGATGAGAGTCATATGGGGCAAAATGATCGAACTCTCCATGGCAAGATATCCAAACTAAATCGTAATTGCTAGAATGATATTCTGCGAGAAAGTCGCTTTTCTTTGCATCATGCCAATTGAAGCGTTTGTATGAAACGCCATGATGCTCAAAAATCCTACATATTGTGTTACATTCTAATTCCGAGGTCATACAGTCGCCCTGCCATATTAGAACGTGCTTAAGGCATCTCGCAGGTAGCGGTTTATAAAACGATTGGATTAAAGGTGGTGAATAGCCAAATGTTTTAACAAATAGGGCTTGAAGGGGCAACTGATATGTTGAGTAAAAATAATAACCTGAAGAATTTGTGACGGTTTTCTTTATTTTCTCTTCCTCAAGACCAAAGTAGTCAACTAAAACATTCTCAAAATCTTTCCCCATCAATTTATTAGGAACTCCTACACCGTACTTGGATGGCACTGGTGCCATATATGAAAAATCATCAGGTATCGTTACAGTCCAATTTAAAAAGTTATTTATCGCTTCGGTAATTCTCTTCCTAAAAACGTACGCATCCTTTTCTGAAAAGAGAACATTGTTTTGTCTCACATACATTGCTCCTTCGTTGGTATAAGGTGCTACATAGATGTTTTCGGAGCCAATCAATTCCTCTGGTGGTATTTGGAAATAATGCCCAATTAATTCGTTGAGCAAATCTACTTTACTGTTGGCTAATAATTGGTATGTAACAGGACTAAGTAGATTGAAAGACATACATATTTCATAACTTATTTCATTTTCATGATGATGATTTTTATTGACAAATGTGTGATAGGTAGAAATGGATGTTTTAATTGTTTGCCAATTTTCTATAATCTCATCAATATCACTTGAATGTTTGAGAGCAAATAGTTGCATTGGTTCATGTGCTTTCAGTTCGTGTCGACCATCAAGTAATTTATCAATCCACTGCATTTGAGCAATGCTGGTATACTCGTGCCCACAGCATGCTAAAGCGAATTCTATGTTTTTTTTCCATTTTTCGGGATAGCCAGCAGATTCATACAGGTACATAATTGCCGAGGTGGCTTGCTTTTTAATTTCCGGCAAATTATTGTTGCTCGACCAAACAATGATTTGAGCTAAAGCAATGTCTAAATTTTCATAGAAAAAGCACCTATTACATAAACCCAATAACATCTTAAATTGATGGTCAAGATAATATTTGGTTAAAGACTGCAGCCCACCATCAATTCTCGAATAGTAAAAAAGGTTTTGGGACCAACATATAAAATTTGGAATAATCCGTTCCCTTACATAAGGGATTTGCGCTGCAAAAAAAGATTCAATTATATCCGGATGAAAAGACCTTTCAACGCTCTCACTAACCTCATCTGAAATAGCGTTTACAATCCAATGAAAAAGCTTGTTGAATAATTTTGCTTCAGATAATAATGGAAGAACTGACGAGCATATTTGAAATCTCAGAAAATCTGTTATTATCCGTTGATGCACAGATGATACAACAATCCTATTTACACCCGTGCAAATTTTTGTAGCATATTCAAGAGCATCGTCCATTCCTTTTAATCGAACTTCCTCGTAAAAGACTCTTAACAAATTGTCAAAGGTCTCATTGGAAATTTCAAATTCCTGATGCCATATTTCATTTTCTTGGTCATTAGAAATTGAATAGAATTCTGAAAACAATTCTGCTGTGATCATAATGTAATATGATTTTATAGTATATATCTCATGTATATATTAAATCTTGTTCATTTTCCGGATAAGAATTAGTAATGCTCTTCCATAAAATCTCTTTTCATTTCCTTTTTGATATCTTCTTTCTTCCAAGCTATTAATTGTTCAAAGTAAGCTATGTGTTCGGCGTAGTCAAGAATATCAGGTAGGGTGTTTATCATGTTTATAATGCTTTGATAAAAATCTATTCTTCGCTGATATACGGGAACCCAACTTCCACTCATGCTTCCACTTCGGCCGAAGTCATTTTTTTTGGTAATCTCTATATCCTTACGAAGCAGAAGGAAATCTCTGTAATAAGGTATTATCCAGTCGTTATAATTGTTGTAGACCGTCTCAATTAGTATCAATAATACCTTGTCGTTTTGAGCGTACTTTTGGGTCAATTTAATAATTAGTGATTTCACCTTTTTCATACTATTCTCGTCAGCGCTTTTTAATCTGAACAAATTGAAAATTGCTTGTTCGTAAGTTGAACTGAATCTTTCTTTCTCTACTACATCGAATAATAGGTTCTCCACCAGTTCTTCATATTCAGGATATTCCCATAACAGGCTGATGTTGATATTACTTAGATTTATCTTGGCCGTGTAGCCTAAACCTATAGCTCCGTTGGAAAAGGTCTCGTGGATGAAATGTCTATCCAGATCCAGCATCGCCCTTAATTCCTTGTCTTCATAATCAAAACCAGGATCAATTTCATGCTGTGCCCAATACGCACTTTTTAGTTGCTCAATATGGTTGGAAAAGTATGATGCGCATTCTGAGAAAAAATCGTAACCAAAAGGATTACTTGTCTGATTTTTTCTAGCTAGTATAAGGCTCGCGAGATAAGTAATAATATTATGGTTACCTAATTCTGGGGCTTTCGCCTTATAGTTTTCAAAAGCCATCCAGTATTTTAAATAGTCGTGCATGTTATGGACGTTGACAGATCTGTTGCCGTTGTTAAAGAGTGCCAAAAGGAGTTTTAAGAAATGCTCGTTTATCTGTTGTTCTGGTAATGACGTCACCAAAACAGATTCCCAGAAAAACCTGTCTTCGAACTCGTAGCTGTCTACGATTCTGAATAGTTCTTCTCCTGTGATAATCTCTTCCTGTAACGGGATATGGAAAACCAGTGAACTCAATGGGAAATGGACTTTTCCGCTAAAGTGCAGTCGTAGCGCATTTTCAAATTGAGCTTTATCCTTTCTCGCTATAGCGATATAAATATTTGTAGCAGGGGCCTGCATATACTTGGCGGAATTACCTTGTTCTTGATCGTACAACGAATTAACATTTAGGAGCAGTTGTTCTAAATCTGGCCAATCACTCCCGTTTACGACGTCATTGATTTTGTTTAACCTTTCTTTTGGGCGTTCTTCCAAAGATTTACTTTTTCTATCTTTCCAATCCGGCTTTAAAAGATCGGACAATTTCTGTATATCCGAATTGATGAAATCGTTCCAGCTTTCAGGAATTGCTGTTGCTACTTTTTCCAGATGTTCGGAGAGTGATGATACAAACTTACAGTGGGAGGATTGCCTATGGTCCAATTTATGGGAAATAATTTTTTCATAAATCGGCAGCTCCTCTGCGTATAAACTTTTATCTATATCTCCTCCAGGATGAACGATTTTCATCAGTACTTTAGCACACTGTTTATTATCAATTTCAAACAAATCATACAATTGAGCAAGAATGCGCATTCTCAAATATGATAAAGCCTCTGATTTGTATAGATTGAAATTGTAATAGGTGAATTCATGGCCTTTGGTAGGGCCATATTGCGTATAATGCCATCCTAGCAGCACATCTGATAGACGAAGGAAAATACCATTTACAATTGTTTTTTGCGTATCATTCCATTTGTCGTCCAATAGGACATCGAAAAGCATATTCTGCCTTAGATATCGGTGTTCTAAGTCTTCTATCTTATATTTGAAATCTTCATTAATAGATTTTGAAATTTCAGGCAACAGACTTGGTTGCCGTTCTGCAAGTTCAAAGGTCAGTTTCAGAGACGGGTTTAAATACTCGTTAGGATGGTTCCAGAAGCGTTTCAGAAGTCCGAAATGTCTTGTTTCAGGCTGAAGACTATTTACGGTATCGAAGTTAAGAGAGCCTGGATGCTCTTCCTGAGGCAAGCTCATTATCCACTTTCTCAAATACAGGAGACAATCCAAATCCTTATAGATCCAAAATAAATCATAGAAAGCATATTGCCGCTCTTCATCGGATATGATTTGCTCGCTTACCTTATTCAGGTGAGGCAATACCAATTCCTTAATATGGTGATAGGTGAACGTGTTATTTACATCGACCAACGTAATACGGATTCTGTTGGAATGCTTTTCAATAAAAGTGGCAATCCAATCCCCATAATTAATCACAGCGGTCTGGTCATCGATAAAGCATTTATAGAAAGCGTAGGTTGACAAAACCTGGTCTGAGACCTTTACTATTTCATCAGCATACACATCTACCAATTCGTTGTTGTGCAATTCAAGGATAGCAGACCAGAGTTCATTCCAGTCAATTCCGAATTTATCTTCAATATCAGCCTTCAGTTTTTCGTTATTTCTGTCCAGAACACTAAAGAAAGAAACAATAGCAAGAGATTGTAGAACTATTGCATTATCAAGAATGCCAATCTCCTCCGATATCTTTTTGAAATACTTTTCATATAGCATTACAGGGCTATCCAAATAGTTTTTTTCCGAATCAGGCGTGACTGAATAGGTGGCCATCAGGGCCACTCTCACATTTCCTTTAGCCAGATCGACTATTTTTTGCTTTATCTCACGATGATATTGGAGATTGGGGAGCGCTGCGATAATTATGTTCTCTATTTCTGCGTCCTTGAATTCAGGAATATTAAACTCCTGATAGGACCAGTCTCCCAAGGCAGCCGATACCTGTTTTTTCACGTAGTCTCGGGACGTAATGACCAATTTTGCTGCGTACGATTTTGACTCCCTAAGTTTGCTGAGCAGGTAGTTTAGATTGTTGACCGACTTGTTGGCATCGTCAAATAATATAATGTACTGCTTGCCCGGTAAAAAAAGATGCCGATAGTCCTCCCACAGCGGTACACCTGAACTTTGAATGACTATGGGTATGTAGTCTACTTTTGAAAGCTCATCAAGTATCTTTACCGCCAATTTCGATTTTCCCACACCGGCACCACCTGACAATAGTAAGATGTCGTGCTTTTTTAGTGCGGCAATACCGTTTTTTATTTCTTCTTCCCTGCCAATAAATTCATTTGTGAGTGATGGCTGCAGTCCGGTCTTTGTTTTTAGAAGAAATTCTTCAAGTGGATAAATATCCCCCTTTAAAATTGGAATTCCTAAGTACCCATCCGCCAGTTTAGGAAATTCATTGATGAGTATGGGGAGATTCTGAATATTTAAAACCTCAATTTCAGCTTCGGGATGGTATGTCTTTACTTTGGTATCTAACAAACGATATTCTTCAGCGGTGATTTTCTCGTTACATGCTAAAACTACTTTAGCTACCTTCTCTTTAGGGATGGCTGTCTTACCTTCGTCAAAACAATGGTCTATATCTTTGCTCAGCTTCTGAAAGAAAGATTTAGCTTCTCCGATCTTTTCTTGCGTTGTACATTCGACAAATATGTATTTGTCGCCATCAACGAAGAAAGAATCGGGGGTACCTTTGCTTGTTTTTTCCTTGCCCACGACAGCACCAGGTGCACCTATGAATTTATTCCCCTGCAAATACAATAGGTGATTTACTAGCGTTTGAAATTTTGCTTGATCTATTGCCTTTAAAGCATTTTCAATCTGGGTAATGGTGTTCATAAAGTAAGTTATATTATTTCCATAAAGATACAAAATGTAACGCTGCTAGCATCTTAATGGGGTAATGGAAGGTAAAATATAAAAAATTGGATCTCAGTTCTGAAGATTTAGGCAAAGTAGATCGCTAATGTTTTCGATGGATTTTTTGTTTTGACTATATTTAATTATTAGATTATTTTTGAGTAAAGAATACAAGTCCTTAATCTATTATGCTCTTATTTATACTGTTAATCATTATTGGATTACTCTTTCTGGTACTCAATGTTAAATACTGGAAGATTACCGTTGAAGTTTTTAAAAGATTGATATTTTCTTTTAGAAGAGTGTTTTATTATTCTCTGGAGGGATATATTACAAAGCTTCAAAAACTAAAGAAGAATCTGCACTATTCAATCAATGCAAAAAGCGATGAGCTTTTTGAACCTCTTACGCCAATTGAAGACGGAGAGGACAATGATATTTACGATAAAGCGTTAAGCTTTTCTTTACTGGATAAGGATATTAAGAATATCGCCCTAACTGGGCCTTACGGGTCGGGAAAGAGTACAATTCTCAGAACATTTCAGAAAAACCACAAAGAATTCAGATACCTGAATATTTCACTGGCATCGTTTAAAGTTCATAAGGATGACGATGATCCTGATAACGAACTCATTGAAGTCAGCATTTTACAGCAGATTTTTTACCATGTAAAGCATAATGCAATTCCTGATTCCAGGTTTAAGCGGATCAGAAAAGCTTCCAAAACAAATTTGTTGCTGAAAGCTGCATTGTTGATCCTATGTGGCATTTGCTTTTTTTATTTAACCAAAACCTCACCGTTGCCCGCCATACCTGAATCAAAACCATTTTTAGACGGTTTTAGGCCTTATCTGCTGGTTGCCGCAATAATAGTCCTTGGTATTGGAAGCTTGTACCTGGTCTATACCATTTTCAAGCTATACAACAATTCAAAATTTAACAAGGTTAACATTACAAGCGGTGAAGTGGAACTTTCGGATCATTCGGATGCCTCAGTCCTGAATAAACACTTGGACGAAATCCTTTATTTTTTTGAAGTGACACCTTATAATGTAGTTATTATAGAGGATCTGGACCGGTTTCAAAATCCGGAGATATTCACCAAGCTGAGAGAGATCAATAATTTGATAAACAGTTCCAAACAGGTAGAAAAAAGGGTTGTATTCATCTATGCACTCAAGGATGATATTTTCACGGACGAGAAAAGAACCAAGTTTTTTGATTTCGTAATCCCTGTGATACCGGTTATCAATTCATCCAATTCCGAGGCAAAGCTGCTTGAACGTCTCGAAACAGCCAAGGTTTTTCCAGAGCTTTCTAAGAAGTTTGTTTCCGAAATTGCCCTTTATATCAATGATATGAGGCTTCTTAAAAATGTTTTCAACGAATTCATACTGTATAAGGCTAAACTTGGCACATTCGAACTAGATCCCAACAATCTGCTGGCAACGATTTTATATAAAAATCTTTATCCCACTGATTTTGCAGATTTAAATAAGGGCGAAGGACTGGTTTTTGATTTTTTTGCAAAGAGAGGTGAATACATTAAACAGATCACAAAGACCAAGCGGGATAGATTGGAAACAATTGAAAAAAAACAAGCGGATTTGGAGTTTTCGGTACTAAAAGATAGATACGAACTGCGATCACTTTATATTGCGAGATTGTATGAATTAATGCCCAACAACACTTACAGGCATGTTTATCTTGGTCAGGTTCCAGTAGCTTTTGAAGACCTGAAAACGGATGAAAATTTTGCTAAGCTGAAATCAGAAGTTTCCTTTAATTTTTATTCATCCAGCGGGTATAACAAACATAACAGTGGTCAAAATTTTAAATCAATTTCAAAGCAGGTTGATGAAAGCCAAGGCTACGACGAAAGGGAGCAGCAGATCACCAGTAGGGAAGAATATTTTTCAGAGCAGACCAAAAAAGAGGCGGAGAGCATAAGGGCAGAGTTGCTGGAAATATCTTTGTCCCCATTCCATAAGATCATTGCTGGTTTACCAGATAGTGAACTGGATCACTCGATAAAAGAGTCGTCCATTTTATTGTTCTTCATTAGAAACGGTTATATCAATGAGGATTACCACGATTACACCTCTCACTTTTATGAAGGTACTTTAAGCCGGAAGGATAAGGTTTTCTTGCTTAGTCTCAAAAACCATAAGGCACAAAATGCGGATTACACACTGGACAATCCTTCTAATGTAATTGAAGAAATCAAATTGATGGAATTTGGCCAGTATGAAGTGCTGAATTACTCTCTGCTGGATACCCTGTTACAGTCCAAAGATAAATATACGGTAAAACTAGAGGCTTTTTTAAAGCTTATCGTTTCGAATACTGCATTAGCAGGCCAGTTTAGGGACAGTTACCTTGAGAAAGGCAAACAGGTGCCAAAATTTGTAAATCAACTTTTTGCCCAATGGACTGGTTTTTGGGATTACGTAATCATCGAATCCGGATTTTCCGACGAAAAGAAACTTCAGTATCTGAAACTGATTTTGGACCATGCTGACTTGGAAACTATCAAATC
Organism: Sphingobacterium bovistauri; assembly: GCF_020295405.1. GTDB lineage: Bacteria > Bacteroidota > Bacteroidia > Sphingobacteriales > Sphingobacteriaceae > Sphingobacterium > Sphingobacterium bovistauri. The sequence goes on from NZ_JADEYP010000019.1 coordinate 26,418, forward strand.
ACTCAATTCAAAAGGCAGTTTAAGCCTCTCCATTTCAAAGGATAAGGGTTTTCTAACCACAATGGGGCAGCTAGAATCGGCTGATAAGATTAAAACCGTTTTAAAATTATTGGATGTTAAATTCGATGATTTAGATATTGGCAATGATCAAAAGGAATATTTCGAAGTGGTATACGAAAATGACTTTTACAGGGTTAACGCACGAATGATCCACAAACTGCTTCACTTCAAGGAGATTGAAACTGAAATTCCAAGTGATGGGTTTAATAAAGCTAATTATACCACAATCCAAAACAGCGGACTGGTTAAGCTCCAAGAATATGTGGAACGGGATATAGACGATTATATAAAAGATGTCTTTTTGGCTTTGGGAACAAATAAAGATGAATCGGCAGAAAACCTGGTCAGTCTATATAAAAACATTGATATTGAGTTGGATAATATAGTTGCGATTATTGAGGCCCAGAACACGGTGATAGAAGATTTTGATCAGGTTGAAGAACATTTATGGACAGATTTAATGAAGGCAAAGAAAATAAGTCCAAAATGGACAAATCTTTACCCATACTATCAAAAAGAGAAAGGCTTGGATCTGCATTTGGTGAGCTTTTTGAATGTGAAGGATAATTTCGAAGCCTTATCTAAGCTAGATGTCACAGATTTGGAAGGCGATCAGGATGATATAGAGAAGTTCGCACTGGCAATAGCAACCAATGATACGGTCAGTTTAGAGAGCTTTAAAGCCTTGATTTCTAGTTTTCCTTACGAATTTGAAGACCTGGATGTTTCAAAGGTGCATCCGGAAAAAGTTAACGTTATGATTGACCATAAATTCCTATTGTATTCTTTTGTCAATTACAATCTGTTAAAAGCGAATTTCAATGGTAAAAATATCAGCCTGGGGGAGCAGGTTCCAGAGGTATTCATGGGAGAATTTACCGATCGGGGTTTCGATGCTAATGATTTTTTACTCGTCTTGAAATCTCAGAAGTTTACCTATGATCAGAAGATAACGGTTCTGAAAACGATAACAAGCGATATGCTAAATGAAAATGAAGACCTTAAAGCAGAAATGATAACGCTTCTGCTTACCCAATATGAAGAGATCAATTATTCGGTATTAAAAGGGTTGCTGGGAGCAAATCAGAATGATGAGAAAAGGGTTAATCTTTTGAACTTGCATTTAGATAAACTTAATCCCGAACAGATTAAAGGTGCCCTACAATCGTTGGGAAGAAAGTATGCTGAGGTTGCAGATAGAAATGAACCTAGATTAGACAACAATGAAGCAAACAGGGAGCTTGGTCGCATACTCGATGCAATCCATTATATTTCAAGCGTCACCGTCAAAGAAGATTATGTAAGGTTAAACCACTATAAAAGTGGTGGTCAGTAATTCCGGCCACGGTTTGTATTAATTAAGACTGAAATGAGCATAAATTTCAAGAATATTGCACTGCTTGATGAAATTGAAACCGCCAATAGGCTCATACGGCTTGGTTTTGGTGAGCTTCAGAACATTGATTATGCAAATAATTTCTACTTTTTACCTTTTCAACTGCTTTCCCAAGGGTTTGAGCGACTAATGAAAAGCTATATCTGCTTAGGTTATTACAACAGGCAAGGGGATTATCCCAACCTGAATTACATTAAGGGATTGGGACACGATCTTGAGGCTTTGATCAACAAGATTCTTGTTGATTTTTTTGATGATCATGGCAGATACTATTTGATTGGCGACAGGAATTTTTTAGAGAATGATGCTGAGTTGAAAGAGCTGTTATATATACTTTCGGAATTCGGAAAAATGGCCCGGTACCACAACTTCGACATTATAACCGCAAATCAGAAGCCAAGCGTTAACCCAAGGGAACTTTGGGAGCAGTTTGAGCATAAAATTCTTTCTCTTAATGGCTTTGAAAAATTTAATGACCGTGATTTGGAGAACGAGGTTTTCGGAGATATCTCGCGGACAATCATCATAATATTTGAGAAGTTTGTATCTGGACTGGCCAGGCAGTTTAATTTTGGTACACTTGGTGATCATGCCAAACAGTTTTCCGGCCATTTGTTTGATTTTGCAATGCTGTATCCAGATAAATTGGGCCAGACGGACTATCGTGTCAACACAACACGGTTTAAGGAAACACCAAAAAAAGTGCACAAACGGACAGCAATAGACGAATTGGAGCGAAAGCTTAATCCAAAATTTAGGTCAAAACTGATCAAGAAAAATGATTTTGACGGGAATTGGCCTTTTTATGCCGAAGAAGTTATTGTCGAATGTAGGAATAAGCATTGGTGCGTCATTACCATTGAGGGGTATGATTATGCTTTAAATGGTGCTGCTAAAGGGAAATATAAATTGGAGTCTCCCCATGATGCAGGAATGGCCATGCTTGGTGTTAGCATTGGAGATTTTATCAGCATAGCGCTCGCACTATAAATTTCCTGAACTCGGATTGATATTATCCTATCGGTCCGCAGGGAATCCTTATTGCTGTGCGAATAATTGTAACCTATTTTAATCCTTATATTATCCAAATTGACAAGGGGAATGCTTAAGTATTGAAATATGACTGATGGTGTAGGTAGCTTAAGTTTACATTTGATATGATTTTATAAGGGCGCTGATAACGATAGATTCTTAATTGTTGTTTACTTTCATAAATTCGGATACAGCTAATCTTATAAGTAATTGGCCGTACATCAAAATTTACATCACCAGATATTGATTTGATCTTTTTTTAATCTTCAAGATCAACAGAATTAGGATGAGGTAAGAAAACATAATATTTATGAGCTTGATTCTCTAGTTTGAAGGTTAAATTAACAACAAGTGCTTGTAAACCATTTGACATGGTTACAATCTCCACATCAGTTTGTTTTAAAGAAGCATGGCCCTCTTGACATATGAAAGGAAAGTTTGACTCATAGGTATCTATTATTCAGGATATCAATTAAAAACACCACAAGTGGCTACTTTAAAGCCTCATTTACCAAATAACAAATCGTATCCAATTCTTGAAAATACGGTTAAGTAAGCACATTTTAGTACAGGTTTGACTTTTAGTTTCGAAGACATTTGTCCAGAAACTTTAAAATTTATTCCATTCCAATTGTCAAAAAAACCTTTAAATTCCTTGGCTTTGCCGTTATGCGGTGAAGTCATGAATTTTATGTTCATCTTATTGTCTTCTGATGTTCGCATTTTTTTTGAGCAAGCGGAAGTTGGGCAGTGGCCCTACTTTCTATCCCTATGCGTTGCAAACGGGGTTTAGGGTATCCTCCAGGGATACTCTTGTTGCATAACGATATCAGGAATATCGTTTTTAGTATACTTGCCAGTATACAATATCTTTTTTTCGAAAAAGCTCCATAATGTGCTGGCCAATTAATAAGCCATACACCTAGTCAACCAGCCAATCGATCAATTGTAGTATTTTTAGTAAATTTAACGTATGGCATCACAGTACTTTAAAACACGGAAAGCTTTCGATTTCAAAGCACACGCTTATGCATTGGGCAATATTATGGGTGTCCGTCCCGAATATGAGGATAACCATTTTCTATTGAAGTTATATAGCCTTGACGAATCTTTATATGGAGACTATTATGGCTATCACCTAGACTATTATCTGTTAAAAAGAGCTGACAATAAGGAGAAAGATTTCTTTACCCATATTTGGTATATTGTATCTGATAGAATCGCTTATTTTCAGGGACGTGATCCCTTTTCCTTGAAACATGCCTTTTACCTATCCAATATCGACAAGCTGAAAGCCTTCCAGTCTTTTCTTTCCCCCAAAGATCAGTGGAACATCCGACCTAACGATGTCCTGTTAAAAGAAAAAGACGAACTGATTGCTAAGCTCCAAAAGGAAAACAAGCAGCTATCTAACTTTAGGGTTAATCGAAAGATAGAAATCTACGATGACCATTTTACTACAGTAATAGACCTTCTACAGCAGTTGCAGACCTTGAAATTACCCAATGGAGCACCTCTGTTGAGACGGGATCAACAAAGCCCGTATTATAAAATACTATCCAATTATTTCAGTAATAACAAAAAAGAAATCTCGCTCGATACAGCACGAAACTATTTTGTTGACAAAGCTCCTGAAGATGCGCAGAAAGGCGTTGAGATTCCAGAAAACCGAAAACTGTTTCGTATCATCCCCCTCGAATATAAAGATTAATCTCTCATTTAATAATTGAACATGACCATGACGACTATTTGGTCATCTAAAAAGTATTTCCAAGCCCGAACTTTGTTCCATCGGAGGTGAAAAGATCACTTTCTTAATAAATAAAATCGGATCAATATGGAAGTAGACATCGTAACAAAACAGGACTTAAGAACATTTAAAAGCGAAATTCTGGAAGAGATGAGAGCAATCCTCCAAGAGAAGGGTAACCAAATGAATAGTACTGACCGCAGTTGGCTACGCAGTGCAGAAGTTCGGAAAATGCTCCGTATATCTGCTGGAACTCTTCAAAATCTTCGAATTAACGGAACACTACCTTATCGTAAGATCGGAGGAACAATGTATTACCAGAGTCAAGACATCCACAATATGATGGAGGGGAGAAGAGACAATGGATAAGAATCTACATATACCAAAACATGCATACAGTACCTTTTTTGAACGTGTCGGAGAGGATAGTAGACTCTTACCTTCACATGTCGGACTGATCATGGCATTGTTCTACTATCATAGCAGTGAAGATTTAGCAGAATTCTTTCATACCAGTCGAAGACAGTTGATGCGGTTTTCTCGTATACGTTCTATAGCTACCTATCACAAGTGTCTTTCAGAACTGGTAAGCTATGGTTATGTGGAATATATTCCATCATGGCATCCCATTAAAGCCAGTAAGTTCAGGTTTATCAAAATAACAGATAGGGATAATGAAGGCTAGAGTCGATGAAAATATTAAATCAGTACGTTTCTCGACAGAAATTGATGAACGACTGGCTATACTTTCACGTAAACTCGGACGTACCAAACGGATGCTTGTGATACAGATGGTCGACTATTTCTATAAAAGTAAAAAGGATCCAGCTGACCTCAATGACGAAGTTCTAAAAAAAGAATTATCAAGTGGAGTAAACCGTATACTGTCCTTTATCCGAAAACAAGAAAGCGATCTTTTGGTCCCGATTTATTCTATGTCGAGTGAACTGATTACGTTGACCAAACTACTAGGATCTATCAGTAAAGTGATAGCAGAAGGTCAGCTTAAAGGTAATGAATCCAATAATGAGAATCTGAAACAGATCAAAACCTTAGATAATCATCTAAAACAGCTATTGACTAAGGTTGGAGAGAAGGAAACCTTGAAGTCCCATTTCGGAAAGATACTGGAGCATTATATCACTCAACGAGAAACCTTGGGCTGGTCGGTATCGGCTGTGAAGAATGAAGAACTTGCTAAACAAGTACGTAATGCTTTAGATAAGTTATAGTAAAGAATATATGTATATCAATATCACCACATCTGAAACTGGGGACAATAAAGGAAGCTGCGGAGCACTTGTCGCTTATTTAGAGAAGGAGAACAAGGATAAGAAACGGCTGGAGGATCATGAGAACTGGTTTAACGGTAAGAGTACTTTTATCAAACCCCATGAAGTACGGATTGGAATCGATAATAATATAGCTAAACTAACAAAGGGAGATAGTAAGTTTTTTCTGATTAATATAAACCCGAGTCAAAAAGAACTACACTTTTTGATATCTCAATTTGGAGAGGAGGGAGTGAAGGATAAGCTTAAGGAATTTGCCATTAAAGTCATGGACGAATATGCTAAAAACTTTAAGCGGGATACTATCCGCAATCATAAAGATCTGCTTTGGTATGGCAAACTGGAAAACTACCGTTATTATGGCTATAATGATAAAGAAGTGAAGAACGGAACCAGACAACGTGGTGATCGTAAGGAAGGGCAGCAGTTACATGTACAGATCATTGTCAGCCGCAAAGATATCACCAACAAGATCAAACTTAGCCCGCAGAATACATCACGAGGAAAGAACGCTTCGCATTCGGCAAAGCTGGGGCAATTTGATCGCACGGCTTTCAAGCAGTCGGGAGAATCGTTATTTGATGAAATGTTTGGTTTTAACCGTGGACTGAAAGAACGGATGGATTATGCCAATATAATGAAGAACGGAACAATACAACAGAAAGCACAGTTACAGGTTTTGAACAATGTTTTGGAAGCACATCCACAACAGAAGAATAATCAAATAATAGATAACATTATAACCAACATTCCTGCGGGACAACACTTCTATATAGATGGTATGTTGTCCTCTATTTTTAATGAAGGATGGGAGATTTTCGATATGTTTCTAGAGCCGCTAGGGGGCATATCTGGAGGTCAAGATAATATAGAGGAGAATAAGAATAAAAAAATGCGAAAGAAGAGAGGGAATCAAGTAAAAAGATAGTTTTACTCCCTGTGGCACACCTGCTAGCCTTCCTTCGTCAGTAAGCAGGTAAGCCTCGGTCGGGATTGCAAGAGGTATTTTGCTAAAGCGTATACCACTTGCGAAGTATTAAGAGGCAGCATCTATTAAATTAATCGGAAGAGCTACCCATCTTCACCACTATGGCAAAGCTACCCACGGATTCGAAAAGTTCAAGGGTAAATAAACACTGTCCTATGCCTAGGCTATCGCAGTGTGCCCTTGACCCAATTTCGTATCCTTGCTCAATAGTAGCCTAAGCGATGAAAATGGACTGGTACGTACAGATCTCGATAAAAAAATAAAGTACAGTTGAAGAATTAATAATGATTCAATATGCTAGCTAGAAAACCAGATTTCTATTAAATTCCTTAGAAATACTACATTATCCGAAATACCAAACAGTAGTTTCCAAGAAAGAATAAGTCTTTATACTGAACAAAATGAAATCTATCAGATTCTAAAACAATACGAAATTCGATACATTCAACAGTTAATAAGCATTTTGAATTCCCCTTCTAATCATCGAATTCATGCATTAGCATTACCTCAACCAGATTTATACCATACACTTACTATCAAAGAAAAGATGGCTTACTTAAACATTAGCAATTTTAAATACTATTACCGCGCATTATCCTATCATTTACATGTATAAGAAATATGCTAATAGCATAATTTTATAAATAAACAGTTGTAGAGATTTGGAATAAACAAACATCTACAATTTATGAAAAAGTATAAAAAGAAATTTGCCTTATTCCCGATTAAGGCCATACCCTTTTACAAAACGTGAAACTGGTAGGCCAAAATATATTAAAACAAGGGCTTAGAAGTGATTCTAAAACAATACATAATTCTATAAATAACTAAAAAATTAAAGCAATGAAAAAATCAAATTTAATAGCTGGGGTAACAGTTTTTTCCTTAATTCTAGGAATATTCTATATTGTAAAAGCTTCAAATTCAAATATTGACGCTCCAATTTCGAACATGAATTACTTAAATCAAACTTGGTATTTTCAAGGTGGTGATCCAACTAACCCAGATCATTATTCTGATCAACCGATTCCTAACAAACCTTGCGGTGAGACTGAAGAAGTAATTTGCCAAATTAGTGCTCCAGATTCTCTTGGAAAACCAAGAATGTCTGCAATTGTACCCGACACTTCTCCATCACAAACAGTATTACAACAAATTAATGAAGCGACAAACAATCTTACTCCTAATGAAACAGCTCTTTCATTTCGGGAAGAATAATTAAACATAGAGAGAGCAGTCTTTGCTGCTCTCCTATTAAAACATATTAAATTTACCTTTTATTTTGTTGAATACCAGTCATATTTATTACTTCTTCTGGAATTAAATAAGTATATCTAAGATCATTTGGCTTAAGTTCACTTGTTAGTGTATTGTTTAGAAATTGTCGAGTTAAAGTGACCTTGAAATTATCATCTCTGTTAAGTCTTCTCAAGTCTGACCAGCGAATCCCTCTAAAAATTAAACCTTTTCTTCTCTCTTTTAAAATAAACTTCAATACTTCCAACTTATCCTCTGAATTGAAATCAAGATACGTGTTTGACTTCCACCGTAGCTTCAAAAATTTATTCATTATTATTAGAGCTTCTTTCAAGTTGTTCATTCTCGCAAGACATTCTGCTTGAATAAAATACAATTCATCTATAGCAAGTCCTGTAAAGATCATCACACTTGATCCTGAATGGCTTGCTTTAAAGCTAAATGTCCCATTTGCTTTCGCATTAAAATATAGATATTTACGTAAATCATTATCATCAAAAGAATTGTAAACTGAAGGTGCAACATTACTTCTACTAGCAGTAATATAAGATGCTGTATTACAAATGGCATGATAAATCACTTCTTTTCCCATAACCTCCAGCGGATTAGAAGTTGTAATAGGCAGTGTGTTAAAATCTATCAAATAATTATCATATTCCAATGCTTTTTCAGCATACTGCAAAGCCATTTCATAATTCTCCATGGATAAGTATACACGAGCTAATAGTGCAGCTGCTGCTTGCTTATCTGGTCTTGTTTTATGTATTTGCTGAACTGGTAACAATTCATATCCTTGTTTCAATTCTTCCAATATGGTTTCATAAACGTTTGCTATTGTTGGTCTATATGATTGTTCACTAAAATCTGAGCTGGGACGATAGACTACACCTAGATTATCATTTTTACTATTAGGAACATACGGTTCACTGTATATTTGGGATAAAATATAATAATTAAAGCTTTTTACAAATAACGCTTCACCCTTTAATTGATTTTTCAGATTATTATCAACATCATTCATACGATCTAATGTTTCTAAAACAACATTAGAAATCAGTATTGTTCTATAAGGTTTTGACCATTGCAATGATATATCCGACAGTTGAAATTGCGGATGATTATCCCATAAATAAATTTGTTGTTCAAACATTGGTCTTGATGTAAACACAGTGTAATCAACTACATAATCATCTGATCCCAATTCAATTAACCCTGGCGCACTTTGGTTAATAGTATTAGCATCATCCAGTAAAAGTCTAAGGTCACTTAATGTTTCTGGAATATTAACTGAAATTTGTGGTTTTGCATCCAAAAATTCGTTACATGAAATATGAGTTAAAATAAGTAGCGTTAAGATCAGCCACTTACCTATATTAAATAAAATTAGTTTCATAATATGAATTATTTTAATGATATTTTAGTTCCAAGGCTATAATTTCTTAATGCAGGCATCCCACTATAATCAGGATCAATTCTATCGGAATTCGAAGTCCAAAGTAGAGCTACATTATTAATAGTAAAATAAAGTTGAATTCCTACTTTATTATTTTTAATTAGGGGAAATGAATATGCTATTCGTATATCATTTAATCTTATTAAATCACTTTTCCGAATATTTGCTTTTGATTGTGCATAAAATACATCTCTTATATTATTTGCAGGATAAATCATTGCAGGTATTGTTGTAAGATTCTCATCTCCTTTTTCTTTCCATCGTTTATTAAAGTCACCATGAGATTCCCAGTTGTTATAAAGCGAGTTGTAATTGATTGTTTCCTTAAGAAAATATGCTCCAGCTTTAAAGACAATATTCATCATGATTTCAAAACCGTTCCATTTTACCTCCGGATTAAAATATCCATAAGAGGGCGCTAATCCTGTACCATGATAAATTGTGTTTTGTAAAGAATCTTTAATTAACAGATTATAACTTTCGGAAATTTCTCCATTTAATAATCCAGTTGGATTGCCTTCTGATGATAATCCCTGAAAGTTGTATGAAAAAACAGGATATAGGGATTTACCTAACATCGGCGTAAGTGATTTACCTCCCTCCTTCGTGTAAGAGTCTGTTGCCGCAATTGTTCCATAAAATTTTTCCACTTTATTTGTACTTATACTATATCCAGATCTCAAATTTACTTTGGTATTACCAATGGAAAAATCACTGTTTATTTTGGCATCCATTCCTTTTCCAGACAATTGTGCTACATTTCTTGTAATATAAAATTCACCATTTGAAGGATCTATAGGGTCGTTAGCAATTAAATTGACACTTTTTTTCTTATAAATCTCAAAACTTCCATTCAGTAATCTATTTAAAAAAGAAAATTCAAAACCAAGATTATCCATTCGAACATCCTCCCATTTCAGTCTTGGATTTGGTAAAGATGTTATTAAGGCATAAGGGAGATTTGAATAACTAACAACACTATTTTGAGTCTTTATGATGGGTAAAGTATTCGCCAAACCACCAGAGTTGCCACCATGACCAGTTGTCAATTTCAATTTTAGATCGTCAATCCATTGATATTTTGCTATAAAATCTTCATTAACGATGTTCCATGATAACCCAGCTGACCATAGTGGATTCCACCTTTCATTTGCTTTAACACCAAATGTATTCGCGGCATCTTTTCTAGCAGAAATTGAAAAAACATATTTATCATCAAAACTGTAACTTCCATTCATGTAAAATGAAACAAATCGTCTTATGTTCCTATTTTTACCTCCTATGTTTGGGATTATACTAGTTCCAAACATGTTATTATATGTTGGAAGTCTATCTGCTGTATTTATAGATGCATGAACCCATGTCCTTGGATCAACACCATATAGTCTATAAGAATCCGCGTTATTCAATCTATCTGAAATTTCCGATCCTATTAAAAAATCTATTCTATTTTTAGCGAATATTTGATTGTAATTTGCTTGAATTCTTCCTCTATGACTAGCAATATTTTGTAATGATGTTGTATGCATATCACCTAATGGAACTCCATATGATAAAATATCCCCAATAACCACTGAATGACGATTTATTAAGTTCCTTGTAGAAAAGGCACCCATACTTTCAATGTTAATTTGATTCGTATGCTGATTTTCATAACTATAAATACCATTTATTTGAAATATATCTTTGAAAACTTTCCAATTAAGATTAAGATTAGCTTGAAAATGGTTCATTTGATTGGATAAATTAACTGCTGCAGCATCACGAATGGGATTATATGTCCAATCCAACAAACGACTATCTAGACTTTGAATCTCACGTAAGTTATATTGATAAGGAATCGCAGGATATTCTCCGTTCTCATCAACTAGTTTCGCATAGGGATACATGGCTGATTTACCTCCTCCAGGACTTATCTCAATCGTACCAGACTGTGCTTTTTTTTTAGAAAATGCATATGAAATTTGAGTTGATAAATTGAATTTATCACTAAATTTTAAGCTGTTTTGACTTCTAACAGTATACCTATTGTCACTATTTCCAATTTGTTCTCCAAAGCCTTTGTCATGTCCAATTGAAAAGTAATAATTGGTATTTGTACCACCACCAGATAAAGAAAATGAATTTTGAATTTGATAACCATTTCTATATTGATATCTTAATAAATCATCACGGTAATCATGGTTCTCATTTTTAATCAGAGATATAGCCTTCTCTAACTCATCGTCAGTTATAATATTAAGATTGTGGTCGTGCAGTAGGTCTACTACTGGAGATGTGATATAATTCCATAGATTAGTACTAGTTAATATTGAGTTATAGTGCCCTTGTTTAAATAGCATAGTTTCGACGTCAATGAAATCTATGGAAGACATTCTGGGTATATATTTCAAATTTGGACGATTTCTAATCATAAGATTAGTGCTGAAATCGTATTTAATAGGCTGATTAAATTGACCTTTTTTAGTAGTTATTACAATAACGCCATTACCTGCCCTAGCCCCCCAAATAGATGCTGCCGCAGCGTCTTTTAAAATTGTTACGGATGCTACATCATTTGGATTAATCATATTTATACTGCCATCAAATGGGAAATTATCGACCACAATTAACGGACCATGCATAGGTGTAGAAAGAGAGTTCAATCCCCTAACGTTAATTGTGGCATTACCATCCCTACGGTCAAACTGTAATCCGGGAACTGTATTTTCTAATTGATCTAAAATATTCACAGAAATTCTCTGAGATAACTTCGAATTACCAATTACTTCATAACTACCAGTTGAACGTTCTTTAGAAATCGTTTGATATCCAGTATTTACTACATTGACTTCTTCAATTTCTTGGTTTTTATGATTCATCAAAACTATAATCGAGGTATTATTGTTATTATAAACTATAGTTTTACTTTCATAAGAAATATGTTTAAATAGCAATTCTCCATTATTTATATTTGAACGGAATTCAAATGAACCATTTACATCAGTATAATATTCAGTTTGGTTTGATTTATTTAACATAATAGAGACCCCTTGAATACCATTTCCTCTAGTATCTATGACTTTTCCCTTCAAAACAATCTGAGCATGTACAGCAAAACCTATTACTGTACAAAAAAGAGTAATAATATATCTCATTACTTATTTAAAATAAATGGTGGTTGGTAATTTGGATCTAAAAGGTTTCGATAGGTATGTGTCTGTAAAATTCCAGATTCATTAATCCAGAAATAACTAGGATAACTTCGATATGGAAACATCATTTGAAGATAATTATCTTCTATAATGGAATTCAACATCCCTAGATTAAGTGACTTATAACGATCACTACTAGCAAAGGAGTGTATCTTTTTATAGTTCTCTTTAGTTTTTAAGCTATTAATCATTACTATATAAAGCTCATCAGGATACTTTTCTTTGAATCTATTGATTTCTTTCTGATGAAGTAAACAGGGCATACAGCCTGTCATCCAAAAATCTAGAACTACCATTTTTCCTTTATGTTCTTCTAATGATTTACGAACGGTATCACAATTGATATAAAATAAATGTTCCTTTGTCCAAAATTCTTCAGGGACCTTTTGTCCAATTTGCAAAGGAACAATTTCAGATTTAGTAGTTTCTTGTGCATAGGCAAAATCGAATTTTAGCATACTAAGAAAAGTTAATAAGAAAATACTTACATACTTTAATTGATAATCATAGATTATAGATGCCAAATAGGAAGCATAACTATTCTTTTCATCAGATGTTAATTCCTCACCCTCTGATTCCTCATGTTCAGATGGGAGTAAATTGGTTTTGGGTGTTATCTTATTTTGTATTATCAGGCGGGCATAGCTCTGCCCTTGGGGCATTTCGCTCCCAGCCCAGTAAAAATTCTTCATTTTTTTGGAATTTAATTGCTCTCTAACGGACCAAAAGAGTCCCGTAGTATGGGAGTTTTTTGGTAATTGAGTGTGACCTAATCACCCCTCTCCGTCATTTCGACCGAAGCGGAGAAATCTAGAAGAGTTCATAGAGAAATAATCTCAATATCTATCGTACCTAATCCTTGATCAGGCCACATTGTTAAAAAATAAATTGAACATGGATAATCGGAATGTCCAGAATCGGTATCTATTCTTTCTTCTTATCTGGTTTATAATTGGAGCATTCAACGATCTCTCGGCTATGATATAGCCAATTAGCCTACCGAGCTACTCCGGCGCGCAAATAATGTTTTTGTAAAGTTGCTTGTTCATAACTCACCAGTTTATAATTCGTGAGTCTCTAATGGAAAGGAAACTACAGCTGAGCTTCTATCAATCGCACTACTAGGCTCTGACCCCTTACGGACGATTTCACGACAGAAGCCCAAGAGCTATAGCGTGCAACTAAGTTACACAAAATATCAACTTGGGCATTAAAATCCATCGCCTCGCCGTAATTTATTGTCAGAGTTTGTAGCCGAGACTCTTTTATTTAACACCATAAATCAGAATATGATCTGATAATACAATCAAATATAGTAAAACAATAACATCCAAACAAATATGTTTGGTATAATTTTTTATAATATATCGTGCTTAGTTCCTATGGATTTAGAAGAACTTAAATTTAGAAAATTATTAGGAGCACGTATTCAAGAGATAAGAAAAGATAAAAATCTTACTCAACCTGAATTAGCGGCACTTATAGGCTTTAAAGATTATCAAACAATTGGTCGAATTGAAAACGGTCGTGTTACTCCTTCTGTCTATACCATACATCAAATAATAAAAGCTTTAGAAATAACTTCCAACGAGTTATTAAACTTTTGATTAATGATTTTGAATTTATTAATAGTACAGAATTAGAATTGAGATTTTTAAAAAAGATTATATGGAGATATTACTCAGAATTGAAACTGTCAAATTTGTCAGCTGACCTCCAGAAACCTGATTTAATTGAACATTGGATACATCCAACGAAAAAAAAGAAAACAAATCTATACAAGAAGAAATGGTGAATAGCCATCAATTTGAAAGGTCTCATCTAGTCTACATATTCTTGACAAAAAGGATAATACTTGTTTAAAAACTTCCTTATTAACACTATATTTTTTCCCGGTTGTTGCTTTTGATCTTAAACACATGGATAGATTCGGTTGAAACGTCAGTATAATTGGGACTTATGATTCTATAAACGTAAATATTAAATTGCTAAAAGCTGGTCAGGCTTGAATTAAGGTATTTATTGGAAAAAGATTGTTAATATATGAATTTGCTAACAAGGAAAACTATATGTTCTATGTAATAGACTTGCAAATAGTTAACTAGGATCTAAAAAAGAGTCCCAACCGGGGAGGTTGGGACTCTTTAACTAACCAATTATTAACCTAAATTATGTGCAACAAATATAAGCACAACTGTTATTGGTCGGAAAACCTTTAACCATTCTTAACAAATTTCTTATTGCGAAGCCCCACTAATAGACAAATAATAATGTTCTTATACAGATAAATCACTTTTCTATCAAATCTACATGTTTTAAGAATTAATAATTCTATGGCAGACATTTTCCCAAAGTTTGTTGAAGAGTGAACATATCACTTGCAATCCGCGTATCTAAAAGCTTTGCATAATGTTGCGTTGTTTTTAAATCAGTATGCCCGAGCATTTTTGATACAGTTTCGATTGGTACATTATTGGATAAAGTTATTGTCGTAGCAAAAGTATGTCTAGCCATGTGAAAAGTAAGCTCTTTGTGGATGCCGCAGATGTCCGCAATTTCTTTGAGATAACTGTTCATTTTTTGATTGCTAAGTACAGGCAGGACAATGTTTTTTGTAAGGCATAGCGGAAAATCTTTATAATGTGCTATTATCGAAAGAGCTTTGTCTAGTAAAGGGATATGAGAAGAAGTCTCTGTTTTTTCTCTGCTGGTGAGTATCCACAATTTTCCATCAACACCTCGAGCAATATCATTGGAAGTCAGCTTCTTTACATCAGCATAGGATAGACCCGTATAGCAGCAAAATACAAAAATATCACGGACGTGAGCAAGTCTGGGTATGGTGAAGCTTTTTTGTTCGATACGCAATAATTCATCGGCAGTTAAAAAGGTCTTTACTTTTGGTTTAGCTTTGTTTTGATAGTGTGCAAAAGGATCTTCTATAATCCATTTATGTGCTATACATATCTTAACAATCTTACGTAAATGTTTGATATACTTGGCTGCAGAAATAGCCGTACAGTTTCGGGATGAACGTAAGTAAAACTCGTACCCTGATACAAAGGCATGATCAAGTTGTTTTACCTCAATATCTTTTGAAGCGTAACTATTTTTAATATATTCTGCGATATGTGCAAATGAGGTTTTGTATCCTTTCAACGTATTGGGCTTGAATCCATTTCCTAACAGCTCGGACATTTGCTCGTTATGTTGCATAAAGACATTTAGTAACATTTTTCTTTGAATGTCTTTTCCAAGATATCTAAGTTTGAGAGATGTTGCCGTAATATCATCACCGTTCTTAGTCAACTGCAAATGCACCTCATTAATCTTGTACTCAAGTGCGTCCAGATAACTATTCAAAGTTCTGACATCCTCTTTTGTGCCTTTGGCTCGGTTTCCTCTGGAGTTCCATTTGACAGGATCGCATTCTTTTCCTGTAGATACTTCCTTGGGGACACCGTCTACGGTGATGCGCATGTAGATCGGTTTGGGACCTGAGGCGTGGTTTTTTGGTTTCTTCAGGTAGAAGAGCAAGGAATAATTTTTACTCATGATTTAATCATTTAAGTGAAACAAAGTTAGCCTTGCAGTAAAATGAAATCAAGATGTTTAACTATTGAATGTGTTACAAATCAATGTGTTAAACCTGTTTCAGTGAGTAAATGGTTTTCAGAAAATGACTCACCGAATGACTCACTTTTTTATTGGGAATAGTTGAAAGTTTTGTAGATACTGAAAAACAAAAAAGCTTGCAATCATTTGATTTGCAAGCTTTTGTATGTTTTGATCTGAAGATCTGTAGCCCGTAGGGGAATCGAACCCCTATTTCCAGAATGAAAATCTGGCGTCCTAACCGGTAGACGAACGGGCCATCATTTCCGAAGTGTTGCAAATATAGAAGTATATTTTTTTACTACCAAATATTTTTTAAAAAAAGTGGAGGAAAATTTAATTTCCTCCACAGAGTAGTCGTAGAGCAGCTTTCTAATAATTGTAACATGAATTTTGAAGTCAATTTATTGTTTCATGCTTGATACTGCTTTATAATTTTATTTTTATCAACTTAGAGTAATTCCAGTATCCTTGAGGATTATCGCCAGAAGCTTTTGCTCCGGCTCTTATATAATAACTGGTATTCGGAGATAAGTTTTGAAATGTTTTAGTAAATGAAGCATTTGCGTTTAAATTTTCGTGAAGTTCTCTATTGGATCCTAACCAAAAGAATCGACTTACACCTTCTGTTGTTCCTAGCCAGACCGCCAGCTCATTAACGCTATGTTTATCGGAATTTGTGTTAGCCGAATAGCTTACCGTAATTGAGTTTGCTGTTTTTGTATCTACATTGATATTTACTTTCAAAAATGGATTCACTTCAAAATCAATTTTTGTGTTTTCACTTACATTTAATAAAACTGTATCTGCATAAAAAGCTCCTACTGGTATAGCTTTATATTGTCCATGGAAAATAGCCGTATTTTTGAATGTTCCATATTGAGTAAAGGATGTCCCTTGTGGGCCAGCTACTGTACTGCTATAGTTTTGTTGGAATAAATTCAATACTCCATCTGGGAAACTAAATCCCGAAGTGTTATTGCTTGTATACACAGTGTCTTTTGTCGATTTATCCAAAAGTGCACCATGTATAGTTCCATTGGGTGGAGTAAGATTGTCTATATCATTAGAACAGCTAAAAAACTGTAAAGTCAAACTTATGAATATGATGTTTAATATAAAATACTTTTTCATAATGGATTATATTAATTAATAACCTGGATTTTGGATTAAATATGTGTTCGCCCCTGAGTTGTCAATTCTGAAATAATAAGTCGCATTCAAAAACGTTCTTGTCGGACGATTTGGAATTTGTACTATTTGGAATACATAAGACATTTCTGACGAAGGCTTTCCATCTTCCCATACTAAAAATGGATGAAGAGCATGAAGTGGCGTGTTGTTAAATAGCGTATGTGCAATATGCCATCTACGGACATCCCAATATCTATGGTGTTCGAAAGCAAGTTCGATTTTACGTTCGTGACGAATTTTCGCCATATCAATGCTCACATGTTTTGGCATACCAGCACGTTCTCTAATTTCATTCACAGCCCACGCGGCTTGTGTAGCGTTGTTTATTTCAAATGCAGCCTCTGCATAGTTCAGCAATACTTCTCCATATCTGAAAATTATACCTGGTGTTTCTGTTTTTCCCCATCCTGGAATGAAGGATGAAGATTCTGACATAAATTTTCTGATATAGAAACCAGTTTTTGTCTGGTCACCATTAGCTACTGTAGGACCATCTTTACCTAAGATAGTGGTAGCAAATGTACCAGAACCATGCGTTTGATTTGCGTCATCTGTTTGTAGGGTATTATTGCCAACCATGATTCCTCTTCTGATGCCGATAAAATTTCCTTGTGGATTGCCATTCATATTAAATGTAGCATTAGGATATAAAATGGTTGCAAAGAAACGAGGGTCTTTGTTTTTGAAAAGATCTGCTGGATTGCTATATTTTATGTATTGACCTGAGCCATCTTTAATTTTAAGTTTGCCCGCTGTACCGTCTGTATATTCATAATCTTCCACTAGATCTGCTGTGGGGTTCGTAAAGCAGCCCCAGTCCACTTTGAATGATTGTGGTGCATTATATAAATCAAAATTGTAGGCATTGTTTGGCATAGCATACCCTTTAGCCATTATTATTTCGCTATTGGCATTAGGATCTACCGAGCCGTCAAAGATTTTTTGATAATTTAAAGCGTAGTCTGGATTACCTTTATATAATTTGATCTCTTCATTTTTGATAATTTCATTGGCGGCATCAAATGCTTTTTGGAAATACGATTGTGCTAACGTACTGTTTATACCCAGTAAGCCATTCAATTGAACCGTTCCGTATCTGGCTTCTGAACCAGCATATAGCATGGCTCTAGATTTTAGAGCATATGCCGCATATTTTGTAGCTCTATATTTGTCTGTTCCATCTTCATATTTTGTTAATAGGCCTTCTATTGCAATATTTAAATCTTTTTCCACAAAATCATAGACTTCTTGCTCTGTAGATCGAGGGATATTTAATTCATCAATCCCTATTTGCAGCACTTTATCTACAATAGGTACACCACCATATCTTTTGACCATACTGAAATATATATAAGCTCTTAAGAAGTGAGCCTCTGATAAGTATCTAGTTTTTAGCTCAGCAGTGACAGTTGCGTCAGATATTTTTGCAATAAAATCATTCAAATCTTTGATGAGGACATAATCCCACCACCCAAAGTTGTCCGATACAGTATTAGTGTTGGCGGTCGCAGACCATGTGTAACTTCCGTGCGCCTCATCTGTCCATATCCAGGTATAGTTTCCTGGACCACCTTCTCCAAATCGTTGATCTTCAAAATTCCAACCAATTCGCTCATATAGAGAAACCATAAGTGCCTGTACTGCATTTGGTGTTGAATAAGCCTGATCGTCTGATATCTTGTCTGTCGGATCAAGTTTTACAAAATCCTTATTACATGATGCTGTAAGGAGAAGAGTAAAACATAATATATAATGTATTTTTCTAATTGTTGACATGATCGTTTTCTTTTAATGAATGATTAGAAACCAATGTTTACTCCAAAAGTGTATACCTTTTGAATAGGATAATATGCCCCTCTAGCTGCATTTGCAAATGCTTCTGGATCTAAATTCTTTACTTCGGATAATATAAATAGGTTTTGTCCTGAGGCATAAATACGTGCATTTTCTATACCTACTTTACTTAAAAGGTTTTTGGGTAATGAATAACCTATTACTAGATTTTTTAATCTTAGGTAATCACCATTTTTCACCCAAAATGTAGAATATTTATTGTTATTGTCCGAACCTCCTGCTACAGTGCTAGGGTATTTACCCTTAATCCATGGAGAAGAGGTATCATAAATGTCTTCATGTCTCCATCTATCCATATAGAAGTCAAATGAATTAGCGCCATTGAAGAAAGGACGTTGTAGTTCTCCATCATATGAGATGTTAAAATGAGCTGCTCCAGCAAATAAGGCTGAAAGATCAAAATTTTTGTATTCTAGACTAAGGTTTAACCCGTATTGAATTTGAGGGAAAGCACCACGGCTAATAAATCTTCTGTCATCATCATTGATCACACCATCACCATTGATATCTTCATATTTGATATCTCCCGGGCGTAAGGAATGGTTGGCACGACCATCTTGTACAGGAGAGGTATTGATTTCTTCTTGAGATTGGAATTGACCAAGAGCTACATAGCCTAGACCGATATTGTTCCATCTATTTGTTCTTTTGTCAACATAATTGCTCCAAGCGCTACCGGCTGGTGGGTCGATTTGGAATCCATTCATTGATCTTGAGTAGGCAAAGTTTGGCGAAACATTCAGTTTTAAACCATTTATAGTTTTGTTTAATCCTAATTCTATTTCAAAGCCCCTTGTATTGTCCTCGTTGAGATTTTCTAGTGGAGTAAATGCTCCAGATACAGAAGGGTATGTTGCATTTCTAGTTGCTGTTAATCCGGATCTATTTCTACGAAATATATTAAATTCCCCAGTTATCATATTGTCCCATAAGCCAATTTCTACCCCTAAATTATGCATAG
The DNA here is from genome assembly GCF_020295405.1 of Sphingobacterium bovistauri. Lineage (GTDB taxonomy): Bacteria > Bacteroidota > Bacteroidia > Sphingobacteriales > Sphingobacteriaceae > Sphingobacterium > Sphingobacterium bovistauri. Next base: position 46,464 of record NZ_JADEYP010000019.1, read on the forward strand.
CGCCTGTCACCCATGTTAGGCTAGGGTTTGCAAGCTCGCCTATTCTGAGACCATTGACAGGTGTTCCTGAAGAAAATAAATAGCTCCCGCTCGGATAATTATACCCTGATAAATAGATAAATCCACCAAAGCCATTGTCATCTGGCATTTTTGCCCAAGATCCCTTTATTTTAAGATTATTTATTTGTGGTACATTAAAAAATGATTCGTTTGATACGATCCAGCCTGCCGACACAGAAGGAAAGAAACCAGCGTTATTGGGGAATTTCCACGAATAATCGTATCTACCTATCGCTTCAAATAAATATTTTCCTTTATAATCGTAATTCAAACGAGCCGCATAGCCCAAATAAGCTTCTTGATAATTTTTGCTTTCGCCTAATGTTTGATTAAGTACGTCTCCTTTTCCCAATTGATCAAGTGCATCTAAAGAATAGTTTCTGTTTACGTAGTATCCAAAACCATTTTTCTTTGTTTTATGCATTAGGAGTAATCCCTTAATATTGTGGTCTTGTGCAAAGGTATTTTCATAGTTTAGCGATAATTGTAAATCAATAGGAATGCCTTCTTGATAATTATTATGGCTAAGTGTAGTTGGGTTGTTAACATTGGAAACAATATCATACATATCAGCTGTTTCATTATAATTATATAATGAATATTGTTTGTTCCAAGTTTTTGAATTATAATTTACGTACTCGTAATTAAGATTAGCTTTAGCAGACAAACCCTTCACGTAGGGGAGTGAATACTCTAAAGTACCTGATGCATTCATTACAGCCCAGGTGTTTCTATTGTACCCAGCATTGCTGCTAGACATTGCTAGCGGGTTGCCCGAAGGTACGTTCGTTGTCCCAAAATAGTCTGGATTATTATTTGCGTATGGCTTATAACTTGGATAAACGCGAGCTACAGTTTGTAGTATATTGAAGTCATTTCCCGTAATTCGATAAGGAGGAGCATTGCGGTTTTCAAGTCTACCACTTAAGTTAATTGAGGCTTTGAAATCCTTATTGATTTTGAAGTCAATGTTGCTTCTTAAATTATATCTTTTGAAGTTAGAATTGTCGCTTTTTATATTTCCACTTTGATTAAGAACGCCACCAGATATAAAATATCTAGCATTATCACTACCTCCACGAACGCTTAGATTAATACTATTTTGTGGGGCGTACTCATTAAACACTAAATTATACCAATCTGTGCTTTCATAATTTAGTCCACCTTCTTTCCATTTTTGAGCCTCCTCTTTAGTATAGGGTAAAGAAGAAGATGATCCAGAATTTATGGCTGCTTCGTTTTGTAGCTCTATATATTGACCAGCATTCAATAAAGTTGGATAAGGGATAGCGTTCGCTTGTGTTCCAGAGTATGCGTCAAACGACAAAGTAGGCTTAGATGAGTTTCCTCTTTTTGTAGTGATGATAATAGCTCCATTTGCAGCCCTAAAACCATATATGGCAGCAGCGCCATCTTTTAGGATACTGATTGTTTCAATATCATTAGGATTTATCTGATTGATGTCAGTTGGAACACCATCAACAATAGTCAGAGCTGGACCTAATCCCCTAATATTAATATTGGCGGCGTCACCACCGGGCTCACCACTTGTTTGTTGAAATTGAAGTCCAGGCAATCTACCTTGTAAGGAATTGCTAATGTTAGCAACAGGAGACTTTACAATTTCTTTACCACTAACTTGTGCAATAGAACCAGTAACTGTAGCTTTTTTTTGTGTTCCATATCCAACGACAACGACCTCAGTCATTGCAGTTTCTTCTTCTTTAAGGGTTACGTTAATGATGCTTCGGCTGTTTACTTCAATTTCATTTTTAATATATCCTAACATACTGAATACTAGCGTTCCGTTCCCCGATGGAACTTGTAAGGAGAATTTACCATTTGCATCAGTAGATGTTACTTGTGTAGAAACGCCTTTAACAGAGACGGTGACACCTGCTAATGGCCCCTGCGCACCAGTTACCGTTCCTGTTACGGTTTGTTGACTTTTTTCAGATTCAATTTTTGGCAAACTAATTTTCATTTGATTTGCATTTGTTTTTTCACGAATGACTATAGACTCTCCATCTATATAATAATCGAGATCATTCGAGCGTAAACTTTCTTTTAAAGCACTCTTTAAAGGAGTGTTCCGCAGGGATACTGAAACAGGAGTTGCATTTTTTAAAATGTTGGCATCACAGATTATAGTGTAGCCAGTTTGTTTTTTTATCTCACGAAAAATTTCTACTAAGGATGCATTGTTCTTAGAAAAATTAACAGTCTGCGCATTAATGCTAGCCTGACTCCCCAAAGTGAAAACAAAAACAAGTAAAAAAATGAATTTCATAATTAATAGATTTCTGAGCGGAATAAATTGTATCCGCCAATGAGAATAGAAGTTAATTTTCATTACTTTTAATTGGTTGTTAGTTCTAAAAAATTGTGTGTAAACGGTTTTTTGAATTAGAATCTAGCGGGAAAGCTCCACCTTTTCCGCTTTTTTCTTCTTGAATTGGTTGATAATCGTGTTATCGTGTTACAGTTACTTTTCTGCCATTAATATTTATTTTTAAATTATTGTTAGTTAGTTTTATTAATTTTAGTACCTCAGTAAAGTTTTCTTTTCGTTTTATTGATCCCCAAAGTTGAATATCATCAGCGTTTGGATCTACCTTAATATCAATATCGTACCATCGTTTGATTTTTTCCATAGCCGTTGAAAGCTTCTCGTAATTAAAGAGGAATTCGCCGTTTTTCCAAGCTATATACTCACTTACATCCACATTTTTGACAGAGAGTGTTCCATTCGTATTTGTAGCATGTTGATTAGGCGTCAGAAGAACTTTATTCTTTTTTAAGGTTTCAATTTCTACTGACCCCTCCACTAATGTGACAGAAGGATTTGTATTACTATATTCGTTTACATTGAATTGTGTACCTAAAACCTCTATAGTTTGAGTCGGTGTTTTCACCAAGAATGGTTTAGTTTTGATGGTCTTAACATCAAAGTAGGCTTCACCCTTTAATTGTACATTTCGGGTGCTCTGTGTAAATTTTATCGGATAAGTTAATTCACTCCCTGCATTTAAAAAGACTTTTGTTCCATCTGAAAGGGTGATTTGAAATTCTTTACCATTAGGAACCAGCAGTGTTAATAATTGGCTTGATTGTAGTTCGTCATCACTTAGTAGTTTGGTACCATCCTCGTATGTTATTCCCTCACCAGTTACAATACCTTGTTTATCTCCATTAAGGGGTATCGTGGTGCCATTGGCCAATTTCAGTAGGGCGCCTTTTTGACCTGCTATAAAATTTTCAACCGTTATATCAGTTTTGACCGCTGGAGATTTGTAGTTTTGCATGGTATAAAACCCAATTAATAACAATATGCAGGCTGCAGCATATATTATGATTTTGAATACGACATGTTTTCTCGACGGTTTTTCTCTTATCTTTTCCAGAATGGATTCAAGGATTAAATCCTGATTTTCGGTGTTGAGATCATCGTATTCATTTAACATATTTCCTGCTACGGAAGGATCTTTCAGTTCCTCTAATAACTGATTAAGTTCTGGGTGTCTTTCAAGAAGCTCCAAAAGTTCATTTTTATCCGCTTGGATATTGCCTGAGCCAATAAAGTGACGCTTTAGTAAATGCGTTATTTTATCAATATGATGCATGAAATGAATTTAAATAATTGTGTTATCAATGGGTATAACAACTTGAAAGGTAATTTCTTACATTACAAGGTTAATTATTTATTAATTAACCGCAAACAGTTGATTAATAGCTATATAATTTTATTAAAGGGTAATAAGAAATTCTAATATTGGATTTTTGCCAATCATTTTTTTTAATGAGGCGATAGCTCTCGATCTATTTGTATAGACAGCAGATTCACTCATTTTTAGGAGTGCACAGATCTCTTCAATAGACTTTTCCTCGATAAAAGTTAATCTTATAATTTGTTGCTGTTTTTCTGGAAGTTTTTGTACTTCTTCAAAAATACTTTTAAGTAACTCTGTTTTAACGATCTTATCTAAAATATTAGAATCAGATAATATTTCATTTTCTAACGAGTTAACATCAATGTTTTCGTATTTAAACGAGGCTTTTTTTAGCTGGTTTAATGTAAGATTTTTGCTAGTAACATATAGAAATGAACGTAAAGGCTCTATAGCCAAGAATTTATGGCGATATTCCCACACTTTAACAAATGTTTCAGCTACAATATCTTCTGCAGTTTGCTTTTCTTTTACATACTGCATTACAAAGTAGAGTAGAGGTTTATAATAAATTTTATAAAGCTCCTTTAATCCATTTTGATTATTATGATATAATTGATCTACGATATTGCTATTGTCCATCTGACAAGCTTAATTCAAAATTTCTTTAATAAAACTATTTATTAATAGAAATATTGTCAATCTACGAAAGATATAACAATTATTAGAATTAATAAGTTAAAACAGAAGAGATGTGAATGAGTGTAAAGAATATTTTATAAAAAGAAAAAGCGACTCTTTTGAAGTCGCTTTTTTGTAGCCCGTAGGGGAATAATACCCATTGAGCATTAGTCTTATTTTCAATGTCTTACAAACCTTCTGTTTCCCTACTCACCGAATAACTCACTGGTTTGATGTATGTTTTAGCTGCAATTACTATTACATAAATATAGGGATTTTTTAGCGATTTAATTAACTGTTAAACTTTATTTTGAACAGTTTAAGGGTTCGAATCTTATGAACTTGACTTAAAGAAAGTAGTGAACTATTTTACCCTTAAGTCAATAAATGCTTATGATACAAGTTGTTGATAGTCTGTATTTCTAGTTCAACCTTTGTATTCGAAATTCGCATCAACTTTAGTCCTGAATCTTTTGAAGAACCGCTGCTGTCTTCTGTTTAGAATGTCTTTCATGCATCTCGATATCTTCTTCAAGGTTCTGATGTTTCCATCTTTTTTTGTTGATTTTCAGTTTTCTAAAAATAGTGAACGGAAGAATAATTTTGTTCAACTATTCTGGTCAGACATTATTCAAAAAAAACAGCAAATAAGACTTTGTTTTCGGAGATAAACACGTCTAAAGGCTGGTCGGTAGATCAAGCTTCAATATTTCGTCGTGAAAAGATTGATAATTATATTATTAGGATGGAGGTGCTCCCCCTGGTGAACCTATCTCACCTGATAAAAGTATTCTGTTAGGCTTATTTGAACTTAGTTTATCAATAAATTCCATATTGGTCCATCCAAGTTTTTACCTTAAAGATATATTACTCGGCTATTGCATAAGTGATTTTAGTTTCATTGGTCTTGTAATATCAATTCAATCTTCCTTCCCAATTACTTGATTAGTAACCATCGGTTTTCTTCTTTCTAAATATCCCTGATGTTGATAGAAAAGAAAACCTCTGTTAACTTTTGATAAGAAGAAAAATCTTTAGATATTTTTTGAAACTACTCGATAGGTCACATATGGCTTTGGCCATTCATCCTGGTAAGAATCGGCTTTATAATAGAATTCTTCCCTTACAATATATGCGAATTGCATATTATTTTTCTGCAAAATATCCTTAAAAAAAGCAGTATCGATAACAAGATAGTTTGAATGGGGGATCAAATGTAAGTGATGGTTAAATGTTTCCCGTAATCCTGACATAAAGTCCGCAGCTTTCGCAATGGGCCGTTCCTTAGAAAAATAGAATATACCATCCGTTTTAGGTTCCAATCTTAATCCTGAACCCAATAGAGGATGTAGTAACACAAAAGGGTTGAAGATGCGATAGTATTCCCATATATGATGAGTCGGAATATTAAGTTGAGCTGTTAGCGGTTGTAAACCTGAGATTGCAGGTTTCCGATTCCTTGCAGAATAGCCTAAATCATTATCCAAAGATCCAAATTCGTTGAGGGTTCGAATTTTTGGATACAAAAATCCATTGGCATGAATTTGATCATAGATTTGGTCTGCATTTCCAATTAATGTTTGATTTGATGGGTACGCAAATGCAATTGTTTTTTGTACGTAATAGGTCTCAGCCGAATAAAAGTCTTCACCATGATGAAATACAGCGTTCATCGATAAAATAGTGTTATCTCCCGACGCAATAAATGCTTGGTTTAATTCTTCGGATAAATCCGGATGCGCATCTCCTGATTTTATTAAAGCCACATGAAACTTTGGCCACCATTCCGGTTTACGTTGCGGGGAAACCTCCCATATAGAATAGTCTATCGGCAAAACTTTTAATGTCAGACGGAAAAACGTCCCTATGTCAAGTAACCCCATATCATAAAGGCTATCGATAATTTTAAAGAATGTCGATTTTAAGATTTCAGCAAAAATAGTATTCCTACCAATCATTACTGTAGTTCCCCTATTTTCATATTCTTCATCTTCAGACTGGTACACCAATCCCATTTCCTCACAACGCTCTTTATACATACACAGCCACGCCCTCCATACTGAAAATGGACTACGGTCTTCAATATCATCCAAAAAATCGAGATAAGAAAGTGTCAGGTTTCTGCCAATCAAATTTTTGAAATGATCGAGATCAATTTTGGGAGGTGCAGAATTAATGGCGACAATAAGCGGCCTATCTATATATAATGGAACTTTCAATATCTCGGCAATACGCTCAAGTAATAGATCTGTCGCCATACATCGAATTTTTAGTAATATACCCAATCGTAATTGCCCCAGATGTTTAAACGTTAATGACTGCTGATTCTGTAGTGAGCGTATGATTACTAACAAGCCATAACATGCAATAGATTCCAGCTTACAGGATTCTAGCCAAGAATAGAACATTGAATGAATCTCTCCCGATTTATCATTACGCAGAAGTTCTGATATTTTTTCTGCAGCAGTAGATTTTACTAATGGGCTCATACATTCCAAACGACGCAAGAGTAAATCAAACGGTTTAATTTCTTTTGGTTTAGTCCAAAATTCAGGAACCGGTAGAGCCACATTAGGAAAAATGCTCGCGAGAGTATTTAAATAGAATTTTACATACTCTTCAGCACGTTGTATCTGCCCTGCATCAACAAAGAACTGGATACTTTTGGGAATTGGAATTGAATAATTCTTTTGGTCACCATATCGTAATCCTGAGTTACTCACAGTCCATTGATAAAACTCTTCTCTCCTGTGTGGAAAACTTTGATTAACCTCCCGCCAAACAGTACGAGCGTCTTCCATACGAAGCATATAATTACTGTTCCATCCCCCAATAGCGATCATTTGCCAGCACAAACAATCAAAGGCCAGCGCCTTGTCAACTTTCAATGCGTAGGGATATAATATATTTAATGTTTCTTTTCCTATATCCCAAGGTTTATCACCCAACACACTTTTAATTTCTTTTAAAATTTCTAAAGTTGAATTCGGCAACTTTCGTAACCAGAATTTTGCCCAAAGATTAATAAAATGTCCTTGGTCAAATCTTGTAAAGTCTTCTTTTTCCTTTCTGTCTAATAGGATCTTAGCTAAACTGCCTGGTATTACGGACGTGTAGGATTTGTCATTTGAATTCTCGCGTTTATATGATGTGGAATTACTTTCTTTCTTCGAATAATTGAGCCCCCCGAATTTTGAGTGAATGTCTGCAATAACTTCGGTCATCTTGGGGTTAACATTTTCACTTGAAATAGTAGAAAACCCAGAGTGGTCTATTGCGGTACATGCTAAAGCAAATGAGACAGGATTATTTAAGTCCAGCGTTTTAAGCACACTAGTCCAGAGAATGTCACTATCAAGGTACTCTCTGGTATCTAATCGATGAAAATAAAAATTATACAACAACTGAATATCATAACGAGCCACTAGTAAGTAAAAAGCAGAGATAAAATGCCTTGTTTCATCACCATCAGTAAGCTCTTCTATATAATAAACAAATGGCATTAACCTATTCAAATATTCACCTGTTTCGGATGATCCAGAATCAATAAGAACCTCTATGCTCTCTATGATATCATGGATGAACATATCTTTATGATAACCATAGGCCAAAATATTTTCTGCGGTTAGATAGAGAAGTTTAGGCAAGTGCACGCCATTCTGGAAGTCTTTGTACAGTAAAGTTAGGCCTACTAGGCTTTCCGTTTTGTCTTTGAATGGTATCAGCTCTTGTTGAAGCTTGTCTAGTTCTTGTTCCAAGAAAAAATCCAAAGCTTCGTCGGAAATTGACACCAGCTTGCTTTGTACCAGATCAAATAACTTATTTTGATAATACCATTTATGATGAAATAAGAGATCGAGCTCTGCTTTGGTCAACTCAGGTTGATTTCCGTTTCGGATGTTCGTAACCTGTGTTAACCATACTGTTTCTTCTATAATATAGGGAACAACTGCTCTTCTAAGTTCATAGATTTTAAAATCATATGAGAAGTCCAATTCTGGAAGTTCGTCAAGATGCTGGAGTACATCATGAAGTTTTATTCTTTTCTTCTCTAAAAAAGATCTCCCCAAAGTTGAAGCGATTCTAGCCACAATTTTCGCCAGTTTTACGGGCCAACGTTCCGAAGCATTATTTAAGAATTTATTGATAGTTGTTTTGTTATCAGCTAAGACGTTAAAAAAGGCAGCGTCGAAAGTGCGCTCAAACAGTTTTATTATTTCTATACTTTTTGAGGAACTATAGTATTCATATTCGTCAGGGAATTCCTCTTGACTAGGAAAATTAGATAATTTCGCTGGTTTAAGTCCTGAATAAACAGAATAAAAGTTCATCATTCGATGAGCTTTTAGGTTTGTTCTGGTTATGACTTCTATCCATTGATAAGAGCCACTCAACATATCCCGTCGCATGAATACCTCCAAAAGTGCTACACGCTCTGATGGTTTTAGTCTCAGTCTTAGTAATGCATCTATACGTTCTCTATTATTAGCTTCGTCTGCCAGCAGGCAACTTAGGTAAGCTGAAAAGTATGTGGAGGCTTCGCTTGATTTACGGAATTGTTTGAGAAAATTGAAGACCTTCTTTGTCGGAATATCCGGAAAAGCGACCAATACTTCTATCCAGTTTAGAGTTAGTTCTCTTTGATCAGAATTGCGGTCTTTGTAAAGTTCGTTCATCCGTTCCATTGCCTCCAAAGGAATATCGTTTACAATCCCCCTATTTTTAAGACTTATCAATATCTCTTTAACTTGGTAATGGGTCAACTTTGAGAAGTCTGGATATGGTATTGCAAGATTGGGCTTAGACCGAAAAGATGTAATCCAAAGCGTATTAAGGCACTCAGCCATGTTAAATGTACGATTTGAAAAGTAACTGGAGACAACGGAAAAGTAAATTACCTTGTCAGCACGTTTATTTTCGAAAGCTGCTTTAGCTGCAAGGTCTAATATCTTTTGAATCTGAAACTCATCGCGACAATCAAGATAACTGTTTATGATCCAATCGTGGCTTAACGATAAAAGAGGTGCAGGATTATTCAAATAATATTCAATTTTTGATGATTCTGCCCATCTCAAAGATTCTTGCGCCGGATTTTGTAACCATTCCCTGATGACCCTATAAAGTGCTGTCTGCTGTTCTTTTAATTCTGGTTGACCATTCATAAAGACCTGAAAACTGTTATGATAAACTGAGATTCCAGACAACTCTATACGGATCAAATGAGATATATCCTTAAATGCTATACTTACATCGGCTGGATATTTGGTCAAGTGGGCTGCTAGGGAAAAAAGTTGTTCCTTGTGCAACTTAAAATCTAATGCAGTTATTGCATAGCAAAGACTCTGTGCAAGCTCCGAAAGAGAATTCCACAAAGCAGCATAATAGTTTGAAATATCATTACCATATGGCTTTATTCCCCTAAGCTCATAGCTTGAAAGATTTCTGCCATTATTGCTAATCTCCGTAATTATGTATCTTAGGTGTAATGGGTTTCCAGCGGTTAATTCATAAAGTGCGTCCGTACTCTCTCGAAAGTACTCTTTATATTTTCTCGCAACATCAGGAAATGCCTTTCTTACAATTTTTGCAACCTGTATCCTGTTAAGGCCTTTAATTTCAGTCCAATCAGACTTGGGAGCATATTGTTCAACAATTCTTGGAAAACAAGGAGTTGCCATCTCTTGTGTTCCGAATATTATCCAAAAGCCTTCCTGTGGAAATATAATATCATTTAAGAATGATACTAAAGCGTCCCGATTTTTACCTTCCCTAATAACGTGGTCAAGTCCATCTATGATAAGAATAAATGCGGTTCCTTGATGACGGTGATATTCCGCAATTCGATCTATAAATGCTTTAATAGCGATATATTCTGTATTTATTTCACCGAGTTCCCTAATCACTGTGTTCTTTTGTTTTTTAAACTCAGCTTTAAGGGCTTCTTTGACCCGATCCGAGTTAAGTCGCTCTGCAAAGGAGGAGTCCTTAGGGTTTAGGTGGTAATGGTGCCTAAAGACCATGATTCCGTTTTTCTTCAACGTGGAAAATAACTTTGACAAATAAGTACTCTTACCGCAGCCGGGTTTTCCAGTAAAGACCTTTATACCTCCTTTGACATCTTTAAGCTCGAACAGCAATTTCTCATGAAATCCCCTGTCAAAGAATTCGAAATCGTCAGGTATTTCAAAATTTTGATTTAATGGCCTTGGGTTGTCCCATGAAAGACAACTTCGTATTTCTTCAAGCGTGAAGGTTTTAGGAAACATGGCGCGTCCCTGGGAGGAAATGTAGAGTAATAGGCTATCGACACCAGCTTTGGTCACTTTCAGCTCTTTATACAAAATTTCTCTTAGCGTTGATTCAAGTTCTTGGATGCCTGGCTGATTGAACTTAAAGTCAAAGTTTCTGAAAAATCTTTCCAAATCTTCTTCAGAAAACTTATCTGTCAGCTCTTTATAAAAATCCGGGTCGGCGTTTGCGATCTTTCTTTTATCCAATTTACAGTCGGACAAGCATTGGGTTATATCTGCTGAGATATTTCCATTGCTTTGTAAAGAAGATTCTGTCGGCCCAAGTTTGACAAGTGCTAAGTATGAGCTTATCCATTTGAACAATCCTTTTGTTTTAAGTTCCCCAAAATCCCATAAATCCCTTTCGGGATGTTGTCGATGTTTAAGTTGAAAATATTTGGTTATCCCGTCGGTTCTAGTGACGACGACGTCATCAATTGCAAAATACTTTTCCTTTATCAGATTTGGCGTAAACTGGATTTGTATTTGAGTATATGCCCTAGGATTAAGAAGCCAGTCCACACAGTGTTTTAGCACGTGTAGGTTCTCATAGGTATAGCCAGATCTAATGGAACTGTTAGGATTAATTTTGCTCATATCTATTGACCAAAATAGTGAATTTCTATGAGACATTGTTAAGAATGAAAGTTTAGATTCAAATCAGACTTAGCCACGTAACGTTGTATTTATATTGAAATGCTTTATTTGAGAAGGATTATTTATCATGATTTCAACCAACAAAACTATAATGGAGGACTAAAAGCCTTATAGTAAGCGTGAATGATTTTCGTACCTTTGAATAATTTCAAATAAGTATAAACCGATAATGAAAATAGGGAGAAATGATCCATGTCCATGTGGTAGCGGTAAAAAATATAAACAATGCCATTGGTCTGAAAACACCCAGTCTGTAAAAGAAAAACCTGTTGCGGAAAGACACTTCTTAAGTGCTTTTGATACAACTGACCTTGTAAAGACATTTGCTGCATTAACCATCTTGCCTGAAAATCACGGCAAAAATATAAGGCTGGAAACATTAGTTACACAAAGTATCTTACACCGCGCAGGCTCAAGAATGATTGTGACAGTAGACACGTTGAAAAAATACGTCACCAAATTTCAGCCTGAGAATGCGATGGAAGAGCTTCCCGTAACACTCTTCACTGAAAATGTTGTCAATGAATTTGGTAACAACATTATCTTTCCCGGAATAACCGAATCTGGCAGTTTTATGCTTACTAACCTTATGGCAGCTATATTCCATCTTCCAGGGTTGGATCTTCCTGCAAACTTCCTTGAAGAAATGCGGCAAGCGTCCATGGTATTGTTGCACCTGTCTCATAAAATTGCTCTCAGGATGGGCTACAAACGGTACATGCTCTCTCGCCCTACGATTAAGGAAATCTATTTTCCCGAACAAGATATGCTGGCAAATGCTAAACAGGCGGTGACTTTTACTCTTGAGGAGATGGCTGACATCTTAAAAAGGTTCCGCATCGACAAAGACACACTTAACAAGTTTTTGTTAAACCCGACTACTTTTAAAGTTGATGAAGAAGAAAATTCACCGATCGTACATCGACCTATCTTTGCTAATGGCATTGATTTTACAATTGCCTCACCAGCCACATTAAGCCTTGCACTAACCAATTTTATTTGGGAAGAAGCCGCCAAACAAGGGCTGATGACTAAAGTTAATAAAGCCTACCATTCTGTGGTATGGAATAATAGCAATATGTATCTGCAACAGCTCGGCTTCAAGGTTTTTGGGCATAAGGATATTAAGTTGGTAAGCGGAGAAACCCGTCGTGAGGGGCTTTACAAGTTTGATGAGGATAAAATTGCATTGATTTATTATGCTTTTGATGATGGCCGTAACTTCAATAATCCACGGGGTGCCAATATGCATATTCAAGAATTATCTGAAAGAAGAAATGTTCTTGCCAAAGAGATCCTTGCTCTACCAGAATTCAAGGATTACAAGCTGCTCGACATCATTATCTACTCCCGGATTGGCAGGGATTTGATGCTTGCCTATATGGCAAATGATCATTCCGAATCCATTTATTTTAGTCCGTTTGATATATCGGTGCTGGCCGAAGCCAAAGATATAGATGCTATTGATTTGTGGAACTTTGCGATATCCATTAAGGAGATGACAAAAGACGGTTTCAAAATCAGCTTGCCGCATATCGATCTGTTCCAGGTTTATCGTGATCATGGTGACGTGTTATTTTTAACGGATGACCACAAAGCTATGCAATTTATCCACTTTGGTGATTCTGTTAAATTGATCCATGAGGCATTGCTACATAAGGATGAACATGCTGAACCAGTCTTATATGAAAATCACGAGATGTGGATTCCAGTAAGAAAAAACGGCCCTTATGCACCGGTGTATTTGGCTCCAACTGAAGTCTCAGAAAGGTTGGTGTTTTACCTCAATTGCTTACCTGTGCCTGTAAATATTTCTCCAACCAAACCACGCGCTGACGTTAAGCCAGCACTCCGGAATATGTATTGGCAAGTCAATGACGCAATTGCTTACTGGATCTGGCAGGCTGCCCCATACATTGCTGATTATCTCAAAGCACTGCCCTTTGCACCCATATCACTGCAGTTCGAATTACTGGATGAAGAGAAATTTGAGAGTATAGAACGTGATTATAAACGCAATGCTAACTTTAGCTCAAATTTTTCAATCAATGCTGATTCCAGCGTAATTTATGTCGGCATTCCACCTGAGATACTTCCATATCTCTACGGTGCGGATAATGAAGGTGAACGTGTTTTATTATCCAAAATACTAAATGGCTTTAATCAATTACTTGCCTCCAACAAATTACAAGAGATTTCAGCGGATGAGGTTTCGGTTATTGTAGATAAAGCTGCTCTCTTGAGCAATAAGAAAAAAATATTTCTCGTGGATTCCGGTAATAAAATGTTGTTAGACCAACACCAATTGGCACCACAACGTTATGTTCAGTTACATAATTCAAATACAATCATCCGCGGTTTTGTAGAAGGGTTAGGTGAAAAATGTCCTCCAGTTGGCATAATTACGGATAGAAAAATACAGGATGATACTTCATTTACAATCGTCCTTAAGCAACTTCTGCCTAAACTTACAGCGACATTAGCACAGTACAATTCAAAAGAATTACTAAAGGAATTAATTGGTTTAAATGAAAGTCTAATCTGGAAGCGGGAAGAAATAAGACTTCAAACACCTACACGCATTGCCTGTTTTGTTTCTATTCATCAACAAATGGTGGATCTTAAAAAGCAAGTTGGCGAACTTGGTCATACGGCTACAGCTGTAAGATGCCTCATTGAACATATTACTGCCGAACCATATATGGGTACGGCCATTATTTCCAAGACTGCCATTGATGAGCTCATAAGTATCATGGATTTGATTATTGAATGGGGCGGCATTGGCGATGTGGTGAAAAATAAACTTTTTGACACGAAAATGGAAGTAACCGCCGATGGCTGGATTAATTATCATCGGGAAGAATTTGACGAAGTATTACGGCCATTTAACGATAAAAAAATAAAGGAGCATGTCCAAGATTCATTGGATGCTTTTCAACAAGCATTTCCTACTGGTGATGAAGGCCAAGGGAAGGATGTACCTAAGTATGTTGATGAAGCTTTTACAGAAGAAATCGGCATTTCGTTCACCAGGATTGCCGGCTTCATTAATGCACTGGGTGTTATTGCCTATAAGCAAAACACACCTTACGCCACACTTAGTAAAACGGAATTGCTCAAGCAGGTTAATGCTATTGAGCAGCCGTTTTCAAATGATGAGTTTGAGGCTGCAATGAAATATTTATCGCTTTGGAACAGAGGTAAGGTGACAAATACGGCAGGGTTTGAAAACTATGATATATCACCATGGCGGATGAACAGACGCTTATCTTTACTGAGTAAACCGTTGTGCCTTGTAGATAACCTACAAGATAGCAATAATCCTGAAGTGTATTGGGGGCTCCGTCAGGTGATCGATACCCGTACCTATTTGTTTCAGCAATGTACCACCAACCGCCTTAGAGCCGAAGACGGTGGGCCGATTAAGCGGGCTATTACCAAAGTAAATAAAGAATTTAATGATGGCTTGGTTGATAATGTGGAAGCTCGCTTGAAATCACCTGAGTTCATCATGGACAGGGATAGGTTCATCGGCCCCGGAGCAAAATACTTTTTCCAACATGCTGAAGATATTGGTGATATCGATGTAATGATTATTGATCAAAAGGAAAAAATACTTTATAGCCTTGAATGTAAAAATCTGGCTCCAAGCCGTAATTTTAAAGAAATGGTCGAAGAAGTAAATCGAATGTTTGACGAGAGAATGTTGGACAAACATGCTGTAAGACATGAATGGATAAAGTCGAACCTTAAACAATTTGAAGAAAAATATAAAGTTGATTTAACAGGGTTTTCTATCAAATCGTTTTTTGTAACCGCCGAGGAGATGTTGACTCCCCATCTTAAAAATAAAGTTTTACCTGTGCCGATAATAAGTTTATATGATATTGAAGAAAAAGGTATTGAAGCACTGAAATAAATAAACGATGTGATTTTATGTAAGCTATTGCCGCATTAAAAGGGTACAGAATGTAATTTCTTTATTCACTTCATTATATCTTAAAAAACCAAAACAATAATAATTGATACCACCATATCGGAACTGCTTATGGAAAAAGGAATCTCATTTATTAGGTGACACATAAGAAAATGGAACAACGGGCAAGAAAGAATTTATGAAAGCCACATTAGATTAGGCTTTTATGCTTCAAATAATAATCGCCATAACAATGTTAATTTCTGATTTTCGTATATTTTGGTATATTTAAAAATGAAATACCAACATAAAACGCTCACAAACACCAAGGTATTGATCAAGTTGATACCTGAAACAGATGTAGAAACGAATATGCTCATTAATTTGGATATGGTAAATCATGATCATGAATTTACCCTTCACCATTATTATCAGCAAGGATTGAGCAGGTATAATGTATCTGCTGTCTTACTTAAGCTTGATTTTTCTGAATTTCCGACATTAGGTTTATGCTCGTTTGAGGTTGTTATAGGATTAGGTTAACTGTGTACTCAATTTCCGATATATGACTTCACCTAGTTCTCCAGATATAAAAACAGCTGAGGAGATAGAAAACCTTATTTTAGCAGAGACTGATTTTAGCAAACAATTAGATATCTATACATCAAATTATAGTCTAGTCAAAAATTTGGGGAGACTGACCACAAAGGGGCCGAAAGATATTAAGTTCTTTTGTCAATGTAATACCTGTTCAAATGAGGGTAGCTATGAAGAAAAGTTGGTAATCTATAACATGTATTTCCTTCCTGAATTACGGAAAGTTATTGATAAGATTAAAGGTTTTAGTGATTACAAGGACAAGTTGAGATTTTATGATGTCTATTTCGATATTAATGGTACTCAGGTGTTTGAAGGACTAAATGTCACACTTTCAGTGAGGCCTACTAATTCAAGTGAGAACAAAGTATATAATGAATTTCAATATGACCGTTTCTTGGAAAGGTATTTTCAGAGCTCATCAGTTTCAATGAACAATTATTATCAGCGGGATTTTAAGTCATTAAGAAAGCTGTTCAATGCTAAAAAACTAAATGCGACTTATCCAGAACAGGCTGCAAGCAAAGAGATTGCTCTTCTTAACGAATATTTCGAACAGCACAGGGACGAAAAAACAAGGGATCTTTATCAGCAATTAAACGATGGTGCGACGCTTGATTTTAGTCATGAGGAATGGCAATTTCAGCAGTATTTGGTCATTATCGAAGCAAATGAAGGAATGAAGTTTCTTCGATACTTAGAGAACCTTAAGCAAGCCGCTACAAGTTACACTCAGGCATTTCATGAAGTAGTCCAGCAATCAGACGAGGCTTATGAAAGTTATAGCGTGGTTACGTGGAACCTTATTAACCGTTGCATTCAAGAAATGAAGGACAAATTATATGTATTGTCCAATGATGATAGCCGGGTAGCCTACTTAAAAACCACGCTTTTAAGTTTTAAGATCCCCGGATTTGAAGACTATTTCAAAGAAGTGGAAGATTTTCTGGGGAATGACATCAAGGTGAATCAAGGATTTGAAGCTACTAGGAACGTAATGAGCATTACAGCTGATGAAAAGAATACGCCTCTCTATGAAGGTGTGGCAAGCGTAATCAAAGGTCGAGATTGTATCGTACTGGAGATTTCTGAACATGTAGCAGATGTATATCCGCATATTGATTTTTTCAAACTTATGGAGGTTGTCGATTACCGGACCAGAGGTACGTTTTGGATTGGTTCACCTAGGCTTGCCAATAAAAATACAACAGGATTT
This sequence comes from Sphingobacterium bovistauri, assembly GCF_020295405.1. Taxonomy (GTDB): domain Bacteria; phylum Bacteroidota; class Bacteroidia; order Sphingobacteriales; family Sphingobacteriaceae; genus Sphingobacterium; species Sphingobacterium bovistauri. The sequence goes on from NZ_JADEYP010000019.1 coordinate 63,549, forward strand.
TTGCATCAATTTCCTGATGCTGAAAAATTATATAATAGTGGGGTGGAGAAAATTGAAAAGGGTGTTTATGAGCGCAATGCTCTCGATGATCTTCGCCTGAGCTTAGAACTACTTCTAAAAGCTATTTTGGGCAACGCTAAATCATTGGAAAATCAACGTGCTGCTATCACTGAGCTTTTTAAAAATAAGCAGGTATCTCCACAGCTAGCCAATATGTTTTGGACCCTGATCGAACAGTACAGTAAATACCAAAATGAAAACGTAAAGCACAATGATAAGATTCAGGTAAAAGAAATCAATTTCGTCCTTGATCTAACAAATAGTTTCATGAAGCATTTGGTCCAAATTATCTAGATTAAACTGGTGTCAAAAAGATAATCTGTTATTGTGGGGTTTTAAAATGCCGAATTATTATTAATGAACTTTGTACTTCAAACGCAATTAAAGAATGGAAGACGAATACTTATCGCTAGGTGTAGGTAAATTTGAAACAGAATGGCTAAGAAATACCATTGGGCCGCAGGATCACTCTATATTATTTAAAGATAGTGACAAAACCGATATACCATATTACTTTCTCGATGATGATGCAAATGTCGATAGTAAGTTAGGACAAGGATACAGTACGGCATTAAAAGATTTACGTGAACGACTTGATTTGCTGGGTTACTCTTTCGATAAGCTTCCTACCTTACTTATGGATTACTTTTCTGGATTCCCAAGTGCCCCCCTTATTTCTAGTATAGATACACAAATCTTTATTGATTTACTTTCGGATATCAATGTCAATGATATCGATTGGACAGAACATGAGGGCGATGCTGATCCTGGTGAATTTTTTACCCGCAGAATACTTTCCCTACCACAATTTGGAAGGCTTCGAGCCTATTTAGATGATTTCAAAGGTGTTGAGCCATATGTATACGAGCAGATAGATCCCTATATTATTTTAGCTGCAATTGCCAAAAACCCTCAAAATAATACTTTGACGGTGGAATGGCGTCACAAAGGCAATCTAGCACATGGCTTGGATACTTACCAAAAATACTTGATCGTAACCGAGGGATATACAGATGGTCGCGTGATAAAAATGGCTATGGAAATATTAAAGCCAAACGTTACTGATTTTTTCGATTATATCGATATGAATGAAAATTATCCATTCGGAGGGGCAGGCAGCCTATCTAATTTTTTTAAAGGTTTAACTAAAATTGGCACAAACAGGAAGATTATTTTCATTTTTGATAATGATGCCGAAGGAAATGCAAATTTGCAGAAGCTCATAAACATTTTACATCCTGTAAATTTTAAAAAATTCGCGCTACCTGACATGCATGAATTTAACAATTTCGAGACAGTTGGCCCTACTGGTACTTCAATTCAGAATGTCAACAAAAGAGCGGTTGCTATAGAAATGTTTCTTGATATGACCTACAATGTGCCAACTACTCCCATTGTAAGGTGGTCAAGCTTCGAAAAAACTGTACAGCAATATCAGGGAGCACTTGAAAATAAGACAAAATATTACGATGAGTTTATGGCACTAACTCCAAGTAATTTTAGTAACTACAACTTTTCCCTGTTAGAAAAGCTACTTAATTACATTATAGCAAAAATTGTTGTTTAATAAAAATCATTTGATTTATTTTAATCATATCATATAGCGCATTAAAAACGCGATAAATGATATTGATCACTCTTTATATTTATTTAGAAGAACCTAAGCTAATGTACTCCGAATTCAAATTTTATCTCAACTTACTACCTTGCAGGCTACGTCAGGGAGAAAATAATTAGCAATGAGTCTACAGATTATGTACTCGATTTCTTTGATATAGATTCCCAAACAGAGCAATATCTGAAACAATCAAAAACTACCTTGCTCCACGGTTTTATTCATCAAGAATTTTCTGAAAGTGTTGAATACTCTGACAGAAAGATGGCATCAGACTCGTTGGATGAATGGAAAAACTACCTAGACAGTTATAAAATTAGTTATCCCACATATAGTGAGTTCCTTATTTCTAAGGGTTACGAAGATGAAGCGGATGATGATGAACCTTATTATGTTAACCAATATTCCGAAAAATTAAGTGAAATTGTTATTGAAGAAGCTTCTGAGCATGTGGTCAATGAAACATTTTCGATATTATTTAGAGACAGAAAGTTATTAATGGAATTTAATAAATTACTGGCTGATCAGATAATTGAACTTAAGCAGGCTGATTACCCTGTTTTGCTAGCTAAGGATGGTATCATAAAGCGATGCACATACTGGCCAGATTGGGTTAAGCGAGCACTAATTTTTCGCGATCAAGGATCATGCGCAATTTGCTTGAGTGATATTTCCGGACTTATAAAAGTCGAGTTTGAAAAAGCAATTGATCATATTGTACCACTTAAATTGGGAGGAACTAATGATATAACAAACCTGCAGTTGTTGTGCAGAAGGTGTAATCTGGAAAAACTGGATCATACAATTAAGACATCAGATTATTATTCGGGATACTTTTAAATGAGCAAGCGGAAGTTGGGCAGTGGCCCTACTTTCTATCCCCATGCGTTGCAAATGGGGTTTAGGGTATCCTCCGGGGATACCCATGTTGCTTAACGATATAAGGGATGTCGTTTTTAGTATACTTGCCAGTATACAATATCTTTTTTTCGAAAAAGCTCAATAATGTGCTGGCCAATTAATAAGCCATAGACCTAGTCAAACATACTATCTATAGTTTTGCCAAACAGCCAATCGACCAATTGTAGTATTTTTAGTAAATTTAACGTATGGCATCACAGTACTTTAAAACACGGAAGTCTTTCGATTTCAAAGCACACGCTTATGCATTGGGCAATATTATGGGCGTCCGTCCCGAATATGAGGATAACCATTTTCTATTGAAGTTATATAGCCTTGACGAATCTTTATATGGAGACTATTATAGCTATCACCTAGACTATTATCTGTTAAAAAGAGGTGACAATAAGGAGAAAGATTTCTTTACCCATATTTGGTATATTGTATCTGATAGAATCGCTTATTTTCAGGGACGTGATCCCTTTTCCTTGAAACATGCCTTTTACCTATCCAATATCGACAAGCTGAAAGCCTTCCAATCATTTCTTTCCCCCAAAGATCAGTGGAACATCCGACCTAACAATGTCCTGTTAAAAGAAAAAGACGAACTGATTGCCAAGCTCCAAAAGGAAAACAAGCTGCTATCTAACTTTAGGGTTACCCGAAAGATAGAAATCTACGATGACCATTTTACTACAGTAATAGACCTTCTACAGCAGATGCAGACCTTGAAATTACCCAATGGAGCACCTCTATTGAGACGGGATCAACAAAGCCCGTACTATAAAATACTATCCAATTATTTCAGTAATAACAAAAAAGAAATCTCGCTCGATACAGCACGAAACTATTTTGTTGACAAAGCTCCTGAGGATGCTCAGAAAGGCGTAGAGATTCCAGAAAACCGAAAACTGTTTCGTATCATCCCCCTCGAATATAAAGATTAAGATCTCATTTAATAATTGAACATGACCATGACGACTATTTGGTCATCTAAAAAGTATTTCCAAGCCCGAACTTTGTTCCATCGGAGGTGAAAAGATCACTTTCTTAATAAATAAAATCGGATCAATATGGAAGTAGACATCGTAACAAAACAGGATTTAAAATCATTTAAAAGCGAAATTCTTGAAGAGATGAGAGCAATCCTCCAAGAGAGGGGTAGCCAAATGAATAGTACTGACCGCAGTTGGCTACGCAGTGCAGATGTTCGGAAAATGCTCCGTATATCTGCTGGAACTCTTCAAAATCTTCGAATTAACGGAACACTATCTTATCGTAAGATCGGAGGAACAATGTATTACCATAGTCAAGACATCCACAATATGATGGAAGGGAGAAGAGGTAATGGATAAACATATACCTATACCCAAACATGCATTCAGTTCCTTTTTTGAACGTGTCGGTGAGGATGATAGACTCTTACCCTCACATGTCGGATTGATCATGGCATTGTTCTACTATCATAACAGTCAAAAACCAGTAGAATTCTTTCATGCCAGTCGAAGACAAATGATGCGGTTCTCTCGTATTCGTTCTATTGCTACCTACCACAAGTGTCTTTCAGAACTGGTAAGCTATGGTTATGTGGAATATATTCCATCATGGCATCCCATTAAAGCCAGTAAGTTCAGGTTTATCAAAATTACAGATAGGGAGAATGATGGCTAGAGTCGATGAAAACATTAAATCAGTACGTTTCTCGACAGAAATTGATGAACGACTGGCTATACTTTCACGTAAACTCGGACGTACCAAACGGATGCTTGTGATACAGATGGTCGACTATTTCTATAAAAGTAAAAAGGATCCTGCAGACCTCAATGACGAAGTGCTAAAAAAAGAATTATCAAGTGGAGTAAACCGTATACTGTCCTTTATCCGAAAACAGGAAGGCGATCTTTTGGTCCCGATTTATTCTATGTCGAGTGAACTTATTACAATGACTAAACTACTGGGATCCATCAGCAAAGTTATAGCAGAAGGTCAGCTCAAAGGCAATGCAGTTAACAATGAAAATCTGGAACAGATCAAAATGATAGATAATCAGCTGAAACAACTAATGAACAAAGTCGGAGAGAAGGACATCCTGAAATCCAATTTTAGAAAGATACTAGAGCATTATATCACTCAACGAGAAACCTTGGTCTGGTCGGTATCGGCAGCGAAGAAGGAAGAACTTGCTAAACAGGTACGTAATGCTTTAGATAAGTTATAGTAAAGAATATATGCATATCAATATCACCACATCAGAAACTGGGGACAATAAAGGAAGCTGCGGAGCGCTTGTCGCTTATTTAGAGAAGGAGAACAAGGATAAGAAACGGCTGGAGGATCATGAGAATTGGTTTAACGGTAAGAGTGCTTTTATCAAACCCCATGAAGTACGGATTGGAATCGATAATAATATAGCTAAATTGGGGAAAGAAGACAGTAAGTTTTTTCTGATTAATATAAACCCTAGTCAGAAGGAACTAGACTTCCTGATATCTCAATTTGGAGAGGAGGGAGTGAAGGATAAGCTTAAGGAATTTGCCATTAAAGTCATGGACGAATATGCTAAAAACTTTAAGCGGGATACTATCCGCAATCATAAAGATCTGCTTTGGTATGGCAAACTGGAAAACTACCGTTATTATGGCTATAATGATAAAGAAGTGAAGAACGGAATCAGAGAACGTGGTGTTCGTAAGGAAGGGCAGCAGTTACATCTACAGATCATTGTCAGCCGCAAAGATATCACCAACAAGATCAAACTTAGCCCGCAGAATACATCGCGAGGAAAGAACAGTACACATTCCGAAAAATTGGGACAATTTGATCGTACGGCTTTCAAACAGTCGGGAGAATCGTTATTTGATGAGATGTTTGGCTTTAAACGCGGACTGAAAGAACGGATGAATTATGCCAATATAATGAAGAATGGAACGATAGAACAGAAAGCACAGTTACAGGTTTTGAACAATGTTTTGGAAGCATATCCACAACAGAAGAATAATCAAATAATAGATAACATTATAACCAACATTCCTGCGGGACAACAATTCGATATAGATGGTATGTTGTCCTCTATTTTTAAAGAAGGATGGGAGATTTTCGACATGTTTCTCGAGCCGCTAGGGGGCATCTCTGGAGGTCAAGATAATATAGAGGAGAATGAGAATAAAAAAATGCGAAAGAAGAGAGGGAATCAAGTAAAAAGATAGTTTTACTCCCTTTGGCACACCTGCTAGCCTTCCTTCGTCAGTAAGCAGGTAAGCCTCGGTCGGGATTGCAAGAGGTATTTTGCTAAAGCGTATACCACTTGCGAAGTATTAAGAAGGAGGTGCTATTAATTCAATCAGAAGAGTTACCCATCTTCACCACTATGGTAAAGTTACCTACGGATCCGAAAAGTTCAAGGGTGTATGAACACTGCCCTACGCCAAGGCTATCGCAGTGTGCCCTTGACCCAATTTCGTATCCTTGCTCAATAGTAGCCTAAGCGATGAAAACGGACTGGTACGTACAGATCTCGATAAAAAAATAAAGTACAGTTGAAGAATTAATAATGATTCAATATGCTAGCTAGAAAACCAGATTTCTATTAAATTCCTTAGAAATACTACATTATTCGAAATACCAAACAGTAGTTTCCAAGAAGGAATAAGTCTTTATACTGAACTCAATGAAATCTATCAGATTCTAAAACAACACGAAATTCTATATACCCAACAGTTAATAAGCATTCTGAATTCCCCTTCAAAACATCGAATTCATGCTTTGGCCTTACTTCAACCAGATTTATACGATACACTAACTATCAAAGAAAAGATGGCTTACTTAAACATTAGCAATTTTAAATACTATTATCGCGCCTTATCCTATCATTTACGTGTATAAGAAATATGCTAATAGCATAATTTTCTAAGTAACCGGTTGTAGAAATTTGGAAATAACAAACAACTACAACTTATGAAAAAATACAAAATGAAATTCGCCTTATTTAAGATTAAGGTCAGCCCCTCTTTATTCAATAAGACTGGTTGACCCAATATTAAGAAAAGCTTTAAGAAATATATGAGCATAAAATCTGATGCTCTTAATTAAATATTTAAACATGAAAAACTTAAAATCAAATCTAATAGCAGGGATAACGGTTATCGCTCTATTATTCGGTGTATTCGTAGCGGTTAAGGCTATGCAAGATGAAACAAAAAACAAAGAGATTAAAAAAACAGTTTCAGAAACATGGTATTTTAATGGATCAGTTGATAACGATCCTACCAATCCACAAAATTACTCACGTACACCTCAAAACCCAGGACAATGTACAAGTCCTTTTGAGACTATTTGTGAAATCACAGCTCCAGCGAATGGTGATGAGCCCGATATGTCTGAAGTAGTTGGTGCAAAAACAATTGAGCAGCATATTAATGATGCTCTAAGCCAATTACCTGCAGCTACTCCACCTAGTAACCCTGTAGTTAGCGCATATAAACCATTATAAAGTAAAGGGGAAGTTAAAACTTCCCCTTTATAATTTAACGCGGGTTTTGTTCATACCCACCAATATCTATAGCTTCAATTGGAATTAAAAAAGTATACCTCTTATCATTGGGTTCTAACACATATGTTTTATTTTCATTTGGAAATTGCACTTTTTTAGTTAATTCAATTGCAAATATAGATTGCCTGTTGAGTCTACGTAAATCATACCATCTAAGTCCTCTAAAAACCAATTCTTTTCTTCTCTCTTTGAATACATCCTCTAGTAGCTGGTTGTTATCTAAATAAGTTTTTTCTGCAAAATACCCTGACTTAAACCGATGATGCAACAACTTATTTAAAAACAAAGCACCAGTTGTTACATCATTTTTGCGAGCAAGACATTCCGCCTTAATTAAATACATTTCATCAATAGCCAGCCCATAAAATGCAGACGTCTTTACACCATGATAAAACCCTTTAAATTTCATCCCTAGATTATTTGGCTCATAGAAAATTAGTTTTCGCAAATCATTTTCTTCATACATGTCATAAAGTATAGGATTAATAACTGTGCTTGCGTGGGTGATTAAATAAGATACTGTATTTGATTCCGCAAAGTTCAACAGTTCTATATTATTATTTAAGTTAATCGGTATTGCATCATTAGTTTTTAGCGTATTATAATCCAATAAATCACTTTTTATAATGAAAATTTCATCAACGCAATTTTCGGCCATTTCATAATTTTCAATAAATAAATGAATTCTTGCTAATGCTGCAAGAGCTACTAGCTTTGATGATCTTGTTTTGTATTCTGCAATATTCGGAAGTAGATCAACGGCATTAGTTATATCTTCCAAAATTTGTTGATATGTTTCTTTTAGAGATGATCTTTTAGCTTTAAATTCTGCCGAAGAATCATACCGTAATACAAGTCCTAAATCATTATTTTCTTTCGAAATACTATAGGGTTCACAATAAATTTGTGCTAAATTAAAATACATCCAACCTCTAAGAAATAAAGCCTCACCACGCAATTGATCACGTGTTTTTTGATTTCCACCCTGAATTCTATCCAAACTTTCAAGAATTACATTGGCTATACTTATACTATTATATCCAGCACGCCATGTACCACCCTCAATGCCCCTATCTTCCCATAAGTATGCATCTTTCATATATGGTAGTAAATAGGATAAACCAGTATAATCTAAAATAAAATCATCACTAGCCAACTCACCATGACCAGCAAAGGAAGAAATTATTGGAGGTTCATAATCTAAAAGTGCTCTAAGATTCTCTAAAGAGTTGGGGTGAGACATTACATTAGTAGGTTTGGCATCTAAAAACTTCTCACAACTGCATAGGTTCACTATACAAAATAATAACATTATGCACTTTAAAGTATTTATTAAATAATTCATAATTACAATTTAAAATTAACGCCTAAAGAATAACGAGTCGCCCAAGGCATACCATAGAAATCCGTATCTATGTTTTCTTTATTCTGTGTCCATAATAATCCTACATTATTAACTTTTATAAAAAAAGTCCCATCTAGCAATTTCTTATCATTTTTAATTTTAAAGGAATAATCAACACTTACATCTTTAAATCGAAATAAATCTCCTTTTATAATGTTTGGTGCTGCTGCAGCATAAAAACGATCACGATTAGCATTTCCAGGATGAGTCATAGATGGTACAGTAGTTAGTAATTCATCCCCAGGATTTTTCCACCTCATTGTATAATCTCCATGAGTTGCCCATGAATTGTATAGATTGTTATATCGAATAGTAGACTTTTGGAAAAAATGACCAAACTTAAAAGCGAAAAGCATAGAAACACTTAAATTCTTCCAACGAAATGATTGAATAATTGATCCATAATACGGAGGCAAACCTGAACCATGATAATGTAAATTTTGGATGGAATCAGCTAATAATAGATTATATGATTTACTTATTTCATTATTTAAATAACCTTGAGGATCTCCATTTAAAGGATCCAGTCCAGCATATCTAAAGGAGTATACAGGATATAAATTTTTATTTAACACAGGATTCAAAGACCTACCTGTATTCTCTGCATAATTTGATCCTCTAAAGTTGGTGCCATAGAACTCATCTACAATGGATTGATTAAAAGAAAAAATCAACTTGCTAGATGATTTTACATTTCCCAAATCATACTGCGTAGATATTTTTAAATCGAAGCCCTTTCCAAGTACTGTTGCAACGTTTCTTGTAATCGAATTAAAGCCACTTGTAATATCTAATTGATCGTCTGATAATAAATCGGTAGATTTTTTAAAATAATAGTCTAAAGTAATATTAACCTTATCATTCAAAACACCTAAATCAATACCTAAATTCGTCGTCTGTACATTTTCCCACTTTAAATCTGGATTAGAGAGAGCTGATAACATAGCTCGAGGCAACCTAGTTAACGAGACTGATGAAGGATTTGTATACATAATCAAGGGTAACGTATTAGCTTCACCGCCTGAATTTCCACTATGTCCGTGAGTAGCACGAAGTTTAAGTAAATTAATCCAATTATGATTTGAAAGAAATGATTCCTTATGTAATGACCACCCTACTCCAAAAGACCACAAGGCATTCCATTTGTCATTTGTCTGAACACCAAATAAATTGGATGCATCATTACGTGCAGAAGCATTGAAGTTATATTTACCTTTATAGCTATATCCAGCATTAAAGTACATGGATACAAAACGTCTTGTTGAACTACTAAAGTTTAATTTACTGGCATTAGGTATCAAGCTATTTCCGGCTAAGCCATCGTAGATAGGATAAGAGTTAATGGGATCAACAGTTTGGTAAGTCAATAAGTCCTCATCTAAACCATATACCCAATACCCATCGCGATAGTTTTGTTTATTGGACATTTCATAACCTAATAATAGACTTAGATCATGCTTATCATTCCATACGTTTTGATAATTACTTTGAGCACGGAAATTATAAGATTTCATTTGACTATAATCTGAATTCTTAATACTACCTAATGGTACAATATATTTAATCCCATCTTGCGTAACTTGAGAAAAGCGGTTAATAAGATTTCTTGAATAATACGAGTCTTGTGCGTGGATTAAACTATTAGAAGAAGGGCTGTTTTCGTAATTATAAATGAGTTGAAATGCTAATTTTTCTATAGGCCTATATCCGAGTTGAACTTGAGTCTGTAAATAATTTTGTTCATTAATATAATTAGATTTACCTAAATCTTCAATTGGTATATAGCGCCAATCTAATAAATTTTGATTGTCTATATTTTCGACGTATTGTAGATTATATCCATTAGGAATGGAAAGATGATTACCATTACCATCTATAAACTCAGCATAAGGATATAAATTTGTTTTTCCCCCACCAACAACATACGCATTACTCATTGCATTAGTAAAACTACCACCTCTATTATTAGCATAAGATATTGTACCCTCTAATCTTATTTTTGAACCTAAATCCATACTAGTCGTATTTCGAAGTGTAAGTTTTTGATTCTTTTCTCCTATACTGTTTCCTTTTTCCTTATCAAAACCAATTGACATCCTGGATTGTAATAATTTATTACCCCCCTTTATACTAAAGTAAGATTGATCAAGTGTTGGATATTGGTAAAAGTGGTCTAATAACTGTGTTCTATAATCAATAGATCTGTATCTATCGATCTCCTTATCTAATGCATCCTTTTCGATTAAACCACGTTGATGTTGATATAGTAATTCCACGACAGGTGAAAATACTGTGGTGTTTTTAGTTCTAAAATTGCCATTATATGCTGCTTTGTAGTGTCCTTTCTCAAACAAAAACTTCTCAACATCGATAAAGTCTGAGCTTGTCATAATTGGGTTATAATACAGGTCTATCTTATCTGCTAATGAAAAGTTTTTATTCATTTCAATACTTAAACTTTCTGATGCCTGTGCCTTCTTTGTTGTAATTACTAAAACACCATTTCCTGCTCGTGCTCCCCAAATAGAACTAGCTGCTGCATCTTTTAACAAGGTCACGGAGGCGATATCATTTGGATTTATATCATTAATATCACCAGAATATGGAAAATTGTCTAAAATGATAAGAACATCCATCATCGCATTGCTCAATGTGTTGATGCCTCTTATATTTATCTCGCTACCTCCTCTTCTATTATCAAATTGTAATCCAGAGGCATGGCCATCTAACTTTTCTAATACTGATTTACCTATACGCAACCCGAGTTGTTTCTCGTCAATCACTTCAAAGCTACCTGTAATTCTTTCCTTAGGTATTTCTTGATAACCTGTAGAGATTTTAACTTCTTCAATTTCTTGAAATTCTTCTTCTAAGGTGATAAGAATTTTATCAGAATTTGTGTAACTTTTTTCGATTTTCTTAAAACCAAGTTTATAAATCACCAAATTCACTGGATATGAATCCGAATTAATCAAAAACTCCCCCTCTTTATTCGATAAAACTTGAATTGATTTTCCTATATCCGATATTGTTGTTCCTTCAATACCTAATCCAGATCTATTTATAATCTTACCTTTTAAGGTAATTTGTGCTTTTACATTTAAACTAAACAATAGTATAAAAGATATTAAATAATAATATTTTCTCATTTTCCGTCAATAAAAGGTGGTTGATAATTATGATCTAGATAATTTCGAAAGGTGATGGTTTGTAGGTAGCCAAAACTGTTAATCCAAAAGTAGGTAGGGTAACCAACATGCGTAAATAAGGAATCTAAATAAGTATCCTCTATTATGCTGATCAAATTTTTTAAACCTAGATTTTGAAATCGGTTACTATTGTACAAAGTTTCAATTCTAGAATAATTATCCTTAGTTTTCTTAGAATTGACCATCAATACAAGTATTTCATCAGGATACATGTTTCGATATATTTGTATTTCCTTCTGATGCAATAGACAACGAGTACACCCCGTCATCCAAAAATCGAGTACTATAATTTTTCCTTTATGTTCTTCTAAAGATTTACGAACGGTATCGCCATTGATATAAAATAAGTGCTCCGTTCTCCAAAAGTCATTTGGGACTTTTTGGCCAAGCGAAATAGCATTACCTTCAGTTTGCCCCTCTACTTGATGTATAAGGAAGAAGCCAAAAAACACCATCATTGCCCCTACATTAGAGAACTGCAATGACGTTTTTACTGATTTCGAAAAATATATGATAAAATCAATTAATTGACTAAATACAGTAGTATCATCATCAATGTTTAATTTTTGCTCGTTGTCATCAGATGCATATTTCAATCGCAATTGATGCTGATATATTTGTGATGCCAGGTATGATGTATATCCCTCTAGATCCTCTGAACTGAGATCTTCATTTAACTGCTGATTCTCTGCGTCCTTAAATTTTAGTAGTTGTGTTGATTTAAAGAAAGGAATGCAATCTGAAAAAGGCAAACCTCATCCTCCTCGATAAAAAATCTTCATTTTTCAAGTGTATTATAATTGACTTAGATCTCTACAATGTATTAGAAAGGATACCATACTCCTCTATGCATTGAAAGCCGGAGACTTCAGTCTAATTCAGTTAATTATTGATGATCGGAATGCGCCTTAATGCGTAGATCTAGAATAATATATTGGTTAGAAAATGGGGCATTCATCGATTAGAAAAAATAGATATAATCCGAAACTACTCCGGAGCACAGATAATGTTTTTGTACAATTGTTTTTTAATGTTTTTCATAACTCGCAATTTATTTTGGCGAGTCTCGTCGAAAGAAAGGAACCGTAGCAAGGCCCTATGCTATCATCATGCAGGCTTCCGAGGGCCGTAGGACCGACAAACAATAGGGCCCATAACGCTACAGTGTGCATCAAAAATACACAAAATATCATTATGGGCATTGAAAACCTATTGCCTCGTCCTGAACAAAACTCGGAATTTGCACGAGAGACTCTTGTATTCAACACCTATAATCAAACATTCATCTGATTATCAATACTCAAATTTATAAATATTAATTAATAAAAAGAAACTATTTGCGGAATAATAATTGATTTTGAATATTTATTTGTGGTTATGAATGCATACAATGCCAAAATAACCATTAAAAATATCAAAAATTATTTTGAAAAAAGTGGACTTACTATCGAAGTATTTGCTAATGTGTTAGATGTTTCAAAAAGATGGCTGGAATATATTTTAGCTGAAGAAAAGAATTATGAGTTTATTGCAAACACAGTACAAAAAGCATGTGATTTTTTTGTCGTTGATTTTGGAAAATTTACTACTGAACTACAAACTGTTCCAAAAGATCTTCGCGAACTTTTAAAAATAAAACATTCTAGGAACAGTGAATATAGTAAAATACTATCTGATACACCTTCTGTACCTTTTATTATTAATGAAATTTTGATTAATGATCTTGAATTTATTAATAGTACAGAATTAGAATTGAGATTTGTAAAAAAAATCATATGGAAATATTACTCAGAAGTGAAACTGTCAAATTTGTCAGCTGACCTCCAGAAATCAGATTTAATTGAACATTGGATACATCCAACGAAAAAAAAGAAAACAAATCTATACAAGAAGAAATGATTAATAGCTATTAATTTGAAAGGTCTCAACTAACTATACATTTTCTTAACGAAGAGGTATAATACCTATTTAAAATCGTCTTTATTAATATTGAACTTTTCCTCGGATGTGGTTGAATGCATTAATATATTTATAACTGTCAATATCATTGGGACTAATGATTCTATAAAAGTAAATACTCTATGTAGACTAGACTTGCAAATAATTAAGTAAGATCTTAAACCGTCCCAACCGGGGAGGTTGGAACGGTTTAACTAAGCAATTATTAATCTAAAATATGTGTATCAAAGATGAGAACATTAATTCTTTGTTGTAAAACCTTTAACTATCCTTAAGACATTGCCCTCACTTAGAGGTGAATTATAACATCTTGACTAATAATCTTATACATATAAATCGCTTTTTCTATCAAATCTACATGTTTTAAGAATTAATAATTCTATGGCTGACATTTTCCCAAAGCTTGTTGAAGAGTGGACATATCACTTGCAATCCGAGTATCTAAAAGCTTTGCATAATGTTGTGTTGTTTTTAAATCAGTATGCCCGAGCATTTTTGATACAGTTTCGATTGGTACATTATTGGATAAAGTTATTGTCGTAGCAAAAGTATGTCTAGACATGTGAAAAGTAAGCTCTTTGTGGATGCCGCATATGTCCGCAATTTCTTTGAGATAACTGTTCATTTTTTGATTACTAAGTACAGGCAGGACAATGTTTTTTGCAAGGCATAGCGGAAAATCTTTATAATGTGCTATTATCGAAAGAGCTTTGTCTAGTAAAGGGATATGAGAAGAAGTCTCTGTTTTTTCTCTGCTGGTGAGTATCCACAATTTTCCATCAACACCTCGAGCAATATCATTGGGAGTCAGCTTCTTTACATCAGCATAGGATAGACCCGTATAGCAGCAAAACACAAAAATATCACGGACGTGAGCAAGTCTGGGTATGGTGAAGCTTTTTTGTTCGATACGCAATAACTCATCAGCAGTCAAAAAGGACTTTACTTTTGGTTTAGCTTTGTTTTGATAGTGTGCAAAAGGATCTTCTATAATCCATTTATGTGCTATACATATCTTAACAATCTTACGTAAATGCTTGATATACTTGGCAGCAGAAATAGCCGTACAATTTAAAAATGAACGCAAGTAAAATTCGTAGGCCGTTACAAAAGCATGATCAATCTTCCTTACCTCTATATCCTTTGAAGCGTAATTACTTTTAATATAACTCTCGATATGGGAAATGGAGGTTTTGTATCCCTTGAGGGTATTAGGTTTGAAGCCCTTACCTAAGAGTACAGCCATTTGCTCGTTATGCTCTAAAAATACATTCAGTAGTGTTTTTCGTTGGATATGTTTTCCGAGAAATCTAAGCTTTAGAGACTCTGCTGTAATCTCGTCACCATCTTTAGTCAACTGCAAATGGATCTCATTAATTTTGTACTCAAGTGCGTCCAGATAACTATTCAAAGTTCTGGCATCCTCTTTTGTACCTTTGGCTCGGTTTCCTCTGGAGTTCCATTTGACAGGATCGCATTGTTTTCCTGTAGATACTTCCTTGGGGACACCATCCACGGTGATGCGCATGTAGATCGGTTTGGGACCCAAGGCGTAGTTTTTTGGTTTCTTCAGGTAGAAAAGCAGGGAATAATTTTTACTCATGATTTAATCATTTAAGTGAAACAAAGTTAGCCTTGCAGTAAAATGAAATCAAGATGTTCAACTATTAAATGTGTTACAAATCAATATGTTAAGCCTGTTTCAGTGAGTAGATGATTTTCAAAAAATGACTCACCGAATGACTCACTTTTTTATTGGGAATAATTGAAAGTTTTGTAAATACTGAAAAACAAAAAAGCTTGCAATCATTTGATTTGCAAGCTTTTGTATGTTTTGATCTGAAGATCTGTAGCCCGTAGGGGAATCGAACCCCTGTTTCCAGAATGAAAATCTGGCGTCCTAACCCCTAGACGAACGGGCCTTATCGGATTTGATGATGCAAATATAAGGGCATAATTTGCATCATCAAAATATTTTCAAGCAGTTTTTTCTAATTTGCTGATTTTGAAATTAATATTTTTATATCAAATCAAAACCAATGTCAGTACGGAAGTATTTTCCTTGATAAAAGATACGACCGGCATCTGCTGTAGCCTGTTGAAGCGCAGTAAAAAGATCGTCTTGAAGTGTTGTTACGGCTATAACGCGTCCTCCAGCTGTTACGACTTCACCATTTACTTCTTTTGTGCCAGCATGAAAAACAATAGATTCTTTTACATTTTCAATGTTGGATATTACTTTTCCAGATTCGTAATCACCAGGATATCCTCCTGACACCAACATTACTGTGACAGCTGTTTTTGAACTTACCGTATACGAGCGATTAGCTAAATCACCTTTCGCTACACCTTCTAATAGATCGACTAAATCAGATTCAATTCGAGGTAATACAGACTCTGTCTCAGGGTCGCCCATGCGTACATTGTATTCAATGACAAAAGGCTCACCATCTACATTCATTAATCCAATAAAAATGAAGCCTTTATAAGGGATATTATCTTTTTTCAAACCTTCTACAGTGGGTTTGATGATACGGTCTTCTACTTTCGTTAAAAAATCTTGGTTGGCAAATGGTACCGGAGAGATAGACCCCATACCACCTGTATTAAGGCCGGTGTCACCTTCACCTATTCTTTTGTAATCTTTTGCTGAAGGTAATACTTTATAAGATTCTCCATCTGTCAGTACAAATACGGATAGCTCAATACCTTTTAGGAATTCTTCAATAACAACAACACTACTTGCAGCGCCAAATTTAGCATCAGCAATCATTGCTGTTAATTCAGATTTTGCATCATCTAATGTTTCGCAAATTAAAACTCCTTTTCCTGCTGCTAAACCATCTGCTTTTAGCACGATTGGGAGTTTTTGAGTCTCTAAATAAGCTAAACCTTCTTCTAAGTTTGATTGGTTGAAAGATTTGTATGCTGCGGTTGGAATATTATGCCTAGACATAAATTCTTTAGAAAAATCTTTTGAACCTTCTAGTTGAGCTCCCAATTGTTGTGGGCCTATTACCGCGATATGTTTAATGTCTTCTCTTCCTAAGAAATAATCGTGAATTCCTTTTACTAATGGCTCTTCTGGACCGACTAGAATGATTTCAATGTTATTTGATAATGCAAAAGCTGCGATTCCTTCGAAGTCGGTGACTTTTAAGTTTACGTTTTTTCCATATTGTTCTGTCCCAGCGTTTCCAGGAGCGATATAAAGATTAGTTAGTTTAGGGCTTTGTGCTATTTTGTAAGCAAAGGCAGATTCACGACCGCCTGATCCAACGATTAAGATGTTCATACTACAAATATACAATCTCCCACGGTATTCTTAAATTTTAACCTTCATATTAGATCAATTCTCGGAAAAATAAATATCTTTAGTGGACTTATTATCAGTAAAATATGAAGCAAGGCTTACTTTCTGCGATTTTTCTATTTATTATATCGTATGCTCATGGTCAGGATATCCAGCAGTTTTTGGAAAAACTGGAGGGGTACCAGATTAATAATCCCCAAGAGAAAGTCTATTTGCATACCGATAAGCCTTCATATTCTGCAGGAGAGCCTATTTTTTTTAAGTCTTATACCACAATAGGTGTTAAAAATCTATTTTCAAGTCTTAGTGGTGTTTTATATGCTGAGTTGATCTCGCCTTCAAATGATATCGTGCAGCGAGTTACTATATCTACACCTATGGGGGCGGGTATAGGAGATTTTACCCTCTCAGATACAATTACGGAAGGTGTTTATCGAATTAGGGCTTACACAAATTGGATGAAGAATGCTGGTTCAGAATACTTCTTCGAAAAGAGAGTCCCTGTCTTTAATGGTCGAACAGATAATGTATTGACACAAACGACGACTGAAGTAGGAGAGTCCGATGTGATATATAAAATTAACTTAAATAGTATAAGTGGCTTGCCGATAGCTAAAAAACGTATTCAATATGCTATATCAGAAGGAGATAAGGTGGTTGAGAGGAAATCTAAATCATCTACGGATTTAGGCTTAGTTGAGATTTCCGTGTCAAATAAATATAGAAATCCCATTTTAAAATTGCGGTTTGAGAATGTGGATAAAAGTATGGTTAACAAAATTGTAAAGACAATAGATCCCAAGCTTATTCCGGTGACAAAATTATTCCCAGAGGGTGGTAAGCTTGTTTATGGAAGGATTAATAATATTGCCGCAAAAAGTATCAATAGTCAAGGTTTGGGTGTCGGTTCTAAGATTTTACTTAAACAAGGAAATGACTCGCTTGGTGTTATAAACACGAATGAGTTGGGAATGGGGGCAATTTCAGTATTTTTGAACAGCAATGCACCTATCGAGGCTCTAGCTACTTATTCAGATGGAAGTAGTGTTCGTGTTGAAGCTCCAGAGGTATATGAGAGTGGTTTTTCATTATTAGTGAATAATCTAAATGAAAATAAAGTTTTCGCCCAATTGAGTATAAGTTCTAATCAAATAAATAATGCTGATGTATATTTTATTGTTCATCATTTGGGAGAGGTTTTGTTCGTTTCGCGAGCAAAGGCGAATAAGGAAGAGCTTGTTTTTTCAGTAGACAAACAAAAATTGCCTTCAGGCGTGCTTACGCTTAGTATACTGAATAGTCAGTTTCAACCTCTTATTGAAAGACCTATATTTCACTATGCCAAGCGTGATTTATTGATAAATAAGATTGCTCTTAATAAGGATGTTTATAAAGTTAGAGAAAAGGTCAATGTTAGTATGGAGGTTGGAGAAGTTTCAGATTCTCTCCGGTATGGAGCTTTTTCGGCATCTGTTATCGACTTGAGTAAAGTTAACACCTCGTATACAGATGAAGCACATATTCTTTCATCTTTATTGTTGAATAATGATCTGCGCGGATACATTGAGAAACCAAACTTTTACTTTCAAGAAGATGGAGGCTTAAAAAATACCGACATGGATTACCTGATGCTAACGCAAGGTTGGAGTAATGTTGATTGGTCAAAATTAGATTTGGATATCAAACATAAGTATATGCCAGAGAAATTATTAAAATTATCTGGATATACGAAAAAAATTGGAAGGAGTAAGCCAGAGCCAAATGCTAAATTGCAATTGATTTCTACACAAAACTATTTGGACTTTATTGATACGACCTCGAATGAAGAGGGCTATTTCGAATTTAATAATATGATGTTTCCAGATAGTGTGAAATTTATTATTACGGCAAAAGATGGGCAGAAGGGAAAGAATAATATTGATATAGTCATGGATGAAGATTTAGGATATCCCATAGAGGATCGTACAGCTGTATCAGATAAGTGGTGGGATATTAATAGGAAGTATTTAGAAAATTTAAAATCCTCTAAGGAGTATTTTGCTGAATTAGAACGCGTCGGTCTAAAAGAAAAGGCTATATTGATAGAAGAAGTTTTGGTTACTGCTAGACAAACGCGCAAAGCCTCAGAGCATTCTAGTAATTTGAATGGATCGGGCAATGCTGATCAAATCATTACAGAAGAGGATTTATCAACCTGTACTACATTGGAAATGTGTTTGTCCGGACGTTTGGTCGGTGTTTATTTTCAGGGCGGGGTGCCGTACAATACGCGAGGAAATCAACCCATGCAGGTGGTCTTAGATGGTATGTATATAGAAGGTGATAATTTGTCAATGATAAATATTCTTGATATAGAAAGTGTAGAGGTGTTGCGAAATTCAAATTACACGACGGTATACGGTTCAAATGGAGCTAATGGCTTAATAATTCTAACCTCTAAGAGAGGTACGTCTGCAATGAGGAACTATGTCCCTAAAGGGATCTTAACTGTACGGCCGCAGGGTTTTCATACTATAAAGAGTTTTTATAAGCCAGCTTATGATGTCTCAGAGAATATTATGTTTAATTCTGATTTAAGATCTACCATCCATTGGGAGCCGTCTATTGTTTCTGATGCTGAAGGAAAATCATCTTTTCATTTCTTTACATCAGATGCTAAGGGAAGGTATTTGTTGTTATTGGAGGGCTTAGATCTGAATGGTAGATTACTTCACAGGCATTTCGAGTTTATAGTAGACTGATATATCGATTTTATTTCTCAGTTGAACAGCTACTTACGCGATATTCAAAAAATAAACTCTAATAAAGCTTGGAAGTAGTTACAATTCTTTTCTATCTTTGCACCACTCCGCAA
>NZ_JADEYP010000001.1 GCF_020295405.1 Sphingobacterium bovistauri
ATTGTACTTTCATATCGTTTTTTGGGTGCACCTCAATTTACAAAAAATTGAGGACAAAAAACATAAGCCCCGCCATTATTTTTTAATGACGGGGCTCTTTAATTAACAGACCTTTTTAGACAGCCTCATTTGTTTATTGAACTTTAGTATATTTCATCATCCAGTCATAAATAGCATCCTGATGAAATAATTTTTCAACAGATCCATGCGTACCACCTTTAATAATTGTAAGTTTAGTATCAGCCTGCTGGTCACATTTTTTTATGGCATTATAAATTTTCTTTGATTCTGATGAAGGTACTGCCCTATCTGCACTTCCATGTTGTATCCACATGGGTACTTTTGTAAGATTACAGGCATCATTTATATTTCCACCACCACATATGGCGACAGCGGCAGCTACACGATTAGGATATTTTCCGGCAACATGCATTGTACCATAAGCCCCCATACTCATCCCACATACATAAATACGTGTTGGATCAGCATTATAATTCTCTAAAACATAATCAATTACTTCTATCACCTTATCTGGATTCCAGCCATTGTTTGTCTGAGGAGCCACAATAATTGCATTTGGTAATTGATGACCCTTTTCTTTAGCGTATAAAACACCATATCGTTTTACTCTGTCTAGATTATTTCCAGACAAGCTTTTCCCATGTAAGAATACGATTACTGGAAGTGAACTTGTTTTGTCAACAGTCTCTGGCATATGTAAGAGAAAATTATAATATGTCTTATTACGTATTGGGAAGGTTTCCGCATTTAAATTTACAAGCTGAAATAAAAAAGCTAAAACTATTAAGATTCTAACGTTCATAATATGATATCAATGTTGTTATGCAAATTTACAAAAAAAGTTAATTACCAAAATCGATGACTTTATTATGACAATACAAATATTATTAGTAATATTAGAATTAAATTAAAAAAAAGAGATGAGAAATAAAAGAAAAATAAGTTTTATAGCAGGTATCATTACATTAGTAATAGCAATAAGTGCCTTTACTACACAGCCAGTACAGGAGGATAATAAGCCTAAAAATTTGAAGGTTTTGTCAAAAAAAATATCCGATGAAGAGTTAACTAAAGTAATGCGTGGATTTAATGCTGCACTTGGTGTAAAATGCGGTTATTGTCATGCCCCTAAAGCAAATGGTGAGAAAGGTATGGATTTTGCAAGTGATGCTAATCCTAAAAAGGATATTGCTCGTCAAATGATAAAAATGACCAACAAAATAAATAAAAAGTATTTTAATAAGGAATATGATGGGGCAATTAAGAATATCGCTTGTGAAACCTGTCATAATGGAGCTGCCTCACCTAAAGTGATACAATCCACTAAGTAAACTCAAAAAAACGATCATTAATCAGTTTTATAGGTGTCAATGTGAAATTTTATACTATAATAGTGATGCTAATAAAAAAGCAGTAGTTGAAATTATTCCACTACTGCTTTTTTATTAGTAATAAGTATATTTTATCTAAAAGTATAATTAACACCTATTGAAACAGCAGTTCTACCTTCAAAATTATTTCCACCAATCTCACCATCAAAAGCATCTCCTACTACATTTCCCTTAACATCTAAGTTTAAATCCCAATTGTCATTTAAACGAAGTGTTTGAATAACACCAACGTTCATAGTTGGTTTAGCTTTTTTCTGATAATCTAAAGCAGAGATTACACCAAATCCAGCATATGGGATTAAATTATATAGCCTATTCAAATCTACTCCATAGGCATCATTACTCCAGTGAAAAAGCACATCGGCATGGGCGTGAATAAAATTGAATTTTTGTTTATATAAAAAGTGTGGAGCACCAATTACATGTCCCTTTTGTGGATCAATAGCCAAACCAGCTGTTTGAGTTAATCCTTTAATTTGTCCACCATCAATATTTACTCTTACACCAAAGTTCGTTTCCTCAATCCACTTACCAGCACTAATACCAAAATTTGGAGAAATTCTTTTGCCAACACTTTCTTGCTTATCGTGGTCACCAATAAAAACTTGAGCACCAACATTAGCACTAAAAAACCAATTTTTCAGACTCTGAGAACCTTTAACAGGTGGTTTTTTTTCGATTGGTTCATTAGCTAATGCAAACGAATTAAAAGCTAAAGTTATAGCTAATATTGGTGTAAATTTATATTTCATAAAGTGAAAGTATTTTTGGTTTAATAAAACAATTAATTAAGTACAATTATGTATTTTTTAATCAGACAAATTTAAAGTTTACTTATTTAATTATATATGTGATTTTAATAATTAAGGCGATAAATTAAAAAATCATAGATATATAGCTACAAATGATAATCTATTAGTAATTTTATCCTTTATGAAGGATTGAATTCCTATTAAAGATATTAGAATATATAAATGAAGATATTACATACTGCAGACTGGCATTTGGGTAAAAAACTTGATTATATAAATCGTATAGATGAGCAAAGAGAGGTGCTGAAAGAAATTTGTGAGATTGCTAATCAGGAAAAAGTAGATTTGGTGATTGTTGCTGGTGATCTTTTTGACACTTTTAACCCATCAGTAGATGCGACAGAATTATTATATAAAACACTTAAGGATTTGACAGCTAATGGAAGCCGTCCGGTAATAGCTATTGCTGGTAATCATGATTCTCCAGATAGAATTGATTCACCAGACCCATTGGCTCGAGCATGTGGTATTATATTTATTGGCTATCCACATGCGGTTGTTAAACCTTTTGTAATGGATAACCAATTTGAAATTACAAAGTCTGACAAAGGGTTCGTAGAAATTAAATTACAATGCATAGCCTACCCTATACGCATAATTACTACAGCATATGCAAATGAATTGCGATTAAAGCAATATTTAGGTGTTGAAAATAAAGGAGAAAAACTGAATGAGGTTTTACATAATAATTGGCAAAATTTAGCTGATCAATATTGTGATGGTAATGGAGTCAATATTCTGACAGCTCATCTGTACATGTTGGAACGTGGAGGTGAAATTCTAGAGGAACCTGAAGGAGAAAAGCCTATCCGAATCGGAAATGCAGATATTGTTTATACAGACGCCATTCCATCTCAAATTCAATATACAGCCTTAGGACATTTACATCGTTATCAGTTTATCAAAGGTCATCAACACCCTGTCGTCTACTCTAGCTCTCCACTAGCTTATTCGTTTTCGGAAGCAGGTCAACAAAAGAAAGTCGTTGTCATAAATATTGAGCCAAATCAAGCACCTAGGATTGAAACGATTTCAATACGTAGTGGCAAAGCTTTATGTAGGAAGAAATTTGATAATATTGATCTTGCTGTAAATTGGTTAAATGAGAATCCGTATACCTTGGTAGAATTGACTTTAATAAGTGATACATTTATATCATCGGCAGACTTAAAAAGAATCCATGATGCGCATGATGGCATAGTAAATATTATTCCAATTGTAAAGAATAATGAAATTCAAGCTGAAAATTCAGAAAAAGTAAAACTAGATCAAGATATTCATTCTTTGTTTGGTGATTATTTTCGTAGTAAATATGGTCAAGATCCAAATGATGAACTCAACGATTTATTTAAAGAGGTATTAACGCATTCAAAAGATTTGGAAGAATAAAATATGTTACCACTATATTTAAGTATTGAAGGACTATACTCCTATCAACAAAAGCAGGAAATAGATTTCACAAATCTGAGTGAGGCAGGACTGTTTGGAATATTTGGCTCAGTTGGTTCAGGTAAATCTTCTATTCTTGAAGCAATTGGATATGCATTGTACGGAGAAACCGAACGTTTAAATAGCAAAGAGAAAAGAACATACAATATGTTGAATTTGAAATCTAATCAAGTTTTGATTGATTTTCAATTCTTGAATTATGATGGACGAAAATTTCGCTTTGTCGCACAATGGAGACGCAAAAAGAAATTTCAAGATATCACAGATCATGAAAGAAATGCCTATGAGTGGAAAGATAATAATTGGTTGCCTCTAGAATCAAATGACGGTGCAGAAATTACAAATTTATCCTATGCTAATTTTAAACGTACAATTATAATTCCACAAGGTCAATTCAAGGAATTCTTAGAACTTAAGGGAAAAGATCGTTCAGAAATGATGAAAGAGATTTTCTTTCTGAATAAATACGATTTGGGTCCTAAAGTTTCTAATCTTCTTGCAGAAAATAATAAAAAACTAGAACACCTAAAAGGTGCACTAAGTGGATTTGAGGAAATAAATACGGAAATAATTGAAGAGAAAAACGAACTTTTTCTTTCGTTAGAAAAAGGCTTAATTGAGCTTAAAAATAGTTTTGAACAATTAGAGATTCAACATAAAGCACTTCAGATAACTAAACAAAACCGTCTGGACTTGGTAGGTAAACAAAACCAATTGACAGATTTAGAAGAAAAAAAATCACATATTCAGAAGATTGAATCAGAAGTCAATGAATATGAATTGGTCTCAACTTATTTTAGAGAACACATACTTAATCTAAATCATATTAATACCAACAAAAAGTTATTATTAACCAAAATTGAAAATTTAAAAGAATCAAAGGATAGCTTAAAGGTAGGTCTTGATGATGTGGAAAAACGCCTAGAAATAACACTTCCAGCATATCAAAATCTAGATAAATCAAAAGCTGAAGTTCAAGATTTATTAAAGGTAATCCAAAACCTGGAACTTAAAGAGGTTAAAAAGGAAAAGCTAGCAAATATAGATAAGGGAAACTCATTCTATGAGAAGCAAAAAAAGGAAGAGCAAAAATTCAGTAATATTATTAAACAACTCGAGCAAGAAATCGATAATATTAAAAATTCAAAAATAAATACATCTGAATTATTAGCTATTGATTCATGGTACACGAAGCGTGATCAGATTAATAACCAAATTGTTGACGAAAAAGATCTACTGAATAAGGCTTCCGAACAATTGTTTGAACTAAAGGATATTTTTATTAAATACGATTTAAATGAATCTAATTGGCTGTATAGCTTAGATAGTAAATATCATTCTTTGGCATCAAAAGAATTTGATTTAAAGAATGATGAGAGTGATCTTCGCTTGAAAAAAGAGCTCTCGCAATATATACACAATTTACATGATGGTGAGCCGTGTCCTTTGTGCGGATCTAATGAGCACCCCTCTCCTATGCAAATAGAAAATTTGGATATGGATTTTGAAAATTTATCTATTCAACATAAAAATTTAATAGATGAAAAAACTTTCTTAGATAAATTGAAATCAGAGCTTTCGCTAGCAGCATCGAAGATTAGTGAAAAAAAGCTTGAATTAGAAAAATTAAATCAATCTAAATTGGTCTTGGAAAAGGTATATGACGATCATTTAGCATGTTTTATATGGCCTGATTTTGATGAAAATAATCGTGATGATTTTGAGATTAAAAAATCTGATTTTTTTAAAATCGAAGCACTAATCATTCAAAAGGAAAAATTCTTACAAGAAAATCGTACAGAACTTCAAAATACCAGAGAACTGCTGCATAAATCCGAACAGAAACTGAATAACTACCAAAATGAAATCAGTGTTCTTGAAGGATCAATAAAACAAAATTTGCAACAAATTCAATCTATTGACGTAAAAGATTATCTGTCTTTTGATAAATTTATGTTGGATAATAGTATCAAAGAAAGAACTTCTGAGATAAATTCAATACAAAGAAGTTATGAAGATCTTACTAAGAAATTATTAGAATTTAAGACGCAATATGCACAAGTAAAAGGTACATATATTGAAGCTCAAGAGCAATATGTTCAATACAGTACAAAGGCACAGGAATTACAGAAATTATTGACGAACTTACTTATTGAATTTAAATACTCGGATATAGCTTCAGTACAATTAATTTTGAATAAAGGGCTTGATACTAATGCATTAAGAGGTAAAGTGCAAAGTTTTCAGGTAGCTTATCAAACATTAACGAATCAAATTCAGGAATTACTAGAAAAAACGGAAAATGACAATTATTCAGATGAAAAATTTGATGAATTGTCCAATTTGATAGTTGTCCGAAAGAATGAATTAATGATTAAAACTGAGTCTTATGGTGCGTTGAAAGATGATTTGATGCGCCTAAATATCGAATTGGAACGAAAAAAAGATCTTTTGGTACAATACGAGCAATTAGAGGTTCGGAAAAAGAACCTTGATATACTCTTTAATATGTTTAAGGGTAATGGTTTTGTGAATTATGTATCAAGTATTCATCTACATCGCTTATGTGAAATTGCAAATCATCGTTTTAATAGACTTACTAAAAACCAATTAAGTTTGGTGATTAATGAAAATAATGAATTCGAAGTAATAGACTACTTAAATGATGGATATAGACGCTCAGCAAAAACACTTTCAGGTGGACAGTCATTCCAAGCCTCTCTATGTTTAGCACTAGCTTTAGCCGAAAATATTCAATGGCTTAATAAAGCTGACAAAAATTTCTTTTTTATTGATGAGGGATTCGGAACTCAAGATTCAGAAAGTATAAATACAGTATTTGATACATTACAATATTTACATCAAGAGAATCGTATAGTCGGAATTATTTCACATGTCGAGGAGCTCAAAGAACGTATGCCACGATCAATTACTGTAGTAAAGGATATGGAAAAAGGTAGTCAGATTATTGTAAACTAATTACTTGTAGTAAGTAACTCTTCATTAAACTTTTAAGTCTTATACTCTATAATTGAATATAATCATAGAGTATAAGATTTTTGATAATAGTTTAGGTTTTAGGCCTCAATATTCAATAAGCTATGCTGTGTAGCCGTAAAAATATTACGGAAAACTATATTTAGTTCATTATCTCTTTGCGCCCCAGAAATACCAACTAGCGGGAAAATGGTTGTTACAGACGCTCTGATTTCACTTACAATTCTTCTAGATTCTGATGTAATTTCGCTTAATAATTCTTCACTAATAGTATGTTCATCAGCAGAAACTTGTTCCCAAAGTAGTTGGATTAAATTTTTCGCCTTTTGCTCATAGTTTTGCGACTGCTGCTGAAGGTTGTCGATTTGGTGAAAACGAGATTTACTATATTTTTTAGACCATTCTAGATTTTTAGATTTTTCGAAAAAATACTTTTCTGATAAATCCAAAAAACGTTTATACATCCCCAAATAATTAGGAAGTAGAGTTAATTCGGCAAAAGTCATAAACGGAATATTGTAAAGCTCACTGTCAACCTTCTTTTCTGATGGCTTCAATTCGAATGCATAAGATGGTTCTACACTTATATTTTCCAAAGAAAAACTATGTGATGCTGTACATTCTAGACCAAATGTATCCCAGTCATAGTGAATTAAAACATGCTGTTTGGGGACAAAGAATGAAAACATTTTAGGCTCTCCTACCTCATTTAATCGTTGAATAGGACCATCGTAGATAAAAGTATTCAATGTAAAATGTGTCAAATGAGGAGCTCCAGTCGCATATTGCCAAGTTCCTGTTAAATAATATTTTTTTCCATCCCATATAGCTTTTCCATTTGCACGTCCACTACCACCAAAACATACTTTTGGATCATCAAAAACTGATTTAGCAATTTGTGGATTTATAAATCCACAAAACATATTAGCTCCCGAACATAATGTAACAGTCCAAGCTAGCCCCCCATCCCAATATGATAATTCCTTAATTAAGTTGAATCCATCTAACAAACTTAATTCTAATCCATTATATTTTTCAGGAACCCATATATTAAACCAGTTATTTTCATATATGATTTCAAGTTGTTCAGCTACTAATTGTTTAGCTTGTATTCCTTTTGCTTGCGCATCTCGAATAATTGCTATAGTTTGTTCGTTAAGCATATTAAATAGAATTGGATTCGATTTTCATAATTTTAGCCCATTTGATGTAACCAAAAATAGCGACAACAAAAAGAAAAGTTGTTAATACGGCAAAAAGATATAATTCTTTGTGGATCAACAAAGGGACAGCGAATGCATTACTAATATTCAGCAATATCCAATTTTCAATCTTGCGTCTAGCTAATAACCACATTCCAGCCCAAGCTGTGCAAGATACCCAAGCATCCCAGATCGGTACATCGGAATCTGTAAAAGTGATAAGGAATAAATAGAGAATAGCAAAAGCACCTATAACAATCCCAATTACAGTGCTCCAATCTGTAGACTCACATGATGTAATAGGTTGTTCTCTAGCGCTTTGATTTGTTTTCCAATACCACCAGCCGTAAATACTCATCACCAGATAATATATGTTTAAGGCTATATCTGCATATAGTTTTGCACCAAATAGCACATACATACCAGACACGATACCTAGGATACCAAAAAGATAATTGGAAACTTTATTGTTTTTGCTGAGAAGTACTTGTATAATACCACAAAGTACAGAGAATCTCTCTAACCAAGAGGTCTCTTGAAAGGCTTGTGTAATTTGATTGATAATTTCCATTTAAGTGAGTTAAAATTAATTAAAACTTCACTTACGGAAATGCTATAATTGACAGCTTTTAGAAATTAATCCCTACGCCAGCATTACCTGGATCAGGTTCCTTCCGTTGAACGGAATTGGGTATAATCTCAGCTTAAAAAGTAGAGCTTTTTATAGCTCTACTTTAGCACCCCATAAGTTTCTTAACTTATATTAATCCATTTTCAATACGCGTTGCGAATGCTCACGAACTTGCGCACAAAGTTCTGGATTATCATTTAGTGATTGACCCCATGAAGGAATCATTTCACGTAGTTTATTCTTATATTCCGAAGATTTTGCTCGGTCAGGGAAACATTTTTTCAATAACTGAATCATGATAGCCACTGAGGTTGAAGCGCCTGGTGAAGCACCTAATAAAGCAGCAATAGAGCCGTCAGCACTCGAAACCACTTCCGTACCAAACTCTAACACGCCACCATGCTTAGGGTCCTTTTTAATAACCTGTACACGTTGACCTGCTTTTTCAATTACCCAGTCTTCCATCTTAGCTGTAGGCATAAATTGTTTCAAAGATTCCAATTTATCTTTTGGCTTTTTCATTACTTCCGTAATCAAGTATTTCGTCAAATCTAAATTGTCTAAACCTGCAGACAACATTGGCTTAATGTTTGACAATTTAATTGAGGCAGGTAAATCAAAGAATGAACCTTGTTTCAAGAATTTAGTTGAAAAACCAGCGTAAGGTCCAAATAATAAAGCTTGTTTACCATCAATAAAACGAGTGTCCAAGTGAGGAACAGACATTGGAGGTGCACCTACAGAAGCTTTACCGTAAACCTTCGCTTGATGTTGTTTGATAATATCTTCATTCGTACATCTCAACCATTGACCACCTACAGGGAATCCACCGTAACCATTAGCCTCAGGAATTCCTGATTTTTCCAATAATAATAAGGAATGACCTCCAGCTCCTATGAAAACAAATTTAGCTTTAATTTCACGCTTATCACCAGTCTTAAGATCTTTCACTTCTACTTCCCAGCGACCATCATCTTCACGATCAATATCTTTTACTTCTTGATTTACTGAAATATTAATATTCTTTTTGGAAGCTAAATTAGCTATTAAATCTCTTGTCAATGCACCAAAATTTACATCTGTACCGATATCCATTTTTGTTGCAGCAATAGCCTCATTACTCGTTCTTCCTTCCATCATTAATGGAACCCATTGCTCTAGTAATGTTTTATCTTCGGTATACTCCATTCCTTTGAATAGAGTTTCATTAGTCATAGCCTCAAAACGTGTTTTCAAAAAAGCAACATCATCAGTACCAAAGACAGCACTCATATGAGGTACTTTACGAATAAAGTTTTCAGGACTTTTAATAATCCCCTTCTCTACCAAATAAGTCCAAAACTGTTTTGAAACTTCAAATTGTTCAGCAATTTTAATTGCCTTATCTATTTTAACTGAACCGTTAGCTTGCTGAGGTGTATAATTCAATTCACATAAAGCAGAGTGACCTGTACCTGCATTATTCCAAGCATCAGAACTCTCAGCGGCTACAACATCCAAGCGTTCTAATATTTCAATATCAATATCAGGATTTAACTCATTGATCAATGTACCAAGAGTCGCACTCATGATACCACCACCAATTAGCACTACATCAACTTCTGATTTTTGTTTTTTCTTGCCCATGACTAGTATTAATTGCAACAAAATTAACATTCATAAATCTTTCTAACGAATCAATTTGTCAATTTATACTCATTTATTTTGAATTTTTTTCATGAATAGTCAACGATGTTAAAAATTTGAAATTCATTGTCATAATTTAATAAATTACCACTATTTCAAAATTTGTGTATTTTTGCTAGACACTCACTTTTGAAGTTTTCTTTGATTGTGATTAATTAAGAAACTATAAATATTTATATATGAAATTATTAGAGGGAAAAACGGCTTTAGTAACTGGTGCTTCAAAAGGTATTGGCCGTAAAATTGCCGAGGTATTTGCTCAAAATGGTGCTAATGTAGCTTTCACATACCTATCATCTGTGGAAAAAGGTCAAGCTTTAGAGCAAGAGTTACAGGCTTTCGGTACTAAAGTGGTGGGTTATCGCTCAGATGCTTCAAAATTTGATGAAGCAGAACAATTGATAAATGACATCGTAAATGATTTCGGTACAATTGATATTGTTGTAAATAATGCTGGTATCACGAAAGATGGTCTGTTAATGCGCATGACAGAAGAAAACTGGGATGATGTCATCAATGTAAACTTGAAATCTATTTTCAATGTAACTAAGGCTGCATCAAAAATTATGATGAAACAACGTAAAGGTTCATTCATCAATATGTCTTCTGTAGTAGGTATTCAGGGGAATGCTGGTCAAGCTAATTATGCGGCTTCAAAAGCTGGAATCATTGGATTTACTAAATCTGTCGCTAAAGAGTTGGGATCACGTAACATTCGTGCTAATGTAATTGCTCCAGGATTTATCCGTACAGAGATGACTGATGTTTTAGATCCTAAGGTAGTTGCTGGTTGGGAAGCTGGTATACCATTAAAACGCGCTGGCTCTACTGAAGATATAGCAAATGCTTGTTTATTCTTAGCTTCGGATTTATCATCTTATATCACAGGTCAAACTTTATCTGTTGACGGAGGTATGGTTTAATCCTAAAACTTATAAAATTAATATAAAGCGTCTTGAAAGAATCCAAGACGCTTTTTTTATGATTATATTTGTAATCTATGGTGGCAAAAGAAGATGTATTCTCTATTGAGAATGATGATGACTTTAATCGTATCGCATTAAAAATTTTTCAGTATCAAATAGAAAACAATGAAGTATATAAGAAATATGTAAATAATTTACATATTGACAAATCGACTGTACAACATTACACAGACATACCTTTTCTTCCAATCCAGTTTTTTAAGACACAAAAAGTTTCTACTATACAGAACAAACCCTTAATAACTTTTACAAGCTCTGGTACTACAGGTATGATTAATAGTCAACATCATGTGTACGATTTAGATTGGTATGAATTAAGTTTTCGTAAAGCTTTTGAACAGTTCTATGGTAAAGCAGAAAATGTAGCAATACTTGCACTACTTCCATCCTACTTAGAAAGAGATGGTTCATCACTTATTTACATGATTGATGATTTAATCAAATCATCAAATCTACCGCAGAGTAATTATTTTCTTTATAATCACGAGGAATTATATCATATTCTTAACCAACTGAAGTCACAAGGGACAAAAACTCTATTAATTGGAGTAACCTATGCACTATTGGATTTTGTAGAAAATTATAAAATTGATTTTCCAGAACTAATAGTTATGGAAACTGGTGGTATGAAGGGAAAACGTAAGGAAATGATTCGAGAAGAATTACATCAAGTGTTAAATGAAGGATTTGGTGTAATGAGTATTCATTCTGAATATGGAATGACAGAATTATTATCACAAGGGTATTCAAATGGCTATGGATTATTCAAAACACCTAAGTGGATGAAAATATTGATCAGAGACACTAATGACCCATTGACGTTAATTACGAATAATAATACTGGTGCAATCAATGTAATTGATTTAGCTAATGTTCACTCCTGTTCGTTTATTGCAACACAGGATTTAGGAAGAAAATATGAAGATGATGGATCTTTTGAAGTACTAGGTAGATTTGACAATGCAGATATTAGGGGGTGCAATTTATTAGTACAATAAAATTGTGGTAGAATCTTTAATACGATTCTACCACAATTTTATTATTGCAATTTAAAATCAATTGCATAAATTTTTTCGTTTGACTTTAATTTAAACTCAGATGAAAAATATGAATAATCATGTTTTAAGTACATATTAAAATAAACAGTTCCACCATTTTTAATTTCTAATATGTGTGGATCAGGTGCAACTTCTAAACCAAATACAACACTTGAAACTGTGTAAGTCATATATTCTGCAAAACTACCAACTGAAGAAATACCTTTATCTTTAAAAGTTAAAGTCTTAAGAGGAGCATCATTTAAATCCAAATCTACATAGTTAATTGTTTCACCCTTATCATTCCTAATAACTTCAGTGTATCGAACCGCCTTCCACAATTTACCTTGTAGATCACTATCGATTTTTGACTTTACTTGATCTTCAGAAATAAATTTATCATTAGAACCACAACCATAAATAAAACCTAGAAAAAAAACAACTAAAGGGATAATTTTTAAACTTTTCATAAACTAATTATTGATTAAAAGCAAATATAGTTAAGAAAGGCATCTCTTCAAAGTCACAAAGTAGAAGATATGCTACATATTTTTAATCAACAATCAATAGATTTAACCTTACCAATGTGTTATAAATTCAATTCTTTAAATGTATTTCCTGCATTTAGATCTCCTGTCTCATACCCTTTTTTAAACCAATACATCCGTTGTTCAGATGTACCATGTGTAAAAGATTCAGGATTAGAATAACCTTGAGATTTTTCCTGAATATGATCATCTCCCACTGCCGCAGCCGCAGTCATTCCATCAACTATATCTTGGTAAGTTAATTCAATACTTGTCAATTTGTTTACATAGTGCGCCCACACTCCAGCATAAAAATCTGCCTGCAATTCCGTCATTACAGAAACTTTATTATATTCAATCTCACTAATTTTGTTACGCATCTGATTTGTTTTACCTAATACACCTGTCAAATTTTGAATATGGTGCCCTACTTCATGAGCGATAACATACGCCAATGCAAATTCTCCCTTTGCGCCAAATTTAGTACTCAGTTCCTTATTAAAACTTAAATCCAAATACACTTTTTGATCAGCAGGACAGTAAAATGGTCCAAACGCAGAATGACCAGTTCCGCATCCGCCAGTTTCATAAGATTGATTATAAACTAACAAGGTAGGTTTAGGGTATTCTTGTCCAGACTGTTGAAATATATGAGTCCATACTTC
Organism: Sphingobacterium bovistauri; assembly: GCF_020295405.1. Taxonomy (GTDB): domain Bacteria; phylum Bacteroidota; class Bacteroidia; order Sphingobacteriales; family Sphingobacteriaceae; genus Sphingobacterium; species Sphingobacterium bovistauri. The sequence goes on from NZ_JADEYP010000001.1 coordinate 13,405, forward strand.
ATCTGTACTGGTTAATACAACTTCAGAAAATTGCAGTAAACGATCTTCTTCGGGTGTTGATTGATACTCGCCTTGTTGTGTGCTGGCTAAACCACCATCACCTTGCATTTGCTGTAACAGTTGCCCTGGATCGCCTCCCATAAAAAGACTTATTAACAAAACAATTACACCACCAACACCTCCTAATGCTAGTTTTTTTCCGCCAGACATGCCTCGTCTATCTTCGACATTGCCACCTGTACGACCTCCTTGCCATTTCATAATTATTATATTTGATTATTAGTTTATTCAATTATACAAATACCTTACCAAATACTAAAATAACTTTCGTAAAATAATCCTACTACAATATGCTGTCAATTTTGTGTATTTTTAGCTTTTATTTTTAACCGATATGAGTTTAGAAAAACAACTTCAAGAAAGAAGCGGAAATCAATGTGAATTGTGTAATAGCACTTCAAGCCTCACAATCTACGAAGTTCCACCTGTATCTATTGTTAACACAGATAATAGCATTTATGTTTGTCAAAATTGTAAATCCCAATTAGACAAAACGGAGCAAATTGATCCTGAGCATTGGAAAGTACTTAGTGAAACTATGTGGTCTGAACATGCGGCAGTCCAAATAGTGGCCTGGAGGGTATTAAGTAGATTAAGAAATGAAAGTTGGGCTATTGATAATTTAGATATTTTATATCTTGACGAGGAATCATTAGAGTGGGCCAAGAAAACTGGCGACCATGAATCAGATGCAACTGTTGCATTTCATCAAGATTCAAATAATACACGTTTGTACGAAGGTGATACTGTGGTATTGATAAAGACATTGGATGTTAAAGGTTCTTCTGTCAATGCAAAATTAGGCACTGTAGTTAAAAATATTCGATTAGATCCCAATAATACAGAGTACATAGAAGGAAAAATCGATGGACAGACTATTGTCATTTTGACAAAGTATTTAAGAAAGGGATAATATTCATCGTTATTAAAATTAAGAGGTAATTTTTATTTAAAAATATCACCTCTTAATTTTTGCAATACGTATTAATGGGAATGACCACCTGTATCACTCAGTTTGGCATTAATGAAAAAGGCACCTTTTGTTACGACAATTGTGTGTTCTGGTAATTCAACTACAGGAACTATAGCTGTATACCCCTGATCAGAAGCACCTTTTGCTATTTCTATTTTTTCAAATCTGACATTATTTTTTTGTGTATTAGCATGAGCTGCAGACTCGGATTCATTACTATGATTATGACTTTCTTCTCCTTCATCATGACTATGTCCATGATCATCATGTGAAGACTCATTATGCTCATCAGCTTCTTTATCAGTTTTTATAAAAATATAGGATTTTCCCTCAACATCTACAATTGCTGCTGTAGGAACTGCCAATGTAAGATTGTTTGCCAAATTAATTAATCCAACAGCGTTCATACCATCAATCAGTCCTGTACGGTCACCTTGAATACTGCAATGAACTGAAATGGTTTTACTATCATTCTCGAATGAAGCCCCTATTTTATACACTGTAGCTTTGTATGATTTCTCAGGACTATTTGTCAATTTAAAATCCACTTGTTGCCCTAAAGTAATATCGCCTATATTCCTTTCAAAAACCTGTAAATCAAGATGTATTGATGAATTGTCTATAATTTCAGCAACGGGTGAAGAAACATCTACATAAGCGCCTACTTGAGCATTAATACGGCTAATAGTACCACTAATTGGTGCAACAATTGCCATTCCGTTTCTGATGTTCGTATTTGAAATAGATGAAGTAGTTATCCCCATCATTTGTAACCTCTTGATTAAAGAAGCTTTTTGTGTTTTGAGCTTTTTTAATTCTGTGGCTGCACTTTGCAAATTTTTCTTAGCACCAGCATCGTTATTAAATAGCTCTTGCTGTCTTTCAAATTCTTGTTCTGCATACAGCAATTGATTATTTACTGTAAGGTATTGCTCTTGAACATCTATGAATTCAGGATTAGAAATTGTTGCTAACACTTGACCCTTCTTCACATAATCTCCATCCTGAACATTAACAGAGTTAACAACACCTCCAAACAAAGCCGCTACAGAAGCTTTATTACTATTTGGAACACGTAGTATCCCATTGATTTTATTTGAGGAGGTAATATTCATCTTGGTGAGTGTGCTCAATTCTATGCCGACAGCCTTTATTTGATCTGCATTAAGTTCAGCAATAGTTTTAGGAGCTTCTTTATTATGCTCATCTACTTTTTCTTCTTTTACTTTAGTACCTTCCTTGCGTGTATTTGTATCACAACTATAACTTATAGCGCAAAAAAGTATACAGCATATTAGTATGTTATTGAATTTCATATTTGAAGTTTATTGATTAAGAACAGAATTAATATTGATAACCGACTCGTTTATTTTTTGGATAGATTCCAAATACTTAAGTTGAATGTTGGTCGACCTTTGCAGGGCTAAAAGGTACTCAACATATGATATTTCACCAGTTTTGTACCCTAATTGTGAGGCATTAACGATCTTTATAGCATTTGGAATAGCTTGGTTTTTATAGTAGAGATATTGCTGAACGTCTTGATTATACTGATTCATTAATGTTTTGAATTGATTTTTTAAGTTATTTGTTGTTAACAACATATTCTGTTCAGCTATTTGTTTTTCATATTCCATAGCCTTTACTCTTGATTTAGTAGCGGTATAAGTCAACGGAATACTTACCCCAATATTAAAGGATGTAAATCTGTTTTTAGCTCCAAAGTATTGTTCCACACCGTTTTTTAAATGATCTCCAATTAAAGATTGATTTGTAATACCAACAGAAAATTCGGGTAATCCCTCAGATTTTGTTAATTTAATATTTGCATCGTGCAAATTCATTTCATTTTCATACAATCGAATAAGCGGATGACTAGCCAAGGCAACACTATCAAATACTTGCGTTAGGTTCAATGGTTCATATTCGACGATATTGGTGATTTTAAAGTCTTCATTGGTAAACAACAGTGCTTTTAGATTTGCATAGGCATTCATCATCAAGACTTCGTTTTGCTTCCACAACAAGTGTATTTCACCTTTTTCAGTCTCAGCTGTATTTATTTCTATCTTTTTAATATCACCTGCATTAAAGCGCACTGTCGCAATGCGAATAAAATCATCATACAAACTATCCAAGCTCTCCAATTGCATATTATTGTGCTCCAAATATTGCAACTGATAATAGTATGTGCGAATTTCTTTGAGAATCTCTATTGAGTTAACATCCTTTTCAATTAACCTTTGATTTAACGAACCATTATACACTGCTCTACGCGCGGAAAATATTGTTGGAAATGGAATACTTTGTGAAATAGCGTAAGATTGGTCAAATTTTGGACTATTATATTGCCCCAATTGGCCTTCTAGATTCAGTTTCGGTAGCTCTCCAATAGTTCCTTTCAATGCTTCACTATATTTAATGCGTAAATCACTATTAACTAAAGCTTTATTATTTATTTTGGCTATTTCAATTAATTCTTCTAATGAATACTGTTTAGTTTGGGCACTTGCTGAGTTCATTAAACCAAAAGATAAAATCGTCAATACAACTACGACATATTTGGAATTAAGCTTCTTAGATTTTTTATCAAAAAGAATATAAAGCATTGGTAAAACAAATAATGTCAAAAAAGTTGCTGTAATTAATCCACCGATCACAACAGTAGCCAAAGGTTTTTGAACCTCCGCTCCAGCTCCAGACGAAATTGCCATTGGGAGGAATCCCAAGGATGCTACTGTCGCTGTCATTAATACAGGTCTCAATCGTATTTTTGCACCTTCCATAACACGCTGATACACATCACTCATGCCTTCTTTTTCTAAATCATTGAATGTGCCAATTAATACTATCCCATTTAATACCGCTACACCAAATAAGGCAATAAACCCAATCCCTGCACTGATGCTAAAAGGCATATCACGAATTAATAGTGCAAAAATGCCCCCTATTGCAGACATTGGAATTGCTGTAAAAATCAATAAAGCTTGTTTAGCTGAATGAAACGTAAAATATAAAAGGGAAAAAATCAGGAGTAATGAAACAGGTACTGCAATTAACAATCTATTTGTAGCCTTTTGAAGATTTTCAAATTGTCCACCAAAAGAAAAATAGTAACCAGATGGCAATTTGATTTGTGTGGCTAGTTCCTTCTCAATATCTGTCACCACGGACTGTACATCTCTATCTGCTACATTAAAACCTATCACAATTCTTCTTTTTCCAGACTCACGTGAGATCTGTGCAGGGCCTTGTTCATAAGTTACAGATGCCAATTGATACATCGGAATTTGATTACCATCCTTTGTAGCAACTTGTAAATTTTCTACATCTTTGATATCCGTTCTATTCGCACTATCCAATCTTACTACCAAGTCAAATCTTCTTTCATTTTCGAATACTTGACCAGCTACTTTCCCTGCAAATGCGGTACTCAAAACATCATTGACTTCCTCTACTGTTACTCCATAATTTCCTAAATTTAGTCGATTGTATTTCACATTAATTTGTGGTAAACCGGTCACTCTTTCTATTTGTGGTGCGGTCGTACCTTCTACACTCTGGATAATTGCGCCTACCTTATTGGCGTAATTTGCTAATGTATCCATATTTTCACCAAATATCTTGACAGCTACATCCTGACGAATACCAGTCATCAATTCATTAAAGCGCATTTGTATAGGTTGATTAGATTCAAAGAATACACCAGGTATCACTTCCAATTTTTCCATTATTGCATCGGCCAATTCGCCATAGAACATTTCCGATTTCCAATCATCTTTCGGTTTAAGAACAATCATCATATCTGTCGCTTCTGGAGGCATTGGATCTGTTGGTACTTCGGCAGAGCCCGTTTTACCTACTACCATTTTTACTTCATCAAATTCTTTTATGATTCGTGAAGCTTGCATGGATGTTTCAATACTTTGACTCAATGAGCTACCTTGAGGAAGTATACAGTGAAAAGCAAAGTCTCCTTCTTGCAATTGGGGAATAAACTCTCCTCCCATTCTACTAAAAATGTATATACTTATACCAAAAATTAGAACCGTAGCAAGCACTATTATTTTTTTTATTTTAAGACTTTTATCTAATAATGGTTCATAGTAATAATGAATCTTTTTAATCATCCTATCGGAGAAAGTATCTTTAAGATGCGGTTTCTTCGATAAAAATTGTGCACTCATCATCGGAATATAGGTCAATGATAATATCAACGCCCCAAGAATAGCAAAACTTACCGTTTGTGCCATTGGGGTAAACATTTTCCCTTCAACACCGGTCAAAGTCAGGATCGGAATATAAACGATAAGAATAATAATCTCTCCAAAAGCAGCACTAGATCTAATTTTTGACGCAGAAACATATACTTCTTTATCCATTTCCTCTTGAGTAAATTGTTTAGTTGATTTTCGCAAACCCAAATGATGTAAAGTTGCTTCAACGATAATAACAGCACCATCGACTATCAAACCAAAATCTATCGCTCCCAAACTCATCAAATTGGCAGAAACACCAAATACACGCATCATTCCCAATGCAAATAATAGTGATAAAGGGATAGCTGAGGCGACGATTAATCCAGCACGCAAATTTCCTAAGAAAATAACCAATACAAATATGACAATAAGTGCCCCTTCGATTAGATTACGCTGCACTGTTGCAATTGCTCTACCCACTAGGTCTGTCCTATCCAAATATGGTTCGATAACGATATCTTTTGGTAGAGAATTTTGGATGACGGGTATACGTTCCTTTACACGCTTAACAACATCATTACTATTCTCACCTTTTAACATCATCACTATGCCACCTACAGCATCTACTTCACCATTATAAGTCAAAGCGCCATAACGTATTGCAGAGCCAAAACGAACTTCAGCTACATTTTTTATAAATATGGGTACACTTGAATTGTTAGTTTTTATTGAAATATTTCCAATTTCTTCTAAGGAAGTCACTAGACCTATTCCTCTTATAAAGTAAGCATTAGGTTTTTTATCAATGTAAGCGCCTCCCGTATTTTCATTGTTAGTTTCTAACGCATTGAAAATGTCAGATATACTGATATTATAAGATTTTAAGCGAATAGGGTCTACAGCGACTTCATACTGTTTTAGTTCACCACCAAAACTATTAATTTCTGCTACACCTGGGGTGCCGTACAATTGCCTTGCTACAATCCAATCTTGCATTTCACGCAAGTCTTTAGCATTATATTTATCTTCACTACCCTTCTTTGGATGTAAAATATATTGGTAAACTTCACCAAGGCCGGTGCTCACAGGGGCTAATTCAGGTGCTTCCACAGATTTCAGCATTTTTTCTTTCGCCTCACCTATTCGTTCATTAATTTGTTGTCTTGCGAAATAAATATCTATATCATCTCTAAATACTATGGTTACCACAGATAATCCGAATCTTGATATACTCCTAACTTCCTCTACACCTTGCAGATTGGCTATGCTTTGTTCTATTGGGAAGGTTACGAATTGTTCTACTTCTTGTCCAGCTAATGTTGGACATGATGTTATAATTTGGACCTGATTATTGGTAATATCGGGTACTGCATCAATAGGTAGTTTTGTAGCACTCCATACACCCCAGATGATTAATACCAAGGTCATGATTGCAACAACGATTTTGTTCTGAATACTGAACTTAATAATCTTATCTAACATGAAATTTTGTTTAATAAATAATATCGTTAAAAGCCCTTTCAGGCTCAAAAAAGCAATAAACAGCTTAATTCAATTAACTGCTTACTTTAGGGAATTTATTTATTAAACTAATTGAGGAGGTTGCCACACATCTAATGAGTCATTGTGACAAATTGGGAAATCAAATATTGGATAATTTTCAGACTGAATGTATTTTAAATCACTATTTGGAAAATAATCACCTAAAAGTTGGGACACGCCATACACTTTACAACAATTACAAACACAAAATGGACTACAGTTATCATGATTATCAGCTGAGTTAGGATTATCATGTGCATGCGTGTCTTCAATTTGATTTTGACACATAGAGACTATACTATCACTACACGGTATTACGGTTAATGATAATAAATACATACTAAGAATGATGTATAAAAATCTCTTCACAGATCAAATATAAAAACTTTTAAGAAAATCAAATAAATTTTTGGCAATAAATATTAATAAAACGCAAAGATTAATACAGCTTAATAATATTTTAATTTAATCCTAAAGACGAAGAAATAAAATAATTCCCGCAAGTTTATATCTGTTTATTAATAAAGTATATATTTGACACCACCAATTCATAATTAAAGCCATGTCAAATAAAGTTGGAATTGTATTAATATCCATACTACTATTTCTAATGCCAAACTTGGGCAAGTCTCAAAATATAACTTCGTTGGGAACTCCGTCAGTACAGCAATACAAAAAGATTACATACAAAGCTGGAAACCAAAATTGGTCAATTGCATTCTCCACTACTGGGATTTTATATGTAGCAAATACGGAAGGATTACTTTCTTATGATGGTACCTATTGGTCTTTGAATCAATTACCAAATAGATCCACTGTTAGATCAGTAAAAATTTCCAAGGATAACAGAATTTATACAGGTGGATTGTCAGAATTTGGTTTTTGGCAAAGATCTGAGAATGGTCATTTACAGTACACAAGTATATCTTCATTGGTAAAAGATAAGTCAACATTGAAAAATGATGAAATATGGAAAATCATATTAAATGGAGATGAAGTCATATTTCAATCATTTTCAAAAAGTTATATTTACAAAAACAAACAAATATCAATAATGACAGCCGATGGTGAGCCATTTCTATTTGCACACTATGTATACAATAATATATTCTACCAACAAATACCTTCAGGATTGCATGTCTATGCACACAACAAATTAACTGCAGTAAAGGACAAAGAAAAACTCCAAAGTAGCAATATACTTAGCATGCTACCTTTTCATAATCAAAATACATTAATTGCAACTTCACATAATGGACTTTACATTATGGATAAGGATCAAAATATTAAAAAATGGGATTGTGAAGCAAGTAATATATTAGCAAAACATCAGATTAATAACGGAATTCAACTTACAACTGATCATTATGCATTTGGCACAATAAAAAATGGTGTATACATCATTAATAAAGCAGGTAAAATAATACAACATATAAATAAGAATAATGGTCTACAGAATAATACGGTTTTAAGTCTGGGGATTGACCCACAGCAAAATTTATGGGTAGGATTAGACAACGGAATTGACTGCATTCAAATAAATAGCCCCTTATATTATTATACAGATATCAAAGGAGAAATCGGAACAGTCTACACTTCTGCATTATTTGATAATAAACTTTATCTAGGAACAAACCAGGGATTATATGTTTGTGATTGGAAAGAGGTAAAATCAATAAACAATTTTAATTTTAAACTTATACCTAAATCTAATGGACATGTTTGGTCTCTAACCATAATTGAAAATCAATTGATTTGCGGACACAATGAAGGAACCTTTTTGATTAAAGATGATAGTATGGAAAAGATATCTGCTATCACTGGAGGTTTCGTAAATCTACCCATAAATAATAACAGTCATTTTATTCAAGGCAACTATACTGGTCTTAGCCTATTTGAAATAAATAATAATATAAAATTTCAAAAGCAGTTTAGTTTAATAAAAGAACCAATAAGATATGCTAAACAGTATAATAAAAATCAATTTTGGATTGGAAATGCAACTAATTTTCATCTTGTTCAATATAATCCAACCACTTCTGATATAACAATCAACTACAGCACTGCAAAAGACTCAACATTAAAAAACACTTATTTTTATAACCTATCATTGTTAGAAAACAGACTAGTCTTTACATCAGATACTGGATTGTATACTTATGATGAAATTTTAAAGAAGTTTGTCTACTATGAAGAACTTAATAAAAAGCTCAACTCATTTAAATCGATAAGTCAAATTTTTTATAAAAATCAGAATGAATATTTTTTTGCAAAAAACGCAAGTCTACATATTGCAAAATTCGATAAAGTCGGAAATATAAATATAGATTCAGTTAGTCTTCATCCACTGAATAATAAAATGATGAAGCATTATGAAAACATAATTAATATAGATAATAGTCAATATCTAATCGGATTAGATTATGGATTTGCAATTTATACAGAATCTGTCCAGGACGCTAAAATGTCGCCTCCACTAGCCCCACAGATAGCTTATGTAACTAATCTATCAAATGAAAAAGTTTATTACGATAAGAGTGGGTTAGTAAGGGTGCCTTATGTCGCTAATAACATCCGAATTGCTTATAGTAGTCCTACTTATCACGAAAAGCTTAAATATCAATATTATTTAGAAGGATATTCAGAAAATTGGTCACTATTAGAAGAAGAATCTTTCAAAGATTTCAGTAATCTACCATACGGAAAATTTGAATTTAAAGTTCGTGCAGTATCAATCAATGGACAAGTTTCTTCCACAACAATATTATTTTTAGAGATAATTACACCTTGGTACTATTCGATATGGATGATCATTATTTATACACTTACGTTCCTATTAATCAGTTATTTTATACTTAAAAAGTATAAAAGATACATTTCATATAAAAAAAGGTTGGTCAATAAAAAAATAATAGAAAAACAACAGGAAGAAATTTCGAAACAAGCTGAAATAAATGAGAAAGAAATAATAAGATTAAAAAACTTTCAGCTGGAAAAAGAATTAGAAATAAAAAATAGAGAGTTGTCAAACGCAACGACAAACATTGTCTACAAAAATGAAATGCTCAATAAGTTAAATCTTGAGTTAAATAAGCTAAACGATTCAAAAGGGATAGCTCTTAATGAATCTCAATTAAATAGGCTTAACAAGCTAATTGAAAGTATACAGAATGATAATAGAGATTGGGATATTTTCGAAAAGAGTTTTAATGATGCGCATGAGAATTTCTTTAAAAAACTAAAATTGGAATATCCTGAACTAGTTCCAAATGATCTTAAGCTATGCGCTTATTTGAGATTAAATATGTCAAGCAAAGAAATCGCTTCTTTATTGAATATATCCACTAGAGGTGTAGAAATCAGAAGATATAGATTGCGAAAGAAATTAGGCATTTCTACAGACAAAAATCTAACAGAATTCTTACTAGAGAGATAAAGTAAGTTTATAAACACTACATCATTTCCTCTCAAAAACTTAGTGTAAAAATAACACATATTTATTTTTTTTGAGCAAAAAACATTTTAAACAACAAGCTGTTAAACAGCTAATTAAGTATAACGTTAATCAAAATTGAGAAACTAAAACATACATGTAGTAGTGATGTTATGCTGAAATATTTGCGATTAGAACAATACATCACAATCTTTGTTATATCTCTTAGATAACTAATTATTTCAATTACTAACAATAAACCAAAATTATATGAGGTATATATTTACTTTATTTGCGATTTTGTTGTACGCTAACTCAGTCAGTGCACAAAATACAATAACAGGTATTGTGAAAGATGAGCAATCATTAGTGACAATTCCTGGGGTCACAGTAAACATAAAAGGTAAACCGACCAGTGTCCAAACCAATGCTGTAGGTCAATATTCAATTACCGTAGCAGCGGGTGATACACTTACATTTTCATTTATTGGATATCAACCGCAAAGCCTGGCTGTAGGCAACAATACACAACTCAATGTTTTCCTTGTGAATGAGGATAACGCTTTGGAAGAAGTGGTTGTTATTGGTTATGGTACAGCACGAAAGCGAGATCTGACAGGTTCTATCACGCAAATAAAAGGCAAAGATATTGTTGATAAACCAGGCACTAATCCAGTTGCCAACTTACAAGGAAAAGTTCCAGGGCTGCAAGTTACTAACTCAGGGAGACCTGGCCAAGAGCCTGACATACGTATTCGCGGTACAAATTCTATAAATGGTGCTAAACCACTATATGTAGTCGATGGCTTATTGAATGATAATATTAATTTCTTAAACCCTAATGATATTGAAACTATTGAGGTATTAAGAGATCCTTCCAGTCTAGCCATTTTCGGTGTACGTGGTGCGAATGGCGTTATTGCTATTACTACTAAACGAGCAAAAATAGGGCAATTGAATTTTGAATTTAATTCCCGTTTGGGCATAAAAGACGTTTCGAAGCGCATGGACATGGCGAATGCCGAACAGTTTAAAGAATTATACGAAGAGCAACGATTTAATCAAGGGAATTATCCATACGATTATACGAATTGGACTGGAAATACAAATTGGCAAGATGAAATCTTCAAAAATGGAGTCTTAAATTACAACAATCTAAGTGTTAGTGGGGCTTCAGAAAATAACACATTCAGAATGGGTCTAGGCTACTCTACTGATGAGGGTATTATTAACCACGAAAAGCACAGCCAAATAACTTTTAATGTTACAGATGAGGTTAAATTAACCGACAACTTCCGCACAGGAATTGTATTGAATGGATATAGAGCACGTTTACCACAAGAACGTGGTGTGTTCGGCTCTATACTTGCTTCACCAATTGCACCCATTTTCAACAACGAATACGGTCTTTATCATACAATGCCTGATTTCCAACGCGCACAAGTATTCAATCCATTAGTTGATATAGAAGAACGCAAGAATACATATATCGGTATTAATTATAGAGCATTAGCAAATTGGTATGCAGAGGTGGATTTTTTGAAAAACTTCAACTTCAGAGTAAATCTATCTGCGGATTATGGATTTAACAATTTTAGAAATTACCAAGGACTTGCATCTGTATACAATCCAGATATTCAAAGTGATGACAAAAGAGAGATTAGTGGAAATCAGCTTACTTCTGTAAATCATGAACAAAATACGCATTATAAATATCAAACAGATTGGCTTTTAAACTATAGAAATACTTTTGAAAAGCACAACCTGACTTTGATGGGTGGTTTTACGACCTATCTTCAAGGAATGGAAGCCACTTCAGCACGAAGAACACAAGGTGATGGTCTTGAAATTCCGAATGACCCTGATTATTGGTATGTAAATATAGGAGACTCAAAAACTACAACAGGAAATTCTACTGCTTTGGAATACCGTACATTATCGTGGCTTGGTCGAGCACTTTATAATTATGATGGTAAATATTTAATCAATACATCATTTCGTAGAGATGGTAGTTCTGCATTTGCTAAAAATGGTAAACCTTGGCAAAATTTTTACTCCATTGGTACTGCATGGATAGTAAGTCAAGAAAATTTTATGCAGAATGTAGAATCTATCAATAATTTAAAACTAAAAGCATCTTGGGCATCTTTGGGTAATCAAAATGTAGGCGGAAATCGTTATCCTATGTACCCACTAATGGTTCCGGGAAATTCTGCAGTTTTTGGTGATAATTTAATTCCAGCCTATGAGGCTGAATACATTCCAGATCCAGATTTACACTGGGAGATTGTCAAAGCATGGGAAGCCGGTTTTGAGTTGAGCGCACTTCAAAACCGTTTGAGTGTTGAGGCTGTTTATTACAGCAAGAATACTGAAGACATTTTAGTGCGTGTACCAGGTATCCTTGGGAGTAAGCCAGGGCTTAGTAATCTAGGTACTATACAAAATAAAGGTATAGAAGCGGCAGTGTCTTGGACTCAAACACTCAATGAAGATTGGAGATTCTCAATAGGTGGAAATATTACGACAGTTAAAAATAAAGTAGTCAAATTATCGACTGATGGATATGATATAATCAACGGTGCTTCTCGTACTATTGCCGGATATCCAATTGGATATTTCTGGGGATACATTCATGACGGAATATTCCAAACACAGACAGAAGTAAATCAGTCAGCAACAAATGGATTGGGTGGTGGTGCATTCTTACCAGGTGATATTAAGTACAGAGATTTAGATGCCAATGGCATAATCAATTCACAAGACAGAACAATGATTGGTAATCCTACGCCAGATTTTTATTACGGTATATCGTTGAGCACCTCTTACAAAAACTTTGATCTAGGTATAGAATTGCAAGGATTATATGGCAATGAAATTTTAAGAACTTGGAACCAGAACCAATTTGCCACATACAATTTTCTGACCGACAGACTGGGCCGTTGGAATGGTGTTGGCACATCCAATTGGGAACCAATTATTCATGAGGGAAGAGCTGTCAATAGGCAATATTCTACTTATTTCATTGAGGATGGAAGTTTCTTTAGAATCCGTGATATTTCATTGGGCTATAGTCTACCTTCAGAAACAGTTAGTCGCATGCGTTTGAAAAGTTTACGCTTATTCTTAAATGCACAGAATGTAGGTACATTTTCGAATAACACAGGTTTCACTCCAGAAATAGGTGGAAGTACAACTTCTTTTGGCGTGGATAATGGCACGTACCCTGTACCTGCGATATATACTTTTGGTTTAAACTTAAATTTTTAACGATTATTTAGGTCATTCATTATGAAAACAATAACACACAAATATAAATTATTCACAGGCATGCTACTCGTATTACTATTTGCGAGTTGTGGTAAAGATTGGTTGGATATTAAACCAAAAGGACGATTTACAGAAGAAGATATGCCTGCCGGATCTTTAGAAGGTCAAGTTTTTGCGGCATATGCAGGACTTCGCTCTGAAGCTACGAGTGGCTTACCTTACGTTGCTTTGCATAACATCCGTTCAGACGATGCTCAATTGGGAAGCAGTGCAGGCGATGAAGCTGGTGCAGGACCTATTTTTGATAATTTTAATTATCCTTTAGATTATTGGTTGGTTAACAATTATTGGACTGGACACTACAATCTAATCAATTTAACAAATAATGTCTTAGCAACTGCCGATTCTATTGACAATCCTTCCGAAGGAACTTTAGCAAATATAGGTGAAATGAAGTTTCTACGTGCTTGGGCCTATTTCAATATGGTTAGAACATTTGGAGAGGTACCTTTAGTTACTTTCAGAATAACTGATCAGGCATCTGCCAATAGACCAAAATCGAGTATAAATGATATCTACCAACAAATTGATGCTGATTTAACGGATGCTGTAGCTTATTTGCCTTCCAGATGGCCAAGTCATCCAGGAAGAATTACCAAAGGGGCAGCTCTAGCTGTCCAAACAAAAACTTACATGGCACGTAAACAATATAGTCAAGCCTTAGCTTCTGCAATGCAAGTTATCAATTCTCAAGTGTACGATTTGAGCGTACCTTACAATATGATTTTCCGAGAGGAAAGTGAAAATAGCAAAGAATCAGTTTTTGAAATTCAAGCTTTATCTGATGGGGTACAGAATTTCGGTGTCACGTATGCTAGCCGTCAGGGTGTGCGAGGTTCGGGTGCCTGGGATTTGGGATGGGGATGGAATGTCCCGCATATTCGATTAGTCGAAGCTTTTGAGGTTAATGATCCACGTAAAGATGTAACACTCTTATATTCAGGGCAAAGAAATGAGCCGTATGGGGAAGTTTTACCTACTAATTTACCAAGAGCCTACTGGAATAAAAAAGTATATACAAACCCAACTTTAAGAGCTCAATATGGAAGTCGATTTGGGGATTGGTTTAATGTACGCTTAATCCGTTATGCGGATATAGTTTTACTTGCCTCAGAGGCAGCTAATGAAATCGGAGGTGATACAAATACTGACTTAGCCTTAGATCTATTGGAACGTGTTAGAGCTAGAGCGCGGGGTAGCAATTCTACCGCTCTACCAGCTGTCACGACGCGTGATCAGCCCGCTCTACGCAATGCCATACGCCACGAAAGACAAGTTGAATTAGGTATGGAGAATGAAAGATTTTACGATTTGATTCGTTGGGATATAGATGTGCAAACGATGCATGATGCAGGTCATGTGACTTATCAATTGAAACATAGGTTCTTCCCTATTCCCCAGCCTGAAATTGACAAATCAGCTGGAGTATTAATTCAAAATCCAGATTATAGATAATCTAAAAGATAGTACGTTATGAAAATTATATATAAAATATTTTCCTTTTTGATGCTACTCGCCTTCATGGGCTGTCAAAAAATGGAGCGTCCAGTAATGAATATTATTCCTGATCCCGCGGATGATGGAACAATTCGGGTATTAGCCATTGGGAATAGTTTTTCAGAAGATGCTTTAGAAACACATCTTTATGATTTAGCAAAAGCTAATGGACAAAAAATCATAATTGGGAACTTATATATCGGAGGTGCGACATTAGCTCAGCATGTTACCAATATAAAAGCGAATGCCAACGCGTATAGCTTTCGTAAGATTGATGCCGAAGGTACTAAAACAACGGTAGCGAATACGTCTATTGCCACTGCATTAGCAAGTGAAAATTGGACACATATTAGTTTCCAGCAGGAAAGTTCAAATTCTGGTAAGTTTGACACGTGGTCAGCATCACTAGCAGAACTCTATAATTATGTAGCACCTCGTGCTAAAAATGAAAACGTAAAGTTTCTTCTGCACCAAACGTGGGCTTATGCGAAGAACTCCACGCATTCAGGTTTTGACAATTATAACAAAGACCAAATGCAAATGTATACTGCTATTGTCGATGCGGTGAACAAAGCAAAAGAATTGGTGAAAATTGATCTAATTATTCCAGCTGGTACAGCGATTCAGAATGGAAGAACGAGTGTTGTGGAAGATAATTTCACACGTGATGGTTACCACTTAAGCATGCCCTTGGGGAGATATTTAGCTGCTTGCACATGGTATGAAGCCATCACTGGAACAAATGTAGTCGGAAATACCTATAAACCAACAGGACTTTCTGATTTTGAAATTGGCATTGCTCAAAATGCAGCTCATTTTGCAGTCCAAAAACCGAACGAAGTAACTACCATGACCGATTTCCAAGGTGGTACTGGTGGTCCATTGACAAGTAGTGTTTTGTTGGATTTTGGGAATAATGTAGCATCTAATAATTGGAACCAAATAAACTCATTTCTTGCAGGTACTTCTATTAATTTAAAAGACAGTATTGGTTCATATGTTGGTATTAAACTTACTATAACAGAAAGATTTAATGGAATTAATGCAGATGGTCCTACCACAACGACGACTCCACTCAATATGCCGTCAAATGTATCTAAATACTCCTATTTTGGCAACTCCAAAGGTGCCTTTAGTGGAATGACCATCGTACAAAGTAAATTCGAATTGAGTGGGTTGGATAAAAATTTAAATTATGATATTTCATTTTTTGGCGCTCGAGGAAATGTCAGCGACAATAGAGAAACGAAATATGTATGCAAAGGAACTAATGAAGTGATAGTAAGGCTAAACACATCAAGTAACACTAATAAGATCGTGGTTGCAAAGGATATAAAGCCAGATGCTAATGGTAAAATAACAGTTACTGTAACATCAGGTGAAAATAATACAAACGGTACTGGTTTCTATTATTTATCTGCAGCAAGACTAATATCTAAATAACTATAATATGTGTTCCTTTCCAATGGAGAGGAACACCTTTTAATCTTTACTATGAAAATCTATATCTTATTCGCTACATTATTTTTTATATTATTTGGATGCAAAACGTCAGATATTCACAAGCAAGAAAAACAAACAGATGAGCTTCTTACTAAAATTCAAAAACAGACCTTTAAATATTTTTGGGAAGGAGCTGAAGAAACTTCGGGGCTAGCACGTGAACGTATTCATATGGATGGTATCTATCCTCAGAATGACGAAGATGTTATTACAATGGGTGGAAGTGGTTTTGGATTAATGAGTATACTAGTTGGAGTAGAAAGAAAATTTATAGAGCCACAACAAGCTGAACAGAGATTAAAAAAATCTTTAACCTATTTAGCCAATTTACCAAGATTCAAAGGCGCATTTGCTCATTGGTATGTTGGACCTACTTCACAAGTAAAAGCTTTCGGAAACAAAGATGATGGTGGGGATATTGTAGAGACCGCATTTTTGGCACAAGCCCTTATTTGCGTTAGGGAATTTTATAAAAATGGCAATACAGATCATAAAGAAATTGCAAAATTAGCTGATGATATTTGGAAAGGGATAGATTGGAATCATTACACCAATGGTAAAGATGTTTTATTCTGGCATTGGAGTCCTGAACATGAGTTTGGAATGAACCATCCAATACAAGGCTACGATGAATGCCTTATAACTTATGTTTTGGCAGCATCATCACCTACTCACCCCATTAGTAAACAGGTATATATAAACGGCTGGGCTAGAAATGGACAAATTAAATCTGATATAAAGAAGTATGAAATTTCAACTGTAGCTAAACATAATGCAGCTCCGGGCGAAATTGGACCTTTATTTTGGGCACATTATAGTTTTTTGGGTTTAAACCCTAATGGATTAAAAGATGAATATGTTGATTACGGTTTAATAACCAAAAATCATACATTAATTAATATAGAACACGCAAAACAAAATCCTAAAAATTACATTGGGTATGGACCTGAAAAAGGATGGGGTTTGACGGCTAGTTATTCAACTTCTGGCTATGATGCACACCATCCGAATAACGACAAAGGTGTAATTTCACCTACTGCAGCGCTATCATCGATCCCTTATACACCAAAAGAAAGTATTTCTTTCGCAAATTACCTATTTGACAAATTAGGTGATAAAGTATGGGGCGAATACGGTTTTTATGATGCCTATAGCGAAACAGACAACTGGTTTCCTAAACAATATTTAGCAATAGATCAAGGGCCAATTGTCGTGATGATTGAAAATTACAGATCTAAAATGCTTTGGAACCTTTTTATGAACGCTCCTGAAATAAAAATCGGACTTAAAAAACTTTCTTTTAGCAACGATTAGCTGCATAAACAAGTCTTTATCTTACAAAAATTAAATTAATAAGATTGGTTATTAATTTACATTAACAAAAGTGGTATATTTGGCTATAATAAGTTTTAACACGTGTCATTATCCAAAACTACCATATTAAGATTATTATTAGTTATAGTAATTATTGTTTCTTTCATTATACTATGTGTAATTTTTATATCACAGTATAAGCAATACAAAGATGTAGAGAATAGGCTAAACATAGCCTATTCTAATAATTCTAGGCTATCACCTAATTTATACAAGCTATTTTCGACTTTTAGTGAAGTTGATAATCTCTATCGTTTGTACGCTATTTCTTTTGATACAACTAGTTTTAACAATTACCAGACTAAACTAGATACCCTTCATACTTTCATTACAGAAATTGATTCACTTCCAGAAAGTAAGAATAAAGAAATTACCTATCTCGATGAGACACTATCAAAACAATATATTGCGATTAAGAAACAAGTTGATAATCTTATAATTCTTGCTAATGATAACGAAAGTGCTAAAAATGAAATATTAAATACTACTAATCAAAATATAATCACCTCTTCAGATCCTATCATAAAAAGAATATTAAGTGATACTGGTGCTCGCGTACAGCTTGAAGCTGATACTATAATAAGGAAAAAGGGAAATTTATTTAACCGTATTTTCAATACTAAAAGTGACACCTTACTAAATGTCAATAACTCCAAGACATTTAATGTAAATCAAATAGAAATAATCCAAAAAAATATTGACCACCTAATTCAAACAAATAAAATAAGGCATTCTAATAACATTGCAAATCTTCGTACGAAATATCTGTTAGCGAAGGAAAAAGAAAGAATGTTAATAGCAGCGAACTATGAATTAATCAGTGAGCTTAAAAAAACAATTGAATCGATAAGAGAATTAGAATTTCAGAAATTTAGATCAGCAGAAAAGGAAGATTATATTTTATACAGGCATAATACACAAAAATTTCGCTCATATGCTATCATGGCATTGAGTGTAATACTCGTTATGTTAATCTTTATTATTTATTATCAATATGTAGTATCTAAATATGAAAAGAAAATTATAAAAGAAAAGGACTATGCTTCTAAATTAGCTAAAGAAAAAACGAATTTATTAGCAAATATTAGTCATGAGATTCGTACACCATTGAATTCGTTAAAGGGTGTTATTAAATTATTGACATCCAATAAAATTGATAAAATCGATGATCAATTATTAAACAACATTAATTATGATATTAATTTAATTAACAATACTGTTAATGACATTCTAAATTTGAGTAAAATAGAATCTAATTCTGTCAAAGTACTTTTCGATGAAGTTAATATAACTAAAATCGTAGATGACACCTTCAATTTACATAAATATCAAGCCGATCAAAAGGGTATAAAATTGATCAACAATAATAATTTAAATCCACTACATATTATTCAATCTAATGAATTCAGATTGAGACAGATCATCTCAAATCTTATAAGTAACGCTATTAAATACACCGAAAAAGGGACTGTGACAATAGAAACAAAATTTGTTAAGGATAATATTTTTATTGATGTAATTGATACTGGCATTGGAATAGATGACAGAAAATTGGATCAAATTTTCAGAAAGTATTACACTGTTGATGGAGAAAAGAACAATGTCGGCTTCGGCTTAGGTCTGCATATTTCTCAAATTCTAGCACAACAAATTGGAGGAAAACTGAGTGTCAAAAGTAAGCTTGGTAATGGATCTACATTTTCATTACAAGTTTCAACGGTAAATACTAATTCAGAACAAAAGCTTAATCCTAAAAAACAACTTCCTAATGATATTTCAATTGTATTTATTGATGACAATAAAATTAATATCCTGCTAGCTCAACAGACTTTTGATGACTACCACAATGTAAAACTATTTGAAAGCGCTTCTTTAGCACTGAATTACATTGAAATCAATAAACCTCAAATAGTTATAACAGATATTATTATGACTGATATTTGTGGATGGGATGTTCTAACAAAAATAAGATCAAATAAATCTCTCGATAATACAAAAGTAATAGCAAACTCTGCAGAAAATAATTTTGCAGATAATAAAAAATCAGTTTACACCTTTGATGGAGTTATTGAAAAAGGATTTACGATCAATGAACTGGCAAGAATCTATTATAATGATCTAAATCAATGAAAGAATAGAGAGAGACAAAATCTCTCTCTATTCTTTTATTAACGCTCTATCCAAGTGAACATATCCACCATCTACATACACAAGTTGTCCTGTAGTATGACTAGAACGATTAGATAATAAAAATACCGCCGTATTTGCAATTTCCTCAGAAGTAGTCATACGATGTTCCAAAGGAATTCGATCTGTAATCTTTTTTAAGGTTTCTTCTGGATTAGCTAATGTCTGAATCCAAGTGTCATATTGTGGAGTAGCACATTCAGCAACTATAATAGCATTTACACGAATTCCATAGGGCAATAATTCAACAGCCCATTCTCTTGTTAGCGCATTTCTTGCACCATTAGCGGCGGCGTATCCTGATGTCCCCCCCTGTCCTGTCTCTGCAGTTTTGGAACTAATATTTAAAATCACTCCTTTGGATTTTTTCAAAGCTCCTAACGCATGATGTACAGTCAAATAATAATGAACTACATTTTTATGGTAAGATTCAATAAACCCTTCATAGTTACCATTTTCTAAACCAACACCATCGTTTTGCCCAGCATTATTTACAACGCCATCTATTCTCCCGAATTTTTCAAGCGCAGCTTCTATTGCAATTTTGGATTCTTCTGGATTGGATAGCTCTGCTTCGATACATAGACATTGACCGCCTAACGATTCTACTTCTGCCTTCACTAGATTGTTATCACTTTGCTTCCGACCTACTATTACAGGAATAGCTCCTTCCTTTACTAATGCTAATACAATTCCTCTACCAATTCCTTTTGCTCCACCTGTAACGATGAAAACTTTATCTCTTATATTTAAGTCCATACGGTTATATTATTTCAAACTATAAAAATTTACGGCATTTAAACCCCAAAATAAATCTAATTCTGCCTGCGTAAAATATTTAAGCTTATCTTGCACGATTTCAATACTTTGTTCATAAGATGAAGCCAAAAGACATACTGGCCAGTCAGAGCCGTAGCAAATACGATTTTTACCAAAGCATTTAATCACATGATCTACATATTGCGTAAAATGATCTAATCGCCAATTTGTCCAATCAGCTTCAGTTGCTAAACCAGAAATTTTACAATACACATTAGGATACGAAGACAAATCTTGAATAAACAATGCCCATTCCTCAAACTCCTGACTCTTAATAGGAGGTTTTGCAATGTGATCTAGCATGAACTTTTGATTAGGATTAGCACGTACACAATGCAATGTACTTTCATAATGTCTGGGTCTGATTAATAGATCATATGTATAATCATATTTAGTAAGGCTTTGTATCCCATTCAGAAATTCATCTGTGCTGAGAAAATTTCCATCTTCCTCACCTTCTATTACATGCCTAAACCCTTTTATAATATTGTATTTTTGATATTCATCCAAATATTCATCAATTTGAGGAGAATGTAAATCCACCCAACCTACGACACCTTTTATCATTTTGTAAGCCTGTGCTAATTCGGCTAAAAAGTGTGATTCTTTATTTGACTGACTTGCCTGTACAGCTACCACACCATCAAAATTATTATCCTTCAATGTTTGGGCAATATCATTAGGAAGAAAATTGCGCTGGATGCTGGACATATTATCAGTAATCCAAGTATCACGATTGGGATCATAAATCCAAAAATGTTGATGAGTATCTATACGCATATCTTACTTTTTATAAGCTATTACTTCCTGTCTCTGTTCACCTAAATAATCAGCACCCAACTCAATCACATCCCCCTCTTTCAAATATATTGGAGGATTAAACCCTAAACCTACGCCTGCTGGCGTACCTGTAGATATCACATCACCAGGTAATAATGTCATAAATTGAGAAACATATGACACGATGAATGGTACAGAAAATATTAAATTTTTAGTATTACCATTCTGATACGTTTTACCATTTACTTTTAACCAAAGATTGACATTGTTAATATCAGGAATCTCATCTTTAGTAGTCAGTACCGGTCCCATTGGCGCGAATGTATCGCAACCCTTGCCTTTATCCCAGGTTCCTCCACGTTCAATTTGAAACTCACGCTCAGAAACATCATTATGTAAAACATAACCAGCTACGTAATCTAATGCGTTAGCTTCTTCAACATAAGATGCTTTCTGTCCTATGACGATGCCAAATTCTACTTCCCAATCTGTTTTTTGAGAATTTTTCGGAATAACAACAGTGTCATTAGGACCTACCAAAGCTGTTGTTGATTTCATGAAAATAATAGGCTCTGCCGGAATCGCAGCCCCTGTTTCTTCAGCATGATCTTTATAATTTAATCCAATACAAACAATTTTGGAAGGACGGGCAAATGGTGAACCTAATCGGATATTAGCTTCTACTTCTTTCAAATTCGTTAAATTTTGTTGGACATAAACTTTAAGCCTATCTATACCATTACTCTCAAAGAATTGCTCATCATAATTTTTGACAAAATCTGATACATCAAAATTTTTATAATCTATTTGAACACCTGCTCTTTCACTACCCACCTCCCCAAATCTTATTAGTTTCATATTTAGCTATTTATGTGTTTTTTATTAGTTATTTAATTTTATAAAGCCTCCATCTATAGGATAATCATTACCAGTGATAAAAGCTGCATCATCTGAACAAAGAAATAATGCCAATTTAGCAATTTCTTCGGGTTGTGCCATCCTACCTATAGGCTGAGAATCAGACAATTTTTTAAACATTTCACCCTCTTTACCAGGATAGTTTTTTGAAATAAACCCATCTACAAATGGAGTATGTACTCTTGCAGGTGAAATAGAATTAGATCGAATATTGTCCTTCATATAATCTCTTGCTACTGAAAGATTCATCGCATAAATAGCTCCCTTGCTCATCGAGTATGCAAAACGGTCAGGTATACCAACTACAGCAGCTATAGACGCCAAATTTAAGATTGCTCCACCTCCATGCGATTTCATTACAGGAATAATACTATATAAAGTATTATAAGCTCCTTTGACATTTACATCAAATACTTTTGAAAAATCTTCCTCTTTACAATTTTCTATATTACCCACATGTGCAATACCTGCATTATTGACCAAAATATCAATTTTACCAATAACCTGTACTGCTGTTATGACCTCAAGCTGATTTGTCACATTCAAGACATGTACCTGAGCATTGCCACCTTTTGCTTTAATTTCTTTCGCTACATTTTCAGCTCCCTCTGCGTTCAAATCAAAAATATGAACATAAGCACCTTCTTTTGCAAACAATTCACAAATTGCTTTACCGATACCGGATCCACCTCCAGTCACCACCGCTACTTTATCCTGTAATTTTAACATTCTATTTTGTATTTATGATTAATACATAAGGTACATTATCTGATTTTTTTGGTAATGTAACTTTCAATTTTTTATTATTTAATTGGTACTTATACTTATTACTTCCCTCAAAGGATACAATTGATTTAACTTTAAAATCAAAATTATCAATCTCAAAAAATTCCTTAGCAGGGTTTAAAATATGTAAGAATATTTCATTTCCCTTTTTTGTAAAAGCATAATCATCGGTTGGCGTAATAAAACCTCCTTCTGTCTCATAAACACTTTTTCCGTATATTTTTAACCATTCGCCTAATTGTTTTAAACGTTCTTGCTGGTAATCTTGAATTTCACCATTTGGCAAGGGGCCAACATTCAACAACAAATTTGATCCATAACCCGCAGCTTTAACTAAATAACCTAAAACTTCGTTGAATGATTTACGTTTGCGATCCTTGATATCAAAGCCCCAAGACCCTGCTATAGTACCACATACCTCTTTGGGTAAATCTCCAACATGTTCTTCACTGGTGCCAAATCCTGTAGTATTTTGTCCAGGAAGGTCACGTTCAAACATTTGAAAATCTTCACCATCAAAAGGTGCCAAATGGTGATTATTACCGATTAGACAATGTGGTTGTAGCTTATGAATCAGTCCATATATTTCTTTATATTTCCAATCTACATCTGGCTTGTCCCAATGTCCATCAAACCAGATACCATCAATTCGACCATAATTGGTAAGCAGTTCTGTCAGTTGATTTTTCATAAATGAAATGTAACTATCCCAATTTGCCTGTGTAGAGTCTCTTCCTATGACACCTTTACCTGTTTTACCAGTCGGTAAATAATCATTGCGTTTCCAATCTAACAGTGAATAATAAAACATCACTTTCAACCCTTCTGCTCTACATGCTTCTATCAACTCCTTGATAACATCGCGTTTGAACGGGGTTGCCTCAACGATATTATAATTTGAAATCTTGGTATGCCACATTGAAAAGCCATCATGATGTCTACTAGTAAAAGTTATGTACTTTGCACCACTAGCTTTAAAAGATTTTGCCCATTCTTTGGCATCGAATTCAATTGGATTAAAAAATTTGGGCAACAACGCGTATTCTTCGATACCGAAATTCTGATTGTTCATCACCCATTCACCATCTCCTAAAATCGAATAGACTCCCCAATGAATAAAAATCCCCAATCTGGACTTTTCAAACCATTTTCGATTTTCCAAATTACTCGCAGATGGTACATACTTTTCTTGAGCCTTAACTGTAAAAGCAAAAATTGACAGCAATAGACAAATACTAAAATACTTTTTCATAAAAATAATTATAGTGAAACCCCTCTTCTCCAAGGAATAAAATCATCTTGACCTAATTGCACTGCTTTAGGGATTTCCTCTCCGCTTGCTACTTTTATAACATATTCCAAAATACGATGAGCAGACTCTTGAATAGTTTCCTCGCCATCGATAATAGTACCACAATTTATATCAATAATATCAGGCATACGATTATAAGTTGCCGTATTAGTAGCAATCTTAATAACTGGCGTAATTGGATTTCCAGTAGGAGTTCCTAATCCAGTAGTGAATAACACAATATTAGCTCCTGCAGCTACTTCAGCAGTTGTACTTTCTACATCATTTCCAGGAGTACAAAGTAAGTTCAAACCTGGTTTATTAGCCAATTCGGGATAATCAATAACAGCCGTAACTGGAGAAGTACCTCCCTTTTTGGCAGCTCCGGCAGATTTAATCGCATCCGTAATCAATCCATCTTTTATATTTCCTGGCGAAGGATTCATGTAAAAACCGGACCCGTCAGCTTCTGCCTTTGCATTATAAGTTGTCATCAAATGCATAAACCTATTTGCTGTAGCCTCATCTATACATCGATCACTTAACTCTTGTTCAACGCCCAATAATTCCGGAAATTCTGCTAATATCACAGAACCACCTAATGCGACTAAAGTATCTGATAAATAACCTAAAGCAGGATTAGCAGAAATTCCTGAAAATCCATCTGAACCACCACATTCCAATCCAATACACAATTTATCCAAAGTAGCAGGTTTACGTACTTGTTTATTTGCAATAGTCAAACCTGCAAAAGTTGATTTGATAGCCTTTTGCATCAAAATTTGTTCTGTACCTTCGACTTGCTGTTCAAAAATATACAGTGGTTTATTAAAATTGGGATCTCGCTTCGCTATTTCAGCCTTTAAAATGGAAGCTTGAGCGTGCTGACAGCCCAAACTTAAAATCGTAGCACCAGCCACATTTGGGTGCGTGATATAACCTGCTAACAACCCACATAAAGCATCCGAATCCATACGTGTGCCTCCACATCCCATATCATGATTTAAGAACTTAACACCATCAATATTTGGAAAAAGACGACTATTTGATTTATTTGCCTTTGCATTTGATAAATCTATATTTAATAACTCGTCCACAGAAGCTCCAGACTGATATTTTCTAATAAGTTCATCCACCTCATCCGAATAATCTTTACTTTCCACTTGATATCCAAGCTTTTCTTCCAAAGCGGACTTTAGCGTTAACACATTTCTGTTTTCGCAAAAGACTAACGGTATCACTAACCAATGATTGGCAGTACCTACCGTACCATTACTTCTATGAAAACCATTGAAAGTTTTATCTATAAAAGAAGAAATATCAGGTTTATCCCAATGCAATTTACGTTCACCCAATTTATATCCTTCAGATGCATGACGCAAATTATCTACAGAAATAAGACTACCAGCCTCAAGTTCGAAATTTATTTTACCAACTAATACACCATACATATAAATATTACTATCCTTAGGTAAAGTGTCTATCGTAAATTTATGCTTTGCAGCAACAACATCTTTCAAGATAAATGCTGCGCCATGAAATAAAATTTCAGTTCCTTTTTCTAAATCACGTAAAGCAACTAAAACATTATCCTTTGGGTGTATTTGTAAGTATGATTGTTTTACTCTATCCATTCTATAATTGAAATATTTTATCCATTATTACCCATTTCTCACCCTCTTTGGCCCCAGGAATAGCTTGTTGGTATTTCCACATTAACGTCTCCCATTCTTGAACCTTTTCATTATTGGCGTCCATTTCACCTTTTTTTTGAAAACTAAAATCTTCTTCAGTATCCATAATCATACATAATCTGTTACCAAAACGATATATTTCCATATTTTGTATGCCAGATTCAGTAATTGATTTTTTAATTTCGGGCCATACATTTTGATGATAATCTTCGTATTCTGCAATTAACTTAGCATCATCAGTAAGATCCAATGCTAACACATATTTCTTCATAAATTAATTGTTAATAGATTGTACACTTCGAGTTTTATATCCAAATATTAATACCACCAAAAAACAAACCAATACTACAGAATAAGAATAATGAATATTATGAGTAGAATCTGTAATCATACTTGCTATGGGAGGAATAATAGCTCCTCCTACAATTGACATAATGATAAAACTTGAAGCAGATTTAGTATCCCTTCCTACACCTTGTATACCAATAGCAAAAATAGTTGGGAACATAATAGACATAAAAAATGTAATACCAATCAACGCGTATAATGTAATCATACCCTGTCCGAAAATAACGACCAAACTTAATAAAATAGAGAAGATACTGTATAACATCAAGAGTTTGTAGGGCGCTATATATCGCATAAAAAACGTACCTATGAATCTCCCGATCATAAACAATAATCCAGCAAGACCTGCATAGTATTTCGCATCTTGGCCAGCCATCTTCAGCGCATCTTCAGCAAAAACTAATAAAAAGCTAAATACATAAACTTGTGCTCCTACATAAAAGAACTGAGCAACAATCCCCCATCTCACATTCATATGTCTCAAACTTGAGAAAAAACCTTCATTAGAATCTTCTGACTCTTCATCTTTAATATCAGGAAGCCTAGTAAAAAAGAACAAAACGGTAACCAACAATATAATCAGTCCCAAAACCATATAAGGTCCCTTTACAAGGGCTGTTTCAGCTTGAATATAGGCCTCCTTTGCAACTTCACTCATATTAGCCAATTCATCAGCTGATTTTGGTTCCTCCGCTAATATAAATATACCTCCTACAATTGGCGCTAATGAAGCTGCTAATCCATTAAAAGATTGCGCAAAATTCAATCGTTGAGTAGCTTTAGCAGGATCTCCCAGGACCGTGATATAGGGATTTGCCGCCGTTTCGAGAATTGTCAAACCACATGACAGAATAAACAATGCTGCTAAGAAAAATTCATAACTAACAGTATTTGCTGCGGGAATAAATAAAAAACACCCTAACGCAAAAAGACACAAACCAACAAGTATACCAGCTTTATATCCAAATTTCTTCATAATAATACCTGCAGGTATTGCCAATAAGAAATAAGCAATAAAAACGGAAGAATCTACCATCGATGCTTGTAAGTGTGTTAAACTAAAAGCACTTCGTAAATGCTTAATCAATATAGGATCGAGATTATGAATAAACCCCCAAAAGAAGAATAAGGATGTTATTAAAATAATAGCAAATGTATACTTGTCTTTCTTTGTCATAATTGGTGTATTATTATTAATATAAATTTAGATTTATTTATTCATTTCAATATAAACCAATTTACCTAAAATATAAACTATATTACCCAAAAAATACATATATTTAAACTAGATAGGAATATTCTACTATTAAAGATTCGGTTATATGAGAAAATTGAGCCTTACAGATAACTTCAAAAAATGTCTCCATACACGGAGAGATACATACCCACAACACCACAACTTATGGCATTATCATGAAGAAGTTGAATTTATTTATTTAGCCAAAGGAACAGGCACTTTATTCGTAGGAGATTGTATCCAAACTGTAGCTGAAAATAGTGCTGTATTAATCGGTTCAAACTTACCTCATTATTGGTTATTTGATAATGATTATTTAAATGAATACAACCCTATCGATTGTTTAGTTGTTCACTTTAAACCTAATTTTTTGGGTGATGTATTTCATCAATTAGATGAAACCAAAACTTTGCAGGAAATAATTTCAAACTCTGAAAAGGGGATTTATTTAGAAAATTGCTCCGAGGAATTCGCTAAATTATTTCAACGAATAATTATTGAATCCGATATTTTGAAGATTACTAAATTAATTGAGTCGCTCATTGCATTCCATAGTTGTAGCCCAGTATATTTAGCAAGTGATAGTTATGAAATTTACAATCATTCACTTGACACGAAGAGAATGAATGAAGTCATTAGTTATATAAAAGATAATTATAGGGAAAAAGTTGACTTAGAAGATTTAGCTAATCTAGCTAAAATGACAAAGAATTCATTTTGCCGCTATTTCAAACAAAAAACTGGTAAAACGCCAATTCAATTTGTTAGCGAACTAAGGGTTTCACATGCATGTCGACTGTTACGTTCTTCAGAAATGAACCTAAAAGAGATTTGTTATGAAAGTGGATTTAACAACTTTGTGAATTTTCACAAAATATTCAAAGCTATAATTAAAACAAGTCCTATTCAATACAAAAAGTCAAATTAATGTTTAAGAATATATTTATGCTAAGGGCTTGACATTCCTATTTTCATAGCATGGACTTTACCACACATTTTGTCTATTGATATAATACTAAATCAACACCAAAGGTGCAACAGGACATTTCAATTGTAATAAAATCGCTCCTAGTGAGGATGATTTAGAAGGCTTTGGATCTAATTTATTATATACTTATTTCTGGACCGGGACCTATGTCTTCAATAGTTTGGAAAGTATAATAAACCTGTTATTCTATGAGATAGACCAAATCCCATAGCTCATGATATAACATTAGTAGAGGGGCTATTTCTAGACCCAGCATGTAAACCATTTATTAAGAGCCTATTTATTTGAAGGGCTAAATATAAACGAAGGTCGTGGTACATAAAATTCATTTCCACAATTTAGAGCACCTTGGATTGACGAGGATGAACTATTTGATTACTCCCTGTTTAATTTATTAACAGAAATATAACCCATATTCTATTTACACCTTCCTGTACAATCCTGTTCTTAATTATTTTAAATGAATAATATAAATAAATATATTTATCAATTATTAATCACTTGAAACCAATTATAAACCTTACCCCATGGAAAGCATTTTTACTAAAGCAATCTATATAATTGTGTTATTTACATATATAAATTTCACTCCTTACAATTGTATTGCACAACAAATGACCCAATATGATGCCATTAATTCTGGAGTGAGTTGGATAGATAATCAAGGGAAGGCTGTAAGTGCTAGAGGTGCCTGTATTGTAAAAGATCGGGACAAATACTATTTATTTGGAGAGTATAAAACAGACTCTGCTAATGTATTTAATGGATTTGCTTGTTATTCTTCCAAAGATCTATACAATTGGACATTCGAACGTATGGCACTACCAGTGCAAGTATCAGGGAAATTGGGTAAAAAAAGAGTTGGAGAACGTCCAAAAGTAATGCGCTCAACTCATACAGGTGAATATGTAATGTATATGCATGTTGATTCACTAAATTATAAAGATCAATTCGTTGGTTACGCTACTTCAAAATCAATAACTGGTCCATACACATACCAAGGTGCATTATTATATAATGATAATCCAATTAAGAAATGGGATTTGGGTTCCTTTCAAGATGATAATGGCGATGGATATATTCTGATTCACGGAGGTGAGATCTATAAATTAAACGATGATTACAAAAGTGTAAAATCAAAGATAAATGAGAAAATAGCCTCGGGATTTGAATCTCCGACTATGTTAAAGAAGGATAATTTATATTATTTCTTAGGTTCAAACTTGACAAGCTGGGAGCGTAATGACAATTATTATTACACCTCACCATCTCTGTCAGGGCCTTGGACAAAACAAGGGTATTTTGCTCCTCAAGGTTCAAATACATGGAACTCGCAATGCACATTCGTGCTACCTATCAAAGGTGATAAGACAACTACCTATATGTATATGGGAGATAGATGGTCCTTTCCAAAACAAAATTCAGCAGCAACATATGTATGGCAACCCTTAAAATTCAACGGCAATCAATTATCCATGCCTAAATATGTAGAATCATGGGAAATAGATTTGAATTCTGGAATTCATAAAGAAATTGCAGCTTCTAAATATCATTCTACTACAAATTCAAATAGTGATATAAAATTTAATGGTTCCTGGCAAAAAATAAATGATGAAGGTACGTATTCAAATATAAAAGGAGATAAATTAATAATCCCATTTAATGGACAAAGGATAAAAATATATGGTGCCTCAAATTTAAACAGTGGATATGCAAAATTTTCATTATTTGATGGACGCGGAAATTTACTTTATGAGAATATTGTAGATATGTATGCGTTGGCAAACCATGTGGAATTAAAATACATTAGCCCAATACTAAGTAAAGAAGATTACGAATTAATAATTGAAGTCATGGGTGAAGGAGGAATATGGTCTGATAAACGCAGAAATGGTTATGGAAGCAAGGGAAACAATGTAACAATAAGTGGTTTTAAAATCTTATAAAACGATTATTAATAGATGAATATAAAAACGGTTTAAAATTAAACCGTTTTTATAGTTATGGTCAATCGGAATAAAAAGCTACGCCTTTCCGACAACAACTTTAAATAATTTATCGTAATCTAAATATCGTATAGCAATATCTTGAACTTGATCGCTATCTATATTCTTAAGAACCTCAGAATAAGAGTTGTAATAATCAGAAGTTAAACCAGAAAAGTAGACCGATTTAAATTTATCTACATGAGAAAATATGCTTTCTAAACTTCCCAAAAGCATTCCCTGCATATAATTGCGAACCAATGAAATATCCTCTTCAGAGGTTTTTTCTTGTCTTAAAATCTCAATCTCCTTTTGAATTTCAGAAAGTGTTTGCTTTGTTACATCAACACCGACTTCCGAAGCAATTGTTACAAATCCAGTATGCTTCAAGTTACCAATATATGAACCAATACTATAAGTAAACCCCTTTTCCTCACGTATATTCTTCATTAAACGGGAACCAAAAAAACCACCAAAAAGTGTATTAACAAATTGTAAAGCCGGGAAATCGGGATGGGTTCTATTAATGGTTAATCCTCCTAATCGAATAGCAGATTGTAAAACTTCTGGTTTTTCCTTTACCACCAAATCAGAAGAATACGCTGAAAAAACCAAATTATTATTTTTATCCAAAACCTCTGTATTTTGCCATTCTTCTCCAAAGAAAATTGTAATCATTGATTGAATCGAGGCATCTACTTTACCTGCTATAAACAAGTTACAGTTTGAAGGTTGAATCTGTTTTCTATATAATGATATGATTTCTTGTTGTTTAATAGAATCATATATAGATTCAGTAGGCAATGTACCATAACGAGTATCTTTTAATACTTCTTTATAGAATTCACGTCTAGCTAATACATCGTTCTTTTGTAATGAAATCTGCAAAGATTGTTTATTATTACGAATAAGCGTGTCCAACTCGACTTGCGGAATGATTGAATTTTGAAGAATATCTTTCAGAATTGGTAAAACCTTTCCTACATATTTATGCATAGTATAAACAGTCAGTGAAGTATGATCAAAACTGTATTCGGGCATTAAATACGCACCATAAAAATCAATCGTATCCGCTATTTCTTTGGATGTCAATTCAATCGTCCCCTCTTTAAGCATAGAAGATAGTATGGGATTCAGAATAGCTTGATTTTCTTTTAATAAAATATTATCGAAAGTGAATTCGAATTTAATTAAGTCCAAATCAGACGTATTAAAAATAAATGCCTTCAAACCATTCGCAAACTCTAAACGCTCTGGCTCTACTAGTGTGAAGCTTTTTATAGTTTTAAATGTCGGTGCTGTAGTTCTATCCAACATGCTCTCTAGTTTTTGATTTATAATACAATGTTGATGAATTTTCTTTTGTTAGCAACTCAATTGAGACACGATGAATATCCTCAGGAGTAACCAAATTATATTTATTTACCTCATGATTGTAATCTTCTGCTTTATTTAACATTTCGAAAAAAGCTAGATTCATCGCCTTATCCAAAATAGATAATTCAGCAAAAAGCATGGTAGATTCTATTTTATTTTTTACTTTTTGTAATTCTTCTTCTTGAATTAATTCAGATTTTAACTTTTCTAATTCATTCCAAATATATTTTTCAGCTTCTTCTAAAGATACATTTTCCAATGGCTTACCTTCGACGACAAATAAATTTGTATCTATACTTCCCATCATATATGCATTTATTTCACTAAATAACTGATTCTCTTTCACTAGAGAACGATATAATCTGGAGGATGAACCTCTAGATAATAAGTCTGAAATTAAGTCTGTTGTATAGTAGTCTGGCGATAGTCTATCTGCACCATGAAAAGCAATATAAATCGCGTCAACAGGCACATCAGATTCTACCCACTCTTTACGTGCTTCTGTTTGTTTAGCATCTTGTGGTATATTTCGCTCAAAAGAATTTCCAGATGGAATATCACTAAACCATTTTTCAGAAAGTACTTTCACTTCATCCAAAGTGACGTCTCCGGCTACCACCATAATGGCATTTTGAGGTGTGTAGAATTTTTGAAAAAAAGCTTTAACATCTTCCATTTTGGCATCTTCAATATGTTGTAACTCTTTACCGATAGTAGCCCAGCGATAAGGATGTTTTTTATATGCCAATGGACGTAGTTTCAGCCACACATCTCCATAAGGTTGATTAAGATATCGCTGTTTGAACTCCTCGCAAACCACCTGACGTTGAACCTCTAAACTTTGATCAGTAAAAGCTAAACTTAACATACGATCACTTTCTAACCAAAAAGCTGTTTCCAAATTATTAGAAGGCAACGTGATGTAATAATTGGTTATATCGTTACTCGTAAAAGCATTGTTCTCACCTCCTACAGATTGCAATGGTGCATCATAATTTGGAATATTTATTGAACCACCAAACATCAAATGCTCAAACAAATGAGCAAACCCTGTTTTTTCAGGAGATTCATCTCTAGCTCCTACTTTATATAATATATTGACTACCGCCATGGCTGTAGTGTGGTCTTCATGTACTAAGACCGTCAAACCATTATCTAGCTTGAAACGATTAAAATTTATCATTAATAATTGATAATTATACCCACTGAATATTTTTCTTCAGTAAATCCAAAGTTTTTTGTTCTTCTGAACCTTCTTCAGCTTTATAATCATAAAACCAATTTGCTTGCGCAGGAAGACTCATCAATATTGACTCAATACGACCATTAGTCTCCAACCCAAATTTAGTTCCTGAATCGTACACTAAATTAAACTCAACATATCGCCCACGTCTTAGCAGTTGCCAATCCTTTTCTTGAGAAGTAAATTCCTGCTCACGATGTCTATTGACTAATTCTATATATGTTGGCGCAAAGGTTCTACCTAAATCACAGGAGAAATCAAAAATTTGTTCATAGGACATCCCTGTTTTTTCAGGGGTCAATTTATCATAAAAAACCCCACCAATACCACGTGTTTCATTACGATGTTTAATAAAGAAATAATTGTCTGCCCAAGTTTTAAATTCTTGATAGAAAGTATCACTGTGTTTGTCACAGACATTCTTCATTTGCTGATGAAAGAATTTAGCATCTTCTTCCACCACATAATGTGGTGTTAAATCTATACCACCACCGAACCAACGAATTTGATCATTTAACTCAAAATATCTAATATTCATGTGAATAATTGGAACGTGAGGATTATTAGGATGTATGACTATAGATACACCTGTTGCAAAGAATTCATCTTCGGTTACGCCAAAAGCCTTTTTAATAGGTTCAGGCAATTTTCCATGCACCGCTGAAAAATTAACACCTCCTTTTTCTAATACGTTACCATTTTGAATGATGCGTGTTCTACCACCACCACCGCCTTCACGATCCCAAACTTCCTCTTGAAATTTTGCCTTTCCATCCAAATTTTCAAGAGCATAAGTTATTTCGTTTTGAATTTCTTTATATGCTTCTGCTATTTGTTCTTTAGTTATCATTTTATGATAATTTCTTTGCTAATGTATTTACCTCCTTGGGTGCAGGACTATTGTTGTACAAAATTTGATACACCATATTACAAATAGGCATATCAAGTTCATATCTTGCAATAATACCTTGGATACAGTTTGATGCATAATATCCTTCAGCCACCATATTCATTTCTAACTGAGCGGACTTAACGCTATAACCTTTACCGATCATATTTCCGAAAGTTCTATTACGACTAAATTGAGAATAGGCTGTCACCAATAAATCACCCAAATAGGCTGAGGCATTAATATCTCGTGATGTAGAGTCAATGGTTTCCACGAAATATTCCATTTCACGAATAGCATTTGATACCAATACAGCTTGAAAATTATCCCCAAAGCCTAAGCCATGACAAATACCACCAGCAAGCGCATAAATATTTTTCAATACAGCACCATATTCAATACCCAATATATCATCTGAAATGATTGTATTAATATATCGACTTCGATAGAATCCAGCAACCATCTCCGCCTTTTTTAAATCATTACATCCAAAAGTTAAATATGATAATTTTTCTTGAGATACTTCCTCTGCATGACATGGCCCCCCCACTACAAGTATATTTTCCAATGGAATGCCGTACGTCTGGGTTAGATACTCCCCTACGATCTGATTTTCATCTGGAATGATACCCTTGATAGCTGAAACAATTATTTTACCATCAAAATCATCCGAAGTCAATTCTTTTAAAGCATCCTTTAAATAAGCCGCAGGGGTATTTAAAATAATAATTTCACTATTATTTACAATATATTTAACATCTGATGATATATTTTCAAACGGCATTTTGATCTCAACAGCAGTCAGATAGCTTGGATTATGTTTGTAGGATTGAATATATTCGATGTCTTCATCTTTCCTTACCCACCAGTAAACTTCCTTGTCTGATTGATTATCAGTTAGCATCTTAATCATAGCTGTTGCCCAGCTACCGCTTCCTATGACACCAATCTTATTTGAAACGTGTTTATCCATACTTTTTCGATTGTCCAAAGATACTTAATATATACGTATAGCAGATTCTTTACTTAAATTAATGGAATAAATATGACTTTAAGTATATTCAATGATTATTTGACATAACTAGTGTACAATGACCGAAAAAGAGAAAATGATTGCAGGGAAGCCATATTTTGCATCGGATAGAGAACTTCAAAAAAGCAGATTGGAGGCACAAAGATCCTGTCATCGATACAATCAAATCGACCCGAAGAATTACAAAGAAAGAAAAGCACTTATTAGAGGTTTATTTGCTATGACTGATACTTTATTTTGTGTAGAACAACCCTTTTATTGCGATTATGGTTTCAATATTACTATTGGAAATAATTTCTTTTCCAATTATCATTTGACAATATTGGATTGTGCACCTGTCACTATAGGAGAAAATGTCATGTTTGGACCTAATGTTGCAATTTATACAGCAGGACATCCGATACATGCAGAAACAAGAAACACAGGATTAGAATATGCATTACCCGTTACAATAGGAAACAATGTCTGGATAGGTGGCAATACTGTCATTAATCCCAATGTATCTATAGGAGAAAATACAGTAATTGGCTCAGGATCAGTTGTCACTAAAGACATACCATCTAATGTTATAGCTGTAGGAAATCCATGCAAAGTGCTCCGTGAAATAACGGAGGAAGATAAAAAATACTATTTTAAAAATTTTACAGTATAAAAAAACCCTATGCGGGAGCATAGGGTTTACCAAACCAATTATTAACCTAAATATGAAATTATTGAAAATTTTATATTCATGTAAATCTAAACAAAATATGTGCCAATAATCATTTCATTTAAAAATAAATTAAAATAAAAAAACCCCTAAAGCGGAGAGCTATAGGGGTTACCAAACCAATTATTAACCTAAATATGAAATTATGAATTTAAATTTCTTATATATAACGCACGCAAATCGTTATTAGTATTTTAAGTTAAATAATTTAACACATTTTTAACACTCTAGGGATTTGTAGTCGGCGTAATAATATCCACAACTTTTTCACTTAAACGAGTAATATCTGATTTAAGTCCAAAAAGAATTGTTAATGCATGAAATGGCCTTTGTTGAATCTTTGTAAAATGCCCCATGTACCCTACCTCTCCTCCTAAAAAAAAAGATTTGAATTTATAGTCTGCACCTAATCCTACTTTTGCCCCAACAGCAAAATTACTATCATACTTAATATTTACTATAGACTCGATCTGTTGGGCACGCGGTTCGTTAACTAAGCCAAAACTTGGACCTGCATAGACATATGTATTTAATCTTTTCATTTGTTTACGTGTACCAGCCGCTAAACTGAGCATGTAAATACTTGCATTACCGTTTTTTATAGTATGATTATATGTAGGATCATCAATCTTTTGATCAAAATCGAATTTGAAAGTATAAATTGCTGGATATACATAATATTTGGAATTCTTAAGTGAAATATCCAGCCCCATACTGCCTGCAAAAAGCTTTGGCGACAATACTTCTTTTGTCTTACCAATAGGCAAAGCCAAACCTGTGCCAGCAAAATAATAGACTTTACGATAATGAATCGTATCGGCACCCTTTTGAGCAAAACAAATTTGAACAAAAAAAACGAAGCTAAATAGCAGTAAAATATTTTTAACCATAGAAACTTTTAGGAGTAATTATTTTATAACAATAAATAATCCTAAAAGTTTTATTTCGGAGTTTGAAATATGAATTACAAATAATTTTTACTTTGTGGCCCTTGATTAAAGATTAAATCAATGACACTTACGTCAGGAATAAATCCATTTCTATCTTCAAAAATTTGATAATAGGGTTTTGGATTCATAAATGCAGATTCCTTTTTGGGATGAATAGAATTTCTAAAATCAGGAACATCATAAGACTTCTCAAAAGAATCTGTAAATGATATGGTTCGCTTTAATTTCAAGCATTTTAGAATGAGCTCTAGCTGGGCTATATTGAAGTCAAACAAAAACTCATACTTCTGCTCATATAAAGCTTTAAAATCATCTTCATAATATTCAAAATACGGTGAGCTACGGTAAGCTGTTTGTATACTAGACCAATGTAAGCGTTGCCAATCATGGTCGTAACTGATTTTTACACCTTGCATTGCAACACGCTCTTTACGCCCATGCTGAATTGGGATAAATAATTCCAAAATACCATTGGCTGTGGCAATCTTTGTACGATTACGATAGGTTTGCTTTTGAAAATTCTCATATTTATCAATTTTAATTTCCCCTTCATTTTGTGCAATAGCATGAAAATAAGAAACCGGAGGAAGATAAATCGCTGATAAAATGATTGAATTTGACATATTTACACTTACTTATTAATATTTAGCGCAAAAATAAGTTAATTTGAGGATATTTGTAGTATTAAAAACAAGTTAGATTAATGAGCAAAAGTATCCTTAAATTTTTATTCTGGAGTGTATCCTTATTACCCCATGGTATTTTGTATCTCCTTTCGGATGCTTTGTATATTTTGATTTATTATGTATTTGGCTACCGCAAAAAAGTAGTTTTAAAGAATCTAAGAAAATCTTTTCCTGAAAAATCAGAACAAGAAATTAAATCGATAGCTAAGATATTCTATAAAAAATTTCCTGATCTAATTGTTGAAGCTATTAAAATGGCGAGCATCTCAGAAGAAGAGGTGAAAAAACGTGTTGAATTAATCAATCCCGAAGAAATAAATCGTCATCTTGATGCGGGTCGTGGCATTATTTGCGTAACATCTCATTATAGTAATTGGGAAATGGGAATCCATCGATTATCATTTATGACTGAATATCCAAAATTAGTCATTTACAAACCTTTGAATAATAAAAACTTTAACGAAGTGTTTAATAATATAAGGACTAGATTTGGGGCTCAAATGGTACCTATGAAACAAATACTTAGACATATAGTAAAGCTCAAAAACCAGCCATACTTTAGTGTTTTTGTTGCAGATCAAACTCCTGTATATCAAGATTCAGATTATTATTTAACTTTTTTAAATCAAGAAACTTTAGTGTATACTGGAGCAGAGCGTATCGCAAAATTGACTAATAACCCGATTGTTTTCTGTGAGATAATACCCAAAGAAAAAAGAGGCTACTATTATTCAAAATTCACGACTTTGGTTGAAGATCCTTCTAAACATGAACCTTATGAGATTACACACATTCATAATAAATATACAGAGGACTTAATACGCAAAAATCCACCATACTGGTTATGGACACACAATAGATGGAAAAGACAACGAAGAACAAATTAATGATGAATTATCCAAAAGTATCTGTTGTTATTTTAAATTGGAATGGAAAGTATTTTTTAGAGAAATTTTTGCCATCAGTTTACAATAGTACATATCCTAATATTGAATTTGTAGTTGGGGACAATGCTTCAACTGATGACTCATTGTCTTTTGTGAAAGAAAACTACCCTCTTGTTCGTATCATTCAAAACGACCTAAATTATGGTTTTGCAGGTGGATACAATAAAGTTTTGGAACAAGTAGAAGCTGATTATTACATCTTGTTAAACTCTGATGTAGAAGTCACTATAAATTGGATAGAACCCGTCATTGAAATGATGGAGAAAAACCATTATGCAGCAGCACAACCAAAGATTCGCGCTTATCATAAGAAAACACACTTTGAGCACGCTGGAGCTGCCGGCGGCTATATGGATGTATTTGGTTACCCATTCTGCCGTGGTCGCATATTACACACCGTAGAAGAAGATAAAGGTCAATATGATGATGAACAGGAAGTTTTCTGGGCTACTGGAGCTGCATTGTTTGTTCGATCGTCCGCTTGGAAAGAAATGCAAGGGTTTGATGCTGATTTTTTTGCGCATATGGAAGAAATCGACTTTTGTTGGAGACTTAAAAAATCAGGTTATAAAATTGGTTATTGCCCATCGAGTTTGGTCTATCATGTAGGTGGTGGAACACTCAATACGAGCAATCCTAAAAAGACATACCTAAATTTCAGAAATAATCTATTTATGCTGCAAAAGAATCTTGGCTTTACAGATTCCATTGCTATTATTTTTATTAGATTTTGGCTAGATTTATTAGCGTTAATTCATTTTATAGTGCAGGGCAAATATAAAGATGCTTGGGCTGTAAGTTGTGCTCATCAAGATTTTTTCATTAATTTCTTTAAAAACGCCAAAAAGCGTAAAAAATATTTGATTCAAGAGAATAAAAAGGGATTTTATAAAAAATCCATTATTTGGGATTTTTATATGAATAAAATTCAAAAATTCTCAGACTTATCAGCAAATAATTTCTAACAACACTCAAATCTTAGAACGACTGTTTTTGACACTATTGACCTGGTTGGTATGGTTTCTAAAATATTGGTTTCTAAATTATTTTAAGCATTATAAATTCACTAATTTAGTCGCGTATGTCCCAAGATATTCAAGCAAAAATCGAACAATTAACAGTAGAATTAAACGAATATAATTATCAATATTATGTGTTGGCAAACCCTGTGATTTCGGATTTTGATTTTGATGTAAAAATCAAAGAACTTGAAAAACTAGAAAATGAATTCCCACAATATAAAGATCCCAATTCACCTACTCTTAAAGTAGGTGGTGACATTACAAGCAAATTCAAAACAGTACAACATCGCTGGCCAATGCTCTCCTTGAGCAATACCTACAATGAACAAGAACTACGTGATTTTGACAATCGTGTTCAGAAAGCTATTGGACACCCCGTTGAATATGTCTGTGAGTTAAAGTTTGATGGACTTTCAATATCATTGACTTATGAAAATGGAAAACTATCTCAAGGAATTACGCGTGGTGATGGCGTACAGGGTGATGATGTCACACAAAATGTAAAAACCATACGTAAAATACCACACCAGCTAAAGGATGCCGACTTCCCAGAATTATTTGAGATCAGAGGCGAAATCTTCATGCACAAATCTGCGTTCATACGTTTAAATAAAGAGCGAGAAGAGAATGGTGAGCAAACTTATGCAAATCCACGAAACTTCGCATCTGGCACTATAAAATTGCAGGATTCATCCGAAGTTGCTAAACGACCTTTGGATTGTTTCCTATACTTTCTATATCTAGATAATAGAAATAAATTATTTTCTACACATTGGGAAAGTTTAAACAAAGTGAAAAATTGGGGATTTCCAGTTTCTGAACATAGTAAACTTTGCACTACGATTAATGATGTATTAAATTTCATTCATCATTGGGACACAGCACGTCACGATTTATCATATGATATTGATGGGATAGTGATAAAAGTAAATGATTACTCTTACCAGGAGGAATTAGGATTCACTGCGAAATCACCACGTTGGGCTACTTCTTTCAAATTTAAAGCAGAACGTGTTGAAACCACATTAAAAAGCGTTACTTATCAAGTAGGACGTACAGGTGCAGTTACACCCGTAGCTAACTTAAAGCCTGTTTTACTAGCAGGAACGACCGTAAAAAGAGCTTCTTTACACAATGCTAATGAAATCGAACGTCTTGATTTGTATGAAGGTGATACTGTATATGTAGAAAAAGGTGGTGAAATAATTCCAAAAATAATTGCTGTGTATACAGAAAAGAGACTTGCGAATTCTTCACATATCCTCTATCCTACCTCATGTCCAGAATGTGGTACTGAATTAATTCGTCAAGAAGGGGAAGCTGTACATTACTGTCCGAAT
Organism: Sphingobacterium bovistauri; assembly: GCF_020295405.1. Taxonomy (GTDB): domain Bacteria; phylum Bacteroidota; class Bacteroidia; order Sphingobacteriales; family Sphingobacteriaceae; genus Sphingobacterium; species Sphingobacterium bovistauri. The sequence continues at coordinate 54,545 of NZ_JADEYP010000001.1, forward strand.
GAAAATGGTTGCAAGCCTCAGATAGTTGGTAAAATACAACATTATATCGGTCGAAAAATGATGGATATTCAGGGGCTTGGTGATGAGACCATTGAGACATTATTTCGTATGAATTTAGTACGACATGTTTCGGACTTATATACGTTACATGAAAAGCGAGATCAATTGGTTCATATTGAAAGATTTGGACAGAAATCTATTGACAATATGCTAAATGGTATCGAAGAATCAAAAGTAAAGCCTTTCGAAAAAGTTCTATTTGCCTTAGGTATACGTCACGTCGGAGAAACTGTTGCAAAAAAATTGGCTATTCATTTTAAAACTTTAGAAAATATAAAGTCAGCTTCCATTGAAGATATTGCAGCTGTACAAGATATAGGTATTCGAATAGCAGAAAGTCTATTTGCGTATTTGCACGATCAGGCAAATTTGGAAGAATTAAATAAACTAGAAATTCAAGGCTTGAATTTCGAAATTGAGGAAAAAGAAGTTGTATTAGCTGGTAATGGATTATCTGGTAAAACCTTTTTAATATCCGGTGTATTTGTCGACTATTCACGTGAGCAATTAACGGAATTAATAGAATCACATGGTGGAAAAATGATAAGTAGCATCTCTGCTAAATTAAACTATTTGGTCGCAGGTGATAAAATGGGACCTTCCAAATTAGCTAAAGCAGAGAAATTAAACGTTCCTATTATTTCAGAACAGGAACTATTAAATATGATTAATCAAGAATAAATAATAATAAAAAATTAAACATCAAAATGACTGAGATTCAAGGAGCAGGTGTAGCATTGGTTACTCCATTTAATGCAGACGGAAGTGTAGATTTTGAAACTTTAGGAAAGTTAATTGAGTTTCAAATTAAAGAGGGTATGAATTATTTAGTTTCGTTAGGAACTACAGGTGAGACAGCAACATTAAGCTCTGAGGAAAAAAAGAAGATTTGGAAATTCACTAAAGATAAGGTAAATGGTAGAGTTCCATTAGTTGCTGGTATTGGTGGTAATCATACGCAAGAAATCGTAGAAACTATAAAAAACTTCGATATCGAAGGGTACTGCGCTATCCTTTCAGTTTCACCTTATTATAATAAGCCTACACAGGAAGGTATATACCAACATTATAAAGCAATATCGGAAGCTTCACAACTACCTATAATATTATACAATGTTCCTGGTAGAACTGGCTCAAACATGACAGCTCAAACAACATTACGTTTGGCAAATGATTTTGATAATATAGTTGCTATCAAAGAAGCATCAGGAAATTTTGCACAATTCTCGGAGATTCTTAGGGACAAGCCTGACGATTTTATGTTAATTTCTGGTGATGATCCAGGTACCCTACCTATGATGGCAATGGGTGCAGTCGGTATTATTTCTGTAGTTGGAAATGCCTACCCAAGCTTCGTTAGTACATTAACCAAGCTATGCAGTGAAGGAGCCTTTGTTGAAGCTAGAAATTACCACAATAAACTTTTGTATATAACAGACCTATGCTTCATTGAAGGAAATCCTTGCGGTGTAAAATATATTTTAGAAGAATTAGGTTTTGGAAAAGAATATGTAAGATTGCCATTAGTTTCAATTAGTTTAGCAACAAAGCAGAAAATTAAAGAAGAAATTACTAAATTAGCAATATAATATTCAGGTAAATGTATTATTAGAGGGCTTCATCTATTTAGATGGAGCTTTCTTATTAAGAATATTTTAATAATTTATTGATTTAAGAAACAATAAATATTAAATCTATGTTTTATATTTATATAATTAAATCTGACTATTATGAGTGAATTGTCCACAAATGCAAGTAAAGCAAGTTCTAAAATGAAAACATTCTTTGGTTGGCTATTATTAGTTGTACTCTTAATTTCTGGAGGAATCGTCTATTGGAAATACTATTTTGTATTTGGTGAAGGCGTCAAATCTGGATATTTAAATTATGCCGTCAAAAAAGGAAATTTGTTCAAGACTTATGAAGGTAAATTGATCCAAGAGGGATTTGGCGGTGGCGGCCGAAGTGGAGTTATTACGAGTAATGAATTTATATTTTCTGTGGAAAGCGATTCAGTTTATAATATTTTAGAAAGTAATAGTGGTAAATTTTTCGATTTACATTACAAAGAATATAAAGGCGCACTTCCTTGGCGTGGCAACACCGTTTATGTAGTAGACAGAATTGTTCAAATGAAATAACCAAATACTTTAAATGATTCAATATAAATCATTTATTATTAGCATAGTATTATTATTAATAAATGTATTTTCTTACGCACAAAGTCGTACTAAAGGGAATGGTAATGTTTTACGGACTCCAAAAAGTACCCTTTTATACGATAATTTTGAATATAATAATGCTATAAAATCTGTACGTATAAACTTGAATGATAATGAAGGTTTATTCCCAGTTCTTGAATTAGACAACAGAGATTATCTAACAATATCTTTTGATGATTTAAGGGCTGATATTCGATCATTTTATTATAGTATCGAACACTGTAATGCGGACTGGTCATCAAGTCGTGTTCCTGTTATAGATTATCTTATAGGATATGAGGAAGATAGAATATACACAATACAGTCTTCAGAAAACACAAAAGTTCCCTATACTCATTATACTTTTAAATTTCCAAATGAAAATATGCGGCCAAAGATTGCTGGAAATTATCTTTTGAAAGTATATGAAGATGCGGATAAGTCGAGGTTATTATTTTCAAGAAAGTTGTATGTATTAACCAAAAGTGCAGTTTTGGATATTGAGTTCATACCTTCAATGATGTCAAATCTAAAAGCTGAAAATCAAAAGATTAATATTATAGTTAATTCTTTCAATGATATTGTAAATCCGTCTATGAATTTACATATTCGTGCTTTTCAGAATCAACGAATGGATATGTATCAAAAAGTTAACAGCCCCTCTTCTATTTCATCAAAAAAAATCTGCTATACACTTCCAAATACATTTGAGTTCAAAGGTAATAATGAGTTTAGAATGATAGATCTAAGAAGTACAAGAAATACTTCCGCAAATGTAAAACGAATTTTCATTGACACTATATTTCAAGCTAAATTAGATATTGATGACAATACCTCAGCAACGAAATACTATTTAAAACCTGATGAAAATGGACGTTTTTTTATACGAAATATTGATTTTGAAATGGAAGATATCCAAAGTGATTATATAAATACACAATTTTCACTTAAAGATTCCGCAAATATTAAAGGAGATATCTACCTTGTAGGTGGATTTAATAATTTTAATACAAATTCAAAAAACAAACTAATTTTCAATATAACTGCTAAAGTTTGGGAGACTACCCAATTATTGAAACAAGGCATTTATAACTATGAATATGTGTTGAAAAATAATGATAAAATTATTTCTGACAAATTCTCAGGTTCTCATTATGATACAGAAAATGAATACCAAGTTCTATTATACTATAGAAAACCAGGGACATATTGGGATGAAATAATTGGATTTGTAAATAGTAAAAACACAAAATAAGCTTATTAAAGTGGACGAAAACAAAGAAAAGGGACTAAAAAGAGGATTAAGCAATAGACATATCCAATTGATTGCAATTGGGGGTGCTGTCGGCACAGGTTTATTTTTGGGAATTGGAAAAGCAGCGATATTAGCTGGTCCATCTGTAATTTTAGGCTATGCGATAGCAGGTATTTTTGCATTTTTCATCCTAAGACAATTAGGTGAAATGATTGTGGATGAACCAGTTTCTGGAAGTTTCTCATATTTTGCCAATAAATATTGGGGTCCATTCGCCGGCTATGCATCTGGGTGGAACTATTGGGTTCTATATATTCTTGTAAGTATGGCTGAATTGACCGCTATAGGTATATATATTCAGTTTTGGTGGCCTGAAATACCTTTGTGGGCTTCTAGCCTATTCTTTTTTATTGTTATAAATGCGCTAAACTTGACATCAGTTAAAGTTTATGGAGAAACTGAATTTTGGTTTTCAATTATCAAAGTTTCTGCAATTATAGCTATGATTATTTTTGGATTATATCTATTAATATCGGGCGCTGAGGGTGATCAGGCGACTGTACAAAATTTAGTAAATGATGGTGGTTTTTTTCCTAAAGGATGGTTTGAACAGAATCCAGATGGCAGCTTTCAAGGTTTATTAGCCGCCCTAGTGATTATTATGTTTTCTTTTGGTGGATTAGAATTGGTAGGTATTACTGCTGCCGAAGCAGAAAATCCAGAAAAAAATATCCCTAAAGCTACAAATCAAGTATTGATACGCATTCTTATTTTCTATGTTGGTGCATTATTTATCCTTTTTTCTTTAATGCCTTGGAGAACAATTACTGCGGATACAAGTCCTTTTGTTGCTGTATTTGATATTCTTAACGACAAGAATTTCACTCTTTTTGGCAAAACATATGACTTCATGAGTATCATTGCCAATGTATTAAACATAATCGTATTAACAGCTGCATTATCTGTTTATAACAGTTGTGTTTATAGTAATTCACGCATGCTGTATGGCTTGGCTGAACAAGGAAATGCACCGAAATTTTTAAAGAAATTAAACAAAAATCACGCCCCAGTGGCTGCGTTGATGGTATCAGCTGCTTTTGTAGGTCTTTGTATAATTATCAACAAAATAATGCCAGAGGAAGCACTTGGCATATTAATGTCGTTAGTGGTGTCATCTTTAGTTATTAACTGGATAATGATTGCTTGGACACATTTACATTTCAAAAAACATAAGATAAAGGAGAATAAAACAACTAAATTTCCAAGCTTGTTTTATCCGATTAGTAATTATCTAACTCTTTTATTCCTATTTGGAGTATTGGGAATGATGTGGTTGACAGATTTGAAGATTTCTGTTGAACTGATTCCTGTTTGGTTACTTTTGCTATATATTAGTTATTATCTTATCAAAGCAAAGAAGGAGAAAAAACTTCATAAAAAAGAGCTCGAAAATTAATTTCGAGCTCTTTTTTTATATTATATAATAGTGTTTAGTGATCTTCTTTTCCTGCTAAGTATCTTTCAGCCTCTAAAGCTGCCATACAACCTGTACTCGCTGCCGTAATCGCTTGACGATACACATTATCCTGAACATCACCTGAAGCAAATACACCTGGAATATTAGTAGCAGTCACATTAGGTTGTGTAATCAAGTAACCTGTTTCATCCATATCCAAGATTCCTTTGAATAGTTCTGTATTTGGCTTATGACCGATTGCAACGAAAAATCCAGTTACATCTAAATCAGTAATTGCATTTGTTTGGTTATTCTTGACACGCACACCTGTAACTACTTGACCATCGCCTAAGATTTCTTCTGTCTCTGTATTATATAATATTTCAATATTTTTAGTATTGGTTACGCGATGATACATGGCTTTAGAAGCGCGGAATTCATCACGACGAACCAACATATATACTTTACGACATAATTTTGCCAAGTACGTTGCCTCTTCAGCTGCTGTATCACCAGCTCCAACAATAGCCACATCTTGGCCTTTGAAAAAGAAACCATCACAGACAGCACATGCAGATACACCAAAACCATTGTATTTTTGTTCTGATTCTATACCTAACCATTTTGCAGTAGCACCTGTAGAAATAATTACTGTATCTGCTGAGATAACAGTTTTACCGTCAATTTCTACATAATGGATACCACCGTCTTTTGAAAAATCTACTTTTGTAGCATATCCAAAACGAACTTGTGTGCCGAAGCGCTCTGCTTGGTTTTTCAAATCTTCCATTAATTCAGGTCCAGTAATACCTTTTGGATATCCCGGAAAATTATCTACTTCTGTAGTTTGCGTCAACTGTCCGCCTGGTACAATTCCTGTATATACAACAGGTTTCAAATCAGCACGAGCTGCATATATTGCTGCAGTATAACCTGCAGGTCCAGATCCGATTATCAAACAACTAACATGTTCTGAAACTTGCTCTTTATTCATTATGTATATTTAGATTTATTATTTACCAAATTTATTTTGCAAACTAGCAAGCATATCATTTGTGATAGGCTTGGGATTATCATCTACTTTGGGTTTTGACGACTCTGTTTTTATAGCCTTATCGCCCTGTTGCTTTTGTGCGCTTTTTTCATTTTTGTATTCATTCCAAAGTTTTTGGAGGATACGCTTTGTGTACAATGGAAAATCGCCATTCTGCATCCATGCATAATAACTTGGCTCAGATTCAAAAACATCAGTTAATCTTCTCCCTTTGTGCTTCCCAAAATTAATACATACTTCATCCTGCTCATCATATACAAATCTTCCAGCAAAATCAACAGGTTTTGTTAAATTGGTGAATTTATGTAAAGCTTCTACATCATTAATTACTGGATAGGAAACCTCTCCATGTTTATCAGTAAAACTTTCATTTTCGTATTTTGTCAACTGTTCCTTCAGCACTTCATATGTTGCACGTACATCATCTTCTGCCTGATGCGCATTATCCAAGGATTTACCACAGTAAAATTTATAAGCTGCCTTCAAGGTGCGTTGTTCCATCTGATGGAAAATATTTTGAACATCGACGAAAGAACGACCTTCTAAACTAAAGTCCACTCCTGCTGCCAGAAATTCTTCCATTAACATTGGAACATCAAACTTATTGGAGTTATATCCAGCCAAATCAGCGTCATTTATAAATTCAGCGATTTCTTTTGCCAAATCTCTAAACTTTGGAGCATCCTTGATGTCTTCATCGTAAATCCCATGGAACATTGACGATTCTGCTGGAATAGGCATTTCAGGATTTACTCTTCTTGTATATACCTCTTCCGAATTATCTACATTGACTTTCAATATAGATAATTCAACAATTTTGTCTGTAGCGATATTAACACCTGTAGTTTCTAAATCGAAAAATGCCAACGGGCGTTTTAATTTTAATTCCATGAATAAAAAATTATATTTTCATCTATCAATGATGAAAATAATTAAAGACAAAAATAAGCAAATACCTACTTAGCACGAACAAACTTTCGTCACAACTCTATTATATAAGATATTTTCAACAAAAGAATGACTTTTGCAAAAAAATACTATTTAAACTTCTTTATTATAATTCCAGTTTTGTAATTTTTCTTGCAGTATGCGTGATAATTTATTGAAATAACGCTTCTGCTTATACCCCATTACCCATTGAATGCCTTGAACAGCATTTGTACAAAACAATTCATCCGCCTTTTTCATCACTTCAGGACTGATTTGTGCTTCCACTACTGAAATATCTTCATCAGCAGCCATATCCATTACTACACGGCGCATCACACCATCTATACAACCTTGATTTAGTGCTGGGGTATAAAGTACTTTATCAAAATAAACAAAAATATTGGAAGTCAATGCCTCACATAAAAAACCATCTTGATTTAAAATGAAAACGTCGTCGTAATCAAATTTTTTCTTATAATTTCCTGCTAAAACATAAACCAACGAATTATTGGATTTCAATTCTGATAAATCACTGAAAGGTTTTTTTATTTCAGTATACAAATCAACAATCAAACCTACTTTCTTATCACGTACTTGAATATCAATTTTCTGAATTTCTAATACATATGCTGGCTTATTGCTTAATGGTGAATAAATACCTGCACCGTCACGATATACACCTAAGCGCACGCGTACACGTTGACCAACCATATTATTCTTACGAATTAATTCATCTGTAATTTTTTTTATGAAATACTCGTCAAACATGGTATACTGCTCCAACTGAATTTTTTGCATACTACGCTGCAATCGTTCTACATGAAAATGTAGAAAACGAATTTCTCCACCTTGATACAGCATTGTCTCGAACAATCCATCACCATAGCGAAAACCACGATTATCAACAGCTAATAATTTCGAATCCTCAGGAACTATTGCTCCATTAAAATTAATATAATGTATCGGCATAAAATATCTTAATTAACTATTAATATGCTCAGCGTATGCTCTCCATTTATCTATTGCAAGTTGCATATCTTGTGGCATAGGAACTTCAAAATTCATCCGTTTCTTACTAACTGGATGTACAAAACCTAGTAGACGGGCATGAAGTGCTTGCCTAGGTAGAATAGTAAAACAATTTTCTACGAACTGCCTATATTTATTAAATGCCTGCCCCTTTAAAATTTTATCACCACCATACATCGCATCAGCAAACAATGGATGACCTATTGATTTCATATGTGCGCGTATTTGATGTGTTCGCCCTGTTTCCAATTGACATTCTATTAAAGTAACATAGCCTAAACGTTCTAGCACCTTATAATGTGTAACAGACCATTTTCCCTTTTCTTCATCTTCATACATGGACATGACGCGACGATCTTTTAAATCACGGCCAATATATCCTGATACTGTACCATCTTCAGCAATATCTCCCCATACTAGGGCTATATATCGACGATTAATCGTGTGCTCGAAAAACTGTTTTGCCAAGTAGGTCATTGCCCATTCATTTTTGGCAATAATTACTAGACCAGACGTGTCCTTATCGATTCTATGAACCAAACCAGGACGTCCAGTATTCCCGGCTAAAGTTGGTAATTGATTCAAATGATAAGTTAATGCATTAACTAATGTACCTGTATAATTATTAAATCCTGGATGTACTACCATACCAGCTTCTTTGTTGACTAGTAATACATCATCATCCTCATAAAATATATCTAATGGAATATTCTCTGGATAGACTTCGGTATCGCGAGGTGGATCAGGCAACACCATTGTAACAACATCTAAAGGCTTGATTTTATAACTTGCCTTTATAGGCTTGCTATTTACTAACACTGACCCAGAATCAATTGCATTCTGAATACGGTTACGAGATGTATTTTCAACTCTATTCATCAAGAATTTATCCACACGTATCATAGAAACACCTTTTTCGACTACGATACGAATGTGCTCAAATAATTCTTGCTCTTCTTGTTCGATTAATTCTAAATCTTCGGACATATTACAAAAGTACAGGAAATAAGCCAAAATCTATTAACTTTGAACAGCCCAAAAAGCAAAATCATTGATTATATACGGATTATGTTTTTAGGATGATTTTTAAAATAAAATGAGTGTTTTTCATGCATATTTATAGTCCTGAGCAGAAGATTGAACATCCTCTTTATAGTTTGAAAAATCTAGAGGTTTACCTAAAAAGAGATGATATGATTCATCCATTCATATCAGGTAATAAGTGGCGGAAATTAAAATATAATCTGGAAAGAGCAAAGAGAGAAAATAAATCAATCATAGTAACATTTGGAGGGGCTTGGTCTAACCACTTACTAGCTACAGCCTGCGCTGGTGCTACATATCAATATAAAACTATCTCTTTTGTTAGAGGAGAAGATATATCTAATCCTGTGTTAGACATGTGTAAACTCTTTGGTATGGAATTGAGATTTATTTCTCGCGAAGAGTATAAAGATAAGAATCTCCTATTTGAAAATTTAGAGAACAAAACAGAATGCTTTTTCATTGACGAAGGTGGCGCAAGTTTAGAAGCAACTTATGGTTGTAAAGAACTTATCGATGAATTAACAAATAAATATGATCACATATTTTGTGCAGCTGGAACGGGAACTACAGTTGCTGGGATATCCCAAGGAATTGCCGATAGTGAACTCAAAACGCAATTACATGTTGTTCCTGTTTTGAAAAATGGTGGTTTTATCTTAGATGAAATCGCTAAATACAATGCGCCCACTGATCAAATCACTTTACATCTTGATTATCACTTTGGCGGATATGCAAAAGTAAAACCGGAACTTATAGATTTTATAAAAAACTATATTCAAGCAACAGGAGTTATGATAGAACCTACTTACACAGGCAAGGCTATGTATGCCTTACATGATTTAATTCAAAAAGATGTTTTCGCAGTAGGAAGTAAAATACTTTTTGTTAATACTGGCGGATTAACTGGCTTATTAGGACAGTTGGGTAAATTTGATTAATTTAATAATATGAAAATTAAAGAGAAAGTTGAAAATCCTAATTTAATTAAATCAATAAAGATTTTTAAAATATACACTATATACTTACTCTTATCTATCCTAATAAATCAATGAATTCAGCCGTTTAGAGAGGAGTATTTAATATTAGTTGAGTTGATAACGATTTTTCCGGTTATACTTACATTACTTCTTGCCCCCTTAGGCTTATATTATAGTTGGAAAAGCAACATTAAGAGAGAAGAACCAAGAAAAAAAAGAACAATATTCCTTATGGGACATATGTTCTTTTGCTTTGCTATAATCTTTATGGTTTTAACTATAATTAAAGATTTAATGCTAGCAGATCAATCATAAATAGCAGAAAATCAACCGTTTAAAATATTAAAATAAGATTTTGAATTAATATAGAGCCTTAATCACTTGTTTCGTACCATTAAACTCAAAACTTTCACCAATAGCTTTTCCTAAAAGAATTTTCCCAATAGGTGATGCAGTAGAAATACAAAATACTTTTTGGTCATCTATGATGATCTGACCAATACTAATGGCTAAGAAATAAAAACCTTTATCTGTTTGAACAAGCGAACCCAGACCAGACTTTTGTACATCTAATTTCTGATTTTTGATTCGCGTCAAAATATCCAAATCCTGATTTAAAACTTTTAACTGCTGTTCATAACGATTCAAGTCTTGCTGAATCATTTCACGGCTTGTTTCATATTTATCTCCAGCACTACTCTTTGTATCATCTTGCAAACTTTGGTTTGCATCTTGAATCCCCAAATCGACCTGCACTATCTTCTGATCCACAATTGTAAAGCATGCGCTCAAAATTTTTTCCTTATCCATACCCCAAAAATAAATAAAGCGTCTATCGTTTGATAGACGCTTTAACAAATATTTTTTATTTACTTAGTTTTTTAAAGCTTCTTTCAATTTGTTAGCCTTAGCTTCTGTTTTTTGAGCAGCCTCTTTCGCTGCAGCTTCAGTTTTGTTAGCCGCATCCTTTGCTGCGTCACCTACAGCTTTTGCTCCAGATTCAATTTTATCTCCAGCTTTTTCAGCTGTATTTTCGATAGCTTCACCAGTTTTATTTGCAGCATCTTTTGTGGCATCAACGGCATTATTGAATCCCTCTTCAACTTTTTCACCCGCAGCTTTCACATCAGCTTTTGTTTTATTCCAAGCTGTTTCTGCATCAGCTAAAGTTTTACGTGCAGCTTCTTCGGCCTTTTTATCACCTTTAGCGATTGCAGCATCCAAATCAGCTTTTGCTTTATTATAATTTTCTTCAGCATCATGAGCCGCCTTATGTGCAGCATCATCTAAGTGCTCATGGGCATGGTCTAAATGCTCACCAGCAGTAACCTCGCCATCCGCATTTTTATCTTTCGAAGGAGTATTATTACAAGCCGTAAATATTAACGCGCCTGCCATAACAGCTAATAGTGCAATTTTTTTCATTTTTATTAAGTTTAAAAATTATTAACTGTGACTTAAGCGCAAAATTTATGCCAAATAACGATAAATTATTTACTGTAGATTGTGCCTTTAGCCGCCTCTAATGTATTTTTTAATAATCCTACGATGGTCATAAGCCCTACTCCACCCGGTACAGGTGTAATCCATGATGCTTTTTTAGAAACTTCTTCAAAATCAACATCTCCATACAATTTAAAACCAGATTTTGTTTCTGTAGAATTTTCTCTATTAATACCCACATCGACTACGATTGCACCATCTTTAACCATATCTGCAGTAACAAAATTTTTCTTACCTATAGCAGCCACGATTATATCAGCACGAAGTACTTCAGTTTTTAAATCTGCTGTACGACTATGTGTCAATGTTACTGTACAGTTACCAGGATTACTATTACGAGCCAATAAAATACTCATTGGAGATCCCACAATATTACTACGACCTACCACAACCGCATGCTTACCTGCTGTATCAATACCATAATGTTCCAACATCAACATGATACCATAAGGTGTTGCTGGAATAAAACATGGTAAGTTACGTTGCATACGACCTAAGTTGATCGGATGAAAACCATCAACATCTTTTCTATAATCAATAGCTTCCGTAATCTTATCAGGATCAATATGTTTAGGCAAAGGTAGCTGAACAATTAATCCATCTATATTTTCATCTTTATTGATTTCTTCGATTTTAGCAATTAATTCTTCTTCGGTAATATCAACACCATAACGGATGTTAGTCGATTCAAAACCCACCAGCTCACAATTGCGCATTTTGCTAGCTACGTATGTTTCGCTACCACCGTCATTTCCCACCAAAATAGCAACCAAATGTGGTCGACGTCCAGCAACAGCAGTGAATTCTGATGCGTCTCTTTTAATATCTTCTTTAATCTTAGCGGATACTTCTTTACCGTCTAATAATTTCATGCTTTTATAATTTTTATAGGTTGATTTAATTTAGTCTAATTTCAAAACAGCCATAAACGCCGATTGTGGAATCTCTACGTTACCCACTTGACGCATACGTTTTTTACCCTTTTTCTGTTTCTCCAACAATTTACGCTTACGAGAAATATCACCACCATAACATTTAGCAGTTACATCCTTACGTAATGCTGAAATAGTCTCACGAGCAATGATTTTCGCACCAATAGAAGCTTGGATACGAATTTCAAATTGTTGACGTGGTAAAAGTTCTTTTAATTTTTCACAAATCTTCTTACCAAAATCGTATGCATTACTGCGGTGAATCAATGACGATAATGCATCCACAGGTTCGTCATTCAAACGAATATCCAATTTGACCAAATCCGATTGTCTATAGCCAATTTGGTGGTAATCAAAAGAAGCATATCCTTTAGAAATCGTTTTCAATTTATCATAAAAGTCAAATACAATTTCTCCCATTGGCATTTCAAAAACTAATTCAACACGATCTGATGTTAAGTATGATTGGTTCACTATGGTACCACGTTTTTGGATACAAAGTGACATTACCGGACCAACAAACTCAGCTTTTGTAATAATATTAGCTTTAATATATGGCTCTTCGATTGCATCTAATTTCGATGGATCAGGCAAATCTGAAGGATTGTGAACGATAACTTCCTCTTTATCTTTGGTTAAATAGGCTTTGTAAGATACGTTGGGAACCGTAGTAATTACAGTCATATTGAATTCACGTTCCAAACGCTCTTGGATAATCTCCATGTGAAGCATCCCCAAGAAACCACAACGGAAACCAAATCCCAATGCAGCAGAAGATTCTGGTTCGAAAACCAATGAAGCGTCATTCAATTGCAATCTATGCATGGATTCACGCAATTCTTCGTAATCTTCAGTATCAACAGGATAAATACCCGCAAAAACCATTGGTTTTACCTCTTCGAATCCGTTAATAGCTTCTGTACTTGGACGATCCTTATGTGTAATGGTATCCCCGACTTTTACTTCACGTGCTTCTTTGATACCCGAAATAATATAACCTACATCACCAGTTTTGATAACATCCTTAGCGACTTGATTTAGCTTCAACGTACCGACTTCATCTGCAAAATATTCTTTACCAGTAGCAATAAATTTTACTTTATCGCCTTTACGAATTTCGCCATTCTCCACTTTGAAATAAGCCATGATACCACGGAATGAGTTGAATACCGAGTCAAAAATCAAAGCTTGAAGTGGTGCTTCTGGATCACCAACAGGTGCAGGAACACGCTCTACGATTGCTCTTAAAATATCTGGAATTCCCAAACCAGTTTTACCCGAAGCAGGAATAATATCTTCACGTTTACCTCCTATCAAATCCACGATTTGATCTTTTACCTCTTCTGGCATAGCGCCTGGCAAATCCATTTTATTTAGAATAGGAATGATTTCTAAATCATGCTCCATTGCTAGATACAAGTTGGAAATAGTCTGTGCTTGAATACCTTGTGAAGCATCCACAATCAATAGCGCACCTTCGCACGCCGCGATAGAACGAGATACCTCATACGAGAAATCCACGTGTCCAGGCGTATCAATAAGATTAAATGTATACTTTTCGCCATCTTGGATATAATCCATTTGTATCGCGTGACTTTTGATTGTGATACCACGTTCACGCTCCAAATCCATATTATCCAAAAGTTGCGCTTGCGCTTCTCGTTGTGTGATAGTGTTTGTGTACTCTAATAATCTATCCGCCAAGGTACTTTTACCGTGGTCAATGTGTGCTATAATACAAAAATTACGTATATGCTTCATACAGGTTTTATGCCTTCAAATTAAAAAGCAAATATACTGTATTTATATGAAGAAATACGCAGTAAAATGCATGGTACTGGGAGATTTTTACGACAGTAAAAAAGGGTTATTGATGTTCAATCAATAACCCTTCTACTTATATAGAATGTTTGGTATTATAATTTGCTATTAACGTCAATAGCGTTTAATTCTTCGAATGCTTGCGTCAAACGTGTAACAAAAGCCTCTTCACCTTTGCGTAACCATACGCGTGGATCGTAATATTTTTTGTTTGGTGAATCTTCACCTTCTGGGTTACCGATTTGTGACTGTAAATAATCGTGGTTTTTAGCTTCGTATGCACGAACACCATCCCACATAGCCCATTGCATATCTGTATCGATGTTCATTTTGATTGCACCATAAGAGATTGCTTCAGCAATTTCTTCTGGAGATGAACCTGAACCACCATGGAAAACGAAGTTAACTGGCTTTTCAGCAGTCAAGTTGAATTTCTCACGAATATATTCTTGTGAATTATTCAAAATAACTGGTTGTAATTTTACATTACCTGGTTTATATACACCGTGTACATTACCAAAAGCAGCTGCTACTGTAAATTTATCCGAAACTTTAGATAATTCTTCGTAAGCATAAGCAACTTCTTCTGGTTGAGTATATAATTTTGAACTATCCACATCAGAATTATCAACACCGTCTTCTTCACCACCTGTTACACCCAATTCGATTTCTACAGTCATACCTAGTGGCTTCATACGTGCTAAGTATTTAGCAGAAATTTCGATATTTTCTTCAATTGGCTCTTCAGATAAATCCAACATGTGCGAAGAGAATAAAGGCTTACCGTTTTGTGCGAAGAATTTTTCACCAGCATCTAATAAACCATCAATCCAAGGAAGTAATTTTTTAGCAGCATGGTCTGTATGCAATATTACTGCAACACCGTAATGCTCTGCTAATAAATGAACATGTTGAGCTGCTGAAACAGCACCCAAAATACATGCTTTCAATCCATCGTTGTTTAATGTTTTACCCGCATAAAATTGTGCACCACCATTAGACAACTGAACAATTACTGGAGAGTTTACAGCTTTTGCTGTTTCTAATACTGCGTTAATAGAGTTTGTTCCTATTACATTAACAGCAGGTAAAGCAAATTTGTGTTTTTTGGCAATTTCAAATAACTCTTGAACTTGATCCCCTGTCAAAACACCTTTATAATCTTTTAGGCTCATTTTTGTATTATTTTTAATGAAGTTATAAAAATATATTTTTTTTATGATTAAAAAAAATAATAGTGTAAAAAATACACTAACTATTTGTTCCTATTAAACACCATCAACCTAACCATCTGATAAATAAACCATCAAAGAAGTAACTACTTACTTCTTAAAAATCAGAAGACAAATAACTAAATATTCTTCGCAATTTAGATTCCACACAAATTAAATTATCATTACTTTTATAGTAAATAAAAACTATTACACTATGCTACACGTATACGGAATAAAAAACTGTAACACCGTCAAAAAAGCGCTCGATTGGTTAAATGCCAATAATATTGAATTTACTTTTCACGATTACAAAAAAGAACCTGCACAGGAGTCTAAATTGCATGAATGGCAAAAACTAATTTCATGGGAGTCGTTAGTTAATAAAAAGGGTACCACTTGGAAGAAACTTACGACCGAACAACAAGCCGCTGTAATCGATGAAACATCAGCTCGTGTAGTACTTCTAGCTAATAATAGCATGATAAAACGCCCCCTCATAGAGCTAAAGAATGATTTGATTCTAGGTTTTGATGAACAGATTTACCAACAAAAACTTTTGTAACCATGATTAAAAGTATCTCAAAATACATTTTATTAAGTTTCGGCCTATTATCTGCACAAATATTAATTGGTCAAACAACTAGTGAATACAATTATACAGAAGCATTTGGACCAGGTTTTTACACCTCAGATGGTACGGCATATCGATCTGCCAGTGGAAAACCAGGCCCTCAGTATTGGCAAAATGCAGCTAGTTACGATATTAAAGCGACCTTAGATGATAAAACTGATCGAATCAAAGGTACATTAATAATGACCTATACAAATAATAGTCCCGAGGCTTTAGATTTTGTTTGGTTCCAATTGGACCAAAACTTATTTAATTCAAAATCTCGCGGACAAGCAACCTTACCTTTGACAGAAAGTAGATATGGGAGTACATCGAGTACATTTGAAGGTGGATATTCATTACAAAATGTAAAAATTAATAATGTAATGACAACAAACTATGTCATTACAGATACAAGAATGCGTATTAACCTCTCAAAACCTTTGGAGGCAAAAGGAGGAAAAGTTACCTTTTCAATGGATTTCGAATTCGCAATCCCTGAGTACGGCGCTGATAGAACTGGAATTCTTCCAACCAAAAATGGTAAAATATATTCAATAGCTCAATGGTATCCGCGTATTTGCGTATTCGATGATATCATAGGCTGGAACACTCAACCTTACACCGGCCCCGGTGAATTTTACCTTGAATTTGGCGATTTTAACGTAGAGATTTCAGCTCCCGCAGATCATATCGTTGCGTTAGGTGGAGAATTACTAAATCCCTCTGAAGTCTGGACAGCACAACAATTGGAAAGATACAATGAAGCCAAAAATTCGAACAAAACCATAATGATCCGCCCTCTTTCAGAGGTAACGAATAAAAACTCGCGTCCAAATGCAAAACAATTAACATGGAAGTACAGATTGGAAAATGCACATGATGTGGCATGGACTTCTTCCAATTCATTCATAGTAGATGCTGCTAAAATAAACTTACCATCTGGTAAAACAAGTTTAGCTTTATCCCTGTATCCGGAAGAAAGTAACGGTAAAAATGGCTGGGAAAGATCAACAGAATACACGAAAGCCTCTATAGAACATTACTCAAAAAAATGGCTAGAATATCCCTACCCTGTTGCTATCAACGTAGCATCTAATGTCGGTGGTATGGAGTATCCTGCAATTTCTTTTTGTGGATACAATGCAAAAGGCGGAGATTTATGGGGGGTAACAGACCACGAATTTGGACACAACTGGTTTCCAATGATTGTAGGTAGTAATGAAAGATTACATGCTTGGATGGATGAAGGTTTCAATACTTTCATAAACGAGATTTCTACGCAGCACTTTAACAAAGGTGAATATAATATGCGTTATGGTAGTAAAAATAGCTTAACACAAGCTTTATTCAACCCTTCGCTTGAGGCTGTAACAAACTCACCTCAAAACATGCGTGAAAGACACATTGGCTATTTAGCGTATTACAAGCCCGCGTATGCATTACGGGTATTGCGAGAGGAAATTATAGGCATTGAACGCTTTGATCAAGCATTCAAGAAATATATTGAATACTGGGCATATAAACACCCCACACCTAATGACTTCTTTCGCACCATAGAAAATGAAACAGGTGAAAACTTAAATTGGTATTGGAGAAGTATGTTTCAAAATAATTGGCAAATGGATCAGGCAATTTCAGAGGTTCGTTACGTAGATTTGGATGAAACAAAGGGAGCGTTGATAACTGTTCAGAATTTAGGTAAAATGCCTATGCCTATTGAAGTAGAAGCTACTACAGCAAGCGGTAAGAAATTAACTATTAAATTACCTGTAGAAATTTGGGAACGAAATAAAGTGTGGACATTTAAAATAAACACCACAGAAAAATTAGCAAAGATTCTATTGGACCCACGTAATGTATTTCCTGATATGGATCCAGATAATAACACATGGAAAGCAAAATAGATGATAAGATATACTTTTATAATAGTCTTCCTAAGTACAACGTACTTAGGAATTGCACAGCAAATTAATGGGTTTGTATTGGATTTAAATTCTAGTATACCTTTGCAAAATGTTGAAATTAAAAACATACGTACACAGGAAATCATAAAATCTGATCGAAATGGGGGGTTCAAAATTGATGGAGAGGTGAACGATTATCTTGCAGTAAACCTTTTTGGTTATGAGCCTGATACTATATTTTATTATGACGAAGATATCCGACGTATATATCTAAATAAGGATGAAAACATATTGCATATAGACGAAGTATTGGTAAAACGACTAACAGACAATAGCTTATCAAAGGAATTAGAAAGAGCTAAAAATGCCGGTAAAATTATAGAATTACCAAAAAATAAAGGAGGCATTAAGATTTCTCCTTCCCGTCTTTTGAGTCGTGAGTCAAAAAATGCTAGACGAAATGAAGATATACTCTATGAGGAGTATCAAGCAAGAAAAATTGACCGACGATTTACTAAACATTTAATAGGATCTTTATTACCCCTAAAAGATACAGAAATTACACTTTTTAGAGAAAGATTCCGTCCTTCAGTTGAATTTATAGAAACAGCTACTGATGAAGACCTTAAAGTTTACATCATCGAAAACTATAAAGTTTTCAAAACAAAGTAAACTATAAATTAGAACATGAAAATCATAGCTCATAACTATAAGGACAAAAAACTCGCAGAGGTTATTTCTGATGAAATCTTAATACAAAATATAGATGATGCACTAGTTTTATTAGGCGATTTGTATTATCAAGGCTATGATTTGATTGTTGTAGATGAAAGCAATTTAACTCCACAATTCTTCAATCTTAAAACAAAATTGGCTGGTGAAATATTACAAAAATTCACACAATACCAAATGCGTCTTGTCATAGTTGGTGATTTTAAAAAATATAATAGCAACAGTTTGCAAGACTTTATTTATGAAAGCAACAAGGGTACACAAGTAAATTTTGTTCAAAATAAAAATAAATTTATAGAGCCATAATGTTTTAAATTATGGCTCTATAAATTTATCACTCTAATAGTAGAGCTCTTATTTTAATTAAGCTTAGCTTATATGAAGTTAATCTCTCCAAAAAAATCAGGTCTATGAAAATTTGGTTTTGGCAAATCAATAGTATTCCAAGTTACAAAATGAGGTTTTGGCAATTCGTCACCACATTTATAAAAATTAGCATGGAAAGTACTCCCTTCCAATCTCTTATCTCCAAATAAAGTAATCGGAATAATTAAGCTAATCTCCCACTGTTTTTTTCCATTAATTTTACTCAATTGAGTATATACATCTACACTGTCTATTTCTTCAGCCGTCAGCCGCTTACGCTCTGTCTTTACGGCAGAACCATAACCTATTAAACCTGTTCCTAGAGCGTTAAATTCAAAATTATAGTAAGATTGCTTATTATCGAAAGAAACAAAAAACTCTACACAGCTATCCTCCCATACATTTTCATTGGCGCGTACATACGTAGCTTTTACAAATTCTTCTTGTACGTGGTATTTTATAAAAATATACTCACTATTATAAGCAATTTGAAACTTTACTTTTGGAATATAAGGAAACTCGACTTTCCATGGGGCATGATCAATTGTGTGCCAATCAAGCTCTTTAAAAGCAAAACGCAATGACTCAAAATTAATTGATGGAAGGCTAATCTTGTTTACTTGTAATGTATTCATTTAACTAATTTACATGAGATAGACTTTTGTACAATATTCCTTTAAGGAGATCCTCATTTGCTTCTAATTCTTGGACTAATTTAATTTGGGCACGAGTACGTACCAAATTATGATCAAGATAGTGAATTTTGTAATAAAGATCACCATCGATATAGTCCGTTAAGAAACGTACAGCTTGCATGAAAGGTAATAACAATACTCCGTAAAATAAAGATTCAATTTCCTTTTCGGTTAAGAAATCACAAGCCTCCTTAAGATACCCTTCTGTATAAGCTTGGTACAAAGGCACATTCAATACAATTTTAGATAAATCTTTCTCGTCCTCAGCACTCGAATTAATAATAGTACGTATAGCATCACCAAAGTCGTAGGCCACATAACCTGGCATTACCGTATCCAAATCAATTACACATTGTACGTTATCATGCTGATCCAATAATACATTATTAAATTTAGTGTCATTATGCGTGATACGCAATGGTAGATCTCCATTTTTTGCCATCAACAATACTGTTCGCATTCGGTCTTTGCGTGAATCAATATATGCTAATAAATCACTTACTTCTGACAAACGATTTGCTTTATTTGCTTCGATTGCCTTGCTCAAATTGTCTAACCTAAAATCAATATTGTGAAAATTCGGTAGAACCTCAATTATTTGATTAGCATCTAATGTTGATAATTGCTTTTGAAATTCACCAAATGCACATCCTCCTGAATAGGCTTGCTGATAAGTTTCTACGATATCATAACTTTTTACATTGTCCAATAGAATAAAAACCCTCCAGTACTGCCCTAAAACATCTTTGTAGTAACGCTTTCCATCTATACATAAAATAATTGATAGCGTATGTTTATCTACATCTTCAACTTTCCCTTTAAGTATTGACTTTAAGTGACTAGTGACTAAATGGATATTCTGCATTAAACCATCAATATCAGGAAAAATATGATGATTGATTTTCTGTAATAAATATAAAGTTTCTGAATCGTATAAGCTTACTCTAAATGTATCGTTAATATGTCCTGATCCAAACTTTTCGATACTTAAAATTTCTCCTGATATATTAAATTGAGCAACTATATTTTTCAGTTCTAAATATGTGTCATTGGTTAAATTCATGCAGTTATTTTCAAATAAATGCCTAATATCAAAATTTCAAACAATTAATTAAAGTGTTTTTTTCGATCAAACGTTTGCATGAAATAGTTTTTTATTAAAACCCCAATATCTTAATTAATTTGTTATATTCGTAAAAGAAGATTTTTAATTTATTTATGTTAACAGAAATAGTCGTCATTATTGTGCTAATGGTACTTAATGGTATTTTATCAGCCTCAGAAATTGCCATAGTATCCAGTAGAAAAGCACGTTTACAATCATTAAGTCATGAAAATGCAGGAGCCAAAAGAGCTCTAAAGTTAAAAGATGCTCCTAATCATTTTTTATCCACCGTACAAATTGGAATTACATTAATCGGTATTTTGACGGGTTTTTTCTCCGGTGGATCTATTTCTATTTATATAGCTGAAATTCTACAACAAATTCCTTTTTTGGCAGAATATAGTGATACATTATCAGTAGGTATTGTCGTATTAATAATCACTTATTTTTCATTGGTAATTGGTGAGCTTGTACCGAAGCGTATAGGTATGGCTATTCCAGAGAAATATGCATCGATTATTGCTATACCTATGGATACACTAAGCAAAGTTGTAAAACCATTTGTGTGGATATTGTCTATCTCTACGGACTTTATTGTTCGTTTATTTAATATTAAAAGCTCAGGAGCAACCGTTACTGAAGAAGAAATTAAAGCCATGGTAGACGAAGGTGTTACTAGTGGTGTTATTGAAGGATTTGAGCATGATTTAGTAGACAGACTACTTAATATCGGTGATAAACGTGCGATTAACATAATGGTACATCGCAACGACATCACCTATCTAGATATCCAAGATTCATTTGAAGACATCAAAAAGTATATTCTCAAATCCAATCATACGGAATATCCAGTCTGCGATGGTAATTTTGATAGTATGAAAGGTATCATTTCGACGAAAGATTTGTTAAAAGCATTTTTACAAAATGATACTCCCGATATCCAAAAGTTAATACTACCTACACCTTTTGTTAACGAAAATAGCGGTATATACACTGTTTTAGAGATACTTAAAAATAGTAAAGTTACACAAGCTGTGGTTATCGATGAATATGGAAGCCCTCAAGGTATTATTACACTAAAAGATATTTTGGGCAATCTAGTAGGTACTTTTGACGAAGAAACAAAAGAAAACAGATCTAAACTTGTACGTCAACGTGAAGATGGTTCATTCATCATTGATGGTCGATATCAATTGGATGATTTCTTCGAAAGATTTGAAATCGACTTATCAGAAGATGATGAATATGAAATCTCCAATGTCACTACGGTAGGTGGATTGGTGTTCTTATCTTTAGATCACATTCCTTCTGAAGGAGAATCAATAAATTATAAAGGATACAGTATAGAAGTTATTGACATGGACGGAAATCGTGTAGATAAGGTCGTAATGTCTAAAATAAAAACACTAAGCTCAGATATTTCTGATAACATCGATTAATCAGCGTATTTCTGAATTACAGCTATCAAATCACTTCTGGTCAATAGGCCGCTCTGACGCCACACCTGTTGACCAGATTTGTATAAAATCAAAGTTGGTACACCCTGTACTGCAAAACTCCTTGCCAAAACATTATTCTTGTCTACATCAATTTTTAAAACACTTAATGTTTCAGCAAAGTGTCCCTTCAATTCTTTTAAAATTGGAGCTAACGTCTGACATGGTCCACACCATTCTGCGGAGAAATCAATCAGCACCAAATTATTTTTCTCGATTAATTCTTTAAAAGTTGCCATAGCATATATTTTATTTATTCATAGGGAATAGTTAGCTTCTCTAAATCTTCAATATCCGAACGATACATATTTAAATCTACAAACCCTTTAATCCCCTTTACACTCCCCTTTTCCGAGAATTGCCAAATATCCCAATGTACTTTTGGTGATTCGACCCAAAAATTATAATTAGCAATCCATAGTTTATAATCCTTAAATTCCTTTTCTAGAAAATCTGTAAAGTAACTATCACCAGAATATACAATTGGTCTCACTTTATAATGCTCCTCCACACGATCTAACCAACGCTTCAATCCTACTCTTAGACTATCCATAGATTGATCGCGAGGACGCTCCTCGATATCCAATACTGGAGGCAAATCTCCTGGACTTAATTTCACTGTTTTTATAAAGTTATTAGCCTGTTTAATAGAGTTTTCATTAGGCCTAAAGTAATGATAGGCTCCCCGAAGTTTGTGTATCGACTTTATAGCATTCCAATTCTTCTTAAACTTAGAATCACGAGATTTTTCTCCCATCGTTGCTCGTACAAAAACAAAATCTATTGGAAACTTATTGTTGATTAAATTTACTGAATCCCAAAGAATATTTCCTTGATATTGACTCACGTCAATTCCAAATGAATTATCATCATGTGAATCCATTAATAAAATATTACGAGCATCATGCTTATTTTTCTCACTATCTGTCTTTCTTAATTCCTTATTAAATAAAACATTATAATAGTAATGTAAACTATGACGGTAATTCCAAAGGATAAATACAAAAATTAACACCACTGGAATCAAAATACTCCAACGCAAATATTTTTTACGCTCACTAGCATCTAGTGTTAAATTTTGCTTGTTCTTTCTCTGATATTTTGCCATATTGCGACTAAAATAAGTTATTTAAGAATCTCTATCAATACTATTGAATGAAAGTTTATAATCCTAAGGATTGGTTTACTACCATCATACATTTAATCAAGTCCCACCATAGCAAAAAAATATTTCCAATTCTAATCTTAGTTGCCTTATTCTCATGGGGTATCGCTTATTTGGAGTTGGAATATTTCAACCTATCTGATAAAAGTTGGATAAAAAACATAACCATTGTTCATAGCTTATTAGGCTTTGTGCTGTCCTTAATTTTAGTTTTCCGAACGAATACAGCCTATGATAGATGGTGGGAAGCTCGTAAACAATGGGGTACATTAACTAACGTCAGCCGCTCCTTATCAATAAAGCTAAATGCAATGTTAAGCCCTACAGATAAAGTAAACCGTAGCTTTTATAGAAAATCAATTCCTTTGTATGCGGAGACCTTATTTGATTTTTTAAGGTCAGATTACACCAAATTCATGCTAGATGACAATGATCATCCTGAATTATTAGATCTAGATGACAAAAAACATGGCCCCAATCAGGTAGCTACGTTAATTTTTAGAAAAACAAATGATCTGTACGTAGAAGGAAAAATTACGGGTGACCAACTTAAAATAATTAGTGAAGAAATAACTTCAATGACAAATGTGTGTGGCGCTTGCGAAAGAATAAAGAATACCCCTATACCAATAGCTTATAGTTCATTTATTAAAATTTTTATTATTATTTACTCCATTACTTTACCATTTGGATATGTATTTTCAATGGGGTATTTCGTGATTTTTGCAGTTCCATTTATATTCTATGTATTATTGACCATAGAAATGATTGGTGAATCTATTGAAGAGCCCTTTGGATCAGATCCTGATGATCTCCCAATAGAAAAAATTACTTCAAATATTAAGAAACATAGTCGAGAAATATTGGCTTCTTAAGATGACTAAAGTTGTTTTTCGGTGAATTCTGAAATAATTAAACTCATTTACAGTGACTAAGCCAATAAGAGCAAAATAAGTTTTGTATATCTAATCAGAATTTCTACTTTTGTGGCGGAGAGCTGGCAGAGTGGTCGAATGCGGCAGTCTTGAAAACTGTTAACTGTCACAGGTTCGGGGGTTCGAATCCCTCGCTCTCCGCAAAAAGTCCTTACATTAATGTAAGGACTTTTCTATTATAGCAGTTTCCTGATCTGCTCGCTCTAACGCGAAAAATACCATTAAGAAACACGATTTATTACTTGGTGTTCCTTTACAAAGCTATAATCGTCTATTATGTTAGATGAATTTATATAATAATGTAGAAATAATTATATTTGCTACACAGCTACTACATCTACCCTTATAAATGAAAAAGTTTTTGCATTTTTTGCAAGTTCTATCCCGTATAGGAACTAGAGTTGATTCATCTTATTTGGATCGAAAGCGTATATACATGGTCAATATTATTGCTATCATCTGCGTCATTCCTTCATTTAGTTTTTCCGTGTTAAATTTTATAGAAGATCGGTTTTACTTATCACTAATTAATTTTTTAACGGGAGTTACCTATATCACTGTTATTTTACTTCAATACTATCATCAACACCAAAAGGCAAAAGCCCTATTAATTGGATCAAGTTATATACTATTTTCAATTAGTAGATTATTCTATAGAAATGGAGGAGAGTATTTTTTAGTAAGTACATTAATAGTTTCAATGCTTCTTTATGATAATATTAGATTTTTAATTTTCGGAAGTATCATCATTATATCGACTATATTAATGATATATGCCTTCCCTATCACCAATTATTTTAACTTTCCTGTGCCTCAAGAAAGAGCAATATACAACATAACTTCATCCTTAATATTTATGGTAGTTGCGGTTGTGTTTTTTAAACATGTAATGTTCCATGACAAAAAGCAAATAGAACTTCAACGTCTAAAGCTTGAGGAAATGAATATTGAAAAAGAAAAGATATTCTCAATTATTGCGCATGACATGCGTGCTCCTTTAGTAAACACTTCAATAATTGTAGATATTTTTGAAGAAAATACAATCAATAAAAAGAATATGAGTGATTTTATCACACAATTAAAAAAACAAATTAATGATCAAAATAAGGTATTAGAAAGTATATTAGCATGGAGCAGTAATCGCATAAAAGGAGTATCAAGCGCGCTGACTAACGTATCGATCTATGATTTAACAACCGAAATCCTTAAAGACTTTCATATACATTACACTAGAAAAAGAATCAACTTTAACATCAATATAGACAAAGAGATATTCATTCTAGCTGACTTTGAACACCTAAAGATAATCTTGCGTAATATAATTAGCAACGCCATAAAGTTTAGTTACCCCGACACTCAAATTAAAATATATACCACTCAAGATTCGAAAAAATCACATGTACATATAGAAGATATCGGAGTCGGTATCGATATGTCCAAATTTGATGCATCATTTAAGCGCATAAAGAGTCGCTCACTAGGCACCTCAAATGAACCGGGATCTGGCATTGGATTGCTTTTTTGTAAAGAGCTTGCCGAGTTAAACAATGGGCAGATAACCATAAAAAGTACACCAAAAAAAGGATCTATTTTTACATTAAGCTTTCCTTTAGTATATCGTAAAATAGACGACGCTCCTACAGATGATACCATAGTACAGAACAAAGCCTTATTTGTCTGATTTTATCGAAGCAACCACTAACAAACATCTGTCTTAAAATAAATATAGAGTTTCAATTCTAAACCGAAACTCTATATTTATTTTAACTCCAAAAAACACAACCGTTTTAATTATTATTTAAAAAAAATCATTGAAGCAAAAAAAAGAAACAATAAAAAACTCTTATTGATTCAATAAAAAAACAAATAATTAATATAAAATCATAATTACATAATATTTAACACCTAAAAAAAACATCATATTATTGTAAAATACAATAATATAGTGCTATATTTGTGTACAAACAAATTTAACCTATGAAAAAAAGAATATTTTTATTCTGTTGCCAGCTCACGGCAATGGGGTACTTAATGGCACAAACTGATGTGCCGTCTGTTGGTCAGGGCTTTCAACTCAACAAAATGTCTCTCCAATTACAAGGTGGAACAAATGGTTTCGGTGCTGGAATACGTTATCAAGTCCTTGAAAAATTAGCTGTAAGACTAAATGGTACTTACTTCAAACATCAAATGGATAATCCCCTAAAAGGCAGAGATATCAATATTGCAGCTTTAGGAGATTTCAAGGATGATATTCAATATGTGAATGGATCAGTAAGTCAAGTTGGACTATTGGGTGAATACAGTGTTTTATCTATGCTGAGAATTGTCGCTGGAGGAGCGGTAATAAACAACACGGAAGTAAACGGATTTCTAAAACCTACTAAAGGTATGGACTTTGGAAATTTAACGATCTCTCCAGAACAAATTGGCACGCTAGCTGCAAACGTAAGTTTCAATGGATTTGCGCCTTATATCGGTCTAGGTATTGGAAAAAGCACACCAAATAAACGATTTGGTGTTAATGTAGACTTAGGGTCTTATTACATGTCGGCTGCCAAAGTACAAATTGATGCTACAAAACTATTAGCACCTAACAAAAATCAAGAATCCCTATTAGAAAACAATTTATCAACTTTTCGCTGGATGCCAACATTGCAGGTGAATCTAAACTTCAAATTAGGCAACTAAATATAACCAATCATGAAAATTTCAACTAAATATATATTACTTACACTTGTAGCAATTGCTTCAGCTGTATTTTATACCTGTAAAAATCCATTTGACGGCATAGAGGTTTTAGCCGACAGCAATATCTATGGAAACACACCTACTGGAGTTGTTTTCATAAATGCAAACTCTTCAAACCCTACTCCGATCGGTGATTTTAATGTAACAATATCTGGAACAAATGCAGATAAAGTAATTAATGATATAGGTAAAAAAGAATTTAAAGTAGTAGGTGGCATGTTGAGCTTAGCACTACAAGAGGGTGTAAAGCCGACTAAAGCAGCTCCTATCCAATTTCACATTAGCGCAGTAATGGAAGGTTATGTTCCTATTTCGCAAACAATTACATTAACGCACGATTCTTTATCTGTGCACATGGTTAAAATGGTTCAATTATCAAATTTGCCAGCTGGAACGGCTGCGGTAGTAGCCAATTCAACAACATTATCGGGCAATGTGACAACCGAAGAAAAAACATTCTCCTTACCGAGTACGACTGCTAAACCTGAAAGTGCTGCTATCGCATTACAAACAGGTACGCAGTTTTTATCACAAACAGGAGCACCTTTAACAGGCGGCGCGGTTACTTCAAATATTGTACAGTTTAGCGCTACAAATAGTGCCGCTGTACAAGCAATACCAGGCGGACTTTCTGCACAAAATTTAGTAGATCAAAATGGCAATAAAATTAATGCTGGATCATTCGTAACTGCTGGCTTATTAGCTATTGATATGAAAGTTGGAAATCAAAGCGTAAAGAATTTCTCAAAACCTTTACAAGTAGACATGGAGGTAAGCAATTCGATTATCAACCCTACTACAGGGGCTGCGTTGAAAGTTGGAGATCAAATTCCAGTTTGGAGTTTGGACGAAGATAAAGGAGTATGGAAAAGAGAATCTACATCAACAGTCATTAATAAAAATGGTAAGTTAGTTGCTCCTTTTGAAGTACCCCATTTATCGTATTGGAGTCTAAATTTCCTTGTAGAAAATTGTGCTCAAACTACAACTCTAACTGTTAATGCTAATGCTGCTGCTGCTAATAGAGAATATGAATTAAGAGTATTAAACCAAAATGGTCAATTAATATCTGGAGATGCTTCTAGAATGTTTACCTTCAAATCTGGTGCAAATACAATTACATTAGAAAAATTACCAAATTCATCAGTGAAAATTGAAGTAATTGAAACAGCTTCTAAAACAAAGGTTGCAGAATCTGCTTCGTTTAATCCTTGTAGTGGTCAACCTGCAGCTATTACATTAAATGCATCAACTGTAGATTTAGTCAACGTTAAATTAGATTTAACAGGAAAATGTCCTGCTAAAAGCACAACAGTACTTCCTACTGCAACCATTTCATTATATAAAATGTCTGGTACTTCAAAAGAATATGTAAGTGTTGTCAGAATTGAAAATGGTGTTGGAAATCTTCAACTAATAAATAATACCAAATATTTTATTGAAATCACGTTTGACGGCAAAAAATATGCTTCTGAATTTGATTTCAAAAAATCTGACACTGCATTACCAGCACGCGAAGGATTAGTAGGTCAAATCAAATATGATGCTAGTACAAATTCATCAACATTAGTGGCTACTTTCAATGTTCCAAATTGTAACTAACTAAAGTTAAAATATTAAAAGTAAAAAGTGCCTTAAAGAATAGTATTCTTTAAGGCACTTTTTTGGCACTTCCTTTCGCGTTCCTAAAAGGTATAACTATCACATTCAGAAACAATAAAAACATAAACTAGAGGTAGTTTAAGATCAAAAAATAAGACCTCTTAAATTTTCATTTAATATATCCAATATCAGATTACCCTCTAACAATACGTTAACAAGAACAATTATAGATTACTCAGCTAAAGCTACCGCGCAATTAAATGTACAATTCGTTGTACCAAATTGTAAATAATCATCCTCGATATACATCTAGTTATTAATTTTACAAAATGCCTCTAAAGTCAATTAGAGGCATTTTTTGTATCTTATCGTTTACTCTGTTTTTTAAAAACTTTTTTACTAACTTGAATAACAAATCAAAACACATTTCTAATAACATTTAACTAGAAAAAGCAGGTAAGTTTGCCTAATTTTGTTTGTTCAAGCGAGGAAGAGTAAGAGATATGTATATAATTTTTGACACGGAAACTACAGGATTACCCAAACGTTGGGATGCACCAATTACAGATACAGACAATTGGCCAAGGTGTATTCAAATTGCATGGCAATTACACGACGAAATGGGTAATTTAATTGAACATCAGGATTATCTAATAAAACCTGATGGCTTTAATATTCCGTTCGATTCAGAAAAGATTCACGGTATTTCAACTGAATTGGCTACAGAACAAGGTATACCCTTACCCGAAGTCTTAGTAAAGTTCAACGAAGCTTTAGCTAAAGCAAAATTCGTTGTAGGTCAAAACATTGGTTTTGACATCAATATTATGGGCTGTGAACTTTACCGATATCAAGTAGATTCGCCAATGTCATCTATGCCTATATTGGACACCTGTACAGAATTAACAGCTGACTTACTGAAGTTGCCTGGGGGTCGTGGGGGACGTTACAAACTGCCAACTCTTACTGAACTTCACTCCTACTTGTTCGGTGTTCCATTTGCTGAAGCACACAACGCAACAGCCGATGTTGAGGCAACTACTCGATGTTTCTTCGAATTAGTTCGTCGAGAAATATATACCCCAGAACAATTACAAGTTGACACTGGCTATTTCGTTGATTTCAAACAACATAATCCTACTTTAGTCCCAACAGTAGGATTAAAACATATTAACCTAAAAGCTTCTTCGGATGCGATTCGAAACAGGGATAAGTCTTCTTCAGTAATTGAAGTCGATTCTATAAAACTAGAAGCCCTCGAGCATGCAGCATTTGCTCATTTGCACAACCATTCACAATTTTCCGTTTTACAATCGACCATTTCTATTGGAGATTTGGTATCAGCAGCTGCAAAATTAGAGATGCCAGCTGTAGCATTGACAGATCACGGTAATATGATGGGGGCCTTTCATTTTGTAAGCCGTGTTCTTGGACATAACAAAGATGTAGAAGCTAAAAATAAAGAAGCTATCGAAGCAGGAGAAGAACCTAGCGGACAGATAATAAAACCAATTGTTGGCTGTGAGTTTTTTATTTGTGATGATCGAAAAGACAAAACAAGAAAAGACAATGGTTACCAAGTGGTTTTCCTAGCTAAAAATAAAGCAGGATACCACAATTTAGCAAAAATGGCTTCTAAGGCCTACACCGAAGGTTTTTACTATGTACCACGTATAGATAAATCAGTTGTAGAACAATACAAAGAAAACTTAATTGTTTTATCTGGAAATTTACAAGGTGAAATACCTAATAAAATTTTGAATATTGGTGAAAACCAAGCAGAAGAAGCGCTTATCTGGTGGAAGGAGCAATTTGGCGAAGACTTCTATATGGAAATCATGCGTCATGGTCAAGAAGATGAAAACCGTGTCAATGAAACATTGATTTCTTTGGCTAATAAGCATGATGTCAAACTCATAGCAACTAACAATACCTACTACGTTAATAAAGCAGATGCCCACGCACATGATATTTTGTTATGTGTAAAAGATGGTGAGAAACTCACCACCCCAGTTGGTCGAGGAAGAGGTTTCCGTTTTGGTATGCCAAATCAAGAATATTATTTTAAATCTGCTGAAGAAATGAAAAAATCATTTTCGGATTTGCCAGATGCTATTATAAATATTCAGGAAATAGTCGATAAAATAGAAATTTATTCCCTATTCCGGGATGTACTTCTTCCTAAATTTGAAATTCCAGAAGAATTTCAAGATACAGAAGACGATGAGGATGGTGGAAAAAGAGGTGAAAATGCATTTCTTCGTCATTTGACATATGAAGGTGCTAAAAGAAGATATAAAGAACTTACGGATGATATTGTAGAACGTCTAGATTTTGAGTTGACTACCATCGAACGAACAGGGTATCCTGGTTATTTCTTAATTGTTCAGGATTTTATTGCTGAAGCTCGAAAAATGGGTGTTTCGGTAGGGCCGGGACGTGGATCTGCTGCTGGATCAGCAGTAGCATATTGTTTAGGAATTACCAATTTAGATCCTATCATGTACGATCTGCTATTCGAGCGTTTTTTGAATCCTGACCGTGTCTCCATGCCCGATATAGATATTGACTTTGATGATGAAGGTCGTGGACGTGTCATGCAGTATGTAATTGATAAATATGGAGCTTCGCAAGTAGCGCAAATCATTACCTACGGTACAATGGCAGCTAAGTCTTCCATTAAAGATACAGGGCGTGTATTAGATTTGCCACTTGCCGATACCAACGAAATTGCGAAGTTAATACCCAATTTGAAGCTTAGCAAAATCTTCAATATGGACGAAAAAGCATTGAAAGATGTGCTTCGTACTGAAGAATATGAAGCTGTAAATAAACTAAAAGGAATAGCAGATGGCGCTGGTTTAGAGGCTGAAACCATCAAACAAGCACGCGTATTAGAAGGCTCAATGCGTAATACAGGCATTCACGCTTGTGGTGTTATTATTACTCCAGATGATATCACGAACTTTGTTCCAGTATCTCTAGCCAAAGATTCGGATTTATACGTCACGCAATTTGACAACTCTGTAGTAGAAAGTGCCGGTTTGTTGAAAATGGACTTTTTAGGGTTAAAAACACTAACCCTAATTAAAGATACGGTCGCCAATGTACGCTTACGTCACGGAGTAGAATTAGATCCCGATAACTTTCCAATCGATGATGAATTAACATACGAGTTATTCCAACGTGGTGAAACCATTGGTGTATTCCAGTACGAATCGCCTGGGATGCAAAAATACATGAAGGAACTTAAGCCTACTGTATTTGCCGATTTGATCGCCATGAATGCCCTGTATCGTCCAGGTCCGATGGAATACATTCCTTCTTTCATTAAGCGTAAACATGGTATTGAACCAATCACATACGATTTAGATGCCTGTGAAGAATACCTAAAAGAAACATACGGTATTACGGTTTACCAAGAGCAGGTAATGCTTCTTTCGCAAAAATTAGCAGGCTTTTCCAAAGGTGATGCCGATGTTTTGCGTAAAGCAATGGGTAAGAAGCAAAAGGCCGTATTGGACAAAATGAAGCCTAAATTTGTTGATCAAGCTGCTGAAAAAGGTCACAGCCCTAAAGTCTTAGAAAAAATATGGACTGACTGGGAGGCTTTTGCAAGTTACGCCTTCAACAAGTCCCACTCTACATGTTATGCTTGGGTCGCGTATCAAACAGCTTATTTGAAAGCACATTACCCAGCAGAATATATGGCTGCAGTGCTTTCTAATAACATGAACGATATTAAGCAAGTAACCTTCTTCATGGAAGAATGTAAGCGTATGGGATTAACCGTATTGGGACCAGATGTAAATGAATCGCATTACAAATTTACTGTAAATGAAAGTGGTGCTATACGATTTGGTATTGGCGCCGTAAAGGGAGTTGGTGCTGGCGCAGTGGATACAATTGTACAAACTCGCGAGACAGGTCCATATAAATCAATTTTTGATTTTGCTAAACGAATAGACTTACGCTCTGCCAATAAAAAAGCCTTTGAATCACTTGCTTACGCTGGTGGTTTTGATGGTTTTACAGACACCCATCGTGCTCAATATTTCTATAAAGATGGTGACAATACAACTGGAATTGAGAAAGCTGTAAAATTTGCACAACGTTTCAAAGAAAATGAAAGTTCAGCACAAGCTTCATTATTTGGAGGTGGAGCAGCTACTGCTTTGCCTGAGCCAGTTTTAGCTCCTTGCACACCTTGGGGTTTAATTGAAAAATTAAAATATGAGAAAGACGTAATTGGTATTTACCTCACCTCCCACCCTTTAGATAATTATAAATTCGAAATCGACCATTTCTGTCAAAATAGAGTTTCAGAGCTACAATTAATAAACAAGGTAAAGGCTTCCGAAGTAGAAGAAGACATCCTATTAGAATTCAATAAAATAAAAAATAAAGAGATTGTTATCGGAGGTATCATTGCCAATGCAGCACATCGCGTATCCAAAGCAGGTAAACCTTTTGGTTCATTTATTATTGAAGATTATTCAGACTCCTATGATATTGCCATTTTCGGTGAAGATTATGTGAAATTCAAAAGTTATTTGGAAGATGGTTATTTTGTTCAAATAAGAGGTTTAGTACAAGAAAGATTCAGACAGGTTGGAAACTGGGGATTTGAGTTAAAAAGTATTCAACTTTTATCAGAATTAAGAGATAAGTTCGCTAAAAACTTTACCATACAGATAGCATTACATCAATTAAACGATGAAATGATTCACAAAATTCATGATCTTATAGAATCTACTATTCCAGAAGGTGAGGCAGCAAATTGTGGTTTAAAATTTATGATAGTAGATGTAAAAGAAAATATATCAGTTGAAATGCCAGCAAAATCAACTAAAATTAAAATCACCAACGAATTACTCCAAATTATTGAAGAAATGGAAGGTGTTAAATATAAATTAAATTGATAGGGTATAAATTTTATTACATTGCAATTACGATTTATATTCCATGCAAATAGCTATATTTGTTACTGAATAAATTTAAATAGAGTATTATTATGGCATTAGAAATTACAGATAGCAACTTCGAAGAGCTTGTATTAAAAGCAGACAAACCAGTGTTGATTGATTTTTGGGCAGAATGGTGTGGTCCATGTCGTATGGTAGGTCCTGTGGTTGACGAAATTGCTAATGAATATGAAGGTAAAGCAGTTGTTGGTAAAGTCAACGTTGACAACAATCCAGATATTTCGGTTCGTTTTGGTATCAGAAATATTCCTGCATTATTATTCTTCAAAAACGGCGAAATTGTAGACAAACAAATTGGTGCTGTACCTAAGTCAGTACTAGTAGAGAAATTGGACAAACAATTATAATTAATTGTTTTTATACAATAAAGGGATTCTAATAGAATCCCTTTATTTTTGTATCTAATTTATTTATGAAGATATCATATACCCCCACTGATATCTTACCTGAATTGACTCCCTTTGCTTACAAGCTAATTGAATAGTGCGTTAAAGGAGTATATCGTGACCATATATGCGAGATTCTAGTTTCTAAAATTATCAATAGTAATCGAGTCTTAGTTGCACATTCAACACGTAGCTAGCAACTTCTCCTAATCCATCCCAATATTATCACGTAATGTAGATCAACAACTATAAACCCTAAGTTAAA
The DNA here is from genome assembly GCF_020295405.1 of Sphingobacterium bovistauri. GTDB lineage: Bacteria > Bacteroidota > Bacteroidia > Sphingobacteriales > Sphingobacteriaceae > Sphingobacterium > Sphingobacterium bovistauri. The sequence goes on from NZ_JADEYP010000001.1 coordinate 89,024, forward strand.
TCAGTTGTAAAACCACACTTTTAAACTAAACTTATTTAACTTAGACGATTGTTAGGAAACTGATTTAAAGACAAATGAATATATCAAGCAGGGCAACATACACTATCCCCTATATTACACTTTTTTTGTCATCTTATCTATTGTATAGAGGTGTCAATAACCAAAATGATTATGATTTCTATTTATTTGAAATGTTTCAATTTTTAAAATCATTATTAATTGCTGCCGTTATTAGTGTTGCAATGCAAAGAATACTATTCCTATTTCACAAATTCAATATTTTCAAATACCTACTGTTAATCATCCCTTTAGCTATTATCTATCTTACCAATATCAGACATGAGGTGATAGCATCTGCTATTTTTGTAGGAATACTATCTGGAATATTACTTTATTCTAGTTATATATCGCATAAGCGTAGATGTGTAGGGACATTGACTGATGATGCTATATATTACAAAAATCTCTTCAATGATCCAGGAATTATAAACCTCACACAAATCGAGAAAATTGAGCAAATAAGAAATTTTTTATCGGTATTTAGAAGATTAAGTTTCTTAACATTAGCACGACGTACAAATATTACTTTCAGAGATGAAAATCACGACGCTTATGTGATTCAAATTTTCACGAAAGTCAATAAAGAAAATGAAATTTTGTATCAGATAATATCAAATGCAAACAAAGTCGGCAATACTTCGATCAAACAATATGCCTACTAACACAATCAACGTATGAAAAATCATTAAGGAGACAATAATAGCGTCACTAAATAGCATTTAATTACCATATAGCAATAAACAGTATTTCTGAGCAATCGTCAATGTTATTTATTACTTTTCCACTTAAAAATTAGCTTAATCAAGCTAATTTTAGAAATTAACTATAAAAATAAAACAAGCCTTATTTTTATGTAAGGCTTGTATATAAATATTGTAATTTAAATTATCTTAAATCAAATATATCTCTTACACCCACTATTTTTCTTGAAGTAAATCCTTCTGCGTAGGCAACTTGAATATTTCTACCAAACTCTCTTCCCCGAGCTCTAGTGTATTCCATAAATTCTGGGTTAGAGATATAAGTTTGAGGCCCATCGTCCGTATTAGAAGAGTTAAATTGTGTTTTATACGCTAATATTGATTGTTCTTTTATGTCCCAATAATCGCTCACATCTAATAGAATATTGGGCTGAATATATTTATCCTGAATAAGTTGTAGTTGCAATCTCGGACGAAATGGCAATTGACTTATACCATCTATTGTCGTTTCAACACGTCTTAAACCGGCCAAAAATAATGCATCATTCACCAATTTACTCGCCCTCCCATGGTCAGGATGACGATCGTCAAAAGCATTTGTAATCACAATTTCAGGCTGATACTTTCGGATTGCTTTTATAATCACCAATTGAGATTCTTCATTATTTTGAAAAAATCCATCACGCAATTCTAAGTTTTCACGAACAGCTACCCCAAGAATTCTTGCAGCCTCAGCAGCTTCAGCAGCTCTTGTTTCAGCTGTCCCACGAGTTCCAAGCTCACCTCTTGTTAAATCAATGATACCAACAAATTTCCCTTCAGCAACATACTTTGCAATAGTACCACCAGCACCTAATTCTGCATCATCAGGATGCACAGTCATCACCAATAAATCTAACTTCATTAACCTTTAATTTTAGACAAAAATAGGGATAATCACCACTTACTTGCTTAGCAAATTTTCAATTTTGCTTTTGACAGACGAAGACAATGGACTTGTAAAAGAATAGTAGAAATCCACTACTTTTCCTTCCCTATCAACTAAAAATTTATGAAAATTCCACATCGGTACACTATCAAGCACTCCATTCTCAGATTTGTGAGAAAGAAATCTATAAACAGGATCTACAAAATCACCTTTGACATGAATACGCTTAAATACTGGAAAAGTAACACCCTCTTGGATACGGCAGTAAGTTTCTAAATTTAGGCCTGTGCGTGGTTCTTGATTTGCAAAATCATTCGATGGAAAAGCTAATATCTCAAAACCTAAATCCTTGTATTGATGATATAGATTTTCTAATGACTTGAATTGTTTACGAAAATAGCATCCACTAGCTGTATTGACAATTAACAAAACTTTACCCTTATAATCCGACAAAGATTTGTAATTTCCAGAAAATTCTAGTGCTTTAAAATCATATATCGTTTTCACGCTCATATTTTACTGATAAGGTTTGTTAATAGGTCTTAAGATTTCATATTCACGGATTATATTTTCTACTTCAAAATCCTCTTGTGGATCATATGTAGCTTTTAAATTATGACCAAACATACGTGCTACTCCTTGATAAACAAATGCAGAAACGCTTCCTCGCATATCTTTCACCAATTCATAACTCGAATTTCCAGTTTGACGTTCTATCAATTTGATCAAAATTTTACCCTGTGAAATAGACAAATCTTTTACTTCATTATTTATTTTCTCTTTAATTTCTCGCTCACAAGCTTTAATTAATGCCTTCTCTTCTTTTTTAGAATTAGCCAATGCTAAATCTCTATCTAATTTCTCGTAGCGTTTTTGAGCATATATAGCATAAGGTAAGACACGTAAAACGTTGCGTTTTAGCCTCAGGTATCTTTCTTTATCAGCTACATTTTTCCATGTTTTATTTGCATATACATAGACAGTTTCGATAGGAAACCAAGGTAAGATCTCTCCACTTTCTAACTTCGTAGTAGCATAATATGCTAAAGTTTCTGGTGTTCCTGGTCCATAATGAGGAACTGTCAATGGGGTCATTGCCTGTTGTCCATTACATATAAAATGAGTGAGAAACAGAAAAAATAAAGTAACACTTATTTTTTGTAGACGAAACATTAACATTTTAAACTTAATCTCAATTTATAAAAGAATTAATCTTTATATTTATACATGAATAGGTGTCTAATTTTATACTTATTCATTTTTATATAAAAATAACTTTTTTCACGGAGATTACGAAATATTTTAAGAGGTTCTTATGGAAGAATATGTGATAGATATAGAAGCGGAAAACAAAGAAATAAGAAAACGATATAGAGCATTATTACGAGCTTGCAAACCAACACTACAAAAGGGTGATAAACAAGAGATAAGAAAAGCTTTTGACCTTGCATTAGAAAGTCACAAAGATATGCGTCGCAAATCCGGTGAACCGTATATCTATCACCCTATCGCTGTAGCGCAAATAGCTGCCGAAGAAATTGGCCTAGGGACTACATCTATAGTTTGTGCATTATTACATGATGTCGTAGAAGACACTTCCATCACTCTGGAAGAAATTGAATCACTTTTCGGAAAGAAAGTAGCGAAGATAATAGATGGATTAACGAAGATTTCTGGTGTCTTTGATCCAAATAGTTCCATTCAAGCAGAAAATTTTCGCAAAATGCTTTTAACGCTAGCGGATGATGTTCGTGTAATTTTAATCAAACTCGCCGATAGACTTCACAATATGCGTACAATGGAGTTTATGGCGCGTCATAAACAATTAAAAATAGCTTCTGAAACCAGCTATTTATATGCTCCATTAGCCCACCGACTAGGACTTTATGCCATAAAATCCGAATTGGAAGATTTATCAATGAAATATACGGATCCAGATACGTATAAGTTTATTGCGAAAAAACTAAATGAGAAAAAGGCTGAACGCGAAAAATTCATTAAAGATTTCATTTCCCCTGTCAAAGAAATTCTTCTAGAACAAGACATTAATGCATCCGTATTTGGGCGTCCCAAATCAATTCATTCAATTTGGAATAAGATGCGTAAAAAATCTATTCCATTCGAAGAAGTTTATGATTTGTTTGCTATACGGGTGATTATTGATACAGAATACGAAAAGGAAAAAACAGAATGTTGGAAGGTATATTCCATTATTACAGATTTGTACCGTCCTAATCCTGATCGTCTACGTGATTGGGTCTCTACACCTAAAGGAAATGGGTATGAATCTTTGCATACGACTGTAATGGGGCCTCGAGGTCAGTGGGTAGAAGTACAAATTCGTACCAAACGTATGAACGAAATTGCTGAAAAAGGCTTCGCCGCTCACTGGAAATATAAAGAGTCCAATACTGACAACGGACTTGATCAATGGATTCAAAAAGTGCGTGATGTATTAAGTAATCCAGAACAGAATGCGCTAGACTTTTTGGATGATTTCAAAATGAACTTGTTTTCAGATGAAATATTCATTTTTACACCTAAAGGAACACTTATACAACTCCCGAATGGAGCTACAGCCTTAGACTTTGCCTTCGAGATTCACAGTGACATTGGTGCAACTTGTATCGGGGCTAAGGTAAACCATAAGTTGGTGCCATTAAGTCACCCTTTGCAAAATGGTGATCAGCTAGAAATCATTACCTCAAGTAAGCAAACTCCAAAAGAGGATTGGTTAAATTTTGTGGTCACTGCTAAAGCTAAATCTAAAATAAAATCCTCATTAAAAGAAGAAAAAAGACGTGTTGCAGAGGATGGCAAAGAGATTTTGGAACGTAAAATGAAGTCATTAAAATTGACTTACAACACGGATAACATCAACAAAATTGCAAACTTCTTTAAGTATCCTAGTTCACAAGAATTATTCTACAATGTAGCTAAAGGAATAATTGATATAAAGAATTTAAGAGACTATGTAGCAAGTGAAAAAACACATGATTTAGTCACTCAAAATCAATTTAATTCACACATTTCTGGACTAGTAGAAAAGATAGATAAAAGGAATGCTGATACGATTTTAATTGGAGATGATAATCAAAAACTTGATTATACATTAGCTGTATGTTGCAATCCAATACCAGGAGATGATATTTTTGGTTTTTTAACTGTCAATGAGGGCATAAAAATTCATCGTACCTCATGCCCTAATGCATCTAAATTGATGGCAAATTATGGCTACCGTATACTAAAGGCCAGATGGGCGTCTTCTCAAATGGATCATGCCTTTATCACCGGAATTCGTATTATAGGCATCGATGATGTAGGATTGGTAAACAAGTTAACGACAGTTATTTCTCAAGAATTTAATGTCAATATTCGATCCCTGAGTATTTCAAGTAATGAGGGGATTTTTGAAGGCAACATTATGGTCAACATCAATAATATTGAGCAATTAGATAATCTAATTAATCGATTAAAATTAGTGTCGGGCATCACAAGTGTCACACGCTATGAATCAGAAAATTAATCAGCTTTGTTTCACTTTTTTGATTATTTAAAAAAATAGAATAATAATTGGTAAATTTGCTTAGGAGCGAAGAAAAATATGAATCAAGGAGAAAGTTACGAGACCGTAAAAAAAATATTCGAGGCTTATTTAGAGAACAAAAATCTAAGAAAGACGCCCGAGCGCTATGCCATTCTTGAAGAGATATATTCTCGAACAGATCACTTTGACGTGGAGTCATTGTATATACATATGAAAAACAAGAAGTACCGTGTAAGTCGCGCTACTGTATACAATACTTTAGAGTTGTTAGTTTCTTGTGATTTGGTGACCAAACACCAATTTGGAAGAAATATGGCTCAATTTGAAAAATCATATGGATATAAACAACATGATCACGTAATCTGTATCGAATGCAATAAGGTTGTTGAATTCTGTGATCCACGTATTCACCAAATTCAAAGTATGATTGGTGATTTACTAAAATTTGACATCAAACACCATTCTTTAAATCTTTATGGAATATGCTCTACATGTCAAGCTATGAAGGGTTCAGAGAAAAAAGAAGAGGTAGCAGAAGTAATTTAAATTTAATTCTCTATACTTTATTAATAATAGTAAATTTGTTCGGAAAATGGAACTGCCTATTTTCCGAACATTATTTTTTTAATAGAATTGTACAAAATTTCAATCATAATCTCAAAATAATACGCTATGCAAGTTGATGTGCTATTGGGCTTACAATGGGGCGACGAAGGTAAAGGTAAAATTGTGGATGTACTGTGTCCACAATATGATTTGATCGCTCGTTTCCAAGGGGGTCCTAATGCCGGACACACGTTAGAGTTTGACAACAAGAAATTTGTTTTAAACACTATTCCTTCAGGTATTTTCAATAAAACTACTTTAAATTTAATCGGTAATGGTGTTGTAATTGACCCTATTATCTTAAAGAGAGAATTAGATAATCTAAAAGCAGCAGGTTTCGATCCTGTAGGTGAAGGTAAATTGGTTTTGGCTCGTAAAGCGCACCTTATCCTACCGACTCACCAGTTATTGGATGCTGCTTCGGAATCCAAAATGGGAGCTGGTAAAATCGGTTCTACATTAAAAGGAATTGGTCCTACATACATGGACAAAACTGGTCGTAATGGACTACGTGTGGGTGATACTACATTGCCTGATTTTCAAGAACGTTATGAGAAATTGAAAGGAAAGCACTTAGAAATTCTTTCTCACTATGGTGAAATCCCTGAGTTCAAAGAACGCGAAGATGCTTTCTTAGCTGCTATTGAATTTATCAAATCTATTCCACATGTGGATTCTGAGCATTTGGTAAACCAATATTTGAAAGACGGCAAAAAAGTATTAGCTGAAGGTGCACAAGGTACTTTATTAGATATTGACTTTGGTTCTTACCCATTCGTTACCTCATCAAATACAACAACAGCAGGTGCTTGTACAGGTCTTGGTATTGCTCCAAACAAAATTGGTGAAGTACTAGGTATCTTCAAAGCATACTGTACACGTGTAGGTGGTGGTCCATTCCCAACTGAATTGGATAATGAAACAGGAGAAAAATTACGTCAATTAGGTCACGAATTCGGTGCAACTACAGGTCGCGCGCGTCGCACAGGTTGGATTGATATTCCTGCTTTGAAATACGCGATCATGTTGAATGGTGTAACTGAGTTGGTAATGATGAAAGCTGACGTATTGGATACGTTTGAAAAAATCTATGCTTGTACACACTACAAATACAATGGTGAAGTAATCGATTATATGCCTTACGATATCAATTCTATCAAACCTGAGCCTATTTTAGAAGAAATAGAAGGTTGGAATCAAGATTTGACAGGCATACGCACTACAGATGAAATCCCGGCAGCATTGGCAAATTACATTGCTTACTTAGAGAAAGCATTAGAAGTGCCAATCAAATATTTGTCAGTAGGTCCTGATCGTACACAAACTATTGTATTAAAGTAAGACATGGCAAAAGCCATTTTTGAGGTTGATAGTGTTGATTTTGAGTCTAAAGCGTTAGCTTGGGCGCAACAATTTGAACAAATTTGTTATCTTCAGTCAAATGGTTATCAAGATGAATATTCGTCTATCGAAGCTATCTTAGCGGTAGATGCAGCATATACTTTTGAAAGTACTAATGAAGATACTTTCAAAAGATTAGACAATTTTAAAACCAAACATCCTAATCATTGGATGTTTGGTTTTTTTGGTTACGACCTTAAGAATGAAATCGAAGATTTAAAAACTTCATTTCCGAATCCACTAAAATTTCCAGATTGCTATTTTTTTGTACCTAAAACCATAATTAAATTTTCTATAAATTCGATTGAGATACAATCGGATAATCCTGAAGAGGATTATGTCGCTATATCCAATTTTTTTCAAAACGAATCATCACAAAAAGAAAATTTTAATATTGAGATTCAGCATAGATTAGGCAAAGAAGGGTATTTCAAAGCTTTTGAGCGTATAATTTCACATATTCAAAGAGGTGATATATATGAAGTAAATTTGTGCCAAGAATTTTATGCAGAGGATGTAGATATTAACCCTTTAGAGGTTTATAAAAGACTTAACCACCTTTCTCCTACTCCATTTTCTACATATTTTAAAATCAAAGATAAATATATCATATCCGCTTCACCTGAACGTTTTTTGGCTAAGCGTGATGATATTCTTATTTCTCAACCAATTAAAGGTACTGCAGCACGTGGTAATTCAGCTATAGAGGATCAAAAGAACATTATTGAACTTCGAAATAATCCAAAGGAAATAGCAGAAAATGTTATGATTGTTGATTTGGTCAGAAACGATATGACACGGTCAGCTAAACCAGGAACAGTAGCCGCAGAGAGAAAACTTGAAGTGCACAGTTTTAAACAAGTACATCAGCTTATCTCAACTATAACTTGCAGTAAAAGTGATGATATTAGTGATATTGAAGCTATCAAAAACATCTTTCCTCCAGGATCTATGACAGGTGCGCCTAAAATTTCGGCTATGAAATTATGTGATACTTACGAAAACTCAAGACGTGGGGTTTATTCAGGTGCTGTTGGATATTTCTCAGCTGAAGGAGATTTTGATTTTAACGTTGTTATCCGAACAATCCTGTACAATCAGAATGAAAAGTACTTATCTTTTCACACAGGTGGAGCTATCACGATTGACGCAAATGTAGACAAAGAATATAATGAATGTTTACTAAAGGCATCCGCAATAATTCAAACCCTTACTTCTTAATTTTATCGACCAGTATCATAAATTGAAATCGACATGTTCGATTTTCGGTTTATTCTATAAAAACTCAAAATCGAAATTGTAATAATCCGTCAGAACGCTTACATTTACGATGAAATAAAAATTATATGGCTTTAAATTACGTTTGGATTGCCTTTTTTGTTATTGCTTTTATTGTAGCCTTAATTAAACTTCTTTTTTTCGGTGATACCGAAATATTTTCTAATCTTATTAATGGGTTATTTGACAGCGCCAAAACTGGTGCTGAACTTTCACTAGGATTAGTGGGCATCATGACTTTTTGGTTAGGCATCATGAAAGTTGGTGAGAAAGCTGGAATGATTTCGGTATTCGCAAAGGGGGTATACCCTTTCTTTAGTAAGTTATTTCCAGGTATTCCTAAAGGACATCCTGCTAATGGCTCGATCATTATGAACTTTTCGGCAAATATGCTTGGATTAGATAATGCCGCAACACCAGTTGGTCTGAAAGCAATGAAAGAATTGCAAGAACTTAACAAGGAGAAAGAAACTGCTACCAATTCACAAATTATGTTTTTGGTACTAAATACTGCTGGCATCACACTGATTCCAACATCTGTGATTGCACTTCGTATGTCTGCAGGCGCTGCCAATCCAGCAGACATCTTTATTCCAGCACTTATAGGGACTTTTATTTCATTCGTTTCAGGCATGTTGGCTGTAGCTGCATTCCAACGGATCAATTTATTTAAGTTACCAATACTTGTATTCTTATGTATTTTCATTGGATTGATGTGTATCTTATATTTTGGTTTGAAAGATATGCCTCCAGACCAAATGCAAAAAGTAACTGGGTTAATTGGTGGGTTATTGATTTTCTCAATTATAATCCTATTCATAACCTACGGAGCTATAAAAAAAATAAATGTATACGATGCTTTTATTGACGGAGCAAAAGAAGGTTTCTCAACAGCAGTCATGATTATCCCCTTCTTGATTGCTATCCTAGTGGCTATTTCAGCTTTCCGTACGACAGGATGTATGGATTATATTGTTAACGGCATTGGCTCATTAGTTGCTGCTATGGGGCTTGACACACAGTTTGTCCCTGCTTTACCTGTTGGATTGATGAAAACACTAAGTGGTGGTGGTGCTAGAGGTTTAATGGTTGATGTCATGCAAACATATGGTGTGGATTCATTTCAAGGTAGGTTAGCTAGTATTATTCAGGGCTCATCAGAAACAACATTTTATGTATTAGCAGTCTACTTTGGGTCAGTTGGTATTAAGAACACTAGGCATGCTTTAGTCTGTGGTCTAATTGCAGATTTTGTGGGGCTGATAGCCGCTATTGTATTAGCCTATTTATTTTTTGGATAAACCTAAATCATTTATATTATGAAAACAATAGCTTTAATTGCACATGATGGTAAAAAGGCTGAAATGGTAGGATTTGTAAAAGACCATATTGAATTTCTGCGAAGAGCACATATCGTTGCCACAGGAACGACAGGTTCTCTGATTCTTCAGACAGGATTAGATGTGGAGTTAAAACTTAGTGGACCTAAAGGTGGAGATGCACAAATCGCCGCATTAGCAGCAGAAGGAAAAATTGCAGGTATTATTTTCTTCAGAGACCCATTAGGTAAACACCCTCATGAACCTGATATTCAAATGTTAATGCGAATATCCGATTTATATAATGTGCCATTAGCTACAAATCCAGCAACGGGTTCATTGATAATAGAAGGACTATTGGAGTAACAAAATATTAATTTCTACCAAATTTTTTAAGGTAAGACTGTATATTTGCGCGAATAAAATGGAAAGATAGATGTCAACGTTTCAAGAGGAGAAAATATTAAGTAGTCCTTACCATGATTTCAATAGAGAAGAATGGAAAGAACTAAACGGTCATTTCAATCACAGTTTGAATGCAGACGATATTGATCAAATGCATGCTTTAAACGAACCATTGAATACAGAAGAAATTGAAGAAATCTACTTTCCATTAGCTCACCTTATTGAATTACATATAAATCATTACGAGGATATTCGTAATGCTAGTAATAATTTTTTCGATAGAAATCAACAAAAGCTACCCTTCATTATAGGTATCGCAGGATCAGTAGCAGTAGGCAAAAGCACTACAGCACGTGTTTTGCAAAAGGTACTTTCCTTTCTTCCGAATAAACCTAAAGTATCATTAGTCACTACTGATGGTTTTCTCTACCCCAATAAAATATTATCTGATCGAGGAATTCTCAATAGAAAAGGCTTTCCTGAAAGCTATGATACCAAGAAATTATTAAACTTTCTTACCGCTGTCAAGTCCGGAATTTCTACACACATCGTCCCTGTCTACTCGCATCTCGAATATGACATTTTGCGAGATGACACTATACTCATTCAAAATCCTGACATTCTAATTGTGGAAGGGATTAATGTATTACAAGTCAATTCTCAAAAAGGTCAAAGTAACAAAGTTTTCGTATCTGATTTCTTTGATTACTCTATCTATGTAGACGCCAATGAAGAGGATATAATTACTTGGTATATAAATAGATTTGAATCCTTACGCGCTACGGCATTTCAAGACCCTAACTCCTACTTTCATAAATATGCTAACCTTACATTAGAAGGTAGTAAAGAAATGGCATTTCAAATATGGAATGAGATCAACAAACCTAATTTGCATAATAACATTTTACCAACGAAGTACAGAGCAGATTTAATCCTTCAAAAAGCATCAAATCATTTTGTAAATAATGTAAAAGTTAGGAAACTTTAGTTTTAGAATGCTCGAAAATCAATATTTCGCGCAGCACTTCGTTTTCTATTTCACGATGCAATTTATTACTACTACTTATAGCATATAGTTCTATTTTATAGCGGACAAAGTCCTTGCCTATGTCTACAACATGTATTTTGGGTTCTGTATTTTCATCCAGATTAGGGTGATTTATCAATACACTTTGTATTTCCTTTTCAAGTGTCTCGATATCTGTAGCCACACTTAATGGTAACTCGAATTTGACAGTAAATAAATTAGAACGATGAGCTGATAGGTTGACCATAGAATTAGTAAAAACTAAATTATTTGGAACCATTACCATATCATCCTCTTCATTTTGAAGAATAATATTAGCAAATGTTATATCTACTATCCTACCTTTATGCTCTCCCACCTTAATGCGATCTCCTACAGACAGTTGTTCAGAAAACATCACAAAAAGTCCACTCAACATATTTGTAATATAATCTCTAAATAGTACGGCAATAGCCATTGCCACTATTGTTAAGCTCGTCACAAACTGAATTGGGTTAATCCCAAATGCCACCATCAATGCTATAACCAACAAAACTGTATTTATAATCGCTGTCAATCTATTGATACCTAAGACAAAATTACCTCTTACCGAGCGATTAGCATGCCGTGCATTATAAATGGATATAATAACAAAACGTAATATTGATATGACAATACTAGGTATTAGAAAAGTGTTAACACCTCTAAATATCTGACTCAACAATTCACTTTTTTTACTTTCAAAAAAAGTATTATAAACCATCACAGTAATGATAACTGCAATGATTTTCAACACAAACATGTATGGAAAAGTTATCTTTTGTTTTTCTTTAGCCGTCATAAATTGTAAATCTCCAGAGCACTAAACTACTAATTTTAGACATTCAAACCTATTAATGAAGGAATGAAAAACTGTTTTATATTAGGTAAAAATACAGTAACTTAGCCGAGATAAACGACAGTGTTATTTTTATATGAATACGACATTTGATTTTGAGAAGCCGATTGCTGATTTGCAAACGCAAATAGAAAAAGTTAATCAAGTCGCGGAAAAAACAAAAGTAGACATGAGTGCTACAGTTCGCGAATTGGAAGAAAAACTTGAGCAAACTAAGGTGGATATATACAATAACTTGACAGGATGGCAAAAAGTACAGATGTCAAGACACCCAGAGAGACCACAAACTTTCGACTATATCGAAATGATATGTGATGAGTTTGTCGAGTTACACGGTGACCGTACAGTAAAAGATGATAAAGCTATCGTAGGTGGTTTTGCTTCTATTGGTGGGGAATCGGTAATGGTAATTGGACATCAAAAAGGTAAAAACACCAAAGAAAGACAATACCGTAATTTCGGAATGGCTAACCCAGAAGGCTATCGTAAGGCTCTTCGTTTAATGAAAATGGCAGAGAAGTTCAATAAGCCTGTCGTAACATTAATCGATACTATGGGGGCATTTCCAGGCTTAGAAGCCGAAGAAAGAGGCCAAGGTGAAGCTATCGCACGTAACCTATTAGAAATGTCTGTGCTAAAAGTTCCTGTGATCTGTATTGTTATCGGTGAAGGTGCCTCTGGTGGTGCGCTAGGTATAGGTATTGGAGATCGCGTATACATGATGGAAAACACATGGTATTCGGTAATCTCTCCAGAATCATGCTCTTCTATCTTATGGAGAAGTTGGGATCATAAAGAACGTGCTGCTGAAGCATTGAAATTAACAGGTAATGATATGTTAGCAAATGGATTAATAGATGGTATCATTCCTGAACCTGTAGGTGGTGCACATCAAAACCCTGAAGCTGCCGCAGCAAATGTTAAAGCTCAAATTTTAGCTGATTTAACCATCTTAGGCGCTAAAGACAAAGAAACTTTAGTTGCTGAAAGAATAGACAAGTTTAGCAAAATGGGTGTTGTAAACGAATAATAATTCATCTAACCCTATAAAAAAGCCTTCAATTATTAAATTGAAGGCTTTTTCATTTAATCTAACTTTTATTAATAAGCATCCAATAATGTTATGGTTGAAAACTAGTAAATATAAATTGGTCTTTACCCTTATTATATAAATTAATCATTGTATTATTATCTGGTATATAAGTGGTAAATTCAGGAAGCAATGAATCATATTCTATACCACGAGTTGCTGCATAATAATCAAATTTTTCTTTCACGTTTATATCTTCAAATAGATTAAATAACACATGCGGGCCACTTAAATAAATTCTTCCATTAAATGGGGTCATTGAATATGTACGGGAATATCTATATTTAAAGTATGAATGTTTATCAATTGGAACATTTGCTAAAATTTTACCAATTAAATCAAGTTCAAAAAGATTACCTGGACCGTAATAAGATATCGGAGTCAATGAATTTGGGTTCATGGGGTTCTGATTTTTAGCTTGATTTTCCTCTTGTTTTATTTCAGTAAATAAAAAGAATTTATTGTTTTCAAAAAGAACCTTTCTGATAGTGACATCTACAATTTTATTTTTAACATCTTTCCCTATAACAATATCATTATTTGCTAACGTCGTGCCATCCGAAAGATTGTATACTAAAAGATTGGTAAAATCATGAGAAGCCCTCACCGTCTTGTCTACATAATTAATTGCAAAAAGATAGTCTTGATTATTTATATTCAATAACATAGGTTCATGTATCATTAATTTACCATCAATAGTTTTAGTTTCTTGTCCCTTTTCATCTATCACAACAAAATGTTTGTATTCTTTGTAACTATTGGGGTTTCTAACAATAACAACCTTACCAAAATCAGTAGTTAAACAAGAACTTGTTCTAAAATTATCTTCAAAGGTTACAGACTTTTTGAACACTTCATTCATGTTTTCTGTATTATACACAACACAATCAACTTGCTGAGGTTGCTTCTTTATTACTTTATGTGCATATATCACAGTTAAATACTTGCCGTTTGCAGATAATGAACTAATTACATCTCCCGATTTAGATAAGGATTCTATGGGATAACTTGCTAAAATTTTATTACTAAAGGCATCATTTGTTTTATCAAATGTATAGGCATGAATATCTGTCTTCAAACCTTTCTTACTAGAAGATTGGATAAGCGTAACTATTTGATTTGCATTTATTTGAAATGAAGCATTATACGTGTGAATTAATTCAGGTGAAATAGAAAAATCTTGTTCTTTTTCATCAACTAAATTATTAGATTGATCAAATTTTCGAACAATTATTTTACGTTGACCCAATCCAGACCATTCAGATATGACGCTATGTAAGTAATAGTTATAACCATTTGCAAAACATAGTTTTGTGTCCTTTTCAAGTTCTTCTTGAAAACTAAAACTTTCCCCAACTTTTAGGTTATTTTGATTGCCATTTTGTGCTGCTACAATTTGTAATATTAGCAGAATAAAAAATGACAGTATTGATCGCTTTAACATATTTGATTAATTAGATTATTTGTAAATTTCCTTTTCTATATTTTTTAATTCGTTATTCTCTGAAGATGACAAATCCATGTAGATAATATTTTCTTGCATTTGGTTCAGCCATTTTTCTGCTTCTGATTTATTATCCAGAGCAAGATTTAGATTTATTAAATTAAAATAAATCATTGTAGAGATTTTTGAATTATAAACAGCTTTCTTATCCTTATAATCTATTTTAGTTGTATATGTAGCCCACACATCCAAAGCCTTTTTTAATCCAGCTATTGCTGATTCGGTAACAGCTGGATTTGCAGGGTTTATCTTTTTTAAATTTGTTGTAGCGTAAATGTGTGCTTTCTCTAGGTCATCATATTTTCCGTCCTTATTTTTAACAAAGTATAACTTAATAGATTTATCTATAGATTGATACCCCAATTGCTCATTCAAATACACATTAATCTCTTTAACAATATTGTTAATATTTGACTTTTCAATGGTTACTTTGTTTACACTATTACTCGGTGAAGATGATACTAATTTATAATCAGTAAAGATGTTATGATTTAATAATTCTTGACCATTCTTCTTTATGTGAATACTTGTTGGTTGATTACCATGTGTCTGATTGTTATTATCAATAAGATTAAGCTTATCTATTTGGATGTTTATATCGTAAAAAGAACTTGTTTTAGTAAAACCTGAAATTTGAATTTGACTTTCCAAAACGCTATTGTCAATAATTAAATAATTATTCAAATTAGGCTCTGAATAAACGGGTTTTGATGGTGGAAAATATTCTGGCTTAGCTGGAATTCTTAATTTTGGATTCTTATTCTGCTCTGTCAAAGCCAATCGTTCTAATAAACTTAATTTTTTAAATGCTGCATTCTCAATTTCAAACTTTTCTTTAGCTAATACGACTTCATCATCGTATGTTTTCAATTTTTCATTAAATTCAAGTTTACTTTTTTCAACAAGAGCATCAAAGTTTGATAGTTTGTATTGAAACTCCTTCTTAGAGTTTTCAATCACTTGCTCTTTAGTGAGGTTGTAAGGTGAAAGTAGATTTATTTTGTAACTCCTATCATTTATTTCTGTTTTGAATTTAGGAGACAATAATATTTGATAATCTACAGTTTCAGTGTTTATACTTTGTGCTTTAATAACACCTATGTTTAATAATAGAGTTAGCCAAATAATTCGTTTTAATGCCATATGAAAATAGTAAGGTTAAAAAATAAATTTATCAAATAAAAACAAATATATAAATTATAGGTTAATATAATGTTATTCAAAAAATATATAACACTTTGAAATCACCAAAAACCACACGCAAGCACTCGTATTAGGAGATAAAACTTAACTTCTTGCTAACCACTGTTTGAATTAATGAAATATAATTTATTATAAAGAAATTAAAAAATAGATATTGTAAACGAATATTACATTTAGCTAATGCTATAAAAAAGTAAAAGCCTTCAATAATTAAATTGAAGGCTTTTACTTTTTAATCTTTTTTCTAAACTCTTTTGCGAAATAAAAAAGGGAAGCATGGTCCCCTTTTTTATTATAATTATTTAGTTTCTTCTGGAAGAAGGATAAACTTAAATAATTTATCTTCTTTTAGATATTTCTCAGCAACAGCTTTTACAGCAGAAATATTAACCTTTTTCAATTGATCTAAATATTTCAATACTAAAGTAGGGTCTTCTTTCAAACGATAAGCGCCAGAAATTTGACCTAACCAATATCCGTTTTCTTTTAAGTCTAATTCATACTGACGTGTTTTTTCAATAATAAATTTATCTAGATCTACTTGTGTAGGGCCATTTTTCTTGATTTTATTGATCTCGTCTACTGCTGAGTTAATTAGTGACTGATATTTATCTACACTTGTACCAAAACCAATATTAAATGAATATCTTCCGGTAGGGAATTTCGAATACGAAGCTGAAGCTCCTGTACCGTACACTCCACTTTCATCTTCGCGAAGGCGCTCCAACAACTTGATGGAAAGAACCGACTCTAACGCGTCCATAGCCATATTTTCATCATCATTATAGGTATAATCACCCATATAAGCTAGACTTACTTGTGCTTTAGCCTCTTTTCCTTTATTTACTATAACTTGTAAACCTTTAGCTGGAGGTAAAATTTTCAAATCTCTTGCTTGTTCTTTCGTATTTGAAGATGGTAATGATGCCAAATATTGCTCTAAATACGGTTTTATCTCATCTTCAGTAAATGATCCTACTATAGTGAAAGTAAAGCCTGATGCGTCAGCAAATCTCTCTTTAAATATTTCTAAAGTTCTATCCTTATCAATAGACTTTATTTGTTCAGCAGAAGGATTATTTTTACGAATATTATCTCCGTACAACGCTTTATTAATAGCTGTTCTGTATACGAAAGCAGGATCGTCCTCTCTATTTTCCATAGAAGCGACTGTTTTTTCGATAATACCTTGGAAAATATCATCATCCAAACGTGGTTGTGTAAAGTAAGCATAGATTAATTCAAAAGCGGTTTTAAGCCCTTCCTTATCTGTACTTCCTGAAATCCCCTCAGTTCTTTCACCGATTGATGGAGAAATTCCTACATTTTTACCCGCAAGATATTTTCGTATTTCCACTGCATTTAATTGACCAATACCAGAAGAGGATACTATACCCGCAGCATTTGATGCATTCAAATAATCTTTGTCTTCATATAATGAATGACCACCTTCACTAGATGCTGAAATTAGAATTTGATCATTTTTGAATGTTGTAGGTTTCAAAACAACTTTAACCCCATTGCTTAACGTTAGTTCCTTAGAACCAATTGCATCAATTGTTTTAACCGCGGTAACCGCCCCTTTTACTGGTTCTTTAGCTAATAAAGGTAATTTAGAAACCTGATCTTCATAGGCCGTCAATTTTTCTTTACCAACAGCATCAAACCATGAATTTACTACCGACTCCGTAGGCATCTTGTCTTTATCTTTTTCAGGACCTACGATGACGATGTCACGATTGATTTCTGCATAATACTTTTTACCTATAGCTTCCACCTCTTTCAAAGTCAAGGTTGGCAACAATTGTTTAGTTAAATTGTATTCATCTTCCACACTCATTGCCGCATCACCTTTCAAGAAATGGTTTAAATAAGAATTCACATATGTGTCTGATTTTACTTTATCACGTTCTTGATAAGACATTTCATTACCCTTAGCATACATAGCTAGAGCACGTTGAAATTCACTTTCTGTAATTCCAAATTCTTCAAAACGCTTAAGTTCTCTTATCACAGATTTAGTACTCTCTTCTAATTTTTCTGGCTTTGGAACAACAGCTAATGTCATTGCATCCAATAAATCCATAAAATCACCTATAGATATCATAGATTGCAAGAATGGAGAATCAGGTTTTTGACCTATTTCACGCAAACGTCCATTCATCACTTGATTAAATACCCCTTGCAAAAGAGATGTACGGTAATCTCCTACAGTATTTACTTCTGCTTTTGGATGCTTAATAATGATACGCCCAATAGTTTGTGGCATTTCTGCATCTGTGATCACTTTGAATTGATTTTTATTTAGCAAGTCTAAATTAAAATCTTTGCGAGGAGCTATTTTCTTATTCACCTTCATATCAGAGAATAAACGAATAACTTCCTTTTCAATTGCTTGCGCATCAATATCACCTACAATTACTATAGATTGCAAATCAGGTCTATACCACTTTTGATGAAAATCACGAATTAATTGATGTTTAAAACCCATTACTACCTTTTCAGTACCGATAGGCAATCTTTCAGAATACAATGATCCATTAAATAGCACAGGTAACATTTGGTCTTGTATACGTTGACCAGCACCTCGGCTACCACGCATTTCTTCCATAATAATCCCACGCTCTTTATCAATCTCATCATTTTGAAGCATAGCATCTTGAGCCCAATCACGCATGACTTGAAGACCATTTTTTAATAATTCTGGATCATCAGACGGAATTGGTAACTGATATACAGTTTCATTAAAACTTGTGTATGCATTCAAATCCGAACCAAAACGTACACCAGCCTTTTGTAGATAATCTACAAGAGCATTTTTAGGAAAATGTTTTAGGCCATTAAAATTCATATGCTCTAAAAAGTGAGCTAAACCTCTTTCCTCTTCTGTCTCCAAAATAGATCCTACTTTTATACCCAAATACATGGTAACACGCTTTTCTGGCTCAGAGTTTTTACGTATATAGTACGTAAATCCATTCTTTAGTTTACCTACCTTTACATCTTTGTCGAATGGCAAAGGACTTTTCCAAGATAATGTATCTTGACTTAATATTGTTCTTACTTCTGTAGACAGCATTGCATTAAAATTAGATTTAGCTTGCAACGAGCTAAAAGTAGCTGGTAATAAAAATGCTACTGCAAGAGGTTTTAAAAATTTCATTAATTTAGAATGTTAAATACAAGACAAATTAAATATTAATAATTGATAAGAAAAATATATCAGCATAAATTTTACATTTTTTAAGAGTTTTTAGATGAATTGGAATAGTATACTGAAAGATTTCAAGAAATTTTTATCATTTGAACGCAATTTATCCAAAAATTCGTCACTTGCTTATATCAATGATGTAACCAAAATAAAAGTTTATTGTGAGGATAATAATATCGCTTTAGATAAATTGACCACCAAAGACTTTCAAAACTTCTTAGTATGGATTAATGAATTCAATATATCTCCATATTCGCAAGCTAGGATTATCTCGGGGCTTAAATCTTTTTTCAATTTTCTACAGCTAGAATATAATTTTGAAAATAATCCAGCAGCATTAATTGAAACCCCTCGCCTTAATCGAAAAATACCAGATGTATTAAATGTAGCGGAGATCGATAATTTAATTTCAGCAATTGACTTGTCTCATGCAGAGGGACCTCGTAATAAAGCGATGCTAGAAGCTTTATACGGTTGTGGGCTTCGTGTAAGTGAATTGATTGGACTCAAAATATCCAATCTTCACCTGGAAGTGGAATTTATCAAAATCGAAGGTAAAGGAAATAAAGAACGACTAATTCCAATAGGCAATCAAGCTATAAAATATTTAAAAATCTATCTCGACGAAGTCCGACCTAAATTACCTATCAAAAACGGTAGCGAAGATTTTGTTTTTTTGAATCGCCGTGGTGCACCCCTGACACGCGTCATGGTATTTATCATCATCAAAGATTTGGCTGCTAAAATAGGTTTGAAAAAGAAGATTAGCCCACACACTTTCCGTCATAGCTTTGCTTCACATCTGGTCGAAGGTGGCGCAGATTTGCGTGCTGTACAAGATATGCTTGGTCATGAAAGTATTACAACCACTGAAATCTATACGCATATAGACAAAGACTATCTGCAATCTATCATCACGCAGTATCACCCAAGGTCATAAAATGACAAAAGCACCCAGTAAACTAGATGCTTTGCTGTGCACTCCAAGGGAGTCGAACCCCTAACCTTCTGATCCGTAGTCAGACGCTCTATCCAATTGAGCTAGGAATGCTTTTACCCTTACTTTCTGACCAGTGTCGTTCCGTTTTGGTGATGCAAATATGAGGAGATTTTTATTTAATTCAAACTTTTTCTTACATTTTTTCTACTTTAGACGCATATTTATTGGTATATTGTTGATACATAAAGAAATAATTTTTCACTAACATTTATATGGCAGAGCGTACAATTCGATCAGGGAAAGCACATGTGCAAGACATCAATATATCTTACTATATCAAGAAAGCAACCGAACCGGAAGAAAAAGTCATTATCTTTATTCACGGCTTCCCTTTCAACAAAAACACCTGGAAATATCAGCTCGAAGCACTCGAAGATAATATCACAGGAATTGCTATCGATGTGCGTGGACATGGACTCAGTACGAGTGGACATGGATTCTTCAGTATTGACGTCTTTGCAAAGGATCTCGAAGCCTTTATGGACAAACTAGAATTGCAGAAAGTGGTCTTATGTGGTGTTAGTATGGGTGGTTATATTGCTTTACGCGCATACGAACTCTTTCCTGAAAAAATTGAAGGGTTAATTCTCTCGGATACCCACCATAGAGCGGATGACAATGCTGGAAAACAAAAGCGTTTTGATAGCATACAAGCGATTTTGCGCTATGGACGTAGACCTTTTGCTATCGCTTTTATCGATAATCTTTTTACCAAGAAAACCATTCAAGAAAATGAAGAAGTAATTGAACTCATCAAAAGTAGCATACGTCGTAATACCGTACGCAATATTTGTGCTACGCAATTGGCTTTGGCGTCTCGTACAGATTCTACAGAACTGTTATCCAAAATAACTGTCCCTACCCTAATTATCCGTGGTGAACAAGATAAAATCACACCTAAAGCCCTAATGGATGAATTACATCAGGGCATTAAGGATTCTACCTTTGTGGAAATACAAAATACCGGACATCTTCCAAATCTAGAAGATCCTTTAGCTTTTAATAGAGAAATGAATGAGTTTTTGTTGAGGATGTAAGAATCAATCATATGAAAATGTTTTATACCTTCATTCTAATTTTAATCCTATTCCCTTCTTGTAAAAATGATACTAGAGTATTAGATTTTGGTGATTTTACCATAGAAGTTCCTAAAACATGGAAAATAATCAAACAGCAGAGCATAGATAGTTACGTAGGAACAATTGCTATTGATGAAAGAGATACTATATATTTTGATCTAGGTTGGTATTCAAATAATCTTGACGAAAGAAAACCATATGAAATTAAAGATAATAAATTGTATTTAAAGAACTTGCAAAAATCCACAAATACCACTACCTATTTCGACTATATTGGTGAAGTAAACTCTGTAGACACAAATAAATATTTAAAAAATAAATATAGCTTCGATACAATCAATAATCGATTAGCGAAAATTGTAACTCCTAAAATTCCAGAAGATGGAACTACAGGTATATATATGGACAGCTTGTGGGAGGCTGGCAGTGGAGTCGACCGCTTCCAACTTAATGGTAAAAATTTATCTAGAAACAATCATGACAGGCTTTTAAAAGCTATTAAAACATTGAAATTTAAAAGTAAATAATTTTAAATACCCTCCAAAAATAGCTTTCTATATTTAGAGGGTTATTTTACATAAGTTTAAAATAGTCTTATAATAACTCCTCTACCGTTAAGGCGCCTACCGTTAGGTTATTTCGTGGATCAATTATAATACCACGTGCATTTGCTGGGAAATCACGATTGAGATCGAAAACGACTTCTTCAGCAGCTTTGACCGATACACGACCAATATCATTTAGTCTGATATCTTCATCGTAGATGCGTTCTTGTGTATTCACATCAAACTTGTATTGTACTTCAGGGATTTTGATTTTAGTAACTTTGGTTTGATTTTGCAATAAATACACTTGATTCGTATCTAAAGCTTTGTTTTCAAACCAAGAGATATTTGCTTCAAAACCACGTTCCGCATAGGCAGGTTTCTTCGCAGAGACTATAAAATCACCACGCGAAATATCCACATCATCCGCCAAATGCAAGATTACCGATTGTCCATCGTGCGCAGCATCCAAATCTTTTTGATCCAATTCAATACGTTCAATAGTTGTTTGTACAGCACTAGGTAAAATGAGAACAGACTCTCCTACCTTTACGCCTTCACCAATCACACGACCTGCATAACCTCTATAATCAGGATAATCTTCCGATTGGGGACGTACCACCCATTGCACAGGGAAACGCCAGGTATCGACATTGCTTTCTTCGAATTGTACATCTTCTAGATACTCCAATAATGTCGGTCCATCATACCAAGCAATACGTGAAGATTTATCTACAATATTATCCCCTTTCAATGCCGAAACCGGAATAAAATCTACGTGATCAAGTTTTAAATTACCAGCTAACCGCAAATAGTCTGCTTTGATAGTTTCATATACATCTTCCGCATAGTCCACCATATCCATCTTATTGACACACACCAACACTTGTTTTAGTGACAATAGCTTCGCTATAAATGAATGGCGTTTTGTTTGTTCAATCACTCCCTTACGTGCATCAACGAGGATAATAATCAAATCCGAATTGGATGCGCCTGTAATCATATTGCGCGTGTATTGAATATGCCCAGGAGCATCCGCAATAATGAACTTGCGGTTTTCTGTCTGGAAATATTTGTAAGCTACGTCAATTGTGATGCCTTGCTCGCGTTCAGCTTTAAGACCATCGGTCAAAATAGCCAAATCCACTGTTCCATCGTCGTTTTTGCGATTTGCCTTTTGGATAGCTTCCAATTGATCGTCCAAAATCGAGTTGGTATCATATAGTAAACGACCAATTAAGGTACTTTTTCCATCGTCAACAGAACCAGCCGTGATAAATTTTAGAATATTCATTGTTTACTTAGAATTGAGTAGTGAGTATTTAGATGTGAGACGATTACAAAGTCTAAGACTTTATATCTATAATCTAATTTCTAAATCTCCTGTCTAACATCTATTATCCACCTTAAAAATAACCTTGTTTTTTACGCTCTTCCATCGCCGCTTCAGACACTTTATCATCCATACGCGCACCACGTTCACTGACAGTAGAAGCTTTGATTTCTGCAATAATATCATCCAATTCCGTAGCGACAGAACCTACAGCGGCCGTACAAGTCATATCTCCTACCGTTCTAAAACGCACAGATTTATGCTCTACTAAATCTTCCGAATCTATACTCAAACATTCTGCTGCGGCCATCCATTGCCCATTGCGCCATACGACATCGCGTTCGTGACTGAAATAGATAGAAGGCAATGCTATATTTTCACGTTTGATGTAATTCCAAACGTCCAGTTCTGTCCAGTTTGAAATCGGGAATACACGTACATTTTCGCCTTTATGGATTTTACCATTGAAGATATTCCAAAGTTCTGGACGCTGTCGCTTTGGATCCCATTGACCAAATTCATCACGTACAGAAAAAATACGTTCTTTTGCTCTAGCCTTTTCTTCATCACGACGTGCACCACCAATACACGCATCAAAACCATTCTTCTCAATAGTATCCAACAAAGTGACAGTTTGCAGCGCATTACGGCTTGCATTTTTACCTTTTTGCTCGATTACTTTACCTTGATCAATGCTATCTTGCACCAGACCTACAATGAGTTTTTCACCCAGCTGCTCTACAAGCCAATCCCTATATTGTATAGTTTCAGGAAAATTGTGTCCTGTATCAATATGCACCAATGGAAATGGAAATTTACCTGGTCTAAATGCTTTTTTTGCTAAATGAACTAAGGTAATACTATCCTTTCCGCCTGAAAATAGAAGTGCTGGATTTTCAAATTGACCCGCAACCTCTCGAAGTATGTAAATGGCTTCCGCCTCTAAATGATCTAAATAATCCATTCTTTACCTTTATTCGTATATATGTTTCTTTCTTATGTATCTATATTATTTGTTCGTCACGTGAAGACCACATTCCTTCTTACTCTTGTCTTCCCACCACCAACGACCAGCACGAAAATCTTCACCCGGCGCTACCGCACGAGTACATGGTTGACAGCCAATGCTCGGGAAACCTTTGTCGTGTAGCGGATTGTAGGGCACATTAAACTGTTTTAAGTGAGATTCAACATCATCTAATGTCCAATGAAATAACGGATGAATCTTAATAATCTGATTTCCCTCATCCCATTCGATAAAATCCATATCTTCACGATTCGCAGATTGTTCTGCACGGATACCTGTTAACCAAATTTCATAACCTTTGATGGCGCGCTTTAAAGGCTCAATTTTACGAATAAAACAGCATTCCTTTCTATTCTCTACACTGTCATAAAAACTAGATGGTCCTTTTTTTGTAACCATATCTTCGACCAATGCAGCTTGCGGATAGTATGCTTTGATCGGCAGTTTATAACGCTCTAAAGTCCTGTTCCAGACATAATACGTCTCAGGAAATAAACGTCCTGTTTCCAACGTAAAAACATCAATTTCCCCAGAAGCTTCTGCAATTAAATGTGTCAATACCTGATCTTCAATACCAAAAGAGGTTGAAAACACCGCTTTATTGCCAAATTTTTGAACAATATACTGTACAATTTGTGCTGCATTCAACCCTTGCAATCTATCTTTCAACTGTTCAATCATAGCTTAATTTTTACTTACTATATCTTGCGTATGTGCATTGAGCTGCTTAATCTTATATTCTAAATCACCACGTAATTGATTACGATATTCTTGCATCAATTCCAATGTTTCATCAATTTCCTCAGGCAATAAATCATTGATAAATTCTTTCAATCTTTTTGCCATGGTAGGCGATTTCCCGTTGGTAGAAATAGCGATTTTTAAATTTCCTTTTTGTACGATAGAGCCCAAATAGAAATCGCATAAATCTGGCTTATCCGCGACATTCAGTAATATATTGCGTTCCGTAGTCAATTTCCTAATTTGCTGATTCAAATCAGGATTGTTGCTTGCTACCACCACTAAATCTTTGCCTTCCAAATCCGAATCTTTAAAGCTACGTTGTTCCAATTGAATCGTTTCTTTATTCGCTATAAATTGAAAAACTTCAGGAATCACTTGTTCAGCTATAATCTTTACTTTCGCCAATGGAGAACTACGAAAAATTGCTTGTAGCTTTTCCAAGCCAACAGGCCCTGCCCCCACTAAAAGGGCTTGAATTTGGTTCATTTTGACGAATATGGGAAATAGCGTATTCATTAAGCTTCTAAATGTTGTATTTCTTGTTTTAACTTTTGGAAAGATTGATGTTTTGCTACCACTTCACCCAAAACAATAATAGCAGGTACTCCAACAAGATTTTTGTTCACCTGTTCTATAATCGTATCTATCGTTCCGATAGCCAAACGCTCATTTTCTAAAGAGCCATTTTGAATTAAAGCAATTGGTAAATCACGCTTTCCATTTTCTCGATACAATTCAATGATTTGATGTAGTTTAGAGTACCCCATCAAAACTACTACTGTAGCATTAGTTTTTACCGCATGGTACAAGTCATCAGACAAACGTCCGTCCGAAGTCGAGCCTGTAATCACCCAGAAACTTTCACTAATACCACGGTAAGTCAATGGAATCTGTTGCAATCCTGTCAAACCAACCGACGAAGAAATCCCCGGAACTACAGCTGTAGGAATATCAAATTTGTGGACATAATCCAACTCCTCACCACCACGTCCAAATACAAATGGATCACCTCCTTTTAATCTTACCACATGGCCATGTGTTAATGCATAATCCACCAACAATTTATTAATATAATCTTGCGAAGTAGACAAACGCTCTGCGCGCTTACCCACATATATTTTGGTACAAGATGGCTTTGCATAGGATAATATCTCTTCATTCACCAATGCATCATAAAGAATCACATCAGCTTCTTTGATTGCTTTTATACCTTTTAGAGTAATTAAATCGGGATCACCAGGACCTGCACCGACCAATGTCACAAATGGTTTTACTTCGCTCATGTTTCCCTCCTAATTATTTATTACACGTAAAGACTCTCTTCTTTCGGCAGCCTCATAATAGAAAGCTGTTGCTTGCTTTAAGAATACTTCGGCAAACTCTTTGGAAGGTTCATATTTATTAATTTGCAACACTCTTTCTGAGAATGACGTTGCGAAAGTAAAAATGCCTTCCTGCACATAACGTGCATCAAACTCATTGATCACAGCAGTTTGCGTACTCGCATTCACTCCTTTATCCAACAACAATGCTTTAGCTGTCCAAACGAAAGCACTGTATGCATGGTAAATTGCATCTGCATATTGATTATTTTCAAAGGCTTTATTCGCCCATTCAATCTTTTCTTCTGATTCCAACAACAACGTAGCCACTAAGTCAATAACTACCCCGGCACATTCGCCGACACCGATAGCTGTTTCGAAAGAACCTTCGTGTCCCCAGTCCACAAACTCATCTGCACTTAGGGTCGTCAAGTCTGATAGCGGTTTTAATAAGCGATAGAAATAGTCCTTTCCTTGACGATCATAGTACGCATGGAAATTTTCTTCCTGTGATTTATTTAGTTTATAATCATTCAGCGTTAAATCAACCACATTCAAAACACGTTTCGTCGGAACCTTGATAACACGCTCTGCTACACGACCTTTCCCATCACCAACTGTACCTCCACCTAACATTACTTGTGCTGCTGGAACGACTTTTCCTTCGGCTTTCACGGAGCTTCCGTGGAAGCCAATATGTGCCAAACCATGTTGACCGCATGAGTTCATGCAACCTGATATTTTGATTTTCAAATCTTGTTCGTAAACAAAATCTTCGTGGAATTCATGAATATAACGTTCAATGACACGTGCCATTTCTGTAGAATTTGAAATACCCAAATTACAGGTGTCCGTACCTGGACAAGTCGTCACATCAGCTGTACTATCAAAACCGGCATTCGCCAAATCCAAATTTGTCAATACATTGAACAAATGAGGCAATGACTCCTCGCGTACGTATTTAAACAGTAAATTTTGATTTTGCGTGATACGAATATCATCTGCAATATGCTCACGAATACCCGCAACTAATTCTCTCGCCTTTGCCGTAGGAATATCACCCGTCAATACTTTCACATACACCCCAAAGAAACCTTTTTGCTTTTGCTCAAACACATTGGTTGCACGCCAAACTTTATACTTTGCTGAGTCAACTGGCTCTACAGGCACAACAATTGAAGTTGGAGCTGCAGGCTGCAATACAGAATCCCTATTCGCAAAAACTGATTTATTCTTAATCGCTACTTTTTCTTCCTCTACTAAACGGAGAACTTCTTCCAAACCCAATTTTTGCACTAAGTATTTAAATCGAGCTTTATTACGATTGTTGCGTTCTCCATGACGATCAAATACACGCAAAGTCGCTTCCATATATGGAATAATTTGATCTTCGGCTAAGAAATCAAAAATCTCATGCGCTAATAAAGGTTGCGAACCTAAGCCTCCACCCAATAAAACTTTGAAACCACGAACTTCCTCACCATCGATAACTTTTACTTTAGGAATAAAACCAAAATCATGTATATAAGAAAATGCTGTATCACGATCTGAACTCGAGAAAGATATTTTAATCTTACGACCCATCTCCGCACAGATAGGGTTACGCAAGAAATATTCAAACGTTTTCTGTGCATAAGGCGACACATCAAATGGTTCTAATGGATCGATACCCGCCGCAGGAGAAGCCGTCACATTTCGAACGGTATTACCACAAGCTTCACGCAAAGTAATATCATCTTCTGCTAATTTAGCCCACAGTTCTGGGGTTTTATCTAGACTTACATAGTGTATTTGAATATCTTGACGCGTTGTCAAATGCAGATTTTTGGACGCATATTCATCCGAAATATCCGCAATCTTTAGTATTTGCTTAAAAGTAACTTTTCCAAAAGGTAGTTTAATACGCACCATCTGCACCCCAGGTTGACGCTGCCCATATACACCTCGCGCCAATCGTAATGAACGAAATTTCTCGTCTGGAATATTTCCTTCCTGATAAGCTCTTATTTTACGTTCAAGCTCGATTATCTCTTGCTCTACAATTGGATTTTCTAATTCTGTTCTAAAACTTTGCATGTTTTATTAATATAATATCGCTGGATTTATTTAATAGATATAGTCATCTACAAATAACAATGTCACAAATCTATAAATTTAAATCTATAAAAACTATATATTCTACCAATTTAGTATATATTTTATAACATATTTACCAGTCAGTATTTAAACTGAATTATATATGGATCTACACACCTTCACAACCAAACAGGCATCAAATTGAAAATCAATATTATACAACAAAAATTGGCGATAAAAAACTTTAACTAATTAAAATTTCCCTAACTAAATAATAATCAATGGACATAGTAATCCCCATTTATTAACCTAAGCTAATAAGCAGATCGCAGAACGTAATCAGAATAGTCAAAAAATTATACAGTACAAAAGCAATGTATTCCTAGAAAAATATGAAATACAGATCGATAACGAGCTATCAAGAAGTCCAATAATGAAAAGGGACTATATTTGTTAGAGTAAATCCAAAAAATTAAAAGAAGTGAAAACAAAATAGTTCTAGCTAAATCCAATATTTAGCTAACTATCATAATTGAAGAAAAGAATACTAAATTATCTCTTAATTGTTTCGGTAATAACATATTTAAAAGACGGCTTTTCCAAAAAATAGATCAGCCGACTTTTAATATTGATACTGTCTGTAGGCTAGCAACAAACATATTTTTACATTAAGAAACAACATAAGACTTTTAAACAATTCTGTTTGACATACATACTTATAACTTCTTTATAAATTTTCAAGAAAAAATAAGATATTCAAACCTTTATAATTGGTATTCTTGTTCGGCGATTTATTATAATTATTAAGATGCTGATAAAAAGATCTCTTCATCTCCTACAGCATTTACATTCTGTATACTGTCAAAGGCTACTTCAATTTCTTTACACAATTGCATTAGTTTTACAATATTAACATCAGAAGAGTTCTCAAATTGATCCATTTCAAAATCATAATAATCACCTTCTTCAAACACACTTAGAATATCTTTCAATTCTCCGTCTGATGCGATATTTACAATTTGTGTAAATAGTTGATTTCTAATGTCACCTAGTAGTTGTAAAGACTCAATTACTCTGTTTCTGTAAGCTTCCATAAGCGTAAATTTTAAGTTTCATAATTAATTTGAATAACACAAGATTATATGTGTATCAATACATTTAATGGTAATAATTACAATACAAATTAACAACATAAATAGCATTTAGAAGCCTATCCAGAAGATTAGCTAATTAATTGTAGTCATTATTTTACACCCTTAATAGTTTATAATTTTTCCTAAAAAACAATAATTTAGGATAAAGAAATTAAACACTGGAATTGAAAACAAAATTTCACAAATACTAAAATTAAAAACAAAAAAGATACCCTAATAATTAATCTATAGTAAAAATAATTTTACAAAAAAAGTGATATAGCGCACAAATTCAAACTTTATTGTAACAAACAATATGGTCAAAATGGGGAATAAAAGAAAATGCTAGGTCGTTTGACCTAGCATTTTTTAAATTTTAATAGATAATATTAGATTATTCCTGCATGGAATAATTCTAATTCCATTTCTTTTTGCAACTTAACAGCCTCTTCTCTAGCTCTCTCAGCAAAATCTTTACCCTGCGAAGCGTATATTATACCCCTTGTACTGTTGACCAATAAACCACAATCTTTATTCATACCATATTTACATACTTCTTGTAAAGATCCTCCCTGTGCACCAACACCCGGAACCAACAAAAAATGATCAGGAGCATGTTTACGTATATCTAAGAATGCTTCACCACGTGTAGCACCTACGACATACATTAAGTTCTCAATGGTTCCCCAATGATTTACTTTATCTATTACTTCTTGATAAAGTTGCTTACCTCCGGTATTCGTGAAATTTTGAAAATCTTTAGACCCTTCATTTGATGTCAATGCCAATACAATAGCCCATTTTTCATCAAAATCCAAAAATGGAGTCACAGAATCCTTACCCATATAAGGTGCAATCGTGATAGAATCAAATGACATACCAGATTGCGCTTGATCAAAAAATGCTTGTGCATACATTTTAGATGTATTACCTATATCACCACGTTTTGCATCAGCTATACTGAAACAATTCTTTGGCAAAGCTTTCCAAGTCTTTTGCAGTGAATGCCACCCTTTTACACCATAACTCTCATAGAAAGCTATATTTGGTTTATATGCTACACACAAATCTTCAGTAGCCTCAATAATAGCCTTATTAAAAGAAAAAATAGGATCTTCTTCTGCTAATAAATGTTCTGGAATTTTGGTTATATCAGTATCTAACCCTACACAAAGAAATGTACGCTTTTCTTTGATCTGGTCTATTAGTTCTTGTCTTGTCATTAATTTATTATTGATTTATTAGATTCTGAATAAAATCTTCTACAGATTTAGCACTGTAATCGCGCATCCCTTCCTCTCGTCCCACTAATTTCCCCTCTTTATCCAAAAACACAGTAGTAGGAATAGCTCCTGACAACCATTCTTGTGGTATATTACTATTTGGATAAACAATTGGTAGAGTAAGATTTTCTTGCTTCAAAAACTTATTTGCTCCTTCTATATCATTATCAATTTCTACTAGTAGAAACACCACTTTATCATTGACTTTGAATTTATCATAGAGCACTTGGATAGATGGCATTTCGGCTTTACATGGGGGACACCAGGTAGCCCAAAAATTGATAAACAAAACTTTGCCTTTTAGTTCGTCAAGATTATAAATATCTCCTGCTTCATTTGTGAAAGAAACGCTATTGTTAACTAAATTCGGCTCAGAACTAGTTTTTTGTTCGCTTACTTTTTCCAATTTTGGTTTGAAAAAACCAAGTTTCATAAGTTGTTGTTGTAAAAACATACGACTACTTGGCAATAATATTATTGCAAATAAAATAGCCCAAACAATATAACTCCAAATACGCTTTTTACGAACTTTAGTATCCATTAATTTAACAAAAAATTAGGAATCAAATTTTTCTAATTGTTTTAGTAAGGTAGCAAAATCTTTTGGATATTCTGCTTCAAATGCATATTGCTTACCGTCAATAGTAAAATCAACCTTTTTAGAATGCAACGCAAAACGTTTCATAATAGGCAATTCCTCTTGCTCCTTACCCATTGTAAAACCTCTTTTCTTTATCTGAGAAAGATAAACAGGTTTTCCACGATACATACCGTCACCTACTATCGCTGCGTGTTGGGTTGCTAAATGGATACGAATCTGGTGCATACGCCCCGTTATAGGCTTACACTCCACTAAAGTAAAATGTTTGAAATATTGAATACTGTTGAATATTGTCTCAGCCTGCTTGCCATTAGCTCTATCTATGGACACATTTTTGTTTCCTTGATTTAAGATCGGTAAATCGACTTTCAAATCCGTAAAAACATGCGTTCCTTGAATGATTGCATGATAAATCTTATTGACACGACGTTTTTCAAACTCAATAGAAACCAAACGATAAGTTTCTGGATTTTTTGCTATTAATAATACCCCTGAAGTATCTTTATCCAAACGATGACAAATTTGTGCATCGCCATAGTATTTTTTAGCTAATCGCAAGATATTAACTTCTCCTCCTTCACGCTCATCCAACGATGCTATAAAAGGTGGTTTATTGATTACAATTAGATTATCATCTTCATGAATTATAAGCTCAGAGAACTTTGGAAATTTAAATAAACGGTTTTCGTTTTGCGTCATGTTACAAAAATAGCAAATCATCGTGACTATTTTTGAAATTTGAGGTTTTTACAATAATATGAAGGGATAGCTATTTTTATTTTTAATTTTGCAATAAAACTAAAAGGAGAACATGTCTGTACATAAACCCATAAAACGCGTAAGTACTTCAGCATTGCGCGATATGAAAGCAAGAGCCGAAAAAATCAGTATGCTTACAAGTTATGATTATTCGATGGCTAGGGTACTTGATGAAGCTGGTGTTGATGTTATATTAGTAGGTGATTCTGCAGCAAACGTTTTTGCTGGATATGAAACGACTCTCCCTATTACCCTTGACAACATGATTTATCATGCTGCTTCAGTAGCACGAGGTACTAAGCGCGCGATGGTCTTAGCCGATCTTCCTTTTGGTGAATACCAAGGTTCTACCGATAAGGCTTATGAAGCTGCAGTACGTATGATGAAAGAATCTGGTGCTCATGCTTTGAAATTAGAAGGTGGAGAGGAAATTATCGATAATATCAAAAAAATCGTTCAAGCAGGAATTCCTGTATGTGGACATTTAGGGTTGACTCCTCAATCTATCTATAAATTTGGTGATTTTGGCGTACGTGCGAAAGAAGAGGCTGAGGCTGAAAAATTAAAAACAGATGCCTTAGCTTTACAAAAAGCTGGATGCTTTGCAATCGTATTGGAGAAAATTCCTGCAAAACTTGCAGAAGAAGTTTCAATGTCATTAGAAATTCCTACCATTGGAATTGGTGCTGGAAATGGTTGTGATGGACAAGTCTTAGTCGTTAATGACATGTTAGGGATGACTAAAGATTTCAAACCTAAATTCCTACGTCAATACACGAATTTATTTGACATAATAACCAATGCAGCAACACAATACATAGCTGACGTAAAATCAAAAGATTACCCAAACGAATCTGAACAATATTAATTGATTCGATGATTAAATTTCTTATCATAGGTGCACTTATTGCTTTGCTTATCTTTTCGATAGTGCGAAAGCTAAATATTTTTAAATCTTTCGGAACTACAGAAAGGCTAACTACCCCTTCCGAAATTATTGAAATAAGTGCACCCCTATCTATCTATAAATCTGCAGTAACAAAAACACTTTTTACTGTTGGCATTGGGATAATAATTTTACTAATCACCTTATTATTAGCAAGTAAATTCAAGATTGCACTTATTATGCTTCCTATTAGCATGTATTTAATTGCACAATTTTTTATTTTAAATAATCACATTAAGGCATCACGTAATCAACGTATTATTTATAATAAAAATACCAATGAAGTACAAATTGAGTTAAATCAATCATCAATTGAAAAGTTTAATCTATTAGAAGATATAAAATTTGTAAGCGAAATAAAATCTGTGCAAAAAAACAACGGAGTTTTATTTGGATATTATAAGCTTCAAACACATCACAATACCTATATCATCCCTTATCTGGTAGCACAAAATCCACAAACAAAGCCTTTTTTTGATAAGCTACAGTTATTTGACCGAGAGATAGAAACTAAATTATTTCCGATAATTTAATTTTAATATATTTGGTGTTAATCAAATGTATTTAAAATCAATTATACGCGGTATGCGAAATCTTCTATTATTTTCAAT
The DNA here is from genome assembly GCF_020295405.1 of Sphingobacterium bovistauri. Classification (GTDB taxonomy): domain Bacteria; phylum Bacteroidota; class Bacteroidia; order Sphingobacteriales; family Sphingobacteriaceae; genus Sphingobacterium; species Sphingobacterium bovistauri. The sequence continues at coordinate 122,640 of NZ_JADEYP010000001.1, forward strand.
ACTCATACTATCAATAATATCTTGTAATTCTTCCAAAAATGAAAAATCACCAGAAGAAATTCAAAAAGCAAAGCAAGACAGCATAGAACAAGTTCGCGAAGAACAAGAAGAATCCGAAAAAAAACGCCCTAGAACCGCTGCTGATATCAAATTAAAAAAAGAGTTGAAATACGATAAATACACTCTTGAAGATAAGTATGAATACAATGATACATTTCGCGTTTTTCAATGGGAGAAAATCAAAGAAAAATTAGCATACATTGAAAATTTTCAACGTGAGCAAAACCAATATGGCTTAGTATCAAACTACAAAAATAAGCACGGAGAGGCGCCTACAGTAGAAAATTTCAAACGTAATGCATACAAAAGGGTTTCGGACACTTTAGGTACTGAACGCTATCAATCAGCCCCATTGTATACTATTGGAGAAACTAAATTGCCAACGATCTATGGACGTGATGGTTCATTAGTTAAGCTAATATCAAGTGACACCTTAAAAATGGTACGTGTAAAAGGGCTAACAAATTTTGAAGGTGAGTGGGATATTCCTAAACGATATGTCAAAGCTTTGGGGGATACATTAGCATTTAAACATATAGTTGTCGTAGATGTTACCAATCAAAACATTACAGCCTTAGATCACAAAGAAGATACCTGGTATATTCGCAGTATGAACAAAGCTACAACAGGTAAACACAATCCTCCTTTTGCAATGGAGACACCGATAGGTATGTTTTTGGTCCAAGAACAAAAATCAAAGATGTTCTATTATAAAGACGGAACGACAAGCATTGAAGGATATGCACCTTGGGCTTCGCGTTTTACCAACGGAGCATATATACACGGAATACCTGTTAACAATCCAAAAGGACAAATAGTCGAAACAAGTTGGAGCCTAGGAACCGTGCCCCGTTCACATATGTGTGTACGAAATGCCTCTTCCCACTCAAAGTTTATTTACGATTGGGTAAAGCCTTTTACTTCTTTAGTAATTGTCATAGATTAACCACAAGTTAGGGATTTAACATTTCTTAACATTTATATAAAATATTGATAACGAACTTTGTACATCACGAAAGGATAAAGTGCGCTTATGAGAAAAACAAAAAAAACAATGGTATTGATAACATGTATAGGTTTTTTGACCATCATTAGTCATACCGCAGCAACCTACCTACAGCCAGTCCACCTTGATAGTTTATCGTATTCAAAGAACATTCCATCTAAAATTTCTGAAGTTGCAAAATCTGCAACAGAATTATTGTATGATGAACTTGATTTACAAGGAAAATTAGCTTTCGAACCGTTTGAAAAGGCTATGATTGGATATGAAATTTTAGAATTCAACAATAAAGACATTATCACCATCATAGATTTCACAAGACCTTCGACTGAAAAGAGAATGTTCGTTATTGATATAAAAAACAAAAAAATATTATTTAACAACATCGTATCACATGGTCGTAATAGTGGGGAAAAATATGCTACCTCTTTTTCTAATAGACATGGATCGTTCCAAAGTTCATTAGGGTTTTATACAACAGGAAATACATATATGGGTGGAAACGGCTTTTCGTTGGTTTTAAATGGTTTAGAGGATGGAATTAATGATCAGGCAAAAGCGAGAGCTGTCGTTATTCACGGAGCAGATTATTGTAGCCAAAAAGTTATAAATAACACCGGTAGATTGGGGAGAAGCTACGGATGTCCCGCTCTACCTAGAGAACTAAACAAACCCATCATCAATACAATAAAAAATGGCTCAATGTTATTTATTTATGCAGAAGACAAAAATTATTTAGCCAATTCAAAAATTCTTAAAAAAGGATCTGAGACAATGCTAGCACAGCTAAATGATAAAGTAGTTGATGATATCGACACAACATATCAATCCTATTAAATTTATAGAAGTTATATTTTAGTAGCTAAAAAGGTCTTCATAATTCTATTATGAAGACCTTTTTTACTTTAATGTATATGATCCGTATACAAGATCTGGGGTAATTTCAACGTTTCAAAATTTATTGACAAATTTTGAATTTCATTTTGCGCTAATAGTATATTATCTAGCTGTTGCTCTGTTCTTATCCCTACTAGAGTTGAAGTTACGTTTTGATATTTCAACAAAAAAGCCAATAGAACCGATTCTTTCGATATACTATATTGTATAGCTAAATCTTCAACACAACTTGCTACATATTGTACATCATATTGACTATGGCTTAAATATTGTTTAGGATTTTTTCCTAATAGAAGTCCTTGTGCAAAACCTCCTCTTGCCAATATTGACACTTGCTCACTTTTTAGCTGGTCAATATATGGAATAGGACGACTGTCTAATAAACTGAATTGCATCATATTGGATACAATATTAGACTCCTTTGCGAATCGTAAAAAAACATTGGGGCGAATAGAAGAAATACCGTATGCTTTAATTTTACCTTGTGCAACTAAGTTTTCCAACGTATCGACTACCTCTTCAAAATTATCTTCTTTGGTACCCCCATGAATCTGATATAAATCAATATAATCAGTCTGCAGACGTTTTAAAGATTGATCAACAGCCAATTTAACATAGTTTGCTGACACATCCCAGTTCCAACCAGATCTATCTTCATTCCATTTGTTACCCACTTTTGTTGCTATAACGACCTGTTCACGGATATGCTTAGTAGCATTCCCCAATAGCACCTCATTTTCGCCATAATCATACAAATCAGCCGTATCAAAGAAATTAATCCCAAAGTCAATAGCTTTATGAATCAAACGAGTATTTGTATCAATTGAATTCTGCTGTAAAGACATACATCCAAATGCGACTTCTGAAATTTGAATTTCCGATTTACCTAGTTGATTATATTTCATCAATTATTTTATACCTAATAGCTCAACATCAAAAATCAACGCACTATAAGCAGGAATAGCGCCAGATGCTCTCTCACCATAAGCCAAATTGTAAGGAATAAAAAATCTATATTTAGCACCTACTTTCATCAAAGGAATTCCTATTTTCCAACCTTCAATTACACGGTTTAAATCTAATGTCAATGACTCATTACGGTCGTATGAACTATCGAACTGCGTACCGTCAATTAAGGTTCCCTTATAATGCACCTCAACTTCAGAATCTGGGGTAGGTTGTGCACCATTGCCCTCTTGCAATATTTCATATTGAATACCTTCTGTGGTAGTTTTAACCTCTGGTCTTTGTTTATTTTTTGCTAAAAAGGCTTCTCCAGGCTCCCTTAATTCAGCATTTTTCTTCTCATAATTAGCCATAAGTTGTTTTTGGATAACATCCATATTTTGATCTTCAGTGAGCAACAATTTTTCACCTTTAATGGCTGCATTCAAACCTTTATAAAACACTTCAGGAGTAATCTCAAAGCCCGCATTTTTAAAATTACTTACAACATCCACACCTAATGCATAGGACAAAGAGTCATTCGCTGTATTTAGCACAAATTCTTTAACTACCGTTTTTTTAACTGGAGTCTTACTTGTTTTAGTTGTTTTAGTTGTTTTTTTTGTCTGTGCGTAACTATGATTTAGACCTGCACCAATAACTAATAAACAGTAGAAAAATTTTAATTTCATGTATTCTTATTTATAATTGTTTCAACGATTTGCATCGTATTATTAGGATAATCAACTTTTACAATATTCGTACTATTGAGCCAGAGTTCTATATCATATTCATATTTTCTCTTCAAGCTTTTTATGACAGGAACTCCGATATCTTCCAATGCGGCAGCATTTAAATGTTGCTCATATTGATTTTTCATTGGAATGGCCAAAATCTTTTTACCTAAATATAATGCTTCAGCAGGTGTTTCGAATCCAGCTCCACACAATACACCTTCTGCAGATGCCATACTTTTAACAAATTCTTCATTGTTAATAGGCTGAATATTCACATTTTTAAAATGTAAAGGTTTTGTATTGTGTTTAGAAAAAACTTTCCAGCGAATATCTGAAAATTTGGTAAGATGTTTTAATAAATGTGCATCATCATAGGATGGCAAATAAACCGTATAATGACCTTGATTAGTAGGTTGAAGATTGCGAATAGACTCTCTAATGACAGGTGTAAAAATAGATTTATGGTATTGTTTGAAATGAAAACCATAAGCCTGCGATACGGGAGAATAATTTTTCATTATAAACTTACCCATCATATCCGTTTCATCTGGTTTTGGACTATCAGGATGCATCGCTCCTATTTGATGGCTCAAACCAATACAGGGTATATCCTTCGTCTGACAAGCCCAAGCGGTAATAGGTTCAAAATCATTGATTACTAAATCATATTGCTCAACCGGAACTTCATTTATTTCTTGCATCAATTTCCGGATGGTAGAACTCATAAAAGTCTTCCATAAATCTACACCTCCCGACTTACCGAAAATAAAACTTAAACCATGAAGTCTGTATTTAATTTCGAATGGCAAAGAAATATCAGCCTGAATACCACTAATCAATACATCTACTTCACCAAAGGCTTGAAGACAAGGAATAATATCCATTGCACGGCATAAATGCCCATTTCCTGTTCCCTGAATAGCATAAAGTATCTTCATCTAAGCAATTAGTATATGAGTCGAAAATACATATTTTTATCCAATTGCCGTCCTATTTTACAACAAACAATTTTTAAGATTTTTTTTCTTAAATTAACAATACAATTCACTAATTATGAAACCATTCCCTTTTATATTAATAATTATAGGTATTCTGTTATCATCTTGGGGATTCAATCCGCATAAAAAAATAAATGAGACTGCAGTATTTCTATTACCTAAAGAATTAGCCATATTTTACAAAAAGAACATAAAAACAATTACCGAAAAAGCAGTAGATGCAGACAAGAGATGCTATATAGATACGATAGAAGGTCCAAAGCACTATATTGATCTGGATAAATATGAAAATGTAGATAGCATACCAATACATTGGTCAAAAGCTAAAGAAAAACTAACTGAAAAGAAACTGTTAGCACAAGGCATTGTTCCGTGGCAAATTAATAGAACCTATATGAATCTTGTGGAAGCTTTCAAAATCAAAAATTTGAGACGTATAATCCAGTATAGTGCAGATCTAGGACATTATGTTGCAGATGCTCATGTCCCATTACACACAACTAGCAATTATAACGGTCAATATTCAAATCAAATAGGAATACATGCCTTATGGGAAACTAGAATACCCGAAATGTATATGAAAAAGTATGATTTATTTATTGGATCAGCAGTCTATATATCAGATCCAGTAGATTATGCTTGGAAAATAGTTAAGCAAAGTAATAGTTTGGTTGATTCGGTCTTGCATATCGAAAAACAACTATCGATGAAATTCAAATCATCAGCTATCAAGACTTACATTGAAAGAAATAATCAACTTATACAAACCTATTCTGATAGCTACACAGAGGCATATGACATAGCTATGAATGGAATGGTCGAACGTAGATTTAAAGCGTCCATTCATGCTGTTGCTTCATTTTGGTATTCGGCTTGGATAGATGCTGGTCAACCGAATTTGAATAATGTTAATTTCAACTTCAGTGAAGAACGTATTGAAATTAATGTTGACAGTAAAAAGTCTTTAGGAAGAGAAGAATGGCATGAGTAATCTAATTCAACAGCTCTCTTGTGATTAGTATTGAACCTTTTTTTATAATTGTCTTAGTTCCCTTTTTATTTAATTTCAATATATAAAAATACGTTCCGTCTCGCACTGTATTACTTACTTGCCAATTATTTTTATAATTTAAATCATGATGGATTAAATTCTTAAAACGATCAAACAATTGTATTTCTACCGTTTCAAATTGATATAATCCTATTATTTCAAAAGTATCATTTAAACCATCTCCATTAGGCGTAATAACATTAGGAATCAAAAAACCCGAGACATCAACTTTGACTGTAGCGGGATCAGACCAATTGCCATTCTTGTCCATGATACGATATGTAAATTCATCTACTCCCGAAAATGTTTTATTCGATTCATACTTAAACTCACCATTACCAAGATACCGAAGAGTACCATTTAATGGTTGATTTATAATTGTGATACTCTCAAAATCTAATTCACTGTATTCAACAGAATCATTTTGCGCAGGGGTCATAGTTGTATTTGAATTGTAATGTTGAATAAAATAATCATCTATAGCTTTCGGAATAGTCTTGACAATGGTTAATTCTACACGTACAATATTACTCATGAGCCTACTATTGTCATATACCCTATATGTAAAATAATCCAATCCACTCTCAAAGTTATTAAATTGGGTATACTGAACTGTCAACCCATCTACTGCTAAATTTCCTAAAGTTGGCTGCTCAATAATTTCGATATGGCCATCACTCCAATTGCTATTACCCTGTTTATCATTTTTCAAAATATCCAACGTAGAAATATTACCCTGGTATATTTCTAAAAAATCTTCCACAGCAACCGGAGCCGTAGCAACTAGCGTTATGGTCTTTTCGTCATTTTCAAAAGTTGTTCCTGAAATATCATGTAGGCTATTATTATACTTTGAATCAACCACCTCTACTAATGCTGTATTTTCGACAAACCCCACCTGAACATCAGCATTATTCAAGGGATAGGAATACTCAAAAACCATCGTTTGATTCTTCATCTGGCCAGCATAAACCAACTGAGATTCATTAAATAACAAATGATCAGTAATCTTGATTTTTTCTATTGGAATGTCACCTTGATGCTTAACTTCAAGAGCATATTTTATGGAATCACCCAAGGTAAATCTACCATTCTCTCCTGACCCTCTATTTACCACTATTTTTCTTAGTTGTATCAAGGGAGATTTGTCAATATCTATGATTGTAAGATCATCCGAGTTGAATTGTGTTCCTGAAACATCCGTAACATTAAAATTTCTTGGGTTTTGACCAATTATGGAAGCTGTATTTTCTACATGTTTTTTTTGAACATCATCTTCAGTAATCGTATACTGTACAGTAATAGAGTGCTCTTGTGTAGGCATAAGTACTATATCTTGTAAGGAAATCGGCTGAGATGACAACAAACTATCCACAATAACCAATCCTTTCAACTGAACAAATCCAACATTCTTTACAGTAAATGTATATTCTAGCATTTCACCAATTTCCTGAAATCCATTTTTATCTGTATCTATATGTCTTACGCTTTTTCTTAAAGCCACTTTTCCTCTTTCATTAACTGGCTCAAGAAGAAAAACATCTCTATTTATTTTTACATTATTACATCCATCAGGAGAGCACTCCTCTCGTGCAGACTTCGGTGCTAACTCTGCATTATCAGTTGATGTAGCATCAGGATCGGTTATTCCAACCGGACGGACTATACCTGCCTCAGTGTTGACGAAGCCATAAGTAGCATCGGGGACGTTATTTGCGTATGCTTTTATACTAAATTCAACCAAACAACCATTTTTTATATTTATAGGTACCAATAACGAATTAGATGAAATATTCACAGCCCCAATATTAGCACAATCAGAGTCCTTAAATGTTATATTTTCTATAATAAAACCCAATGGTAAACTATATTCAAACTTCGCACCTATAGCATCTGAGGGCCCATTGTTGCGAACGCTTATGGTATAATTAACCTGTTCATTTAACTCAATTGTATCCTTATCCACTTCTATACCCACCACCTCTAAATCGGCAACTGCTACAACAATATCTTTGGCTATAGATTCTTCAACATGAACAGCATAGGACCACGTATCCATCGCCATATTATTCCCAAAACTATTTGATCCAGTAAATAGGTTATTGTTCAAACCTCCTCCAGGAGTTGAAATATTATATGTTCCCCAACGATGTCCATTTATATTACTTGGTATGCCGGACAGATTGACAATTGGATTGGAATGCTCTGCTAAAAATGCCCCCTTTGGAATATCACTATCATCCCAATATAAAATAGCGGGCTGTACGGTGTTACTTGTTCGATCCACTCGTTCGAGCTTTAATCCATTTGGATTAATCTCTGTATCAAAATACGGAAAATGAACCTCACCCTCTATTGATGCAATACTTGCCTCAATTCGATAATCACCACTAGGAACCATTTTTCCCTCACCATCTTTCGCGTCCCACACGACTAAATTTGCACCAACTGTAGCTTGATAAATAATTTCACGATACGGAAAAGAAACCAAACTATCAGTACTTCTTATCGTAATCTTGTAACGTCCGGAATAATTAGTTACAAAACCAATTTTTGCTCCCTTCGCGTTTATATTCTTTTCTGTCTCCTCTGAAGAAATAAAATGTATATCCTCTACAGTAGGAATTTCGATTTCATTAAGCAACCAAGTGTTTCCTCTATAACTAGAGCTTTGGGTTGGTAGATCATTATTTGGTAGCGAATAAAATATCTTGTGTGTTATATACTCCGTACCTACATCATTCGTATTCGGATCATGAACCGATGCTCTATAACCATCAATTGAACTTTTATAACTTGGTGATCCGTCATCATTTAATATTCCTGAATTATTCACAAAATATGTGAATTTTAAACCTATACCACCATTTCCGTCTACCTTATAATAATAGCCATCTTTCGTCAATACATAATTAACACCATAAAATGCACGGGTAGGATCTGCCATATTGCCACCATTCATATGGATATTTAACACATTGACAAACACTCTACCTTGAAGCCATTCTGAATCCTGGGTATTTCGTACTGATACATCCCAAGCAGCTATAATGTTTAGACCATCTGGTTGATTCCAATTTTCATCAGCTAATATATTTGGAATATTATTATTGGCAAGCAAACTATCGGGTGTAAAAAACTCTACAGTCCAAATACCTTCTTCATCAGATTTCACTTCAAACGGTTCATAGCCACTTCGAGGTCCCGCTAATTCGGCATCTCTATTACTCATCCCATTTGACCCAATAATTTTTCCCTTCACCAAATTATTTCCATTACTAAAAACAGCACCTGTTGGACTAATGATGCGTATCGTTCCATTCCGAACCCCCTGTGCACTTGAGGCTACTGCTAAAGTCTCTCCATTCCTAACATAGGCAAAATGCTTAGCATGATTATAAAATTTATGAGATAAGTTGACCCCAGCATACGTCATACTTTCCATAAAGGCACGACCACCTCTGACACCTTTTGGGTATAAGTCTTTTGAACCGTCAGCCAAAGCTTTAAAATTGCCAAATACAAAAAGAAGTAGGTATACAGTGTTTAGGAATAACCTCATATCATAATTTAGAACACACCTTTACCAAATATAGCATTTTGACAATTAAATAACCAAGACATTACAACTTTCCTAAATGCTTAACCATAACTTAACAGTAATAAATCGTACCTTTGCATTCAAAAAAATAGGAAATGTCACATCAAGTACCAGAAGATGGATCGTTGTTGCCCTTAATGGAGGAGTTTTACACAATTCAAGGAGAAGGATATCATACAGGCAAAGCTGCTTATTTTATCCGTCTAGGTGGTTGTGATATAGGCTGTCATTGGTGTGATGTCAAAGAGAGCTGGGATGCAACTTTACACCCCTTAACCTCAGCAGAAAAAATTGTAGAAACTGCTAAACTTCACCCATCTAAAACTGTTGTTATTACGGGCGGTGAACCTTTAATTTACAATTTAGACTTACTGACAAAAAGACTTAAAGAAGAAGGGATTAAGACTTTTATTGAAACATCTGGAGCTTATCCTTTGAGTGGTCATTGGGATTGGATATGTCTTTCTCCTAAAAAATTTAAAGGTCCAAGACCTGATGTATTAGCTGCTGCAGGAGAATTAAAAGTAATCGTTTTCAATAAGTCAGATTTTCAATGGGCAGAAGAGCACGCTAAAATGGTTAGCGAAAACTGTAAGTTATATTTACAACCAGAATGGTCAAAAGCTACGGAAGTAACTCCTATGATTATTGAATATGTAAAGGATAATCCAAAATGGAATATCTCATTACAAACGCACAAATACCTGAATATCCCATAAGCAACTAAACTACAATGAATTAAAGCTAACTTTCATTGATAAATAGAAATACATAAAATCAGTAGTAAATATGATGTTACTACTGATTTTTTATTTATAAGCTAACACCTTCCCATTCAATCCTGCCAATACTTACTATTGATTAATAATCTAATCAGTAATTCTTGATCATATATTGCTTTACATAAAAATATTACTATTTAAAATTAACAAGCCACAAAGTAATATTTTATGATATTTTGGCAACGATTTCGTTATTTTATTTTAATAATTGCATTTTTTTTAATCAACTTTGTCAAAGTAATTATCTGATATAAAATTTGGATACTTCATTAAAGAGGCAATATTAAAATGTATTATCTATACTATCTGAATTTTGATAATACGCTAAACCTTGAACCATTAAATACAAAATTGCTGAGCAAGCGATATTATTTAATCAATTATTTTGTTAATTATTAACAGTTATAAATTTCAATTAAAAAATGAAAATTGAATTGCAAAATGTCTTTCCGAGTGAAGATGAAATTCCTAGTGAATTTTTACTAGCATCGGAAGTAGAACAAAGAGAATTTCTCTGTAATGGGGAAATGATTGTGTGGAATGGAGAAGTCAGTGAGGTATACTCTCCTATTTGCATAAAAACAGTAGAAGGTACAAATCGTAAGCGAATCGGGAGCTATCCACTAGCTACGGTAGTAGAATCTCAAAAAGCATTAGATGCTGCTGTAGCGGCATATGATTATGGAAAGGGAGAATGGCCTTCGATGAGTGTTGAACAGCGTATTGAATGCCTAGACAATTTTACTCAAAAAATGATTTCCAAAAAAGATATCATTGTAAAATTGATTATGTGGGAAATAGGTAAGTCTTTTGCTGACTCGAACAAAGAATTTGATCGTACGGTAGAATATATTTATGACACTATACAAGCACTTAAAGATATAGATAGAGATTCATCACGTTTTCAAATAGAACAAGGTATCATCGCACAAGTTCGACGAGCTCCATTAGGAGTAGTGTTGTGTATGGGACCATTCAATTACCCACTAAATGAAACTTTTACAACGCTAATTCCGGCTTTAGTGATGGGGAATACAATTTTATTCAAACCACCTAAACATGGTACGTTGTTATTCTCGCCACTATTAGAGGCCTTTCAAACGAGCTTTCCTAAAGGTGTCGTGAATACTATATATGGTCGAGGAAATAAGATTGTTCCAGATTTAATGAAATCAGGAAAAATTGATGTACTAGCTTTAATTGGATCAAGCAAAGTTGCGAATGACTTGAAAAAATTACACCCAAAAGTGAATCGACTGCGCGCTATTCTTGGGCTTGATGCGAAAAACGCAGCTATTATTGACAAAAAAGCAGACATTAACCTTGCTGTGCAAGAAACCCTGATCGGTGCATTATCATTCAACGGACAACGTTGTACAGCATTGAAAATAATTTTTGTAGATCGCAATATTGTTGAAGATTTCTTAGAGAAATTGAAAGCTGAATTACAAAAAATAAAAATTGGTATGCCATGGGAAAGTGGTGTTACAATTACTCCTTTAGCTGAAATCAATAAGCCACAATACTTGAATGATTGTGTGGAAGATGCCAAAGCACATGGAGCTACTGTTATTAACGAAAATGGAGGTGAAATATGTGAATCATTTTTCTACCCTGCAATAGTATATCCTGTTACAAAAGAGATGAAACTATATCGTGAAGAACAGTTTGGACCTATAATTCCAGTTGTTCCCTATGATAATATTGAAGAGCCTATAGAATATGTAATTAATTCATCACATGGACAGCAGGTAAGCTTATTCAGCAATGATGATACAGTCATTACATCATTGATCGCACCATTAGTGAATCAAGTAGGAAGAGTAAATATCAATAGCCAATGTCAACGAGGTCCTGATAATTTCCCATTCACAGGTCGTAAAGATAGTGCAGAGGGCACACTTTCTGTCAAAGATGCATTACGTTCATTTTCTATCAGATCTATTGTTGCCACAAAAGCAACAGAACAAAACAAAGCCTTATTGAATGAAATCATCGCAAACAATAAGTCAAATTTCCTTAGTACTAAGTTTATATTCTAATAAATACAAAAGAGCTGAGATTAATTTCTCAGCTCTTTATTTTACATCTTGAAACAATGTTTCTAAAGTTTAATTTTTATAATTTGAAATAACGCGAACTTTCATTTTTCAAATTGACGTAACCTAGAAGACATTCCCAATTATACATCCTAAATTTCATATATCAGTTAAAATAGCTTCAGTCATATACCTAAATCATGGAAATTCTTAAATTACCAACAATATACTAGTACTAAGAAAATCAACAATAAACTATTATGTTGTAAATTCGCGATTTGATTGTTTTAGACCACCTCTTAAAAACTTGATAAGCGAATACCTACTTCCCGATACAGGTAATAACAGACTTACAGACGAAATACTAAAGAAATAGCCAGATACATTTTATTTCTGCATTCTGACTTCGAATACGAATGGCCATATCTTGATCCGACAAATCCGCTTATCCGATTTTCATTTAAGGACTTGTTATTAAGTGTAATGACTTTAGGGAAACATTACCGAGAAAAAATAGCGGAACGAAAGCAACAGTTTGACGAATTCAAAAATTCAGGCGACTATGACTTGTGGCCTTTTATCGACAAAGATCAATACGAACAACAATTAAAAAATAATCCCTTTTTCTTACGGTAAAAAATAAATTAATTTAGCGTTATGTTTTTGTCGCTTAACACAAACGTAATCCACTACAAGGATTTTGCAATAGAGGACGAAACTGCTAAGTTCAACGGTAGTTATTCGGTTCAACATATGTGCAAAAAAAATTTGTGTTTCGATTGCCCAACCATCGCATAACTCCAAAACTTTAGCAGTCATAATACGGACGACTCAAACATAACGACACAATAAAAAAATGAAAAAAATACTTCTCATATACGGACACCCAGACAATGAAAGTTATTGCAATGCACTTGCCGAGGCATATAAGAAAGGAGTTTTGACAACAAATGCTGAACTCAAAGAAATTATAATTGCAGACTTAAAATTCAATCCAAACTTACAATTTGGTTACAGAAAACGAACTGAACTTGAACCCGACTTACTTGAAGCGTGGGACAAAATTCAGTGGGCCGAGCATTTGGTTTGGGTTTATCCTGTTTGGTGGGCTTCACTACCAGCAATTATGAAAGGATTTATCGACAGACTGTTTTTGCCTGGATTTGTTTTTCAAAAACGTGAAAACTCACTTTTGGCGGACGGACTCTTAAAAGGGAAAACCGCAAGAATTATTTCTACACTTGACCAACCGGTATGGTTTTATTGGTTAGTAAATCACAGACCAAGTTATTGGGCTATGAGCAGAAATACTTTGTATTATTGTGGTGTTCGTAACATAAAAGCGACAACGATTGGACCAATACGTTTATCTAAGCAAGTGAGGCGTGAAAAATGGTTGACAAAAATTGAACTATTAGGACAGAAACTAAAATGAAAAAACTACGAACTGCTAACATTGTATTGGCAATAGGCGGGATGAACGGTTTCGTATCAACAGATGTTCAAAATTTTAAATTCTGAATCAAAAAACACGATCGCTTACCCTTACGCTAAAAGTAATTTTCAACTATTTATTTCGTGAATATTTCTAATAAAATAGTCTTCAATCAATGCAGCAATTACAATAAAATCTTACTCTTAAATTATTGATAATTGTTAACGTCGAAACTCATAAACACGTCCAGCATTAGAAATAAAAGTAGTGAGGTAGTAATGTCCATTCTTTTCTGTTTTACTTTTTACTCCTTTTACTTTAATTGGTACATCTGTGCGGATTTTGCACTCGCTGTTACTTGATGCTTTAATCTTCCCTGATAAGATTTTATTGTTTTCCCATTTCATATCTACAATAAAGCCACCTCTTGCTAGCATCCCTTCAATGGAACCATTTTCCCATTTTTTTGGCAATGCCGGTAGTAAATGAAGTTCATTAAGATGACTTTGTAGCAACATTTCGCCTATGCCTGAAATACCACCAAAATTGCCATCTATCTGAAACGGTGGGTGGTTATCAAGCAGGTTGTTTAACGTTGAAGTCGAAAGCAGCTCTCTATACATTTTATAGGCATGCTCTCCATCCAATAACCTAGACCAAAAATTCACCTTCCATGCTTTACTCCATCCGGTTCCACCGTCACCTCGTATTTCGAGTGTTTTTCTCGCTGCTTTTGCTAAATCTGGCGTCAGGATGGGAGACAATTGTCTTCCCGGATGTAAGCCAAACAGGTGAGATACATGCCTATGCTGAGGATCGTCATCTTTAAAATCTTGCGACCACTCCATGATATTGCCTGCTATACCTATCCTCATAGGAAACAGTTTGTCTCGTTTCTGGATCCATTCATAGCGAAGTACTTTATCAATATTGAGCGTTTCGGAAGCCTCAATTAAGTTGTTATACAGATCCCATATAATTTGCATATCCATGGTGGAGCCAATAGTTACAACACCTTTATTGCCATTGGTATCTATAAACACATTTTCGGGAGAGGTCGAAGGAGATGTTACATAATATCCTTTTTTTAGTACAAGCCAATCGTCGCAGAACCTTGCTGCCTCTTTCATGAGTGGATAGGCCTTTTGTTTCAGATACGATTTATCCATGGTAAATTGGTAATGCCAATAAAGGTGTTGGCTTAGCCAGGGACCACCTAATGCCCAATTAGCGTACTTGGGATCACCTTGAACTGGATTGGCTGTAGCCCAAATATCAGAATTGTGATGCACTGTCCAGCCGTTCATTTTGTAATAGTTCTGTACTATTTCCCTACCATTTTGTGCCCATCTCTCTATTTGGTCGAGTAATGGAGCGTTCATCTCTACCATATTAAACATCAATGCAGGCCAATAATTCATTTGAACATTGATATTTGTTGTATAATTGCTACCCCATGATGGTCGTTGGTTTTTATTCCAAATACCCTGTAGATTTGCTGGAACACCCCCTGGTCGGGAAGAACTGATCAACAGATACCTGCCGAAGTTGAAATACAACACTTCAAGTCCTTTGTCTTCGCTACCCTTTTTATAATTGGCCAGACGTTCATCTGTTGGTATGACATTTTTATCAGACAAACCCAAATCCAAATTTACCCTATTGAAATATTTTTGATAGTCTAAAACATGAGCTTCTCGGATTTTTTTAAAATTCTGTTTCGTCGCTTCTGTTATGTATTTTTCTGCAAGTTTATTTTCATCAACGCCTTCGGTATCTGGTCTATTTCGAAAACCGTTATAACTGGTTGTAGCTGTAATATAAACGAGAGCTTCCGTCGCATTAGAAACCGAAAGTCCATTAATTTCTTCTAATTTCCCATCACTATTTGGCAATAAGATTTTGATCCGCAATTGATACCGCATTCCCTTTTGACCATTGGCAGAAATTTGCTCCATTTCAATCCGTCTATTAGAGTTTATATGATAAGGTAATTGACCTTTCAGAATCATTACTCCTTTCTCAAAGACTACCTGGCTACTGTCAAATTGCGTACTTATTCCAAGCGAAAAATTCAGTTTCCCAACTTGCGATGCAGTCATTCTCATTATGATAATTTCGGATGGTTTAGAAACTAAAACTTCTCTCGTGTAATTCACTCCCCCTACTGAAAATTGTGTTGTCGCGATAGCTGTTGATAGGTCAAGGTTTCTTTGGTAACTACTTACATCGCCGTCTAGCGTCTGTTGGATGTTCACATCTGCCAGTGGTACATAAGAATTCACATTGGGACCCTGCATTTTCTGTAAAGTTCTAGATGCCTGCTGCCAGTTACCATCATCTAAATAGCTGCGTACACTACTTAGAAATTGAGATGCATTTGGATTGGGATTATTATTAGCTGGACCTCCGCCCCAAAGTGTTGCTTCGTTGATGTTTAAAGTTTCATTTTGTAAGCCGCCATATACCATTGCTCCAATCCTTCCATTACCTATTGGTAAAGCTTCATTAAAATCAGTAGCAGGCTTTTTATAAAACAACACTTTATCTGCTGATTGTTGTGCATGCAAGAAAAACGGTATAATTCCAATCAGCAAAAAAAATATAGATAAAAAATTTCTCATATTCATTAGTCTTCGATTCATATTGCTATTTACAGAATACAGGTATATGTACCACAAGCTGCAGCATACAATAACTTTTCGAATTCGATAAAATATGTTTTTCTTTCTGATAATATGTTCATCGATTGTTAGGTTAGGTTAGATGTTGGTTATTTTGGTAGATATAGTATATATACCATTATTTAGCACAAGCAAATATTCTCAATATTGTGAATTGTAAAGAATAATCCATCCTGCACGTACCTGCTCATCCCTATTTAATCTCCGGAAATTCCACCAAAATGCTAAGGCTTCTATAGATGTTTATTTAAAACAGAGCAATTAATTTTTTAAAACACCTTTAAATTGGCCAAATGTGAGGACTTTTTTTATTATAGCAGTTTCCTGAGCCGCTCACTCAAACGCAAAATGTACGATTGCCACTAAAAAATACTTAGTGCCCCTCCCCGTACCTCTGCTGTAATACATAAAACCATTGTTATAGATTTGATAAAAAAATCAAAATGATTAATGAACAAAGCTTTTCTAATTATAGTTGAGCTCTGGTCGTTGAAGAGAAATGCGCAAGCATGATTCAACGATAACTATGAAATAGACGAAAACTGTTGGTGGTATTTTTGAAAAATGGATTGTGTGATGGTAATATCAAAAATAGTGACAACATCGAAGACTAAGCAATCCGCAGGCGAGCCAAACACTAAAAGCAGTTGGATTTTGACCACGTATGCTAATACTTTGTCAACAGGAAGAGTGCAAAGCTAGAATTGTTCAGGTACATTGAAGAATTATCAATGCCTAAAGGATACATTCTGAAATTGGATATGGAACTCCAAATGAAATGGAAATGATCTACCGATCAACACAAAAATTAACAGTATAAAAAATCTCCACTTTTAAGTTGTAATTCCACAGATAAGTTTTGTGTTTTGCGCATCACTTTTAGCTTAGCAGTTTAGAATACTTATTTCCAGTTGTATTATTGCATTATATTTAAAAAAAGTTAAAAATATTTAACATTTTTTTAACAGTACACGAATGATATTAAGAAAAAGAGTCAATTTTATGTATTATTGCACTTGATTACTACATGAATGAGTACTTAGTCTATGAAATAAAACTATGGAGGGTATAAACCAACATATTTTTTTAAAATTATTATCAAAAAAGGACAATCAAGCCTACAAATTGATGTATTCTCAATATTTTGTAGCACTGAAAAATGTCTCTTTAAATTACGTTAAAGATACTGATGTTGCTTATGATATTGTTCAAGACGTATTTATGTCAATCCTAGAAAGTAACAAAAAGTTTGAATCTATAGATCAAGTTAAATATTTTCTATTCGCATCTTTGAAAAACAAATGTATAAGTCATCTTCGCAAAGTAAATGTGAGAAATAAGGCTGAAGAGCCATTAAAAATTCATTTCGAAATACTGGAAAATTATTGGGAGGAAGTTTTTGAAGAAGATATATACAGTCAATTAGCCGCGGCAATACATACACTTCCCCCACAGTGTAAGTTAGTTATGCAATATACTCTCGAAGGGTTAAAAATTTCTGAAATTGCTCAAAAGATGCAAATATCCACCGATACAGTAAAAGAACATAAGTCAAATGGTAAGAAAAAACTATTGAAGTGGTTCAAAGATGCTGAAATGTTAGCATTAATTTATTTTTTACTTATTTAATACCCCCCCCTTTTTTTAGTAAAGGCGTATTACTTCTATATGCCTAATCTGTATTTATTTTATGTCGAACTATTCAAAAAAAGATATTGATTTTGAAATTTCAAGATTATTAGCAAAAAAAATAACTGGAGCTCTAAATAATCAAGAATTTTATCAGTTAAATCAATGGCTAAATGATCCAAAAAATCAACACGTATCAAAAAAAATTGAGGATAAGAATCTTTTCAAACAAAAAATTGAACAATATCACAATGAAGATGTAGATGCTGCATTCGAAAAATTTGTAAATAAAAGAAAACAAAAATCAAGAAAAATAATCTTGAGACGTACACTTATTGCGGCATCGTTATTATTGCCTTTGATCTATTTTATACCTCAATATATTCAGGGTCCTCAAACTCCTGAAGTAGCAAATACAGAAATAGAACATCATGTAATTGATAAATCAAAACCAAGACTTATACTGGCGGATGATTCACAAATTATTCTTGATGGCACGACAGCAGTTAATAATGTTCCCAAAAAAGGTGTTTTGGTAGGTGACAATTTTACGCTTGACTACACTAAATCTAACTTAATCCCAGAAGATAAATCTCAATTTAATATACTTGAAATTCCTGCTAAATACACCTATAAACTTATTCTTTCAGATGGATCTAAAGTTTGGCTTAATTCAGTTTCCTCTTTAAAATATCCTGTACAATTTGGTCAGAAAGATAGAATTGTAGAGGCAGAGGGTGAACTTTTCTTCGAAATTAAAAAGGATCTGAAACGTCCATTTTATGTAATTACTAATGGCGTAAAAGTTGAAGTAACGGGTACTAAATTTAATGTAAACAGTTACAATAATGAACCCTATTCACACATTACGCTAAGTGAAGGAAGTGTTAATATCCACAGTAATGTAGGTAAACATAAACTTACGCCAGGTCTTCAATTTAAAATAGATCGAAATCAAACTAAATATTCAATCAAAAAAGTAAACCTCAATGAATACATTTCATGGAAGGATGGCACCTACATTTTCAGAAATAAAAATATAGATGAAGTGTTATTATACGCGCAAAGATGGTTTAATGTAGATATACTATTTATCAATCAAACAGCTAAATACACCAAGTTTACGGGTTTGCTAAACAAAGAAGAATCATTAGAAGAATTTTTATTAAGACTTCAATCTACCTCTAAACTAAATTTCAAGAAAAGAAATAATCAACTAATAATATTTTAAAAAACAGTTCAATCTTACATATGAAAAAACAAATACTTCTAACATTCGCTACTTGCCTAGGATTTTATGCAAGTATGGCCCAAAACAGCAAATATGTTATTAACGGTGTTATTAGTGGAAATTACAATGCAGATAAAGTTTATCTCATATCTGAAGAATTCATTAATGGACCTCAAAAAACTATAGATAGCTCTTTAGTAAATCAAGGGCGATTTAAATTTGAAGGGCAGACACCAGAATATTCCGTTATCCACTTTATTAAAAGTGCCGATAGCACCTCGAGAACGAATTTAACCCCTGTATTTCTTGAACCTGGAAATATAAATGTGACAGTTTCTGCAGAACATTTTTATCACAACGCATCCGTAACGGGTACAGCGAACAATTTATTATTGACTCAATACTCAGCATTAGTGAAAAATGTGATGGATAGTGTCCTTTTGGCAACAAGCATTGACTGGACGATCAATGGAAGAGATGATAAAAAGGAGCAGGTGGAATTTCCTAGACGTACAAAATTGATAAATAAAAGAAACCTAGATATTCAGCGTGAAATGGTTTCTAGATATAATAATCAAGTATTTGCTCCATTCATGATCTATTGGGAAATGCGTAGAGATCTACCACCTTCAGATTTGACAGCACTCTACAATCAACTAGATCCAAAATTATCATCTCACCCATATACTATTTTATTAAAGGATTTTATATCAGCATCTTCATTTGCTGTAGGAAATCAAATGCCAGATTTTAGCTTGCCTAATCATGAAGGCAAAGAAGTTAAATGGAATGAGTTTAAAGGTAAGTATGTACTTATTGACTTTTGGGCGTCATGGTGTGGTCCTTGTTTACGTGAAATGCCCAACATCGTTAAACTTTATGAAGAATGTAAAGATAAAAACTTTGAAATCATAGGGATAACCGTTGATGACAACAAAGATAAATGGCTAAAAGCTATTAAAGAAAATAATATGACATGGACCCAGTTAGGTGATATGAAAGCTTGGGACAGTCATATTGTAAAATTATGTAACGTTAGTGCTGTTCCATATACGGTACTTATTGATCCTACTGGAAAAGTTATCGCTTTAGATTTAAGAGGCGAGGAATTAATTAAAAAAGTAAAAGAATTAGTAACTAAAAAATAATGAAAATTCATCAATTAATACTAGTAATACTCCTTGGTGTTTTTGGAGTAGAGGAACTTTACGCGCAGGGAAAAGCAAGTGTTACCGCGCGTTTCAATAATACAACTCGCTCAAAAGTTTTTTTTCATTTTAATGAAAAACCAAGTGAAAATATGGAGTTTCCATATAAGGCTGGCCAAACAATAGAATTTAATGTTGAATTGGATGGTATCACCACTTTAAAAATCAATACGTTCATTGTCGCGTTTATCCAACCTGGTGATAGTCTCGTTGTTGATATTGATTATGAAGGCTCTAATTATAGAGACGCAAGGTTTACTGGGAAAAATCCGTCTTCCATATTAGCATCAAATACCATAAATAAGATACGCTATCAACGTGTAAATCAAGCTAAATACAAAACAAATATACCCGCTGCACTTGCAATACAAACACCAGCAAAAATATTCTATAATTCTACTATTGAGCAGTGGAAAACAGAAATTTCGATGCTTGATGAAATAAAATCTGATATCACACCAGAATTGTATCGTTTTGTACAATCCGAAATTGATGGCATTTTTATTCCAAATCTTATCAATTATCCGGATAATGATAAGCAAGAGGGGTATTGGAATGCACTTGATAAATACATTATTCGTGATGATCATAGCTCCCTATCAAATAATGCATACTTAGGTATACTGAACACATACATGGAGTATAAACTTCGTAAAGAAGCATATGAGAATAATAAAAGCTATGAAAGATCAAAAGATCTAAATGAGCAATACCATAAAATAGCAAAATTTTATGATGGAAGAACTAGAGATGCAGCACTTTTAGTTTTTCTATATGGTGCAATGCAAAACGGGAAAGATTTTGAAACAGCTGAAAAACTCTTTCAGGATTATGTAAAGCATCACAATATCAATCCTAGATATAAAGCTTTGCTAATAGAAATAATGAAATAATACTATAAATATCTAACCTAATATCAATCAACTAATCAATGCTTAACCAGACAATCAAAAAAAGCCTTTTTGGCATTTTGGGAGGCCTAGCACTTATACTGCTTATTAGTCCTCACTTAAAAGCTCAGCAAAAAGAATTGAGTCAAACAAAAATTACATTAAAAGTAAAAGAAAAGACTATTGAATCACTTTTAGACACAATATCTAAAATTACAAAATCAAATTTCTTTTTCAATCACGATCAAATTAATGTAAATAAGAAAAAATCTATAGACATAAAAAACACACCTCTAAAACAGGCCATTCAAGAAATTTTTTCTCAACAAAATGTTGAAGTAGTTTTTCAAGACTCTAGATTAATATTATTGAGACCACAAGATGTAGCTAAAGCACATAAGCAGGTCTTAAAATTCACATTACAAGGAGAAATAGTGGATATTACCACGAAGATGCCACTCCCAGGGGCCGCTGTTGTACTTTTAGAAAATAAGGGTATTGGAGTATCGGCGGATCGTGATGGTAAATTTTCGATAGAGGTGGTAGAAGGTATTTCTAGCATTGTAATTTCTTATATGGGTTTCCAGGAAGAAATTATTCCTATCGAAGGCAATGTGAAAAATTTAGTAGTGCAATTAACACCTATCCAAAACGAATTAAATGATGTGGTAGTGACTGGTATGGCGCCTAGAAAAGCAGATAGCTTTACTGGAAGTTATATTACAGTTAAAGGTGATGAATTGAAAAGGTTAAATCCCAACAACTTACTTGATGCACTTCAATTTTTTGATCCAAGCTTTAGAATTGTAGAAAATAATGCAAGAGGTTCTGATCCCAATGCAATGCCAGACTTCAGGTTGCGAGGGGATGCACAATTAGGTTCAGTCGCGTCATCTGACCTGCAAATGTTAGTTGGTGACTATTCGAATCGTCCGAATATGCCTTTATTGATACTAGATGGATTTGAGGCAACATTGCAAAGAATTGTAGATTTGGATCCAGAACGTGTAGAATCAATTACCATATTAAAAGATGCAGCCGCTACCGCTATTTATGGTTCTAGAGCATCTAATGGAGTTATCGTATTTGAGACAAAAAAACCTTTACCTGGGAAAATCAACATTAATTACTCCATGAATTATGGTATCTCGATGCCAGACTTGCGAGATTATAATTTGATGAATGCTGGAGAAAAATTAGAATACGAAAATCGTGCAGGATTATTCCCAAGTACGCATGTTCCTCAACAAAACTACTATAATCACTACAAATCGGAAATACTAAAAGGTGTCGATACATATTGGATTTCAGCACCTTTACAAACGGCACATAACCATAGGCATACTCTATCTATGCAAGGTGGTGATGATGCTATTCGTTATAATTTAAGCTTAAATTATGGTAGCCAACCTGGGGTAATGAAAGAATCTACAAGAGATAACATGGGTTTATCACTTAATCTACAATACCGAAGAAAGGCCTGGAATATTAATAATCAAATATCCATAAATGACGCGACTGGTAAAAATTCACCTTACGGTACTTTCCAACAGTATTCTGCAATGAATCCTTATTATCGTAAGTATGATGGAAATGGAAATTATACATCCTATATAGAAAATAAGTCTATGGGTACTGGTGAACAGTTAGTACAAATATTCAATCCGTTATACAACACTAATTTTCCAAATAAAGACTTCAACAAAAACTTTAGTGTTACAGAAAACTTATCCATTGAATGGAACCCAATTCAAAGCCTGAGATGGTCTACAAATGCTAGTATTACGAAAGGTACAGCGCGTAGTGAGCGTTTCATTTCAAGTAATAATAGCACTTATTTTTTCGAGGATGATCTTTTGAAAAGAGGCTCTTATAGTAAGAATACTGGAGAGACTTTCGCTTGGAATGCAAATACCTCTGTAAACTACAATCATGTAAGTGGGCCTCACTTAATAAGTGCCTTCTTACGTGGTGAAATTTCAGAAACGCAGAATAATGCCGTCAATTTGTTAGCGACAGGATTTCCTAGTGATGCTATGAATGACTTCCTTTTTGGTTTCGAAATGCAGCAACGTCCTAATGGTGCAGAGACTACTGTCAGAACAATAGGTACTACTGGACAAATAAGTTATATGTTGCACAATAAGTATGCTGCTGATTTTAGCGTACGTGGAGATGTATCTTCCCAATTTGGTGATAATACGGGTATGGCGCCATTTTGGGCGACAGGTGTTCGATGGAATATAGATAGAGAAAAGTGGTTACAAAATACCATTTTCAATACTTTAGTATTACGAGCGTCTATAGGAAAAACAGGTTCACAAAATTACAGTCCTTATCAAGCCATTGAAACGTATAGCTTTAGTGAGCTCATGTTTCCATACCTGTCAAGTGATGTCTTAGGAGCTGAACTAATGGGATTAGGCAATAAAGAATTGGGATGGTCCACAACGAATGACAGAAGTACGTCTTTAGATTTTGGATTATTTAAAAACAGAGTCTCAGGTAGTGTATCTTACTATAATAACTTAACAGATAACCTGCTTTTAGATTATACACTAGCACCTTCTACTGGTTTTGAGACATTAACAATGAATGCCGGAGCTTTAGAGAATAAAGGTGTAGATGTAAGATTAAACTTTACTCCTATTGCTAATTATGATAATCGCTTTCAATGGATAATTTCTGCGAATGCTGCTCATAATAAAAATACGATAAAGAAAATCTCAAATGTATTGAAAAAGCTTAACGAAGAGAATCTTCTGCGTGAAAATGCACCTTTACCAATTTACGAAGAAGGGAAATCTACTACTCAACTATTTACTGTTCGTTCATTAGGAATTGACCCTGCTACAGGCAAAGAAGTATACTTAAAGCGAAATGGTAATAAAACTTTCGTTTGGGATCCTGCGGACAAAGTATCTGTAGGCGATACAGAACCTAAATTTAGAGGGGCAATTAATAATTCGATAATGTATAAGAATTTTAATTTATCTATGGCTTTCCAATATCAGTATGGCGGCTATAGATACAATTCTACTTTGGTTGATAAATTGGAGAATACAAGTATTGCTTATAATTTGGACAGAAGAGCTATTGAAGGTAGGTGGTCTGAAGATAACAGAGAAGCAGCGTATAAATCAATATCTATCTTAGGTAATTCTACTCCACAGAGTTCAAGATTTGTTCAAAAATTCAACGAATTTTCATTGGCAGCATTAGCTGTGGGATATAGATTTGAACCTAAAGATTTTCCATTCCTTAAAAAGAATAAAATTGCAAGTATAAATACAAATTTCTCCATGCAAGATGTATTTAGATTTTCAACAGTGGAGCAAGAAAGAGGACTTGAATATCCATTTGCTCGAACTTATAATTTAACACTTTCATTCTTATTCAATTAATAACCGTTATGAAAAGATTAATTTTTGCATTAAGCATTTCTACACAACTTTTATTGATGAGTTGTGAATCATGGATTGATGTATTACCTAAAACAGAAGTAAAAAGTAAGGAGATTTTCTCCAATGAAGCGGGTTTCAAAAGTGCATTAATAGGTATTTATGCACGCATGACTCAAGATGAAACTTATGGTAAGAATTTGAGTTATGGATACATAGAAGAGCTAACACATCGTTATGATAATTATCATACTGGAATTATTCCAACTGATGAACAAAGAGCGGAAATTTACGACTATAGAAATCATGCGTATTCCAAAAACATCCAAAGTACCATTTGGAAGGAGATGTATAAAACCATTGCCAATATCAATAATTTAGTATATAATATTGAACTAAGTGGTGATGAAATTCTAATTACTCCGAATTATAGAGAAATCATTGCTGGAGAAGCCTATGCTTTACGAGCATTTCATTATTTCGATTTACTACGTCTATGGGGACCAACTTATTCATTAGATCCGACATCAAAAACACTTCCATGGCGAAATACTGTAGGAAATGAAAAAATTGAGTTATCAGCTGCTAATGACCTAATAGAACACATTATTTCTGATTTGAAAAAGGCGGAGCAATTGCTAAGCAATGACAATATGAATTATGAACGTGATAATGAGAATATCTTTTTAAGTAAACGTGGATTCCGATTAAACCTATTTGCAGTAAAAGCATTATTAGCACGTGTATACAACTACACTGGAGATAAGGAAAATGCAATCAGATATGCGAGTGAGGTTATTTCTAACAGCAAATTGACATTGGTAAACAATAATTCCGTTGATGCACCATTTAGCAAAGAAGCTTTATTTAGTATCAATGTTCATAATATGGTTGAACATATTATGAATGATTGGAAAAACACTGTCACTTTAGATACAGAAAGATGGATTTCTACAGATAATATCAGAACGGTATATGAATATTCGACGATTGGTGTCAATGATATTCGCTACAGAAGTGGTTATGGTTTTATACATGGATCGGGTAGATATTTGAACCGTAAATTTTTGAGTTCTGACTTAAACTATCAAAACATTATTCCAATGATTCGATTGAGTGAGATGTATTTAATAATGGCTGAATCCGTAGCCTTAGGTGAGAGCTACAACTACTTAAACACATTAAGGACAACTAGAGGTATCTCACGGAATAATAATATAGGAACTTCAATCACAGAAGAACAACGTGAGAGTTATATTAATAAGGAATATCAGAAAGAATTCTTTGCAGAAGGTCAATGGTTTTATTATTTAAAAAGAAAAAATAAAAATACATTTCATAGGTCTCCTGTTGAAAATATGATTTATTATAGATTACCAATTCCTGATGATGAGGTAGAATTCGGCAATGTAAATCAATAATCTTTATAATTATGAAAAAATTCTTAAATCTATATATACTATCCATTGCATTGTTTATTTCATGTGCAAAAGAAGAAATTAAACTCTTTGAAATAGAAAAGGATGGAATTCAATTTGAACCCATATCTAATCAATTTAATTCAAGTGTAGATTTTTCTTTTCAGTCGATCGAAGAATTGGATGAATGGGGCTGGCCTATGAAATCATATTTGGGAGACTCTATTCAAGAATACCCAACAAAATTAATCGTTTCAATTTTGGGACGTGAGATGGATAAGGACAGAAATTTTAAATTAATAGCCAAAGAAGGTGAAGGTTTATCTCCAGAGCTCATTGAGTTCAAAGAGAATTACGTTTTTAGAGCTTCAAGACGTACGGATACGATCGATGTTATCTTAAAGAGACCTGCGCAAAGAGGAAAATTTAAAGTGGACGTCACTTTCCTTAATGAGGATAACTCTGGTGATTTTTCATTGGGTGCTGAAGAAAAATTAAACTTCACATTCAACATAACTGATCAATATCCAAAGCCAAGTGACTGGGATGGAAGAAAAGATTGGTTAGGAGAATATAGCGAAGAAAAATACGCATTTATTGTAACAAAGCTAAACATCATTTATGGCTATTATGTTGATTGGGGTGCACATAACCTTTTTCTTCGTAATGCACTTGAGGAGTATAATCGTATAAACCCAGGTAATCCTAAGAACTTCACATTTCCTGTAAATACGAAAAGTATATGGGTATGGTAATCTTTAATTCAAAGTATACAATCATGAAATATATAAATATTTTAATATGCATTATAACCTTGTATGGCGTGACTAGTTGTTATAAAGACAAGGGAAATTATAACTATAAGGAAGTAAATGAATTGCAAGTAGAGATGACTCCTATTGCAAATAGTTATAATGATGATCTTTATATCTATTATTATAACTATAGACAACCATCGAAGGATACCCTAACGGTTACTTATACACCGCAGATAGTACAAACATTATCTGAAAGTGATGAAAACATTGATATTGAATGGATTGTCAGTAAAATAGGTGTTAATAAAAAAGATACAGTAAAACAAAAGAACTTAACTTTAAAATTTGCTCCTAAAGTAAAAACAGAATATACAGTTTTATTTAAAGCTACTGATAAAACAAACCAGATCAGTATACATAGGCAATTAAACTTAAAAACTCAAGTCCCATTTATAGGATCTTGGTTTGTACTGCATGGTCAACCAAACGATCGTAAATTGGGGACAATAGAATATCCAAATAGTGGTAATGATGCAGAGATTTTGCTTGACACTTATCATACCATCCATGGATTAGAAAATCCATTTAAAGAGGTTAATGATATCTTGTACTTATCCGCAAATGGAAGTAACTATAATACGCAAGAAAACATCAATATGTTATCCCCTACCGAATCTAAATATATGCATGCCTTTGACATGAATATTAGCGATTTGGGTTATAATTTGATGGTTCCTGATCCTGCAGCACGAATTAGATTATCATACAGTGTAAACAATCCATCAACAGGTCGATATGCAGCTATAGTTACCGATGATGGAAAATTCATTCATGGTGGCCCGGGAGGATTTTACTATACCCCAAATACAGATCATGAATATACCATTTCTAATGCTGCAATAACTTCAAGAGACTATTTAATAATTTGGGATGATTCGCGAAAGAGGTTTTCTTATTTTAATTTTGCCGATAATTGGTACGGCTGGCCTTCATGTATAAATAGACCGAATGGTATTAGTAATAATGCTATTTTAACTACATTTCCTGAAGAATTATTCGGTCAAAATGAACTAAATAGTAAAGAAGTTTTGTGGATGGGAAACACTATAAAATCAGGTGTTGAATCTGGAATTATGGTTGTCCTTAAAGATAAAATCAGTCATCAATTGTGGATATACAATATTCGTATTGGAGGCAGTGATAAAGGAAAATCTACGGATCAAGGTTTGGTATCTATCACTAAGCAATTGTTGCAAAATATTAGTGTAGATGAGAATTCATTATTTGTTAACTCTGCTGCTTTTGCAAATCAATTTTTTTATACGAGAGGCGAGACTTTGTATCATTATAACTTAGTTTCTATGACAAGCTCACAAATCTTTAATATCCCTTCAGGAAATTCATATTCACATTTAAAATTTAGAAATCCTACCGCACACTATATGGTAACGGATGAAAATAATAAATTAGCAATTGCAACATTATCAGCAGATGGTCTTGAAGGTCAATTTCATGAAATAACTTTTAATCAATCTGGAGATCTTATTCAAGAAGTTACATTTCCACAGAAATTTGGTCCTATTAAGGATTTAGAATATAGTTTTATACAACGAATAATACAATAATGGTAAAATTACTTAATTATACAATATCAATTATTTATCTAACCTTGAGCATGAATAACATTCATGCTCAAGAGGTAAGTAAAATCTCAGGTGAAATTCCTGAGATAGAAACTGGGAAAATCATTCTATTAACCCCAACACCAATGGGTATGGATACTTTAGGTTCTGGTTTTATTAGAAATAACAAGTTCTCAATTGACATCGACTTAAAAGAGCCATTAATAGGTCAACTAAAGGTTGATGGATATGAAGGTGGATTTATTGCAATACTTGAACCTGGAGAAAATTATAATGCACTCTTAAAGCAAAATGAACCCAGCCAAATCAGAGGTGGTAAATTACAAGAGGCATATATCAATTATTTAGACAAAATTCAACAGCATAATTCAACTCTTCGCAAAATAAGAGCTGAATTGGCAGAGGCTAATACTGCTAAACATTACAGAACTGCAAGTACTTTAAATAAGAAATTAGACTCAGCACAAAATAGTGCTAACTCTGAATTAGAAGCTATAGTAACAAAGTACAGAGGAACATATCTTGCTTCATACATTCTAACAAAAGGTGTACAGAAAGCAGATCTAGCTACCATGGAGAACATATATGCTTCGTTAAATGAGAAAGAACGAAATCTACAACCTGGCAGAATTTATGCCGCTTATATTAAAGATTTAAAATCTCTCAATGTCGGTTCTTTAGCTCCTGATTTTACACTGAAAGATAATTATGGTAAAGATCATAATTTACATTCTACAGCTGCCAAGATAAAAATCATCGACTTCTGGGCATCGTGGTGTGGTCCATGCAGACTCGAAAATCCCAACATGATTAAGCTTTATAATACTTATAAAGCATCGGGACTACAGGTGATAGGTGTTTCTCTTGATCAAAAGCATGAGCCATGGCTTAAAGCAATACAAGAAGATAAAATCAACTGGACTCATTTAATTGTAGAAAATGCTTGGCAAAGTAAAGTGGTAAAGCAATATAATATAGATGCTGTTCCAACTATTTATGTTTTAGATAGTAATAACAAAATTATTGCAAAAAATCTGAGAGGAAAGGCATTACACGATTTTGTCGAAGATTATTTAAGCAAATAACTTATATAATTATAACCTCATAATCTACTGAATAAAAAAGGTAATCATACATATTTTGATAACGTATGATTACCTTTTTATAATTTGTAATAGACACCACTTTATTTTATTCGATTATATGTTCTGAACTTAATATATCTTCGTACTCATCTATTATGATTGAATTATTTAACCTCTCCTGCCTGCAAAGAAGAAAATTTTATTACATCCATAGTTAAAAAACGGTGTATAACATTTATTAAGGATTTTAGTATACCTTTCCTCATAAAACAAAATAACACTAATTCCAGATTAACATATTTACTAAGGTTTTTCAAGATCAGATCAAATATCCCTCTTTATTTATCATTATTATATAACTAGCAATATTGTAGATTCTAATGGTTCAATAATTAATTCCGCTAAACTCTATTTATATACTATCCTATCATTCTCTACGTCATCAGCGGCTAAATAAATAGTTAACATCATTTCAATAAATCTAAGGATTGTTGTTCCTCTAGGCTTTACACCTCATTTTTAAGTGTATTAATTATTTTTAACAGGAATCTCCATCTTTTTATAAAAATTGGTTTTATCATTATTTATATTGTGTCAATAAAATGCCTCTAATTGACAATTAATAGGATATAATCAGAATTACTCCTA
Organism: Sphingobacterium bovistauri; assembly: GCF_020295405.1. GTDB lineage: Bacteria > Bacteroidota > Bacteroidia > Sphingobacteriales > Sphingobacteriaceae > Sphingobacterium > Sphingobacterium bovistauri. The sequence continues at coordinate 152,783 of NZ_JADEYP010000001.1, forward strand.
CAATAAAATATTCAAAATCTGAATATTCAATTTCATGGCATAAGTGATCTTTAGTGTTCCTGTCTAATGCACAAAAACAACATGCTTACGCTCATTTGAATACAGCTTGTCGAAAGTGCACGGAGGAATAATATTATTGTCTATTATATTGTTATAAATCCAATAATACAATCCTTTTTACGTAGAATTGTAATATCAAAACATAGTAAGATTGAGATATTTTTTTCATATAGCCTATCATGGTAAACAATATGGTGGTTGGCAAAGACAGCCTGATGTGCTGAGCGTTCAGGAGCTGATCGAGAATGCATTGCACAAAATATTAAAAACACCAACCACTATATATGGTTGCGGTAGAACGGATAGTCAGGTGAATGCAAGTCAATATTTTTTTCATGCTGATATCGCGGAATCATTTGAATATGACTTAGTTTATCGACTTAATAAAGCACTTCCTAGTTCGATATCCATATATGAAATCCTACCAATGGAGGGTAAACCTCATGCGCGATTTGATGCAACACATCGGCAATACGATTATTTTTTACATACTTATAAAGATCCTTTTTTGAATATGCAGAGCTCTTTGTATCTCCATCCTAATTTGGACTTAGCAAAGATGAATGAAGCAGTAAATTTGCTTCCCAAGTATCAAGACTATCGTGCATTTTGCGTGCATCCTGACAAAAATGAACATACGCTATGCCATGTTTCCCAAGCCAATCTGTATGTGAATGCTGCTGGAGATAGAATACGATTTAATATATTGAGTAATCGTTTCTTAGGAAAGATGATACGTATTCTTACAGGAAAGCTTATACAAATAGGAAGAGGTCGAATGTCGGTTTCAGAATTTGAACATCATCTTATCACCAAAGAAATTCCCAAAATATTAACCCCCGCCTACCCTGTGGGTCTTTACTTATCAAAAGTGACTTACCCATACCTAGACTTGGCACCACGCGCCTCTTTAATGTCACCTGAGCAGAATACAGAATGGCTCAAGCTTTAAACTGGCTTAATGGTGTATAATATTATTAAGTAAGTACATAATCTTAGTCCAATTGAATTCGTATAAAAATTCTTATTAATCTCATATATACTAGACCTGTCTATATAAGAAAATTCAAGTAATATTATCCCACAAATGGCTAATGAATTAAAAAACTAACAATCGCCCTGTTCGATATCATCAATACAGACTAAAAGTATTTTTTTGACTGCCTTTAATTGGCGAATCTTACCATCAATTTCCTTGATTTTATCATGTACGATTTCAACTTTCTTATCAACTGAAAGACGTTTATTATACCAACTGTCCAATAGTTTTTTTATTTCAGATAGCGTAAAACCTGCTTCCTTTGCTCCCTTTATCATTTCCATTTTTTCTACAATACTTTCATCGTAATCTTTGTAGTTGTTTGTTTTAACCTTTTCATCTTTGAGACCTTGGAACAAACCGTAATTTTCATAGTACCTCAATGTAGGTATTGATACACCTGTTCGCTTTGATAACTCGTTTATTAACATAAATACTAAATTGTTGATAAAAATACATCAAGTATAAACTATACTTAATACTTGTTACTTATAAATGTACAGCATATTTTTGTCACTGATCGTACAAATCATCAACGTGGGTAAATAATAATTATTCCACAGACAAATAATGAAAAAGAAACCTTTAAAAATATTCAAGCGCATAATGCTAACATTAGTCATCATCATTGCAGTAATACTTGTCGCAACTTTAGGGTATATGCAACAAGCTAAATTTGGAAAAAGTCCTAGTGGGACAAGGCTTGAAAGAATAAAAAAATCACCAAATTTTAATGATGGTAAATTCCAGAATCTAAGTCATACACCGACGCTTGCTGAAGGACACAATTGGTTTAAAGTGCTTTACGAGACCTACATCAAAAATAAACCGAGACAATATCCTACCCATAACATCCCTTCTGTCAAAACAGATATATTGAATTTGCCTATTGATTCAGCTGTTTTAGTTTGGTTTGGACATTCTTCATATTTCATACAAATAGATGGAAAACGAATTTTGGTAGACCCAGTTTTTAGTGGAAACGCTTCACCAATTCCAGGAACAACAAAATCATTCAGGGGGACAGACATTTATACTTTAGCTGATCTACCTGTAATTGATTACTTGTTTATCTCCCATGATCATTACGACCATATGGATTACGACACACTAATTGCTTTAAAAGACAAAACCAAAAACGTGATTTGCGGATTAGGAGTAGGATCTCACTTTGAATATTGGGGATATGACAACAGTAAAATTATCGAAAGAGATTGGAACGAATATGTAGCATTAGACAACGGATTTACAGCTTTTTTTGAACCTGCAAGACACTTTTCTGGCAGAGGTTTATCAACAAACAACACACTGTGGACTTCGTATGTATTACAAACACCAAGTATGAAAATTTACATTGGTGGCGACAGTGGCTACGATAAACATTATTCAGATATTGGAAAGAAACACAATTCTATTGATTTAGCCATTTTAGACAATGGGCAATACAATGAAGCATGGAAATACATTCATAATCTGCCCAAAGATGTAATGAAAGCCGCTCAAGACTTAAATGCTAAACGAATTTTTCCTGTCCATTCCTCAAAGTTTGCATTAGCGAGTCACGATTGGGATGAGCCATTAGTAAAATTATCCGAACTAAATAAGTCGTTTAACATTCCAATGGTAACCCCCATGATCGGGGAAATTGTATATCTAAAAGACAATACGCAAATATTTACGCAATGGTGGTTAGGAATGAATTAGAAAAAACAACTAATTAACAACAAAAATTAGATTACGAACAGGAATTTTCCGTAATGGAAGGTTTAGGGTAAAGTTTTGATTTAAATACTTCTACTATAATTCAGCATTGATTTTAATTACTGTAAAATTGTTTATTTCCGTAGGTTGTAGCTTTTAATGTTCAATTTCTTACCCCAATATAAGTCGCTTAATTTCTTTTCTATTGAATCTTGATTACTGTATTTTGGATATGCTGGAGTATATCTTCAATTTTATCTCCTAATTTGGTGAAGATCGCATCTTTCCATTCTTTTGAATTCCAAGAATTCATTCCCATTTTAAAATAAAGTAAGCCAGAACCAACATTTTCATATGTTCACCGAAAATATTTTGGGTTTTCTATTTCTATACGATTCTGTTTCTTGCAATAATTTTTCAAATGTTTCACCACTATATATTACAAAACCCCTTGATAAACGAATCAAAGGGCTTTTTAAAATAATTACCGTATGTAACTCTAGGAACAGTTCAATTAATTCTTTAGATAAAAGGCATTTCTATATCGCTATAAAAGGCAATATTAGGATGAGTTTAAAATTCTAAAACCAATTTACCTCTATTGTGTCCTTGAAGGATTTTTTCATATGCCTTTATGGCGTCATCGAATTTGTAGGTAGCATCTATTTCCCATGTAAATTTGCCTTGGGCAATTCCATCAACTACATATTTTAGATTTTTAGGATCTCTTTTAACCCAAATGTTTTGAATTTTTGAAGATGAAACTGGTCTACCAGCTATTGTAGCCATTTTTCCGTTTGGATTTACAGTTGCAAGACTTGTTTGCGTCGCTTCTTCAGTACCAGCCATATCTACAGATGCATCAAATTCGCCTGAAAAAACAGCATTGATTTGCTCAACTAATCCATGACCATAAACCACAGGTATTGCTCCCAAGCTTTTTAAATAATCTTGATTTTTTTCTGAACCTGTTGCTACGACTTCGATTCCTTTTTCTTTAGCTAATTGAATAGTTATAGAACCTACACCTCCAGACGCTCCATGGATAAGAAGTGATTTGATATCACCTAATTCATCCAAAATTGTCATAGCAGTCTGTGCTACTCCAGCAACAGAACCTGCTGTTTGCCATGACATGTTTTCAGGTTTTAAAATTAAATTCGTTAATGGTACATCGATTACTGTGGCATGTGTGAAGCCAGCTCCAGAACCTAGAACTTCATCGCCTATTTTAAAATTTGATGAGCCGTTAATTTCTAAAATTACTCCAGCAAATTCAGTCCCAAATGTTTGTGGTAATGCGGAATGACGGAATTCACCAGTCATTCTTCGTGCATCTATAGGATTTATACCTGCCGATTTAACTTGAATACGAGCAAAGCCGGGGGTTAATGCTGGAAGCTCTTGTGTGTAGAATTGTAGTACTTCACTTGCTTTTCCAAAGTCTGTACCAATTAATATTGTTGATTTCATGTCTATTAATTTTGTTATGAATTTATATAACAAAGATAGATTGGGTTGTTCTCACAGACCAATGACTTTTGTTGGAAAAAACTATTGACATTTGTCAATAAATGGAGTATATACTAATTAAATGGTTAAATACTTTTAGATTAAAGCTTTCTTACCAAGGCTTTATTTTTTTGTTGTATTGCTTCTAATCCGGCTTAGCGTTTCTGGTGAAATCCCGATATAAGATGCAATCATATGTTGAGGGATTCGATTGGATATATGCGGGTGTTGTTTTAAAAAATTAAGATATTTTTCTTCTGCTGATAGCGTTATATTAGCATAAATTCGTTCTTCTAATGCTAAAACATTTTTATTGGTAATACGAGATACAAAATCATTAAGGGCAGGTATTTCATTTCTAAGTTTGATAAAATCTACATTTTTAAATAAAATAACCTCACTAGCTTCTATAGCTTCAATATTAAATTTTGAAGTGATTCCTGTAATCAAACTTTCTCTATCACCAGTCCAGTGATTTTCTGAAGCAAATTGCATAATATGTTCGTAACCTTTAGTATCAACATAATACGATCTTAGTAAACCTGTACTCACAAAAGCTAGATGTTTCCAAACATCTCCCTCTTGTAGCAAATATTGTTTTTTACGTAATTTTTTGATACTTGCAAAGGATTCAATATAGTCAAAATCAGAAATACTAAATTCTCCTTTATCACTTAAATATTTTCTAAAATTATCAAACATTGCATTCTAGTTTGTAGTAAGTTTATACATTCAATCACTATCAAATAAAACATATTGTTGTTGAATTTCAAAATTAGTATTTAGTAACACTTAATTATTTCTAAAATTAATCTTCAATTACAATTAGATAGTCAAAAATGTTTCAACAAGTTCTCCGATTCGCAAGCTAAAATTCTCACAGCAAGGTGGGTATTTTGTATTTAATATTATAATTCAATTTCTGGCCAGCCTTCCCTATTCCAAGTTATTTTCCTAATTAAGAGTTTGGCTTTACCGTTGTCATTTGCGTCGTAGCCATGAAAAACCACATAATCATCACCGTCGTTTTCGACAACAGCATTATGCCCTACCCCATGCCAATTCTTATTGCCTGTGAGCAAAATCTTACCACCAGCCTTAGCTAAATTCAAACCCTTATCGTCAACGAATGGTCCTTTCAGATTTTTAGATCGTCCAACAATCATTTTGTATGTACTATTTACCCCTTTGCAACAGTAATCAATAGATGCAAAGAGATAGTAATAGTCTCTATGCTTATATACGAAAGGAGCCTCAATAGCATTATCCCCTGCGGTATGCTTATTATTTAAGGACTGTAAAGAAGTATTTAATCTACTTGCTATGTTAACAAACTTTGTGTTTTTAGCGAGCTGTAACCCATCCCGTGAAAGTTCTAAGAGCATTAATCCTCCCCAAAAAGAACCAAAACTCATATAAGGAGTTCCTTTTTTATCCAAGATTATATTTGGATCTATTGCATTCCAATTGGTCTTTCCCGGAAAAGACTGTATGACCATTCCATGATCGACCCATTTGAAGTTTGGATCTGTAGAGTCCAACGTTTCGTTTGTCGCAACCCCTATGCAGGATGTATTTTTACCAAATGCTGATATACTATAGTATAAATAATACTTACCATTGAAAAAACTAATATCAGGAGCCCAAATATGACCTTTGAAAGTTGGAACTTTATCGACAGCCCACTTTGGAGGATGTTCAAACACTCGTTTTTCCCTGTTCCAATTCTTCATATCATTGGAGCTTGCTACTGAAATACCATTACCGGTATAAAATAGATAATACTTATCCTTGTGCTTAATCATAACAGGGTCATGCACATACATCTGATTTACAGACTGTGCGTTTAACGCTGAAAAAAACAACACAAAACATAGTAAAATATTAAACTGAAAAAAAATCATAATTAGTTTTTAATAGGTTGATTGCCCTGAAAGGTATGACTATCAGGAATTACAAAAATAATGAAGTTACTCAAATTAAAAACTTTTATAATCACCTATTACAGAAACATAGGATGTAAAACCAACTATTGTATTCAACGTATCCTTCAATTAATAAATTGATAAAATAATAAATTTTTAAAGTTTAATTATTAAATTGTTATTATATACAAGGAGATATAACTATATTTAGTAAAATAAAAAAAACCTACATTGTTTACCGTGAATCACTTCATTAAATTATTTTTTTTGACGACTATATTCATAGCGCCTTACTTCTGTCTGGGAAATGATTCCAGTACAGACAGCTTAATCAATGTATTAAAAAATGATCTTAAAAATAAAGGTTCATTTGATAGATCCAAAGAAAAAAGAATTGTTGAACTTAATCAAAAATTAGCTTCAATATCCCCCAATGAAAAGAATCAGCAATACACCATAACGAATCAACTCCTTGATGAGTACATGCCCTTTCAAAGAGATTCTGCGATCAATATCGCCAACAAATTGATAGATATTAGCATCAAGTATAATTATAATTCAAACATAGCTAGGTTAAAGCTTGCTAAAATATTGATTATTTCAGGTGCATTAAAAGAAGCTTCAGATTGTTTAGATAAAATAAATATTGACAATGAAATTCGAGAGAATAAATTAGAGTATTATCATTTAAAAAAATGGTTAAACTGGGCTATGGCAGTGTCCGTTGGAGACAAATATTATTCAAAAACATACACCGAGCGTGAGGCTGTATATCAGGATTCAGCAAAAATGTATGCTAATCATGAAAATTATGATTTTCAGCTTTTAGGCATATTTAGCGATGCAGAAAGAACTAATAAAGATAAAAACTATAAAAATTACCTATCAATCGTTCATAACTATTACAAAGTACAACCTCATCGTGCTGCTAGATTAGCATATATGCTTGGGGATTTATATTATGATGATGAACAAAAAATGCTCAATTTCCTAATTATTGCATCAATATTTGACGTTCGAAATTCTACTAAAGAAACCCCTGCCATATTAAAAATAAGTAATTTATTATATCAGAATGGTGAGATTGATAATGCCTACTACTTATTGCAAGAAGGACTTGATAATGCGACCTTCTTTGGATCAAGACTACATAAAGTTGAAATAACTAACTTATTACCCAAAGTAACTGCACAAAAAATCGTTCAAACTGAGCGTAAAATTATGATTTTCATAATTATTTTATTGTTTTTAACCTTTATAATTATATGGTTTTTTTTTAGTAGAAATAAACTTAAGTCATTGAATCAAAAGATTAGCAATAAAAATATAGAGTTACAAAACATCTTACAGGAATTAGACAAAAGCCAAAAAGAAAACTCATGGATACTAAAAGTTTTAGCTCATGACTTAAGAGGTACTATTGCTGGATCAATTCACCTTTACGAAATATTTATTCACAACCAACATCTCAGTCCGGACGAAAAGAAAATGCTAGAGCTCTTGGAAGAAACTAATCAAGACGCATTACAAACTATTTCTGATTTGCTAAATGTGACAACCGGAAATTTTGATTTGAAAAAACATGACACAGAATTGGATAAATTGATTGTTGAATCAGCAAGTTTATTACAGTATAAGGCAAATGAAAAAAATCAGCGTCTAATTACGAAGCTAATTTCAATTACCGTTTCTATAAATAAAGAAAAAATAAGAAGAGTTATCGATAATATTATAAGTAATGCTATTAAATTCAGCTCACCATCAAGTGAAATTCATATTGAGCTTCAAGATAAAGACAACGACTCTATATGCATTAAAGTTGCAGATAATGGTATTGGTATTCCTGAAGAATTTAAGTCCGAAATTTTTGAAATGAAATCCAAATTTAGACGCCAAGGTACATATGGAGAAGAATCTTTTGGACTAGGATTATATATTTGCAAACAAATAATTGATCAACATAAAGGAAAGATTTGGATAGAAAATAACACTAATGGAGGTACTATATTTTTTATAGAATTACCCAAATCATAAATACAATCAAGAATATTATTAGCAATTTGTAAGAGCTCTAGGACGTGTATCATTGGAATACATTATTGCAGGTTTCCCTCCGACCATTTTTGAATTATAGATTTATTGAGGATATATGTAACTGGAATTTCAAAAGCTATGTTACTCCAGTTTTCACTGTCAGAATATCAAATTGTCCAAAGGAAAAATAGGTGTTAATAATCTTCTATCATACAAGAAAAGCTACCAAATTTGGTAGCTTTTCTTGTATGATATTATTCAAATTTTTATTTTTTTGCAGTGCTCAATGAGAAAGGATAATCTGCTGTTTTGATTCCTCTAGATTTATTAGGTGAGCCATCCATTTCAAAATGGATTTTTGATCCTTTTACCAATTCACTATGTTTTAAATAGTTTTTAGTATAATTTACACCATTCACCTTCATAGCTTTAATATACCTGTTATCTTGAGAATTATTGTTTGATTGTATCTCAATTTTCTTGCCATTTGACAAATGCAAAGTTACTTTATCAAACAAAGGTGAACCAATAACATATTCATCAACAGCTGGTGTGACAGGGTAAAATCCCATAGCTGAAAAAACATACCAAGCAGAAGTCTGTCCATTATCTTCGTCACCACAATAGCCATCAGGATTAGGTGTATACATTTTATCCATGGTCTCACGAATCCAATATTGAGATTTCCACGGCGTACCCACATAATTGTATAAATATGTCATATGCTGGATTGGTTGATTACCATGTGCATATTGCCCCATGTTCACAATTTGCATTTCACGAATTTCATGAATAGGAAATCCATAATAACTATCATCAAATACGGGTGGAAGTACAAATACAGAATCTAATTTATTTTCCATCGCTTTATCTCCACCCAACAAATTGGATAATCCCGCGAAATCTTGAAATACCGACCAGCTATAATGCCAGCTATTCCCTTCGGTAAAAGCATCTCCCCATTTGAAAGGATTAAATGGACTTTGCCATTTTCCATCTTTCATTTTGCCTCTCATCAACCCTGTACTTGGATCAAATAATTTTTTGTAATTGTAAGAGCGATTTTTATAAAAAGATAGATCTTCCTCTTTGTCTAAAGATTTTGCTAATTGATATATTGCAAAATCATCGTAAGAATATTCTAAACTACGTGCCACGTTCTCATGTATTTTCACGTCGTAAGGAACATACCCTAGTTCATTATAATAATTTGCTCCTGCACGACCTACAGCAGTAAGTGGGCCTGCATTTTTAGAACCTTTTATTACGGCTTCGTATAATGTCTCTATATCCTTAGATCGTACTCCTTTTACCCAAGCATCAGCTACTATTGATGCAGAATTATTACCCACCATTATGTCTCTATAACCTGGACTAGCCCATTCTGGCAACCAACCTCCTTCACGATAAGCATTTGCCAATCCCTCTTGCATTTTGAGATTCATCTCTGGATACATCAAATTTAAAAATGGAAACAAGCACCTAAACGTATCCCAAAATCCTGTATCTGTAAACATATAGCCAGGTAAAACTTTACCATTATAGGGAGAATAATGCACGACTTGATGATTAGCATCATATTCGTAAAACATACGAGGGAACAACAAAGAACGGTATAAACACGAATAGAAAGTGCGCAGTTGATCTATTTCACCTCCCTCAACTTCTATTTTACCCAATTCCTTATTCCATACATCCTCTGCTTTTTGTTTTACTTGTTCGAAAGTAAGATTATTCACTTCTCTCAAATTCAACTTAGCTTGCTCATGAGAAATAAATGATGAAGCAACTTTCAGCAAAACTGGATCATCTTTACCTGTTGTTTTAAAACCCAAAATTGCACCTACATGATCCGCCTTCACTATATAACGCCCATCTTGCAATACTGAATCTGCAAAAGTAGAAACTTCATTAAACGATTTATTGAATTCTAATACAAAATAATTTTTGAAATTTGTTGGAACTCCACCACTGTTCTTTGTCGAATAGCCAATGATTTTATTTTCCTTTGGTATCACTTCTACATAAGACCCCTTATCAAAAGCATCTAACAAAACATAAGATTCATCAGATTTTGGAAATGAAAACCGAAAATACGCAGCACGTTCTGTGGGAGTTACTTCTATCTTTGTATCGTAGTCAGCTAAATACACTGAATAATAATGGGGTTTTGCAATTTCTGCTTTATGTGAAAAATAGCTAGAACGCTTATCTTGATCAAAGGTTTTATTGCCAACCATAGCCATAATACTAAACTGACCATAATCATTCATCCAAGGTGAAGGCTGATGCGTCTGCTTTATTCCTCTAATTTTTTCAGCAGTATAAGTATACATCCATCCGTCCCCCATTTTACCCGTCTGAGGGCTCCAAAAATTCATACCCCAGGGCACAGCAATGGCTGGATAAGTATTGCCGCTTGATAAAAAGTAGGTCGATTGCGTTCCGACTAAAGTACTTACGTAATCTAATGGCTTCCCTACATTCGTAATCCTCTGTGCAAAGGTCACTGAAATAGTAAAAATGCTCACTAGAAATAATGAAATAATCTTTGGTTTCATCATGGTTATAATTTATTACTTAAAAGTGCAAATTTAAAAAGATAAAAACAAAGCTAAATTATTTTAGCAACCTAAAAAACCAAGACTAGCTTACCTAAGAAATCTCCACTCTCCATCAATTCATGTGCTTTGGAAGCATCGTTAAAAGCGAATTCTTTATAAATATTCGCTTTCAGATTACCCTCTTCTATAAATGGTAAAACTTTCTTTACAATCTGATCCGTTAGTTCCATTTTAAAATCAGAAGACCTATTTCTCAATGTACTACCCGTAATAGTTAAGCGCTTTTGCATCATTTTCAGCAAATTCAACTCAACTTTGGCACCCTTCATAGCATTAATATAAATAAGGTGTCCATCTTCTTTGAGGACATTAATATTCCTATTGAAATATTCTCCACCGACAAAATCTAAAACGACATCTACTTGATAACCTTGTAAAAACTCATCAAAGCTAGTCGTGCGATAATTAATTACCAAATCAACTCCCAATGATAGTACAAAATCCTCCTTTTCTTTAGTACTAACTGTCGTAATAACCTTTGCTCCATACAATTTGGACATTTGTATAGCTGTAGCACCAATCCCTCCTGCTCCACCGTGAATCAAAACAGATTGTCCGGCCTTTAAATTTCCACGCTGAAATAAATTATGCCAAACGGTATAAATGGTTTCTGGTAACGCAGCTCCATCCTCATACGAAAGACCAATAGGCATAGGAATAACAGAGCCAAAATGTGCATTTACATATTCTGCATAGCCCCCTCCAGATACCAAAGCTATCACTCTATCACCTATTTCTATATTTTGAACATTATTACCCTTTTCGACAACAACACCTGAAACCTCTAAGCCTGGTATATTTTGTACTACCCCCACAGGTGCTGGATATTTACCTTGGCGTTGAATTATATGAGGCCTATTAATACCTGCTGCCTTTACTTGAATTAGAACTTCATCTTCCTTTATTGTAGGTTTTAAGACCTCTTCTACGACCAACACTTCAGGCCCACCATATTCTTTTATTACAACAGCTTTCATTCTCTTTATTTCTGCATTCTAATATTCAAAGACAACATAAAATATCTTCCTAATCTATTTTTCCTTTCTTCGAACACATCATTACCAATGTATTCTGAATATATTCCCATTTGTTTATTTTGATCAAACAAATCATATACTTGAAGCCGTAGTAGCGCAGTACGGTTTTGTAAAAAAGTGTATTCCATAAATGCGTTCATCATAGTCTGATTTACATTCATAAATTTACTAATATACCCATCGTTATAACGCTGTGACATCTCAAAACCAAGTGAATAATTATCCTTGACATACCCCTTCGCTCCTAGTCCTAAGAATAATGTTTCTACATTAATTTTTGTTCTATAAGGTATATCATAACTTGCATTGTTCAAAGAATAATTAGTATTAAAGATACTCTCCAAATAATTATTAAAAGAGTACTTTAGTTGAATTGATTGATTAAATATCAATTGTTTAGTAGTTCTTTCTCTGTCTTCTATAAAAGAAATATTATTATAATAATCTACCCCACCATTTAAATCTAGCATCCAATTATCATTTTCAAAAGGAGTATTGAAAATATAATTCCATTTCCAATCATAATAACCATTTGCGTTTCTAAAAGTAGTCTTTTGAATTGTTGAATTCTCAACGGGCCTTTTATCTGTTACAATTTTATCTTTGATCAAATTATATGAAAAATTTGTCTCCAAATATTGCATTTTAACAGGCAAAAAAGCTCTAAATGTGGTAACGATACCATGTGCTAGTTCTGCCTTCAATTCTGGATTTCCTAATACAATATTTCTGGAGTTTGTATTATTCAAAACGGGTGCAATCTGATAAAAACTTGGTTGGTTGTTTCTTCCCTTATAACTAATTTGAAAATCTACATTATTAGATAACTTATAACTAAAATTTGTAGTTGGTATCAAATTGATATTCTCGTAGTTATAATTCAATGTATCATAACCTAGATCACCACTCATTTTAATTGGTTGAACAGCAAAACCAATATTAAATTTCAATCTTTTACTTGGTGCAAATTGATAAATAACTCCTATCTTATTACTTCTGAACTTATACCCGTAATCCATTGTTAATGAATCAATGATGTTCATTTCATCTTCCTTCATCCAATTGTACACATAACGCCGAGCATTAATTTTATTATAATCTAACTCATATTTAAACTCAAATAGACTATTATTCAAAAAAGGTTCTACAAATGATAATGACAAATTGCTGCTTGCATTATTATTATTATGATTAATAAATTGATGATTTAATTCATCGGTATAATCAATTACATTTTTGCTATAAACTGAATAATTTTCTCGAACAAACTGCTTATTTTTTAACGAATTTGAACGAGAATTAAATTTGCCTACTAATTTTCTATCCTTCTTTTTAAAATACTTTGAATATAAGACATCAATATCAACGGTTGGGATATTATGTTTAGCAGAATCTTGAATGATACCCTTATTTACTTTTTGAAAGTTACTTAAGACAGATTCCTTATTATTTATTACGGATTTTGTATTAAACGTAAGATTCCCTTCAACTTTCAAGATATCCGCATTTTCTAACTTACCATCAAACAAAACCTTAAACCTCTGGTTATCATCAGTTTGATCTTGATCGTAATTTTCACTCTTTGAAATTGTGTTACCTATATACGACGACCTCATTTCAGAGTATCCACTAGTAATGGTATTTTTTTTGATATAGTTATAAGAAGTCGTAAGTCTTGAGTTCTTTCCTACCCTATTAGCTAAGTTGATCCCTACAGATGATGTCGTATTTATACCATCAATAGGATCAATAAATTCACTCATTTCTAAATTATTTGCAGACCTTTTACCTCCTACTATATCACCATAGGAGAATAAATTTGTATTCGTATTATTAAATGAGCCTAATATGGACAACTCATTTCCATCATTGAATCTATTAAAACCAAAACTACCCAAATAACGAGAGTTTGTACCCGCACCTATGGTAAACTGTCCGAAATGAAGTATTTTCTTATCTTCCTTCAGATTTATATTCAATAATTTTTCCTTTTCCTGAAAATCAGCAATACCTGTTTCTCCACCTTGACTTGTAGTCTGAAGTTCAATCAATTGTATATTATTTATATAATCGACAGGAAGGTTTTTTGTAGCTGTTATGATATCTCCACCAAAAAACTCATTATTATTTACTTTTACCTTTTTAATTTGGTTACCATTATAGTAAACTGACCCATCTCTTGAAATATGAAAACCTGGAATTTTCTTCAATCCATCTTCTAGCAAGGTTTGTTTCCTAAAAGTAAAGGCACCAAAATTATATTGGATTGTATCACCATTTAAAATCATAGGAATTACTCTTGTGACCGAAACATCCTCTATTCTAAATGCTACTTTATTCAAGATAATATCTGGTAAAACGAAGCTTTTTTGAGTGATATCAATTTTATATTTTTTCTCTTGAGCTTCATAGCCGAGCATGCTGTACCTTATCGTAACATCCTCGCTTTTTGAAAGATTAAATCTATAAACACCCGAACTATTCGTGACATGAGTTATTGAATCATTGGGGGTATAGAAACGGACTATTACATCTTTGATAGGTAAATTTAAACTGTCTTTGACGACGCCTAAAATTTGGTTCTGAGCAAAAAGCAAATTTGTTGTTACGAGCATAACAAACAAATATAATACGACTATTTTTAGCTGCTTTAAAACCACTGTCTACTTCGTCAATACCGTTCTTCAAGATACCAAATTTTATACTTAAAAAGAATGGAAACGGTATTTTATGTAATAAACGACAAATTAGAAATTATAGTATATAAAAAAAGAAGATATCGTTTATTAATATCTTCTTTTTTTACCAAAATATTTTTTTTATTATTCGCCGTCGAAACAAACTTTAACTAAATGTCTGTCAATTTCCCAACGTCCCGTTCCTTCTTCACCGATTACATCAAATAATTCTAAAATACGACGACATACAAATTCTTCTTCAACTTGTTCTGACAAGAACCAACCTAAGAAGTTGAAAGTAACATAATCCTTTGCCTTCGTACATTTATCAGCAATATTATTAAATTGCTCAGTTACAAACATCTCCTGCTCCAAAGCTTGTTCGAATACACCACGGAATGATTCAAAATCTGTAGGGATATTAGTAACTTCTGGTGAAATAGCTTTACCACCACGACTAGATACATAATTGAATAATTTCAACATGTGCTCACGCTCTTCGTCAGATTGCTTAGCAAAAAATTTAGAAGCATTATCTAAACCTTGTTCACCACACCAAGCTGACATAGCTAGGTATAATGATGATGAATGAGCCTCTACTTTGATTTGTGCATTTAATATATTTTCAATCTCTTCTGTTAAAGATGATTTTAGTTTCAATAAATCTTTCATATGAATATTTTTTTTAATTTACAATATGGACTATAATCAATAGCAATAGTTATACCAGTTGATTTACTAATACAAAGATAATAGCATTGAAGATGAAATGTATAAAAAAAGTGCAATACAAATTCAGTCTAAATTAGACTTTAAAAACGTAAGTTATTTAGAACCAGTATAATTAAAAGTTAGAAAGCTAGAACAGCTCCACGACGAAGGATAGTCTTAACTTGTCCATTCAATTCAATCATAAACTTAGCACCGTCTAAGATTTCGCGAAGATTTAAAATATCTTCTACAGACAAAATAAAACAACGTTCTGTACGAAATGGCATTAAGATTTCAAAATCAGCAGTTCTTGAAGAGTCACAAAGCATCTTCTCTATATCGATAGAATCTACTCTCTTTTTGAATAATAAAAAATCACTTACACTAAATGAAGTTGTAGTTTCTTGGAATTCTAACCAATAACAGTTTTTTCTGCTGCATTGATAAACAGCTCCTAATTCTGTCTGAAAAACCTCTTCTACGTTAGCTAATGGACAAATCATTTTTATTCTCTACTTCTTTTTAAGTTGATATAACAAAGATATATGTTATTAAGAATTAATCCAAATAAAATCACTAAACATTTTACATCCATTATTTTGTTTTATCTATCAATATTGTACATTTGCCTGAAATGAAAATTTTTTTGTTATATATATTAATCCCCATCATGTTACTTCAATGTAACATGACCTTAGTTATATCAACATCTTTCTATTACAATCAAAACTATATCGAAAAATATCTATGTGTGCAGCGAAGCATGCAAAACAATACGTGTCATGGACAATGTTACTTGATGCAAAAGCTAAAGAAACAACAAGAAAAAGAACAGCAAAGTTTTAAAATCAATTTCCAAGAAGGTATAGCTGTCCAACATCAATTATTTTCATTTGATATAAATTTGGCAGTTCAAAAAAGCACACCCCAATATAATCTATATAGTACAAATCTTAATCCGCGAGATTATTCATTTAATCTATATCACCCTCCCGTTTTCGGATAATAACTTTCACTTATATTTTCACAAATGCATTTAAACTCAAATTAGATGCATAATATTTCATGTTATTATCTCTTCATTGATGAAAAAAATTATATTGGCTATCACATGTATAGCGAGCCTGTTAAGCAGTTGCGAAAAAAGCAAAGACCTACAAATTGACAACAATAAACAAGGACAACTTAAAATCAAATTTGACCATATCGTAGGTAGTAAAAAACTAGTTTTAAATGAGTACACCTATTCTAATACTAGCAACGAAACTTTCAATATCACTATGTTGAGATATTTTGTAAGTAATATTAAACTTACAAAACTGAATGGGGATGTATACAGCCTTCCAAAAGAAAAGTCATTTTTCCTTATAGATGCTGCTAGTGATTCTTCCTTGTCTCCGAAACTATTGATTCCTGAGGGAGAATATAAAATTTTGGAATTCAATTTGGGCGTAGATAGTCTTACTAATACTTTACCTATTGAACAACGTACAGGCGTTTTGGATATTGCAACAAATGGCATGTATTGGGCATGGAACTCGGGGTATATACATTTCAAATTAGAAGGAAATTCACCTCAATCCACAAATGCTAACAAAAGTTTCAAATATCACATAGGTCTATTTGGTGGATATGATAGTCCAACGGTAAATAATAATCGTAAAATATCAGTTGATCTGACAAAGGCTGGATTAAGTAAAGTTCAACAAAATCTATCCTCAGACATTCATTTGATGGTAGATATTGGTAAAATATTCGACGGAAAGCACACTATATCTATTCAAGAGACACCAGTAGTAATGACTTCTGGTCCACATACCAAAATAGCGGACAACTACGCCACAATGTTCAGTCATGATCATACTCATAATTTTCAAAAATTGTAAATGATGAGAATTAAGAAGAAGTTAAGTGTAATTCTTCTGTTGATATGTACGATATGGGCCTGTAAAAAAGCAGACGACCTGAACCTCTATACATTTGTAGGATTCATAAAACCAGCTCATTTTCCGGAACCGACGTACAAGTTTACATCGACAGCATTAACAGAGGAAACGTTCAATTTGGGCAGAAAACTGTTTCATGATGGTATTTTATCTCGTGACAATAGTATTTCATGTGCCAGCTGTCACATCAGCCAAAATTCATTTACACATCATGGTCATGATGTAAGTCATGGTATAGATGACCAATTAGGCGTACGCAATTCATTAGCGCTAGTGAATTTAGCCTGGTCAACATCATTCTTTTGGGATGGTGGTGTCCAACAATTGGATTTGACCTCCATAGTACCTATTCATAGTGAAATAGAAATGGATGAGACTATAGACAATATAATCAAAAAGCTGCGTGCACAAGAACAATACCCTAAGTTATTTGAAAATGCCTTTGGATCTACTGAAATTAGCTCCAACAACGTGCTAAAAGCTATATCCCATTATATGGTTTCTTTGGTATCGGACAACTCTAAATATGACGAAGTCAAAAGAAATAAAGCCATATTCACTACCGAAGAAGCTAGTGGATATAAAATCTTTCTTGCTAAATGTAATTCCTGCCATCAAGAACCCCTATTCACTGACTACAGTTTTAGAGATAATGGATTAGGAATTAATCCTGCAAAAGATTTGGGCAGGTACGAAATCACACTAAAAGAAGAAGACAAACTGAAATTTAAGGTCCCAACACTTAGAAATTTAAAATATACAGCGCCATATATGCATGATGGTAGAATTTACAACCTGCAGGGGGTCTTAAATCATTATGCAAGAGAGGTGGTTCAGACTCCTACTTTAGACCCTATAATTCAGCAAAACAATGGAATACCATTAACCCAACAAGAAATGAAAGATCTTCTGGCATTTCTGAATACATTGAATGATGATTCTTTCGTAAACAACAAAACATTTATGCAGCCATGAAAAAATTAATTAGTATATCAGTATTAACTCTATTTGCTATAAACTGTTCCTTAGCGTGTGATATTTGCGGTGGTGGATTAGGAAATACGTACACAGGATTACTTCCCAATTTTAACAAAAGATTCATAGGTATTCGGTACCATTTCAATCAACTATACACACAACTGGATATTCATGGAAATCGTACAGCAATTAGTAATAAAGAAAAATATAATACCGTAGAACTCTGGGGAGCATGGAATGTAGGTTCACGTTGGCGTGTAATGGCTATTGTCCCCTATAGCCAAATCCAAAAATACAGTTATGGTAGTTCTGAAAAAAATCAAAAAAGCGGTCTAGGTGATCTTAATATTAGTGGTTTATACAATTTAATAAACAAAAGCTCAAATTCATTCAGACAATCATTATGGGTTGGTATAGGTGTAAAATTACCTGTCGGTACTTATAACAAAAATGAATATTCCAACACTAACTCTCCAAATATTTACCAATTGGGTACAGGCAGTACAGATTTTACAACCTCTATTAATTATGACATACGCTATAATAATCTAGGGCTGAATACGAATATGAGTTATAAGATAAATACAGAAAATAAAGACGATTATTTATATGGAAATAAATTAACAGTCAGCGGAAGTATATATTACAATACAGTCATTAGCGAATCGATTACATTACGACCAAATGTAGGTTTAATGCACGAAACGCAAGAAAAAGATCATACTATGGGTTATAAAATTGATGGTACTGGAGGCTACAACACAAATATTAATATGGGAATAGAAGCTAATATTAAAAATATAGCTTTAGGATTTACTTATCAAAAACCAACTAAACAAGAAATTAGTCAAGGTAGGACTCAGCTGATAAATAAATTTTTGACACACATTACATTTACATTTTAAATGCAAAAAGAGCTTCAATATTTTGAAGCTCTTTTTTATAATGTTTGAAAAACAGAAATATTATCCTAATTTTTCTTTCAATTTACTCACTTGATGGTCAACTAATTTCTGTAAAGGACCTGAAGCCATCATTTTCATCATCATGTTCAATTGTGCCTCAATTACGAAAGTTGCTTTTGTTTCATTCGGAGACAGCTCTTCCACCTTCCAAATTAATTGAACTTCAAAGGGAGCTTCTTCTGAGGGAACACATACTATTTCTTTATTTTCTATACGCTGACTAACTTTTAATGCCAATTTAGCCATATTTTTAATTGTAAAACGAGCTTCATCAGCAGTAGAAGACCAATTATAAATATTTTCTGGCATTAATTGCTCGTGATTATTCAAATCACTTAAGAAATTGTAGACTTCATGAATAGAGCTATTGATAATAGCGTTGTTTTGAATAACAGTCATAGATAGAAAAAGATCAATTACGTATTTATTGTGCTGGCGTCCAGCTTGCTGGGTCTTTTCTCCAAGATTGTAAGAATTCAACATCAGAATCCAACACATAACTATTCTTTACAGCTATATGAATTAATGCATCGTAACTACATAAACTGAACATAGGGCATTTGGCATCTGCAAAATTCTTAACGGCCTGATCTAATCCATATGTAAATATAGAAACTAATCCAACCACATTACACCCTGCATCACGCAAAGCTTGCACAGCTTGCAAAGAACTCTTACCCGTTGAAATCAAATCTTCGATAACAACTACACGCTGACCTTCTACAACCTCTCCTTCAATAAGATTTTGACGACCGTGATCTTTAGCACTACTACGTACATAAGTAAATGGCAATCCTAAATCTTGAGCAACTAATACACCTTGTGGTATACCTGCTGTAGCTACTCCAGATATCATTTCTACGGAACCAAATTCTTCTTGAATTAACTGCGCCAATTTCTGACGAATGTACGTACGGATCGCTGGATGCGACAAAGTGATACGATTATCACAATAAATTGGAGACCTCCAACCCGAAGCCCATGTAAAAGGACTTTTAGGTTGTAATTTTATTGCTTTAATTTGCAATAAGGATTCAGCAACTTTTTGTTCAACCTCATTAAAATTATTCATGGCACAAATTTATAAAATTTATATGAACCAAAGCCTGCTTATTTTGGCAGATTTTGCTCCAAAAATTAAAAAAAACATCCAAACAATTGGATTACAAGAGATTGACCTTGAAAAACTTTTCAACATATCCTCTAAAAACCAACAAATTACCTATTTGTTTGTACATCAAGATATTCAATCAATTTTCAAAAAACTATTACTTGAGGTAAAAATTATCTATGCCGCAGGAGGTTTGGTGCAAAATGGAGATGGTGATTATTTATTCATCCATAGGTTAGGCAAATGGGATTTGCCAAAAGGAAAAGTAGATGAAGGTGAAAAAATGCGTGAAGCTGCTGTAAGAGAGGTGGAAGAAGAATGTGGAATCAAGGTTGATTACTTAGGTGATAAAGTCGCTACAACTTATCACACGTACATAATGCGTGGAAAATTCGTGTTAAAACAAACAAAATGGTATAATATGGGAGTTAATAAAATCCCAAAACTGATTCCCCAAGCAGAAGAAGATATTACTGAAGCCGTTTGGTTAAACAAAAAAGATTTAAAAAACGTCGAAGAAAATACATATCCGCTGATTCAAGATATCTTGAGTAAAATAAAATAAGCAATTGGGAGCAAAATATTGCTCCCTTATTTGAAACTTTTTCATTGTCCCTGTTGTTTTGTTCGTAATAAAAATAACATTATGAGCAAGAGAATAGGAATTTTGATAGGAAGTCTTCGAAAAGACTCTTTTAATAAGAAATTTGCAGAGAATATTGTAATCCTATTGGATAAACGCTACAATTATGAATTTATAACAATTGGAGATCTTCCACTTTACAATGAAGATATAGATCAAACCACTCCACCAACATCTTATATAAATTTCAGAAATAGAATTGCATCATTTGATGCCTTCCTCCTATTTACTCCAGAATACAATAGATCTATCCCTGCTGTATTGAAGAACGCTTTGGATGTTGGTTCTAGACCTTATGGACAAAGTAAATGGGATGGAAAACCTGCAGCTGTTGTATCCGTATCGCCTGGCAACATAAGTGGTTTTGGAGCCAATCATCACCTACGACAATGTCTTACTTTTCTAAATATGCCTACCCTTCAGCAGCCCGAAATGTATATAGGTAATGTCGCACAATTGTTGAATGATAATGGTCAAATTACTTCTGATAGAACGGCAAATCTGTGTCAGAAATTTGTTGCGGCTTATGAAAGTTGGATTGAAAAATTTTAAATTTAATTTATTTCCTCTTGTTGCTTCTTCTCCCAAGCCACAAGAAGTCTTGTCATCATGCTATACCGCTCCATGCCTTCTGGTTGGTTATTATGTTTCAAAAATTGATTGTAAAACATCCCAGACACTTTATTCACCCATCCTCTATAAGACATCCAAAACTCTCTATCCACTTTAAAATCGTTTAATACGAGTGGAGATAACTTCTCTTTATATATTTTAAGAAGTTCTTTATCTCCATACAACGGATACATTAAATATTCCACGGCAGTGTAATAAGCTGAATATTTATACCACAAATCTTGATTATCCTTTAAAGTCAAAAAAGCAATAAAATTACATTCGTCTTCAAAGCCCACGCCCATTTGGTGTGCCAGTTCATGCACATTCACAAAAGGATATGAAGCATTCGGAATATGCTGATTAACCTGGACTTCTAAGGTAAAAGGATTAAAATAACCTGAAACAGTAAAATATGAAGCTAAACCACTCGAGATAGGTGACTTCGACTGTATTTGTGTTTTGCATAAATAATCATCCAATAGTGTATCTTGAATAACGAGCTCTTCTATATCCCCCTTTACACCATTTTTAGATTTTGCTGTTATATCAACCTGTTCACGTAACACATTAGCTATCGCAATGTATCGATCCAAAACAACTAAATACTCCTCTCTAGTTATTTTATAATCGCTAATACCTAATTTTTCTGAGACTGAAACTCTATAATAATTTAGCCCCCAATTTACATTAAACAAAACATAAACAGCTAGTAAAAAGACGACTAACCTTAAAATAGAAATTTTTAATTTAGGTAAATTTCCTAAAAATAAATTCTTAAATAGTGTTATTATACTGTATATCAAAAACAATGCAGCTCCTGCATAGAATAAATCTCCTACACTAAATGGAATCCAAGAGAATAGAATTATATAGAGATATGAAACTGCAGGATAAAAATGTTGAGCATAGTACTCCTCCACCCATACACTATTTGATGTTAATCCTTCAATTAGAAAGATCAAAATCAAACATACAGTTATACTGTAAATATATTTTTTCAAACTGCCATTACTAGCTTTGTGTTTCATTTTCGTAATACAACTTGTAATAATTCATCCCTTTATCTTCGTCAAAGCCTTGTTCTAAATATTCACGTTTGCCGTGTACATAAATGTGAAAATTCTTATCCAATTTGATAACAGACTTGTACGAACTAGCCATTTTTTTGACTGCCGGTGTTGCAATTTCAAAATTCGCTTGAAAAGGCATATCAAATTCATCTTCGAAGGATTGTTTATAATCATTGAAAAGCGAAACAGCTTGCGGATTTGCAATTACCTCTTCTTCGAATTCGGCACTGTCAAAGGTCTCTTTAGTCTTGAAATAGTTCATCGATCGATTCAACAAATCAATTTTATCTGCCGTTTCTAATTCAAAAACCTCGTCCAATTTTTCGTTAACAAAGTTTTTATAGACTTTCATCAAATTTCCTGTCTGTTGAAAAGCATCATTGCGCGACTTCAATTTCAAAAAATTGTCTTTCCAATATACAGCTTCGGATTGATTCGTTTGGTCGACCACAAGCACTTTAAAACCTTCTTCCTCATCCGTATGCACTATTACAACACCTTTGTCCAACTTATTGATGTTAATAGCCTCTTGTTCATAATTAAGTTGAAAGCCACCTTGTTCAGGATAGACTTTAAGATAAGCTTCTTTATTTTCTGATTTAAATATACCAACCGCAGCATGATCCTCTCCTTCCATTTGTACATTTTTGAGCGCTACAACATACACCTCTCCTGATTTTATCTTAGGATGATCAGAAACTTCATACAAATGTTTGGTCACTTGCTGTGAGAATTCATGAAAACTTAGATTACCATCAAAAAACTTCTTGGAGAAATGGTATACTTCATTCAATTCTAATTCTTCATTCGGATGAAAAAATCGGTAAACCTCAGTAAGTTTTGCAAAAGGTTTCATAAAATACTGCATCAATAAATCAGGCAATATTTCATCGGATGAAAGATCTATTGGATTTTCAGATAATATATAGAACTCATCATTAGCTTTATTACCTACATGATGAATAGAAAGATTTTCGAACGTTGCGTCTTGATGAAAAAACATAGTTAAAAGTTAAAGGAACAAAAATATAAAAGTATTTTGGCTAAAAATCAAAAATATCAATTGCAGTTTTATAGGTAGCGATGTGTGCATCTAAAATATCTTTGATATCTGCGGAATATCCACCTCCCATCGAAACCTGAATTGGCACACCGAATTCTTTACATTTTTTAAAAACAAGATAATCACGCATTTTACAACCTCCCTTAGAAACTTTTAGTTTACCTAATTTATCTGTTGATAAAATGTCTACTCCAGCTTGATAAAATACAAAATCGGGTTTTACCGTAATAAATAACATTTCTAAATGACGCTTAAGTAAAGTCAAATATTCCTCATCCTCCATCCCATCTTGCAATTCTACGTCCAAATCTGATTTTTCTTTGAGGAACGGAAAATTCTTAGCACTGTGCATTGAAAAGGTAAATACATTCGGATTATCAAGAAATATATGCGCAGTACCGTTACCTTGATGAACATCCAAATCAATAATTAAAATCTTTTTAGCAAGCCTATGTTTAAGAAGGTATTGAGCAGCCACCGCCTGATCATTCATTAAGCAAAACCCTTCACCATAATCATAACCTGCGTGGTGTGTCCCTCCTGCGGTATTGAAAGAGACACTAAATTCAAGAGCAAATTTAGCAGCTTGAATGGTCCCGTCTAAGATATACCTTTCACGATCAATTAATGATTCTGACAAAGGAAAACCTATCCGTCGAACCATCTTTGGATCTACAGTCAACGCAAAAAGATGTTGTACATAATCTTTACTATGCGCCAAACAACAAGTATCGAAATCAGCTAAATCAGGCTTAAAGAAATTCTCCCTTTTCACGATTCCTTCGTACAACAGTTGCTCTGGTATCAATTCGTATTTGAGCATAGGAAAACGATGTCCCTCACGTAAAGGATGTATGTAAGCAGTATGATGAGCAATTTTTAACACTATATTTTTTATTAGCACACGAAAATACGAAGAACTAAATAATTCTTATCTTAGAAAAATATTAACCTCAATGAACACATGGAAACGCAGAAATCAACACCTACTTTAAATGCAGAACAAATACGTGTATTAGGCTCACTCTTAGAAAAGTCTAAAACTACTCCTGAATATTATCCAATGACGATTAATGGTCTACAAACGGCTTGCAATCAAAAAACTTCGCGTAAACCAGTAGTAAATTACGACGAGAATACTGTTATAAATACTTTAGATTCATTGAAAAAAATTGGATTAGTATCTACTGTAGTGGGCGGAGGATCAAGAGTTACTAAGTACAAACACAATGTGGCCATTCAATATCCACTAGTCCCATCAGAATTAGCCATATTATGTTTATTATTTTTGAGAGGTCCACTTACAGCTGGTGAGATCAATTCAAATTCAGGAAGACTTTATGAGTTTGAGGATATTGAAGAGGTACAAAACATTTTAAATAAACTTGCTGAAGAAGAAGTGCCTTATATTAAACTATTACCCAAACGTCCTGGACAAAAAGAGGCGCGATATGTACACTTATTTACAGAATTCAATGAAGAAGAATATGAAAACGCAGTGGTTTCAATATCATCAAATAGTAATGGTCAAGTTCAACAACTCGAAGAGCGAGTTGCCTCATTAGAAACAGAGCTTTCCAAATTACGCGAAGAATTTGATAACTTACTTGCTCAATTAACATAGGAAAAAATCATATGCTATCAAAAATCGTATTAAGCACAATACTACTTTTTAGTGCTTTCATTTCTTCTTCTGCGCAGACACTGACTCCTTTGGTAGAAAACATCACAGCAAGCTTTAGAGGGATGTCTACTGTAGGCAAAAATACAGTTTGGGTAAGTGGTAGTAACGGTACAGTTGGATACACCAAAGACAAAGGTCTTACCTGGAATTGGGTGAATCCACAAGGATATGAAAAGTACGATTTCAGAGATATCTATGCTTTCTCTAATAAAGAAGCAATTATTGTCAATGCTGGTTCTCCGGCAGTCGTGCTACGAACTACAAATGCGGGCAAAACGTGGGAGAAAGTATACGAAGATACACGGGCTGAAATATTCCTTGATGATATGGATTTCGTTGGAAAACAAGGTTATATCCTTGGTGACCCAATCGATGGTAAATTTCAACTTTTAAAAACGACAAATAAGGGAAAAACTTGGAAAGACATTAGCAGTAATTATTTCTTAATTGCTGATGAAGGAGAAGCCGCTTTTGCAGCTTCAGGCTCTTCGATGAAAATGTTTAAAGATAGATTGTATATCGGAACAGGAGGCAAATATTCCAGTTTCTTTAACTACTTTCCAAAAGGTTTGAAAATTGACAAATACGATGTGCCTATTTGGTCAGGTGAATCTTCAACAGGCATCTTTGCTATTGACTTTTGGAACCATAATAAAGGAATTGTGGTAGGTGGAAATTATACGCAGGACACCAATAATCAAAACAATATACTTTTAACGAATGACGGTGGAGTCTCTTGGTCAAAGCCCAATACTCCCGTTTACGGTTATCGTTCGGATGTTTTATATCTAACTGAAAATTTGTTGATAGCTACAGGAACTTCTGGAACTGACATATCCTACGACGGTGGTTATAATTGGAAAAATATCTCAAAACTAAGTTTTAATACTATCGCAAAAAGTTCCGATAATAAAATGATATATCTTACCGGCTCTAAAGGAAATGTCTATAAATTGACTTTTTAAATCGTATAATCACTGTCAATTACACGAATAGCAAGAATAATAAAGAAAGGCTTAGCAAATATTTGCTAAGCCTTTCTTTATGAAGAGTACAAGTCTACTTACCCAATCTTGTCAGAATAGTTTCCATTTCTGCAATTACCTTATTGATTTTGGAAATTGTAAGATCAAAAGGTTCTTTAGAATTCATATCCACACCTGCATCAATTAATAATTCTACTGGATATTTGGTACTACCAGATGATAAGAAGTCCAAGTATTTCTTACGATCTTTATCCGAACCATTCAACACTTTTTCCGATAGTGCGGCCGAAGCTGTATAAGACGTTGCATATTGGTAAACGTAAAAATTATAGTAGAAATGTGGAATATAAGACCACTCTGATTTTACATTTTCATCTACGATACAAATATTTTTGTCGTGACCATAATATTTACGTGTCAATTCCAAATACATTTTATCGAAGTCCTCTCCTGTGATCGCTTCACCTCTACCAGCTTTTTCGTGAATCATTAATTCAAATTCAGCAAATTGTGTTTGACGGAATAACGTTCCTTTAGCGCCTTCTAAATAATTACCCAAAATAGCTAAACGTGTATTATCATCTTTGATTTGCTTTAACATATAGTCATTTAACAACTCTTCATTCAATGTCGAAGCTACCTCCGCTACAAAGATTGAATAATCAGCATTCACAACATCTTGCTTCTTATTGGTCAAATAACTGTGCATCGTATGCCCTAACTCATGTGTCAACGTTGACATATCGTTGTATTTTCCATTATAATTCATCAGAATATATGGATGCACATCATATGCCGAACCATTCGAATAAGCACCAGAACGTTTTCCTTCATTTGGATACATATCAATCCATCTTTCGTTGAATGCCTTTGTAGATACATCTACATATTCCTTACCAAGTGGTTTTAGCGATTTAATAATATTATCAATAGATTCTTCAACAGTATAAGAAAGGTCAACTTTATCTACCAAAGGTGCGTACAAATCATAGTAATACAATTGGTCAACCCCCATCATACGTTTACGAAGGTTCAAATAGCGATGAAAAGTCTCTAAATTGCTATTCACATTTTTTACCAAATTATGGTATACATCAGTAGGAATATTTCCTGCATCTAATGCACTTTCTAAAGTACTATTGTAATTACGAGCTTTGGAATAAAATAAAGCTGAATTAAGATTTCCATATAATGTAGATCCTAAAGTACGTTGGAATTCATTAAGCTTACTAAAATAAATTTCAAAAGCTTTTTTGCGAACTTCTCTATTTTGGCTAGCTCTATATAAAGAGAAATTTGAAGCATTAAGTTTTACTGTCTTTCCGTCTACTTCAATATCACCATATGGGAACTCCGCATTTGAAAAAGTGCTGTAAATTGATGACGCATTACCTGACATCAAAGATGAATACGCCAAGACTTTCTCTACATCTTCCGAACCTCTATGTGCTCTTTTACGAAGTAAATCTGTAAGATAAAATTTGTAGGTACTTAACCCCTTCTCGCTATCAAAAAAAGCTTTAATTTGATCATCTTTCAACGTTAGTAACTCCGGCTCCATAAAAGATGTCAAAGCCGCATATTGCGAAAACAATTGGCTCATCTCTTGTTTCATTCCGGCATATTTCGTTACACGCGTATCTTGATCTGACTTCATCGACGCATAAGAATACAATCTTGTCATTTCTTTCGAAAGTTTAGCATTGAATTCTAGCGCTGCTAACAATGTAGAAGAAGATTGTGTCAATTTACCTTTGTACGAAGCAATTTTCTGCATTTCTATTTGGATACGATCCTTTTCGCTTTTCCAAGCTTCATCAGTCACATACAAATCCGTCAAATTCCATTTGTATTTTTCTGGTAATCCTTCTCTAACCTTCATTTGGCTAACTGCTACTGTTGTAGAAAATAGCATAACAGCTGTCATCAATTTTGTCTTTATAAACATATTACCCCTTAATTGTATAAATATCGTACTAAAATAAGAAAAAGTTAGGTTAGTTAATGTGTTAACCAAAATGATATTGATTCAAGTTCATTCTTATGACCTTTCATACAGTGCATTCATCAGTACTGGAAATGCTAGCTAGCTAGCTATTCTATATTACGACTATTACGACCAAATTCATAAATGAATTATTAAAATTTATAGGGGCAAATAATCATTACTTGTGATAAACTTATATGTTTTAAGTTTACTAATTTTAATCCCAATGAAGAAGATACACAATTTTGAAGCAAAACTCACTTGGCAAAAGGTCGAATTAAATACAAATTCAACACAAAAAATCTACGAAAAGACGCATGTAATACATGTAGAAGATAAGCCCAAACTTCAGCTATCAGCAGCCAAAGCATTCAAAGGAAATCCAAACTTATATAATCCTGAAGACCTATTGTTAAGTAGTCTAATGTCTTGCCATATGATGTCATATCTTTATGTCTGTGCACAATACCAAATAGAAGTCCTTTCGTACACAGATGAAGCAATTGCCAAATTGGAGACCTACGTGGATGGTTCTGGTAAAATTATAGAAGTTGTATTAAACCCTCAGGTCATAATTAAAAATAAGTCTCAAGTTGAATTAGCAACATCAATTCACAAGGAAGCCAACAAATTGTGTTTTATAGCGAACTCTTGTAATTTTTCAATTAAGCATAATGCGATATGTACTTGAAGCCCCTATTGATACGCTGATGGAAATTTATCTAAAAATCTCAAAACATAGCGATTTATATTAAAAGTGATATTAATGCATAAATTATACTTAAAAAAAATCCCTAACGTATTCGATTAGGGATTTTTTATATTGATATAAATGTTATTTTTTATAATATTTCATCGCTTCTGGGACTAAAGCTTGAATCTGTGATATACGTCTTGCATCACTAGGATGTGTACTTAACCATTCTGGAGGAGTATTAGCGCCAGATTTTGCCGCCGCCATTCTTTCCCAAAATTTCACTGCATCATTTGGATTGTATCCTGCCATAGCCATAATAATTAATCCTGCTTGATCTGCCGCCAATTCGTCATTACGAGAAAACTTAAGCATCCCTATCGGAGCACCAATACCATACACCTGATTCAACACAGCTACACCTCTACTATTTGACATCTGTGATGCTGCACCTAAAACCTGAGCACCAAGTTGTAAAGCCATTTGATTAGAAACTTGTGCGACAGAATGTTCTTCTAAAGCGTGAGCAATTTCGTGTCCCATAATAGTAGCAAGGCCACCTTCAGTACCGGAAAGAGGCAAAATACCCGTGAAAACAGCTACCTTACCACCAGGCATACACCATGCATTTACGTCATCATTCTGAATGAGATTGAATTCCCAATTGAAATTAAACTTATCAGCAAGACCTTTTTGTTGTAAATATCGTTGAGTCGCGGCAGCTATGTTATTCCCAACACGCTTGACAGCTGTGGCTTGTGAAGTACCAGTCACAACTCTCGTACTTTTGTCCGTCAAAAACTCTTTATAAGCTAAAGTAGCTTGTTCATTAATTGTATTACTATCTACTAACTTAAGGTATTTTCTACCCGTGATTGCAGATGTAGCACACGCCACCATTGTTGCTCCCAACAATATAAATGAAGCGTAAGTAAATATCTTTTTCATAATTGTGTTATTTGAATGAATACCCTTTGTACATTATACAATAATGATTCCTAAAAGTTTAAGGATATAAATTATTTTGTACTTTTTTTAAATAAATAGATCTTTGATTCCTTTCCTTTTAGTAGCCGTTCAATATTCTTTTGATGAGTTATTAAAATCAAAATACATATTGCAATAGCATAAAGCATTACAGATGGTACAGTTGTCTTAATTATTAAAGCCAAACTAATTGGAAATGTAAATCCTGCAGATATAGAACTTAAAGATACATAATGTGTAATTATCAAGCACACGAGAAAAACGGTGACACAGCATAATGCTGCTAATGGTTGAATTGCTATTACCATACCGAATAATGTAGCAACCCCCTTCCCTCCACGAAAACCAGCAAAAACTGGGAATAAATGTCCTAATACGGCAATTACACCTAACGCCAATTGAAAATTAACAAAATGAATTGAATCAGAAGCGCCTACAATCTCAGAATCAAGCAAATAAGGCAAATTAGTAGCTGTCCACCCTTTGAAGATATCAACAAACATAACAATGATACCAGCCTTTTTTCCTAAAACTCGAAAAGTATTCGTTGCCCCAGCATTACCGCTACCATACTCCCGCACATCTACCCCATAAAATGCTTGACCAAACCATACTGCTGTAGGTATAGAGCCAAACAAATAAGCTAGTATAACAATACCAAATAAATATAATGAAATCATTAAAATATTTAAATCCTAAACAAAAATACTAAATAAGCTTAGCTTTTAAACTCAAATCTAAACTTTTCACAGAATGAGTTAATGCCCCTACAGACACAAAATCAACTCCAGTTAGTGCATATGATCTTATTGTACTTAGATCAATACCACCTGATGCTTCTGTCACTAATTGCCTTCCAACTAGCTCAACAGCCTTTTTAACATCCTGCGGTGTAAAATTATCAAACATAACCCTATCCACACCTTCACACCTCAACAACTCATTTAACTCATCAAAGTTACGTACTTCTACTTCAATAGGAATATTAATTCCCTTTTCTTTTTTATAGGTCACAGCATTTGACACAGCATTTGACACAGAGCCTGCATAATCAACATGATTATCCTTAATAAGAATCATATCGTATAAGCCGAATCTATGATTTGCCCCGCCTCCCAAAATCACTGCTCGTTTTTCTAAAAATCTCAACAACGGCGTAGTTTTACGCGTATCTAACACCTTCGTATTAGTCCCTTCTAATTGTTTAACATATTCAGCAGTTCGTGAAGCAATTCCAGACATACGTTGCATCACATTCAGCACTAAGCGTTCCGCTTTAAGAATAGAATGAATCTTTCCTTTTACATAAAGTACTATATCACCATGAGTAACGGTTGTTCCGTCTTCGATAAGTACATTAACATCGAGTGAATCGTCGATTTGCCTAAAGATCTCTACACCAACTTCTACCCCTGCTATTATTCCATCATCTTTAACCAATAATTTAGCTTCGCCTAATTTATCTTCTGGCAATGAAGCTAATGATGTATGGTCACCATCCTGAACATCCTCCACTATTGCTTGATCAACAAAAGTCTTTAAGAGATTTTTATATGCAATATCCATTTCTATTTTCTAATATTCAATAAAAAAATTAAGCTAAGATGAGTAAAATATACCTTACGTTAAAATAAATTTCTACTCAATTCTCAATTCAGAGATATATTCGCTATCACGGATCTTAACAAGTTTAATAAAAATCTTTATATCTTTCTTATTTGATTTCGCTTCAAAAAGCAAAAAATTAGTGTTGCTATCTTTAGAATATTGTCTATGTTCTACCTCTAGCAATTTATTGTCATTCAAATAATCTGATACAATAATCTCTGCTTGTGACTTAGATGCTATTTGTTCATTTCGCTCTATAGAAACTTTCACCGAAGATGTAAAGTATCGGCTAATTGTTTTTGCATCCCCCTTTTTAAATGCACTTGTTATATACTTTTCAATATCAGAAGTTTCAGAGAAACTAAAAATAGAAAATATAGAAATGTATATATAAATTAACAATTTCATAATCTTAAATATTTGCGAATATAATCAATACCAATACATAGAAACAACTATAATAGCATAAAATCCCATTTTTTCAGAATTGAATAATTTCATTTCAGTTTTTAATAACTTAAGCTAAGGATTTTTTATATTTGTGTGTGGACAACTTAAATCAAAAGAAAGTAGCCTTAATCATCCTGGATGGATTAGGTTATGGCAAAAACGATAATTCTAATGCTGTATTGGCATCAAAGACTCCTTATTTAAATTCATTACTGCAACAATACCCAAATTCAAAACTGGAAGCTTCGGGTGAAAGCGTAGGGCTGCCGGAAGGTCAAATGGGAAATTCCGAAGTAGGTCATATGAACTTAGGTGCAGGAAGAGTGGTATATCAAGAATTAGGGCGTATAAATAAAGCAGCTAAAGATGGTATTTTTGAATCTCATCAAGTAATTCAAGACGCGTTTGATTATGCAAAACAAAACAATAAAAATGTACATTTCATAGGTTTATTATCTGATGGAGGTGTACACTCTCATATATCACATTTGAAATCACTTTGTGATGCTGCAAAAGTAGCAGGGTTTTCAAGTGATCAAGTATTTATCCATGCATTTTTAGATGGTCGTGATACAGATCCTAACGGAGCACTGGGATATGTACAAGAATTAGAAAATCACTTAACACATTCTACAGGTACGATTGCTTCAGCTATTGGTCGATATTATGCAATGGATAGGGATAATCGTTGGGAACGTGTAAAAGAGGCATACGATCTATTGACGAAGGGCGTAGGACAACATTCATCAAATTTACAAGAATCAATTACAGAGTCTTATAAAAATGGGGTTACAGATGAATTTTTCAAACCTGTATTTTTGGCAAATCATGATGGTTCTCCCAAAGCAATTATCAAAGAAGGTGATGTCGTATTCTGTTATAATTTCAGAACAGATCGTGGACGCGAGATCACTATTGCGCTAACGCAAAAAGAGTTTCCGGAATATAATATGAAACCATTGGATTTATATTATGTGACAATGACATCATACGACGATACATTCAAGAAAGTTAAAGTTGTATTCCAAAAAGACAATTTGACAAACACATTAGGTGAAGCTTTGGAGGCGCAAGACAAAACGCAAGTACGTATTGCTGAGACTGAAAAATACCCTCACGTTACATTCTTTTTCTCTGGTGGTCGAGAAACAGAATTTAATGGAGAACGCCGTTTATTGATTCCTTCACCGAAAGTTGCGACATATGATCTACAACCAGAAATGAGTGCTTTTGGAATAGCGGACACGATATGTCATGATATAATAGGTAATAAACCTGATTTCATTTGTTTGAATTTCGCAAATCCGGACATGGTTGGTCATACAGGGGTTTTTGAAGCAGTTGTTAAGGCTGTAGAAACTGTTGACACTTGCTTACAAAAAGTAGTAGAGACAGGATTAGATAATGGTTATTCATTCATCATTCTTGCTGACCACGGTAATTCGGAATTCATGATGAACGAAGATGGTTCACCAAACACAGCTCACACAACGAATTTGGTTCCTTGTATATTAATTGATAATGAATTTAAAAATATCGCTGATGGAAAATTAGGTGATGTTGCACCTACTATTTTACGTTTATTACATCTAGATATCCCATTAGAGATGGCTGGCAATGTATTAGTAAGCTAAGCTTTGAGAAACTCAAGT
The DNA here is from genome assembly GCF_020295405.1 of Sphingobacterium bovistauri. Classification (GTDB taxonomy): domain Bacteria; phylum Bacteroidota; class Bacteroidia; order Sphingobacteriales; family Sphingobacteriaceae; genus Sphingobacterium; species Sphingobacterium bovistauri. Next base: position 186,543 of record NZ_JADEYP010000001.1, read on the forward strand.
AAAATATTACCAATACTAGTGGCAGCTTTGATCTTTCAAAGCTGCCATACTTCTATATCAAAACATGACCAAACATCATATTTTGATATACCAAAATTCTTTAAAAATGAAGCTCTTCGCTTACAAAAGCTAAGCCCTACTATTACAAAAACTGTTGCCACAAATACTTCAACAGAAACTAAGGAAATAAATATTAAAAACTGGAATAGTGAACTTGCTCAATTTATGACTGTAGATCTTAATAAAGCAGGAAATATAGAATTCCAAATGACAAGAGAAAAAGATACCTTAGTATATTCCTCACAAACAGACTCACCAAATAGAATAGTAGTTAAAATAGTCAATTCAAATGAGAGGACATCTTATATATCTATTGAGAAACAAACAAAAAATTTACTTTTCAAAAATAACGAAACTCTAATCTATTCTCTTGATGATTTTTATTCGATTGAAAAAAATCAATCGGTTAAAGGACTAGGCCACAATTCGTATTTAATTACAAGTAAACTTTGAATATAACACTATTAGTTTTTTTCTGGTAAATATTTCCAATACCTACGAGGCACATGCTTCAGGTGGAGTTTCAGATTTCTTCGAGCCTCAATATTAGTACTTTTAAAATATTGTTGCCATAAATTTTTATAATATTCTTCCTGGTCATCCAATGAAACTAAAGTCGAAGTGTGCATCACATCTCCGATTTCACCAGCATTCAATTCCACTTCAATAAGATTTACTTTATCCCAATAAATTCCATAATTCCTTTTTAAATCATAAATGATCCAAGATTGATCAGTATATCGGTTTTTAAAAAAAGCAGCAATTAATGGCAATACATTAAAGTCTGGTTCTACCACCGCAAAATATAATCCATCTGTAGACTGCTGAAATCGAACAAACGCTTTCATTCTATGCCTTTCACGACTGACTTTGCGCAACGCATCTGAGAATTTCATCACAGCATCATTCCCAAAATTGGAAAGTATATGCTTATTACCTTTAAAGATCTGAACTGCTAAATAATATGCAGCTTGCCACACTGCCGGATGTTCAAACAAAAATGCACGATAAAAATCTTGGGCCATATTTTTACCAACATGTCCTTCCAACCCTCTAATTATTCGTATAGCTTTTTCCTTGCTCGTTGTTATAACTCTATCGTCTGCAAAAATATCAGGAAGATGGAACTCTTTAGTAATAGGTTTAATTGAAAATTCTTTACGTTCAAATGCTTCAAAAACACAGGTCAGCCATCCATAATATGTTCCATCGAAAATATAATACATTAGACAAATAAGCTCATTTGATTTGTAATGCTAGATTTTGCTTTCGAAGCACCATTATGCAAAATTTGTCCACGAACAGAATCCATTGTAGCAAAACCCAATTGTATTGGTGTGTCTGCACAAATCATAAAATGACGTGCACGATTAAAAGCAATCCCCATCTTCTTAATCTGATATTCATGTAGTCTGCCAAATTTACGAGCCTGTACAATTTTTAAAGCTGATCCACGACCAATACCAGGAATACGAATAATCATTTTGTAATCCGCCGTATTAATATCTATAGGAAATAAATGCGGATTACGTAATGCCCAACTTAATTTAGGATCAATTTCTAAATCTAATTCCTTAAAATTAGCATTGAGGATCTCATCCAATTTAAAACCATAAAACCTTAATAACCAATCTGTTTGATACAACCTATTTTCTCGAATTAACGGTGGTTTAGCCCCAATTTGAGGCAATAATGAATTGTCATTTTGAATCGGAATATAACCACTATAATATACTCTTTTGAGATTATAATCTTTATAAAACTTATCAGCTACAGACATGATCTCGAAATCATTTTCAGGCGTGGCACCAATCACCATTTGCGTACTCTGACCAGCAGGTACAAATGTCGGTTTATGCTTTATCAATTTTGATTCTTGTTTATACGCTTGAATTTCCTGATTTATGAAATTTAATGGCTTTTTCACTGATTCATGATCTTTTTCAGGCGCCATTAATTTTAACCCCATTTCGGTCGGCATTTCTAAATTTATACTCATACGATCCACATACAATCCTGCTTCACGAATCATCTCATCACTTGCTCCAGGAATAGTTTTTAGATGTATATATCCATTATATCTTTCCTCTAGTCGCAGTTTTTTAACAATTTTCAAAAGACGCTCCATCGTATAATCTGCACTTTTAAAAATTCCCGAACTCAAGAATAAGCCCTCTATATAATTTCTTCTATAAAAGTTCATCGTCAGTTTTACAACTTCCTCTACAGTAAAAGCTGCACGTTGTACATCATTACTTTTGCGACTGACACAAAACGCACAATCATAAATACAATGATTTGTTAAAAGGATTTTCAATAAAGAAACACAACGACCATCTTCAGTGTATGAATGACATATACCTGAGGAAGAAGCATCTCCTATCCCACCTATATTTTTGCGCTTACTTCCACTTGAACTACAACTAACGTCGTATTTAGCTGCATCTGCTAAAATTTTGAGCTTTTCTTCTAACCGATCCATTTTTTTGTGTAATTTACACAAAAATACTAAAAATATTAGTATATCATATTTATAATATTAGATTATAAATATGATGATATACATTAGATATTCAGTGACTAGATAGATAATGTCCTTTAGGGATTAAGTTATAACATGAAGTTTACGAAATTCTTTGGGTGTAATTCCAATATATTGTTTGAATTGACTAGCAAAATGCTGAGGACTACTATATCCTAATTGATAAGCGACTGTGCTAATATCCCTATTACTATACTTCAGCAATTCTTTTGCTTTATCAATACGTAATTCTATAAAATATTTTTCTATAGTTTTGTTTTCTGTTTTGGAGAATATATCACTCAAATAACTGTAATCATAGGATATATGCTGTGTAATAAAATGAGACATCTTAATATTATCACCATTTTGAAGATTATTTAGATGATTGATCAAAGTAGCCTTTATAGACTCTATTATTTTTTCAACTTTAGCCTCTACGATTTCAAATCCTACCTTTACCAAATCAAATTTTAATTCGTCTAGTTGATGACTAGAAATTTGTTCAATGAAATTGATATAACCCATCGAGATTTCATAATCATGAATATTGTGCTTTTGTAATATATCTCCTATCACAATCACACATCTATCACAAACCATATTGGAGATTACGATCTTCATAATTTATTTTATTGAATTCCTTATTGATCAAATATATTAATTTAAACAACCAATAAAAGAATAATTCAATTGTTAGATTTTTTGAGTTGAATTATGTTTTGCTAGTTAAATATATTCTATATTTATGTATGGCTACACCAATTGAATTACATATATCTGAGGAGATAACATTAAGGCAGATTCAGATTACAGATGCACAAGAATTATTCTCTATAATAGATAATGAGCGCTCATTGTTATCAAAATGGCTTCCATTTGTTACTCTCACCAAAGAGCTTAATGATACAGAAGCATATATTAATTCTTTAGAGGATTCAACTGAACATTTATTTGAATATGTATTTTCAATCCGAGAAAATAACAAGCTAATTGGAATGATAGGTTTTGTACGCTCAGATGTAAACAATCACAAAACCGAAATTGGCTATTGGCTCTCACAGCAGTACCAAAACAAGGGTATCATGACGAAAAGTGTTGCAGCGGTATGCAAATTTGCTTTTGAAGAATTAGCTATGAATCGAATTCAAATAAAATGTGCAATAGGCAATACAAAAAGTAGTAATATTCCCAAAAGATTGAATTTTACTTATGAAGGCATTGAGCGTAATGGAGAATTGCATGCAAATGGAGTTTATCATGATTTGGAAATTTATAGTTTATTAAGAAGAGAATATAATATTACTTCTAACTAAGGCTTCCTTATTTCACTACAATAATACCTGTATCCAAAACAGCATAGTTTACAGCTTTCTCAAATACTTGTTTGGTATCCAATCCCGTGAATTGACTAAAGGCTGGTAAAATAATCATATCCTCAGATACGACATATGCAGGAAGCCTAAAATACTTATTGGTAGGCAATTTTACTGTCACGCCAGGATGTATGTGTCCTGAAATCTGAAATTTAGCAGATTTATCAGGTTCATGCACAAAAGTAATTCCTTCTATATGCAATTCATCACAAACGGAGCGAAATCCCAAGTCCAATATTTTACGATCCGCGATGCGGTCATGATTCCCTTTGATCAAAACAAATTCAATAGTTTGGAACTTATATAAGAAATTCTTAAAATCCAGGACTTCCCCATTGGCATTGGCATGGATTAAATCTCCAACAACTATAACCTTGTACACCGTATAATGATTCAATAAAATTTCCAAAATATCCAAATCCTTCTGATGAATTTTCGATGGAATAGGAATACCGTTGCGACGGAAATGCGCTGCTTTACCCAAATGCACATCGGATAAGATTAATGTCCTTTGTGCAGGCCAATAAATTGCTTTTTTGTTTGTGAGAATTAATTTATGTGTTGCCCAAGTAATTTCTTGTTCGTGTATGATCATCTTCGCTTCCTATTTAAACGATTGCTCTGCTCTTGCATACGCTGAATTCGTGCGCCCAAATCTTCACTGGATAACGATTGACGCAGACTATCCACCTTAATCGGAAAACTCAACGGTGTGAAGCTATCTGCAAATTTATAAATGATTGCTGAAGAATTAATACGCTCAAAAGCTCGCATTAATCGAGGCTCTTCCAGTTGTTGGTTAAAAACTTCTGTATAGGCCTGTCTAAGTAATAAATTATTGGGTTCATGTTCTTCTAAAACTTGAAAAATAATTCCAGAAGAAGCTTGTAGAGATTTATTGTTTTGCTGCTTACCATAGATGTTTTGAATCACATAACCACCGATTACCGCTATATCACGAAACTTACGCTTTGCCATCTCTGCTGCATTGATACTCGCAGTGACATCTTTCATAAGATCTTCTTTTCGAAGAATATGTCTTAATTGTTCATCGTTCAACACAATTTCTTTATCAGAAAAAAGTTCAAAACCGTAATCATTCATAGCCATCGAAAAGCTTATAGGGTATAATTGACTAATACGATAAGCCATCAAGCTAGACATCACTTCATGGACCAACCGTCCTTCAAAAGGATACATAAACAAATGATAACCTTCACGCGTCTTTATCAATTCGACCAGAAATTCATTTTCAGAAGGAATATGTGATTTATCTTCTTGACTATTAACTAAAGGATGTAAAAACTTTAATTCAGCTTCACGAGTTGATGGCTTTTTGGCATCAGCCAACTTCTTACGTAATAAAGCTCCTAAATTAGAACTTAATGGCAATCGACCTCCTAACCAACTGGGCGTAATCGCCTTGCCTTGAGATGCGCGAACATAAGCTGTCATCTCTTTCATACGAATGAGTTCCAACACACGTCCAGCCAAGATAAATTTATCTCCTTGTTTGAGCTTGGTGATAAAATATTCCTCGACCATACCAACATATCCACCACCAAGAAATTTGACTTTGACCATAGCATCGGATACTATTACACCAATATTCATACGATGCAACATACCAATACGTCTTTTCTCAACCACATAATACCCCTCCTCGTTTTTCACTACCTTGTGAAATTCTTCATAATTCTTACCAATTTTACCTCCTATGGTAATGAATGAAATACACCAATCCCATTCTTCGGCAGTAATCCATTGAAATGAAAAAGATGACTTTACAATTTCATACATTTCCTCCTTTACAAATCCTCCACCCAAAGCTATGGTCACGAGGAATTGAACTAATACATCATAACATAAAACGATTGGCTCCCTATCTTCAATTAATCCAGTTTTAACCGCCTCTTTCAGTGCGGAGACTTCTATTAATTCAAGTGAGTGAGTAGGAACAAAATAGATTTTTGACACTTCAAATGGAGAGTGCCCACTTCTACCTGCGCGTTGGATAAACCGCGCAACTCCCTTGCTAGAACCAATTTGCACAACCGTATCTACAGGTTTGAAATCTACACCCAAATCCAAAGAAGAAGTCGACACCACAGCTTTAAGTCTACCCTCACTCAATGCTTCCTCTATCCAAGTGCGGATATGAATATCGATTGAGCCATGATGTAATGCCAGTTGCCCCGCAAAATCTGGATAAGCATCCAACAGAATTTGGTACCAATATTCACTTTGACTTCGAGTATTGGTAAACACAATGGTAGATTTACTTTCTAAAATAATAGGAACGACTTGTTCAACTAATTTACCACCCAAATGTCCTGCCCATGGTAATACTTCAACTTCTGGTGGAAATACCGACACTATTTCAATTAGTTTCTTTTCCTTAGCAACAATCTTCACTTTATTCCCACTATACGGAATCAAGACATGCATAGCTTCATCAAGATTCCCTATAGTAGCCGTAATACCCCATATCATTAATTTAGGCTGTTGACATTTCAAATAAGCTATCGCGAGCTCTACCATTACCCCGCGTTTACTACTCAATAGTTCGTGCCATTCATCTATAACTACTGCCTTTAGATTTGTAAAAAACTTATCTCTTCCTTTTTGAGCTAAAAGTAAATGCCAGCTTTCTGGAGTGAGTAATAAAATATCGGGCATTTGCTTACTTTGCCGTTGTTTGATTTTCACATCCGTATCACCATTTCGCACTTCAACCACCCAGTCTAAGCCTATCTGATCTACAACCTCTTGCATAGCACGAGCTAAATCTTTTGCTAAAGACCGTATGGGTGTAATCCAGACCGCTTTCAAACCTTTTTTATATGAATCAGGGTGATTCATAAAATCAATCAAAATACCTAAAAAAACAGAATATGTCTTCCCAAATCCAGTAGGTGCAACAACCATCCCACTATACCCTGCATTTATCTTTTCCCAACTTTTCCTTTGGAAAGAAAAAGGTGTCCTATCATATTCGTTAAGCCACGATACAATATGTAAATAACCCAATGATTGTTCGAACTTATTCAAATCAAATAATTTATTCTTATGAAGTTAATGAATTAATTTTTTCACAGATTCTAAATCGTCTATCTCTGCCACAGTCTTATCTTTGCGCCAGCGTAATATACGAGGAAATCGTAATGCCACTCCTGCTTTGTGCCGTGTACTCCAACCAATACCTTCAAAAGCAATTTCAAACACCAGCTCAGGTTTTACGGTACGCACCGGGCCAAATTTTTCAACAGCATTCTTATTTACAAAACGACTTACCTCTTGGATTTCCTTATCTGTCAACCCTGAATAAGCTTTTGCAATAGTGACTAAATTTTCATTATCACGCACAGCAAATGTATAATCTGTATATTGACTACTCCTTCTTCCTGAACCTTTTTGTGCATAAATTAATACAGCATCAATAGTCAAAGGGGCTATTTTCCATTTCCACCAATCGCCCTTTTTACGACCGACATGATAAACCGAATCTTTATGTTTTAGCATCAACCCTTCACTATTAATTTCTCGAGCTCTTTCTCGAATATAACTCAATTCAACTAAACTTTCACTTTTAACAATAGTTGATAATTTAATACTAATCAATTGTTTATTTACAAAATAAGACTCCAACATCTTTCTTCTATACGACATAGACTCATTACGTAAATCTTTATTATTATGCTCCAGAATATCATAAACATACATTCCTACAGGCACTTCTTCTAAGATCTTTTTTGATAGAACTTTACGATTAAGTCTCTTCTGCAACGCTGTAAAATTGAGAATTTCCCCATTGGCTATCGCTAATATCTCTCCATCTAATACAAAATCACCCTCCCACTTTCGAACCTCGTTTACAATCTCTGGAAACTGATCTGTAATGAGTTCTTCTCCTCTTGACCATATAAATATCTCGTCATTTCTTTTGATAACCTGACCTCTAATACCATCCCATTTGTATTCTATCTGCCATTTGCTCAAATCGGATAAGGTTTCCTCAATATTTTCAATTGGATAAGCCAAACAGAATGGATAAGGTTTTGACAAGTTACTATCCACATATTCACCATGAACCAACTCTTCAAAATTAGAATTCTGAACTGTCCATTCCCCCATAATACTATGTGAAACTATACTAGCATCAAGATTATAATAACTTGAAATAGCATTAACTAATCCTTTTGTAGACAGGCCTAAACGAAAACTTCCTCCTAATAACTTATTGAAGATAAAACGTTCCTGATGAGGTAAACTTCCCCAAACCTTTAGGATAAATTGCTTTTTCTCATATTCATCGTAGAATGGTAACTGATTTATTTTATCCATCCATTCAGAAAGAGAATATTCCATATACCCCTTAGGATCAGGCAGCAGTAAGGAAATCGTTTCGCCCAAGTCACCTACAGAAGAATAGGATTCTAAAAACAACCATTCGGGAATTTTTGTAATCTCTTTAGCCCATTCTCGTAATAAAGTAGTAGATACAGCACGTTTGGGTCGTCGCCCACTAAACAAAGCTAAAAACCACAATTTATCTTTATCTTCTGCTTCGCGGAAAAAGTGATGTACAGCCTCCAACTTTTGGTTGGTTTTGTTGGTGCTATCTAGAGCATGTACTAATTTTGCGAAAGCTCTCATACCACATTCCCTTCCACTTTAGCGGATACTATCTCATCGTCCTCTTCTCCAAATTCCGTTTTCACTTCTTCAGAAGCAATACCTATTTCATTTAAATATTTTGAAAAAACGGCTGTTTGACCATGTGTAACATATACTTTTTCAGCCTCCGACAACTTAATTGCAGTCAATAAATCGTTCCAATCCGCATGGTCACTGATTGCAAAGCCTGCGTCAGCACTGCGCCAACGACGTGCCCCACGCACTGTCATCCAACCCGAACATATCGCATAAGCCATATTGGGAATTTTACGTATTGCATTAGAATCAACTAAAGCAGGAGGAACAATTACAATCCCCTGATTAACATGCTTTACATCTTCTCTAAAATCCAAGACCTCATATTTTGGCAACTTTATACCTACGCTTTCATACGCTTGATTCAATTTATGGATGGAATAATGAACGTATAACGGCCCTGTATCTTCTACCGCTTTCATTATCCGCTGTGCTTTTCCTAATGAATACCCTACAAACACCGATGTTTTGTGATACGATTGATTGTGTACTACCCAATTTGCTAACTCTTCATTTTGTCTTTCTACCGATTTCCATTGATAGATTGGTAAACCAAAAGTGCTTTCCGAAACATATTCATGGCATTTTACAGGATCAAAAGGTGTAGAAAGACCATCATTTTGCAATTTATAATCTCCTGAAATCACAACAATCCTTCCCTTATATTCTAAACGAATCTGAGCTGAACCAATAATATGTCCTGCTGGATGAAATGATACTTGGACATCATTAACCTTTATGTTTTCATCATAACTAATTCCCTGAACCTGAATATCAGGACTTATACGACTTCGGAGAATGGGCACCGTGAAGTGATGACACAAATACTTTTTCATACCCCAACGTGCGTGATCTGCGTGACCATGTGTGATTAATGCTATATCAACAGGTAGCCATGGATCAATAAAAAACTTACCTGGTACACAGTAAATTCCTTCTGGTCGAAATTGAATTAATCGCATACCTTACTAACCCAAAACACTACTTGTTTGTTTTGAAGTATGCTGTAATTAACTTATAAAAAAAACACCCAGTCTTAACAGAACTGGGTGTTTTTTTTAATCTCTTAAAGTACTTATATCTATTGTTGGTTTTGGAAGTTTCAATGTCTTTATTTCTGCGAGACACTTATCTACCATTTCTTGCGTCATAGTATACGTGTATTTTCCATAATCATCATATTCCAATTTTCCGACATAGAAAAAGCCATATTTAGCGAAAAAATCTGTTAAATCAACTTTTGCAACTTCACAAGCTGTTTTTACAAAGTTTAATTGATGAACTGCTGGGTTTCTTTCGCCTCTTCGTCTATCCGAAGCCCAATCACCAGTTCTTGATGTGCCCCTAGCTGCTTCTTGCTTTCTGAATGCTTCAAATAAATCAGGATAAAAATCAGGATTATTACCAGCTCCTTCAAAATATAATTGCAATTGCCAAAAAATTACTAATCGATTAAATACGTCTTCATCTGCTAAATAAGAAATACCTTTTTCGATAATATCCTTACGTGCTTTATCATAGTTCTTTTGTTCTGAAATACGTGTTTTATTCCCGAAAGAACGTGTCACATACAATGAAAACAGGTTGTTACTTACTTCACCTAAACCACCCCAATTGAACATTGGACGTGTCTGATGTACGTGTCCAACTTCATGGCTGAATCCCCAACAAGGATCACCTTTGATAACCACATCAGGATTCACAACCATACGCATCGCATAGCCAACCTTATCTCCCATATAAGCAACACCATCACCGTCTCTAAACATGTAATAATTGAAATTTACACGAGACAAGATTCTATTTTGAGGTACTTTATTGTATTTAACTAACCCCATCAAACGATGTTGTCTATATACTAAAGAATCATAATTAGAAATCAATTCTACACCTCTACCATATGCATATTTTTTTAATGACTCTACAGGATAAGCAGTTTGAATGTGTTTGCCTTTCGCGTCCAAAATAGGATAAACTGCATTATCGATGAAAGCATTCCAGTCCGAATCTTTATGTTTCGTGATATCAAAATAGCCATTTTCTATACCTGTGATAAAGTGAACAGAGATAGGATTTTCCTTTTCTGGTGTCTCAGAGAAATAAGCAATATAAGCTAAACTTCCATACTTACTTAAATTGATGACATTTACGCCATTTTTTAATGAAAATTCTTGTTTATGCAATCCCCAACCGTTTGGATCTTCCGTCGGCTTACTTGGATCGGGTGCTTTACGTAACCAATTTGGAATATATAATTTTACTTCTTTACCTTCAGCGATCCCCTCAACCAATACAACATGTGATCCTTGCTCTAAGTATACACCAGTAACATTTTCGTATTTACTATAACCGTCGCCAATACTAAGATCACGACCTAAAGTCCTAGGGTTTAAAATAGCGTTGTATTTAGCATATGTATAAGTAGGTTTATACTTTTTAGCCAAAATCGCCGTTGCTACCTCTTTGATCGCTGGGTTCACAATTTCATTAATAGACTTTTTGTTTACATTTTTCTTTAACCTAAGGCCAAGTACATCGTCAAACACAGCTAAATCTGTCTTAAATTTAGCTAAATCAGCTTGAGTTTGTGCACAGATACTTGAGGTACCTAGAAAAGCAATTACAAAAGATAGAATTAATAACTTTTTCATTTAAATAGTTTTATAATATGCATCTAAAATAGCTTTATTAGCATAAACTATGAAGTAACGAAACTAGCACAAATCCGAAATCCTATTTTAATCAATTAATCAACCGTTTGATTAATTTGCAATAAAAATCAAAAAGGTTTGCAAAAACTATAATAATCGGTTAAATTTGTCCACGTATTATTTGATAAATGACAAAATTCTTCACATATCACTTTCATTCACATCATCGCCATTGCGGCGATATGTAATGTTATGTGTTTCTACGTGAAGCATCCTTTTCCCAATAGTCAGTTTTATTAATAATATTTAAGCACCAAAAACAATTAGTTTTGAAAAATCTAAAAATAGCTATCCAAAAGTCGGGTAGATTAAATGAAAAATCCGTACAGTTACTTAAAAACTGTGGTCTAGACTTCGAAAATTACAAAAGCTCTCTTATAACAACAGTTTCTAACTTTAATCTTGAAATTCTATTCCTACGTGATGACGATATTCCAGGATACGTAGATCAAGGTATAGCAGATTTGGGTATTGTTGGTGAAAATGTAATTGATGAGACACAAGCTGATGTAGAATACTTACAACGTCTAGGATTTGGCAAATGCACCTTAAAATTAGCGATAGCAAAAGACTCTTCTATTAAAGATTTGCAAGATCTAAATGGTAAATCAATTGCTACTTCTTATCCTGTGATTTTAAAATCATTCTTAGATGAATATAAAATCAAGGCAGATATTCAAACAATATCTGGTTCGGTAGAAATCGCGCCTGGATTGGGTTTAAGCGATGCAATATGTGATATTGTCTCTACAGGAGGTACATTAAAAAGTAACGGTTTAAAACCCTTTGCAGATGTACGTCAATCAGAAGCTATCCTTATTGGTCGTAAAGGTTTAGAAGATAACGAAATTTTAGCGGAGCTTTTACAGCGTATTCAATCTGTATTACGTGCGAAAGAAACTAAATATGTGGTATTGAACGTTGAAAAAGCGAACCTGCCTAAAATTACAGAATTATTACATGGTGTAAAAAGCCCTACTGTAGTTCCATTGGCTGAAGAAGGTTGGGTCGCTGTACATACTGTTATATCTGAGGATGATTTCTGGGGTAAAATCAATGTATTAAAATCTGCCGGTGCACAAGGTATCGTCGTAATGCCTATCGAAAAGATTATTTTATAATGTTAAAAACATACACATACGAAAATCTATCTACGGAAGAAATTGAAAAATTGATTCTGCGTAATTCAGACCCTAATCATTCTATTCAATCTACTGTAAATGATATTATTGACGAGGTGCGCATCAATGGCGATACAGCGTTGGTAAATTATGCGGCAAAATTTGACCAAGTACAACTACAGAAGTTGTATTTGGATAAAGCTGAAATTGAAGAATTGGCAATGTCGATAGGACGTGAGCAACAACGTGCTTTAGAAATTGCTTTCCAGAATATACATAAATTTCACAGTTCACAGTTAAAACGTGAACGTGTTGTCGAGACAATGCCTGGTGTGAAGTGTTGGCGCGAAGTACGACCTATCGAAAAAGTAGGCTTATATATCCCCGGTGGTTCAGCAGTACTACCATCAACTCTTTTGATGTTGGGTGTGCCAGCCCGCATCGCTGGATGTAAAGAAATTGTGGTCTGTTCCCCTCCTCAAAAAAATGGTAAGATTAACGGATTTGTAGCTTACTGTTTGATTTTATTAAAGATAGAACGTATTTATTTAGTTGGTGGTGCACAAGCTATCGCAGCGATGGCATTTGGAACTTCAAGTATCCCTAAAGTTGATAAGATATTTGGACCAGGAAATCAATTCGTTACTAAAGCTAAAAGCACTATTCAAAGTTTAACTAATGTAAGCATTGATATGCCTGCTGGCCCATCTGAAGTTTTAGTAATTGCAGACGAAACAGCTAATCCAGCTTTTGTAGCTGCCGACTTATTAGCGCAAGCTGAACATGGCGAAGATAGCCAAGCTGTTTTGGTGGCAACTAATTCAGATTTTGTGATTCAAGTGAACGCTGAATTAGAAGCTCAGATCAGTGCTTTACCTCGTCAAGACATCGCCGCTAAAGCTATTGATAATTCGTACGCTGTAGTAACCAATGATTTGAGACAAGCTATGCAATTTTCAAATAGGTACGCTCCAGAACACTTAATATTAGAAACAGACGCATGGCAAACAATTACATCATTAATTTTTAATGCAGGTTCTGTTTTCTTAGGACATTTGACACCTGAGAGTGCGGGTGATTATGCATCAGGTACAAATCACACATTGCCTACATCCGGTTATGCGCGCTCTTATTCTGGTGTATCTGTTGATTCATTTGTTAAAAAGATAACCTTTCAATCCATTAATGAAGAAGGACTTCAACACATTGGATCAACGGTTGAAATTCTAGCGGAATTAGAAGGCTTACAAGCTCATAAAAATGCGGTTTCAATTAGAATGAAGTAAGAATTTATTTCATAAACTCACTTCCGAAAAGCATTACAAATACTGAAACAATTAAGATATCATTCTAATAGCTGGATAATATCAACTAAGATAAAAAGGGGGAAACTAAGTTTTCTCCCTTACTTTTGGACTAAATGTCCCAAAGTCTTTTCAGCAAATTCATAGCCCTTATCAATTAAAAACTTTGAACGATCAAAATCCCATATGCCAGATATATTATGTGGAATATTAATGACATAGCTCGGTTTGTACAACTCAATGCTTAACTGTGTTAATCTCCTTCGCATAGCTAAATAAGATTCTTGTAGAATACTTATTGCATTTAACTTATCATAGGTTATTGGTGTTAATAATTCTCTATTTCCATCCAAATTGACTGCAATAATTATATTCTCCCTATATTGAACATAATTAATCGGTAAAGGATTTAATACACCACCATCTACCAAAAATCGACCTTCTGAGGTCACTACTGACTTGAATACACCTGGTATCGCTATTGAAGCTCGAATAGCATTATAAACACTGCCTGTACGAAAAACCACATCTTCTTCACTAGTCAAATCTGATGCTACAGCTGTATATTTCAATTTCATATTTTCGATAGGAAGATCCTCGAAAACTTCTTGCATAGTAGAAAGCACACGTTGACCTTTCAAAAAACCATATCTTGGATCAGAAAAATCCATCAATCGAAATACTTCTCTCTTCGTTAACTTTGCCATCCATTCCTCCAATTCAATGTTTTTCCCCTCTACAAACGCAGCACCAACCAAAGAACCTATTGAACAGCCTACCACTTCATTTATCTCAAACCCATTATCAGTCAACCATTTTATAACACCCAATTGTGTCACACCTCTTGCTCCACCACTCCCTAAAACCAAAGAGACTTTTTTTCTCATATATTTTTCAATCAATTATATTTTCTAAAATACCTCAATTTTATGAAAATACCACACGGCATTTCGAAACTATTGATTTGTCAACTGAAAGTCTAATTATATTGATGTATTTTGAATTAAACAATAACAGCGTTACTTTTGTTAACACTGTTAACAAGTTGTTTATTTAACAATAATAACAATATGATATCTCGCAGAGAAAAAGAAATACAAGAATTAAGGCAAGCTATTATTGATCAATCTTGGAAAATCATTCAAGAAGAAGGGTGGCAATCACTATCAATTCGTAAGATTGCAGACGCGATTAATTATAGTGTACCAGTTATATATAAGCATTTCGAAAACAAAGAAGCTATTGTAGAGTATTTTTCTAAAGAAGGTTTTAAAAAACTAGCAGTCAGTCTACATATAGCTCAAATAAATGCACTTAGTAACACTGAACAAGTTGAAGAAATTGCATTGGCATATTGGAAATTTGCATCCGAGAATACGCAGTATTACAGAATTATGTTTGGATTAGGTATACCTGCTTGTGAGACTATAAATAGTAACGATGAAATGAAGGCTAGCTCCAGTTTGATGCTTGATGCAATCAACAATGTTTTGAAACAGTATGAAAACGAACAGGTAGACAGGCACCTTAAATTAAAAACATTTTGGTCCATGCTTCATGGCTTTATTGCTATTGATTTATTATCAAATCACGAAATCACACAATCACCACCTCCGACAGTTATTGATGCGGTAGATGGTTTTATATATACATTAAAAAAAAAGAAGTAAAATGAGTTTATTACAAGATTTAGAATGGAGATATGCAACTAAGAAGATGAATGGTCAAAAAGTTGCACAAGAGAAGGTAGATTATATCATCGAAGCAACACGACTTGCTCCTACATCATCTGGCTTACAACCTTTTAAAGTCATCCAAATCACAGACGCTGATTTAAAAGCAAAAATTCAACCTATAGCTTTTGGTCAATCTCAAATTGTTGATGCTTCTCACCTTTTAGTTTTTGCAGCAAATGACAGTTACACAGAAGAATATTTAAACGAAGTATTTGCATTTAGCGAAAAAGAAAGAAATTTACCTGAAGGATACTCAAACGATTATAAAAACATGTTGTGGAATAACTTCTCACAACAGACTAAAGAGCAACATTTCAATCATACAGCACGTCAAGCTTATATTGGATTTGGATTAGCTATTGCTGCAGCTGCTGAACAACGTGTAGACGCGACACCTATGGAAGGCTTTAATAATGAACAACTTGATGAATTATTAGGTTTAGAAAAATTAGGCTTGAAATCAGTAACTATATTAGCATTAGGTTATCGTGACGAGGAAAATGACTGGAATCTAAATTTGAAAAAGGTAAGATTCGGTAAAGAAGACTTTTTGATTAATTTGAATTAATTTTCTATTTATAGCTCCAGCAGATTCTACTGGAGCTTGTTTATTTTCAAACTATTCCCACGTAGGAATCCCTTGTTTCATTTTATCCAAATTAGCACTTAACTCTTCCTTTAAATCTTCAGATGCAGCATTAACAGCTTTCTCTTGCCAAATTAATGCATTTTCCTTGTCACCCAATTTATACAACAAATTAGCATAAGTGTCAAGAAGTGCTGCCTCATTAGGTTCTTTATCAAGAGATAATTTACTCCATTTCAAAGCCGATTTTAAACCCTCTTTGTCAGAGCATTCCTCAAAAAATGTCCAAGCATATTGGTTTAGTTGATTTGCTGAGATGTTTTTATTATTCTCTACTACTTTATCAAATAGTAATACGAATTCTTTCCAATCTTTTTTATTAAGCAGATATTTCAATCTACTTGATTCGAGAGCCTTACTCAAATCAATCTTATCATATTTAACACTTAAGTTTTTAGACAAAGCATCAAAATCGATTTCATCCCCACTGTATAATTGTGGTGTAACTTCACTTTTAATAATTCCAAATGCTAGTAAATCGTTGATTGGAAATTGATATTTTGATAACATAAATTTCTCAAATGGCTCTTTATTATTATAAATATATTCAAACGCCTTATTATTAACACCTCCTTCAGCAATTCGAATAAAGGATAGCATATTCTCTTCTGATAAAAGTTCTTCTTTCGATGATTGTTTGATTATAGTATTTAAAGCCAAATCAATTAGCTCATCTTCCTTATTATCCAAAGCTTTGGGCAAAATTGATTTTGCTAATGCTAAATCACTAGGATTGGCAATAAATTTTTTCTTAACAGTAAGAAATTGATTTTCTGGTAACAACACATTTTTAAATGTTGCAATGAAAGCTTCTGCCTCATTCCCCCCTATTATTTTATCAACCAATTCGCCATCAGGATTAAAAACTAGAAAGGTAGGATATGCAGTGACATTGTATTCTTTAGTAAATCGCTTTGATTCCTGGTACCATGATTTAACATCTTCTGAATCATTCTTGGTCTCATCGAATTGAATTTTAAGATTTACATAATTTTCATTAAAAAAATCACCTACAGATTCTTCAACAAAAACATTTTCTGCCATCCATTTACATGGACCACACCAAGTAGTGAAGCAATCGACAAATATATGCTTATTTTCAGCTTTTGCTTTTGCTTTAACTTGTTCCCAATTCGTATTGTGTTCAAATTTAATTCCCTTCTCTTGAGCAATTGATAGTAATGGAAATATACATATCAATAATAGTGTTTTCAAAATTTTCATGATTTACATTAGTTAATATTATGAACTATAAATTTACAGATACAAATCATTAATTAATGCAGTTGTTAAATATTTAACATAATTTAATAATCTAATTAAAAACGTTAAGTATCTCTTCTACAGTTACATTTCCGAAGTAGGATTTAATGTCTATAGAAGTAAATAACTTATTTAAAGATTCTTGGTCATGTTTTAAACCTAACAATTGATTTTCCAACTCTTCAATTTGATTAGAAGCAAAGAAATCACCAAAAATTTTCGCTTTTTGAATAAGTCCTTTATGTACTTCCAAATGCACTTCGACAAATCCTGCTGAAAATTTATTTGCCTTTTTGAAATTATAATCGGGAGATGAACCAAAATTCCAATCCCAAGTACCATATTTTTCTACCACTAATTTTTCTATCGCGACGATATCAGCTTTATCGAATGTATAAAGTTCTATTTTATCATTAGAAGTCGTTATTTCTTCAATAAAAAGCTTTTTAAACGATTCAGTGGTCGTGTGAGAAGGTAAATATTCGATCAAGTTAACCACACGTGCACGATTTGATTTTACAGCTTTATCAATAAACTTTAAGGGATTTACCTTTAGTGCATCTGCCAAAACCGACATATCCGAATTGATAAGAATAGTACCATGTTGAATCATTTTCTTCAATTTTATAGTTTTTGCATTACCACTAAACTTCTTTCCATCCACTAATAAGTCATTTCTCCCCTCCAACTTAGCAGGAACATCCAATTTATTTAATAGCTTAACTACTGGGTTAGTGAAAGTTTCAAAATCGCTAAAATCTTTATCACTAGCCTTTGTATGAAAAGAGAAATTCAAATTTCCTAAATCGTGATACACCGCTCCACCACCGGATAAACGTCGAACTACTTTGATATCGTTTGAGTTAACATAATCCAAGTTAATCTCTGCCAAAGTGTTCTGAAACTTTCCTATAATAATGGAAGGTGCATTGATATAAAACAAAAGTATATCATCTTCTGGAAAGCGTTTTAATAAATACTCTTCGGAAGCTATATTAAAATGTGCGTTGTGCGAGGGTGAGTCAATAATAATCATGAGCGTAATTTCTACAAAGTTAGCAAATTGATTTAAGTTAGCTCCTTTCATTAATATTTAGTACCTTTGTAAAAAGCTGCACATTTTCGCCTACATTCTCATCCTAGAATTTCTTGACGATACGTTAGACTTTTCTCAATTTAAAACATTCATTAAATAATAATACATGGGTCAAAGCCAACAAACATTTAGAAAAAAAGAAATCGCTAAGAAAAAATTACAAAAACGTAAAGAAAAAGAAGAAAAAAAAGCACAACGCGAAGATTCTAATGACAAAGGAAAAGCATTAGAAGAAATGTTCGCATATGTGGACGAGAATGGTAATATCTCTGACAAACCTCCTGTAAAGAAATACGAATTTAAGGAAGAAGATTTAATTCGCCCAGAAGTAGAAGATATATATTCATTCGGTAAAGTATCATTTTACAATGAAGCTGGACAATACGGTTTCATCCGTGACAACGAAACAAGAGAGAATGTATATTTCAATTTCAAAATATTAGGTTTTGTATTGCAACAGGATCAAAAAGTAAAATTCAAATCGCAATCTAGCAAACAAGGTCTTCAAGTAACTGAAGTAATTGTTTTATAAAATATAGTTTCTAAACAAAACAGCCCTTAGCATACGAAATGTTAAGGGCTGTTTTGTTTTAGACAGTTTTATGGATACTACAAAAAAAATAAAGGCGAATCTATTAGATTCGCCTTTTGCAAGATTATATAATCAAAAATTAGCTTACTCTTACATTAGTGGCATTAATGCCCTTACGACCGTTCTCTACATCGTAGGTTACTTGGTCTCCTTGTTGAACTTGGTCAACTAATCCTGATACGTGTACAAAGATGTCATCGCCACCACCATCAGGGGTAATAAAACCAAATCCTTTAGTTTCATTAAAAAACTTTACAGTTCCGTTATTCATATTATTATTATTATTATTAATTGCTACAAGGTAGGTATAATAAATGGATTATCAACTAATTATTTAAAATTACTTACTAAAATATACATACTCTACATTATTAAGAAGACTATATTACCTTATCAAATTACTTTCAACCAAATTAACTGTAACAAAATTTATTACATTTGAAATACAAAAAAATTAAAATGAAATTATTAAAACACATTTTTATACTCTTAGTATTGTCATCCTGTAATGACACCAAAGAAAAAAGAAAGGAAGTAAATATACCAGACACGAACAATGTATTAATCAGGGATACATCCCAAGTTCAAACAGTAGAGCAACCATCTGAAATAAATATCACAGATTCTACAAATTTTGATAATTTCAAAGTAAGCATTCCACTGAAGGAATTTGAAATCTTAGACCTTCAACTTAAGTCATTAGATTTTCCAGCTGAAAATTACTATTTCAGATATGATATCTCGATTTCTAATAAATTCTTGACAAAAGTTATTACTGCTACTACTGAAATGGAAATGAAAACATACTTAATTAGTTATGATTTAGAAAATAATATCATTGATAATCTAGTAATCGCATACGATGAAATAGCAGAATCAGCATTCAGAACCCTAAGTAAGATTGAAAATAAAACGATATATATTACTGAATATAACTATATGACAGAAGAACCTGAAAAAATAGAAAGTAAATTCGAAATACGAGATAATGGTAAAATAATTAAGCTATAAATCAACAAAATCCTTCTTCTATCAAGGCTTTTGTTTTTTAGAACAAACTGTCTACTACGAACCAACAATAACTTTACAAATATTATTCAACTAATAACCACTATTCTGAATAGCCAATGCATTTTCATTAAGAATTTTAAATGGAATTGGCAAAAACTTAAATAGATTTAATGTACTCCCAGATGATAACCTTCGCAATGCAGCCAAATACACTCCTTCATTTTGCATTTGAATTTTATACTCATTAATTATATGGTCATGAATATTAATTGTACTATTTGAATAAGCGGCTCTATTATCACGATTGGTCAACTTATTCAGCATTTTTATTGCTTCTTGATTATTGTTCAATTTATAGTAAGCTTCACTAGCGATTAAGTAAATCTCGGTCAAACGTACAACATGACGATATGTACCCTTAGCATAAAGGTGTTTAAGTTCATTATCGTAAGTGCTCCCTAATCCATCTGCATAATTGTGACCAAAAATAGATTCTGTTTTGGTATTGTGAATATCATTGATTTTGGCCAATTCATATCTATTGGATTGTACTAATAGAATTGAATATTTTAATGCTCGCTGATAGTCTCCCACTTCTAAACTAAGTTTTGCAATCATAGCTTTTGCAAAATCAGCATATTTTAAATCAATATTTTCTAGTTTATTAGACGCATATTCAAGAGAGGATATTAACTTCGAATAGACTTCTTTTTTATTACTTCTAGCCACTTGCTTTGACAAATGTAATGGTATATAATTATGTATATCATAATAAAATGGGTTATCCCATAAATTTGTAATTGACCAATATTGATAAGCAATCAATGACATAAACTTTTGCTCATAATTTCTTATTTCTAGATTAGGAGAATTATAGGCATTTTCTGAAATATGAATTAATTCAACAAGTGAACGATAAGCAAATTCGTATATTTCTAACAATTTTTCATTATTAGGGAATACATTATTTGTATAAAAGACATTATATGTGGATGGATAATTTCCAACGGCTGTTTTTGCTAATAAGGCTTCTGTACTCAAATATCTTTCTTGAGCAGAGGTAAACCACATTTTTATTCCAGAAACATCATAATTAAAATCCCTAAAATCAATGTTTATCGGGCTCCCAGTTGGTTTATAATCTAACGGTAATTCAACCTTAAACACCGATGCTAATGGGAATTCAGCTAGTTGAACTCCTAGTTGCTGATATCTTTTTTTAAGGTTATCATTAATAACTTTTGGATTTAATTTCTGTATAGCAGTTTCGATTTCCCAAAGCAATTGATCCGCTAGCACACCATCATCTTCCAAATCAATAGAAATTTGAGAAAGCAATTCCGTCAGACGCGCATTATCTGACGCTGCCATTATTAACAATGTAGAAGAAATTCCTAATAAAGCGGAAGAATTATTTGAATTAGAAATCAAGGATAGAGTTTCAGCAGACTGTGCTGTTATATCCTTGATGTAGAAAGCGTCATAAATTTCCTTTTGAGCCTGTTGTTTAGCATCTTCAAAAGAATATCCTTTCTGTTTTATTAAAAATAAAGCACGCTTTTGTTCTAAATGAGTTAACACATTAATATTTAAAGACTCTTCCGGCTTATCTAAAGATACTATTGCATTCAATGTAAGTGGACTAGTAGAAAGTTTACCTAAAACTTCGTCATAATAATACCCACCTTGAATAGACAATTGTACATATTTATGTGTTAATTGGATGTCATCGAAATTAAAACGACCTTTATCATCGACCAATTCAGTCCTAAAACTACGTCCAGTTTGATTATAACTTTCATCCAATTCAAAAGCAAATAAAGACGACCCTTTCACAAAAGGACCTTTCTCTACATTACCATGAATTTTATAGACAGTCCTCTTATCTTCATCCGTTTTACCTTCAGAATTATTTGGAGCTTTTTTACAAGAGCTTGAAAATAAAACTATACTAAATGAAATTATTATCCAATTGATGAAACAATGCTTACTTAGGATCATAATGATATTTTTTTCTCTAAAGTTAATATTATAAATTATTATAATGAATTAAATAATCTATACATATAGCAAAAAAACTACTATTAATAAAAAAGCCTTCTTCAAAATCGAAGAAGGCTTTTAATATCACTAAGAATGAATCACTTACAAAGCAGCAATCGCATCATTTAATGTCACTGAAGGACGTAATGCCTCAATAGCTAACTCATCATTCGGGAAATAGTAACCACCAATATTTTGAGCTGTACCTTGGGCTGCGATCAATTCTTCATTGATTTTAGCTTCATTAGTAGTTAATGCTTCTGCAAGACCAGCAAATTTAGCAGCTAATTCTACATCCTTCGTTTGCTTAGCTAATTCTTGAGCCCAGTATAACGTTAAGTAGAAGTGAGAACCACGGTTGTCAATTTGACCTACTTTACGCGCTGGAGATTTATCATTTGCTAAGAATAAAGCGTTAGCTTCATCTAATGCATCTGCTAAAACTTGTGCTTTAGCATTGTTTTGCGTTTGTGCTAAGTGTTCGAATGAAGCTTGTAATGCTAAGAACTCACCTAATGAATCCCAACGTAAATAACCTTCTTCTAAGAACTGTTCTACGTGTTTAGGAGCAGAACCACCAGCACCTGTTTCGAAAAGACCTCCGCCATTCATCAATGGAACGATAGATAACATTTTCGCTGAAGTTCCTACTTCTAAGATTGGGAATAAGTCAGTTAAATAGTCACGTAATACGTTACCCGTTACCGAAATAGTATCTAAGCCTTCACGAATACGATCCAACGTAAATTTAGTAGCTTCAACTGGAGACATTACGAAAATATCTAATCCATTTGTATCGAAGTCACCTAAGTATTTCTCTACTTTTTTGATGATTTCTCTATCGTGAGCACGCGCTTCATCCAACCAGAAAACAGCTGGAGTAGCTGACAAACGAGCACGGTTTACAGCTAATTTAACCCAGTCTTGAATAGGTGCATCTTTAGTTTGACACATACGGAAAATATCACCAGCTGCTACAACCTGTGACATGAAAACATTACCTTCTGCATCTACAACACGGATAGTACCATTTGCAGCAGCTTGGAAAGTTTTGTCATGTGAACCGTATTCTTCAGCTTTTTGAGCCATCAAACCTACGTTAGGCACTGAACCCATAGTTTGAGGATCTAAAGCACCGTTTTCTTTACAGTCGTCAATTACAGATTCGTATACACCCGCGTAAGAACGGTCAGGAATCATAGCGATTGTATCACGCTCAGCTCCTGCTTTGTCCCACATTTTACCTCCAATACGAATCATAGCAGGCATAGAAGCATCTACGATTACATCCGAAGGAACGTGTAAGTTTGTGATTCCTTTATCAGAATTTACCATGGCTAAATCTGCGCTATTTGCAATAGCAGCATCGATAGCAGCTTTTACTTCAGCCTCTTTCTCGTTACCAGCGATTTTAGCGTAAACTTCACCTAAACCATTGTTTTTGTTGATGCCTAATGAAGCAAATAATTCACCGTATTGAGCAAAAACATCTTTAAAGTAAACTTCTACGATAGCACCGAAAATGATAGGATCTGAAACTTTCATCATCGTTGCTTTCAAGTGAGCTGATAATAATACGCCTTCAGTTTTAGCCTCAGCGATAGTAGCAGCAACATATTCTTTTAATTTAGCAACGTTTAATACTGAAGAGTCAATAACTTCACCAGCTTTTAAAGGTGCTAAACCTTTTAATTCTTTTACAGAACCGTCTGCAGCAACAAATTCAATTTTATATTGAGAAGCATCTTCTAAAGTAACTGATTGCTCAGTAGCATAGAAATCACCGTCAGTCATCGACGCTACTTTAGTTTTACTATCAGCTGCCCAAGCGCCCATACGGTGAGGATTTGCTTTAGCATAGTTTTTAACCGCTTTAGGTGCACGACGATCTGAGTTACCCTCACGCAATACTGGGTTTACAGCTGAACCTAAAATTTTAGCATAAATAGCTTTTATTTTTTCTTCTTCTGGAGTTGTAGCAGCATCTGGATAATTAGGAACCGCGTAACCTGCATTTTGCAATTCAGCGATAGCACCTTTTAATTGAGGGATAGAAGCTGAAATATTTGGCAACTTAATGATGTTTGCATCAGGAGTAGTAGCCAATTGTCCTAACTCCGCTAATGCATCTGCCGTTTGTTGCGCTGGTGTTAAATATTCATTGAAATTAGCAAGGATACGTCCCGCTAATGAAATGTCTCTTAATTCTACATCGATATCCGCTGTCTTTGCGAATGCTTGTACAATAGGTAAAAAAGAGTAAGTAGCCAATAATGGCGCTTCATCTGTTTTAGTGTAAATGATTTTAGATGACATAGTTTTCTATTGAAAATATATTAATGTTTCGACTTTTAAATTTGAAATTCAACAACAAGTTTAGCCTGCTATCAAAATCCGCCTAAAGATAAGAAAATCATAATTAAATATTTGCAATAGGTTCAATTATGACGGAATTGAGAAAAAGGTTGGCAAGGATAGATTATTTTGTTTTAAATTTGCGGGTATGGCAATAGAAAAAAATCCTTATCAACTTTTTACCTTAGAAATACTGAATAATTGGAAAAGACAGAATGTATCGTACATTAAAGTTGAAGAATTGTCTACCACTAATAATATTACCTTTTTTGAATTAATTCCAGATTCAGAATTAGTTGACGGCGGCGATACTGATATTTTGTATCCAATTGATTCTGAAGATGTAGATGATATGCTCTTACCAAGCAAAACAGCTAGATTCCTGGTTCATGATATTTATCTGGACGAATTGGATGATTAGAGTACTTCATGTTACAGATCTAAGTACACATCTTTCTCAAAAGTAAACTTCTGTCCGTCTTCTAATTCACCTTCTATAGTAAAATTGGTCCAGCCTTTTTCGAACTTAGCGTAGTAAAGGAATTTTTCGTCGAAAGTGATAATATTAGGATTATTGTGAATATCCATATAATTAAACTGAATATCACTAGATCGAATTAAATTAGTATTTGCAGCTATTTGTTTGTTTTTGTATACGAATGAATGATCAATAGATATGGACAGTTTCTCAAAATTTGGTTTATTCAAGAGGTCAGGAATATACATACTACATGCCATTGCCATTGGAACAATAGAAAAATTATTAGCATAAACCTCTTCAGTATCAAATTCTAATTTGATATTGAATACACCCCTAATTGTATCCTTAATATTAAGAAATTGGTTATCTGTATTAAATAAATCTATTTTGCCTGTTGGTCGGAATTTATAGGTTTTATAAGGACCGTCATTACCACAACAATTCCCTCCTATTCCACAACACATTATATTCAATAGTGATATACCTATAGCAAGTATTAATAGCTTTATTTTCATATGGATAATTTGATTAATTAAACTAAAGTAAAACAAATTTCTCTACAGTAAAAGTAAGACGCAAAAAAACCTCATAACTATTAAAAGTATATGAGGCCTTTATAACATATCCAAAGGACTTAAATCTTATCTATCCTAAAGTTACCAATATAAACTTCTGCAGATTTATCATCACTGTTGAATGCGAAATAGAAATATTTCTTCGAAGCTGGATTAGCCATTTCCGTATCTAGGATTTTGTATTCATTAATGTATGTACGCATACGCTCGCCATCAACACGAATTTTAACTTTCATCATATCATTTACGAAATATGACATGTTTGCTTTTACTTCACTTCTTTTATTCGGATCTACTTCTTTACTAGCAAAATCAAACTTATTAAACCAATATGAAGCTTGGATATTTAAGGGATTTTGGTAAGCTAAATAGTAATGATTACCTACCCCTTTTTGGTAATCAAATCCAAAATCAAGCGCAAATTTTGGTTCTTGATCAGACATGGCTAATACATCAAATTCTATAGTAAAGTTTTCAGGAATACGCACCAATTGCTTGATTTTATACGTATTACCGTCAAATAATTGTAACCAATTCCCATCCGCGATGGATACTTTACTAACTTCTCCTCTCCCATTACTCGTCCAGCGACTAGCCATATCTCCAGCACTATCTTGACTAAAATTATCTTCAAATATATTTTCAGCCCCTCTTGCGAAATCATTCTTCATGCCCTTTAAATTTTCAAAAGGTCCCTCTTGATTATTTCCATTTGATGATGAATTTCTATTACTTGTGGGTTTCAAATTTTCATCAAGAGTTTTATCGACATAAGATTCTACTTTTTGTCCTATCTTTTTTCCAATACCTTTTAATACTTGTGCATTCAAAGTATTACTAAAAGAAAAGAACAGAGAGCTGCCTACAAGAAGTCCGATTGATAAGTTTTTCATAAAATTTTAATTCTAAAAGAGTTAGTAGCGTAAATTAAGATCAAAGATATACACCCAATTAAATGGTATATCCTTTTTTAAGATATAACGAATATAAACCTTCTTTCGCTACTATCAAAAAACAAAAAGGCGGATTTTTATAAAAACCCGCCTTTACTTTTCACTTAGAATATTTTTAAAACTGAATTGAACTACCAACATTCAATCCATTATTTTTTGCAAAAACACCACACATATGAAATAATAAACGGGCGCCGACATTCCCATCCCATTCGTCTGATTCTCCTGGAGCTACTTCAACCAAATCCATTCCAATAATTTTCTTTCCTGAATTTGCTAATCTTGATAAGGCGTAAACAGCTTGTTCGTATGATAAACCTCCAGGTACTGGAGTTCCTGTATTTGGACAATACCATTGGTAAAGTGCATCTATATCAAAACTTACAGCCACATTTTCTGGCAAATGAGCAATAATCTCATCTACTTGTTGTTGCCAAGTTTTACCTTCGAATTGCGCTTTTTTCAAATCAGAATCGGTATAAACTTTTACCTTACCCGAAGATTGAACAACTTCAACTTCTTGCTCACAAAAATCACGAATACCTATTTGTACCAATTTACTTATTTGCGGTAATTGGATTGCATTGTACATAATCGATGCATGCGAATAAGTAAACCCTTCATATGCTTGACGTAAATCCATATGCGCATCAAAATGTAAAATACCAAAGTTATCATACGAAGTAGCCAATGCCTGATAGTAACCAAGTGGTGTAGAGTGATCTCCTCCTAATAAGATGACTTTTTTACCTTTAGCTGTCCATTCCAAAACTCTTTCCTTCAATTCAGCATTCAATTTTGCAGAAGCAGCATTTATAGAATCTAAATCAGCTTTTAAAGTTAGGTTTTCATTTACATCTTCTCCTGCTTCCAAAGCTTCAATTATAGGTTGTGCTAATGCCTTATAATTTGCTGAATTCTCAGCCCAATGTGCTGGTGCTTCGTCCATGTAAATCCCTAACTTCCATAGCTCTGGAAATTCTTGATGTAACAAATCAACTTGGAATGAAGCGTCTAAAATAGCATCTGGCCCTTCTGATGCCCCTGCACCATAACTAACTGTAACCTCCCAAGGAACTGGAACAATTATAATTTCTGATTCTTCGGCCGTAAAAGGTAATCCATAAACACTAGCATCTGCTAATCCAGGTTGTGAAGGATCAAAGGTTTTTATTTTATCTTCTTTACTAATCATGTTATTTAAATTTCCAGCACAAAGATAAGATTATTGCTTTTATTTCTAATTCTAATTATCAAAGTGCCAAATAGCAAACTAAAAATTATATTTCAAAAAATAAACACTACTGACAAACAGTTGTCATATCATCATTATACTTTTGGGTATAACAAAATAACTAAAGCTATGAACAAGACAGCAATTATTTCGAAAGCAGATTTACTACAACACTGGTTGGGGCATCGTAATCTAACGCGTAGAACGATTGAAAAATTTCCTGAAGCAGAATTATTTAATTATTCGATAGGCGAAATGCGCACATTTGCAGAATTAGTAAAAGAAATTCTTTCTATTGCCGTGCCAGGATTGAATGGAATCGTAAACAACCAGATTGACCCCTATAATCACGATTTACCATTACATACTAAAGATGCTTTATTGGCACAATGGGATAAAGACACACCCATATTAATTGATTTGTACAACCAAATACCTGAAGAAAGATTTCATGAAGATTTTAATTTATTTGGCGAATATAAGTTCCCTATTATTCATAACCTTTTGTACTTTATTGACAATGAAATTCATCATCGCGCACAAGGTTTTGTTTACTTACGTGGTTTAGGAATCGAACCTCCATTCTTTTGGGATAGAGCGTAATCTTCAAAAGTGCCAATTGCATTTTGTAAAATGTGATGAACACTATCCTTCAAACGCTGTGGTTCATAAATAATTGCTTCATCAGCAAACATCATAAACCATCTAGCAAAATGCTCTAGTTGGCTGGTGTGGAAAAGCATTTCCACGCCATTATCTTTTTCTTCTTCCGTCTTAAACCCATAAAATTGTCTTTCCCAGTGCAAATACCTTGACATATCTTTGCTCACCCAAATACGTACAGTTTCTAAAAGTTCCTCTTTTTTATTTGAACTCAAATAAGTTTGCAGAGGTAAAAACTCTTGCGTATGTTTCAAATCTATCAAACGAATTTCTTCAATACGATCTAATCTAAACTGACGCACCTCATGCCTAAGATGACAATACGCCATAAAGTACCAAAATTGCCCTTCTTGAAATACACCTATAACTTCAATATTCCGTTCTTGACTATTACTTTCTACTGATTTATATTTCAGATGGATCTGCTTTCTTTTTACCATACTTTCAAAAAGTGTCGCTAAAGCAGCTGGAACATTTTCATTCAAAAAATGTTTTTCTTTATTAATCAAAACTTTAGATTCCAAATCTGCGACATTCTCTTTGTCGGTAAAACGAAGAACTCCTTTCATCTTGAGCAAAGCATTCGTAAAATGCTGACCTATTTCTTTATCCAGATAATGTTCCATCAACTTCTCCGCCACACCAAAACTCAATGCCTCTTGTTCTGTAAAATTAATAGGCTGAATCTTATAGGTATGCATTAACGAGTATCCATACCCAGCCTCACCCATAATTGGAACACCAGCATGTTCTAAAGCTTTGATGTCACGATATATTGTACGAAGACTTACTTCATATTTATCAGCCAAATCTTGTGCTTTGACAAGTGGTTTTGATTGTAAATAGAAATAAATGCCTAAAAGTCTATCAAATCGTTTGGTGATGTCCATAGTTTGATTTTAAAACAAAAGCCCCAACTATAAAGTTAGGGCTTTCGATTATATAATGTAATATTAAAATCTATTTTGCGTATGACACAGAACGCGTCTCACGAATTACCGTAACTTTGATCTGACCTGGGTAAGTCATTTCTGTTTGAATACGATTTGAAATATCAGCTGCTAAAATCTCCGCTTGTGCATCCGTTACTTTTTCACTTTCTACCACTACACGTAATTCACGTCCAGCTTGGATAGCAAATGTTTTTTCAACTCCTGGGTAAGAAAGTGCTAATTCTTCTAATTCTTTCAAACGTTTAATATAGCTTTCTACCACTTCACGACGTGCACCTGGACGAGCTCCTGAAATAGCATCACAAGCTTGTACAACTGGTGAAATCATTGATGTCATTTCAATTTCATCGTGGTGTGCACCAATAGCATTACATACATCTGGATGCTCCTTATATTTTTCGGCCAATTGCATACCCAAGATTGCGTGTGGCAATTCTGGATTATCATCAGGCACTTTACCTATATCGTGCAATAGACCAGCGCGTTTTGCGTGCTTCACATTCAATCCCAATTCAGCCGCCATAGTTGCTGCAAAATTAGCCACCTCACGCGAGTGTTGTAATAAGTTTTGACCATATGAAGAACGGTAACGCATACGACCTACCATACGAATCAATTCCGGATGTAAACCGTGGATACCTAAGTCGATAGCTGTACGTTCACCAATCTCAACAATCTCATCTTCGATTTGTGTACGAGTTTTCGCAACTACTTCTTCGATACGAGCTGGGTGAATACGACCATCTGTAACTAATCTGTGTAATGACAAACGTGCAATCTCACGACGTACAGGATCGAAACCAGATAAAATAATCGCTTCTGGTGTATCATCAACGATAATCTCAATTCCTGTAGCGGCTTCTAAAGCGCGAATATTACGACCTTCACGACCAATAATACGACCTTTGATTTCGTCATTCTCAATATTGAAAATAGAAACTGTATTTTCAATAGCTGATTCAGTAGCGGTACGCTGAATAGTTTGAATTACTACTTTTTTAGCTTCTTTAGATGCTGTCAATTTAGCTTCATCAACGATATCTTTGATCTGAATCATAGCTTGTGAACGAGCTTCCTCACGTAATGAAGTAACTAATTGTTCCTTTGCCTCATCAGCAGTCAAACCAGCAATTGTTTCTAACTGACTGATATGTTGATTTTTTAACTGTTCTACTTCTTCACTTTTCTTCTCGTTGACCTCAATTAATTGATCAAATTTGGCACTTTTCTTATCTAAGTCCTGTTTTTCACGGTTTAGATTTTCAAGTTTTTGATTTAAAGACTGCTCTTTTTGTTTAATTGAGTTTTCCTTTTGAGTGATCGTGTTATTACGTTGATTAACCTCTTTTTCGTGTTCAGATTTTAATTGTAAAAACTTTTCTTTCGCTTCTAGTTGACGTTGTTTCTTCGTATGTTCCGCTTGCTTTTCAGCTTCTTTTATGATATTATCAGCTTTTTCTTTGGCTTCGTTCTCTTGTTTCTTAAGCAACATTTGAAGTAAATATCGCCCAATAACAATACCAATTAAAAGAGATATTATAATTGAAATTGTAATTGATAAATCCATATTGTTAATTGTATATATTAGTTTTCATATTTTTTTACACAAAAAAAAACCGCAATTAAATTAACAGGTCCCAAGTATTATTAAACTTCGATTACACATGATTTGAGCTTTTGATCATGACCTAGATGGCGTATAGCAAAATGGCCTATATCTTTTAATTGCTCGTGATATTGAAGCGTTAAGTTTAAAATAGTGACAACCCGAATTTAATTGCGGTAAACTCGTCGTTATATAGCTCTTAAAGAACGATATTTATTTCTTAAAGAAATCTGTTAAAATACCATCCAACTCGTGAATCGACTGTTCTAGACCTACATCCTGTTGTTGAACCTGTCTTTCGGCCTTTATCATCCCTGTTGCATATTGTAATACACACATAGACAATAAATCCTGTTTATCACGAACTGCATAATTATCTTGCAATTCCTTTATCTTTTCATTTATTAATTTCGCAGCGTGTCTAATCACTTCCTCTTCCTCTGCCGTTACCCTCAATGGGTACACGCGATCTGCGATATTTATTTTTATGGAAATCTCTCCCATGGTTACCGAGCTTAATAACGTAATAAACTTATTTACTTATATTTTCACTTATCTACTTCAATAAGTTTATACATCTATCTATTTCTCGCACAAAATCGTTAATTTTTTGTTTTGTGTCAAGTATTTTTTCATTTATCGCACCCTTATCGATATCCGCTTCATCAAGTGCTCTTGCTACAGCCATTGCTTTGGTCTGTTCTTCCAGTTGTTTAATCTTTTCTGTACCTGTTTCAAAAGCTACTTGTACAGATTGCAATTCCAACTTTAGCAAATCATTTTCCTCTTGTAGAGCTTCACACATTTGAACTAAATTTTTCGTTTTCTCAACGATAATATTCATTTGTGATGATAATAATGCCATACGATTCTCGCAATTAAAATTATTGTACTCGAAACTATCGCACTACTGCGCCAGTCTCTTTCTCAAAGTTAATAATTAATTTTTGAATAATACTATCAATTTGTTTATCATTTAGCGTTTTTTCTTCATCCTGAATCGTAAAACTCAGAGCATAAGACTTTTTGCCTTCCGGTAATTTATCACCTTTATATACATCAAAAATATTAACTTCTTTCAATAGCTTTCTATCTGTTTTTAATGCGACAGATTTTAACTTATCGAAGCTAATTTCTTCATCTACTAACAATGCCAAATCTCTACGCACTGCTGGGAATTTTGAAACTTCTTTATATTTAATTGTATTCTTGCGAATAGTTTTAATTACCAGATCCCAATCAAAATCAGCAAAGTAAACTTGACCATCAACATCTACTTTTTTTAATGCATCATGATGAACTGCACCTAATGAAACTAATACTTTTTGACCCTTCATGTAATCCAAACCATAAGACAGATTAGCATTCGCCGTTTCTACAATTTGCAAACCTTCTATTTTCAAACGTCTAACAATAGTATCTACTGCCGACTTCAAATTATAGAAATTCACATTTTTAGAGGAGATATTCCACTGTTCACTTCCCTGTTTGCCAGCGATTGCTAAAGCAAAACGTTGCTTCTCGTCATATCCGTCTTCTTTTAAATGGTAAGTTTTACCATATTCAAATATCTTTAAGTCCCCTTGTTTACGCTTTTGATTGTACTCTACAGCTGTCAATGCTGAAAAAAGCATATTCTGACGCATCGTATCTAGGTCGGAACTTAATGGATTAAACAATTTCACAGCGGTAGCTTCATCATCAGCATACGATGATTTTGTCAATGAATTGGAAAGAATTTCTCTAAAACCATTTGCTACTAAAAGATCAGCCACTTGATTTAATACTGTTTCTTTATCCGGTTTCTCTTGTGTATTAAGCGAAGCTAAAATTTGGGACTTCAATTCAATATTGTTATACCCATAGATACGTAAAACCTCCTCTATCACATCTACCTCACGAGTTACATCTACTTTATATGCTGGAACCTCAACAGCTAAAATGCCTTCCTTCTCAGAAGTAATAACAATACCTAAAGCCAAAATAATATCTTTTATTACTTCTGTAGGAATATCCTTACCTATTAAACGTTGGACATTACGGTAGCTAACCTCAAATTTAAAAGGTTCAACTGGAGCAGGATAAACATCTACTAAAGAAGATGATATAGCACCACCAGCAACTTCCTGAATTAATAAAGCCGCACGTTTAAGTGCAAAAACTGTAATATTTGGATCTGTTCCTCTTTCGAAGCGGAATGAAGAATCTGTTTTTAAATTATGGCGTTTTGATGTTTTACGAACTGAAACAGAATTGAAATACGCTGATTCTAAGAAAATATCTGTTGTAGATTCTGTGACTCCTGAAAACTCACCACCGAATACACCAGCAATACACATCGGCTTTTCAGCATCTGCAATGACTAAATCTTCTGCAGATAATTTCCGATCCACGCCATCCAAAGTTTTGAAAGGTTCACCTTCTGTAGCCTTGCGCACAACGATTTTGTTTCCAGAAATTTTAGCTGCATCAAAAGCATGTAAAGGCTGACCTAAATCATGTAATATATAATTGGTAATATCTACGATATTATTTATCGAACGAATACCGATAGTATTTAATTTTTCTTTCAGCCAATCAGGCGATTCGGCAACTTTTACCCCAGAAATATTCACACCTGAATATCTTGGAGCATCTTCACTTTCTACCACGACAGTTGTACCTTGTACAGGGCCTTCAACGAAAGCCTCTACATTTGGCAATGTGTAACTCGTTCTGAAATACGCAGCTAAATCACGCGCCACACCTAAATGTGATGCTGCATCAGCACGATTTGGCGTCAAACCAATTTCAAAACGAAAATCATCTTTAATGTCGTAAAAATCCTTAACTAACGTGCCTACTTGAACATCTGCCGGTAATTCAACGATTCCGGCATGTGAAGTACCTAAACCAATTTCATCTTCACCACACAACATACCTTCTGAAACTTCACCGCGAATTTTAGATTTTGTGATTTTGAATGGCTCACCAGACAGTGGATGACAGGTAGTTCCTACAGTAGCGACAATTACTTTAAGTCCAGCACGGCAATTAGGTGCACCACACACAATATCCAAAGGCGTATCGGTGCCGACATTCACCTTCGTAATACGAAGCTTGTCTGCATTTGGATGTTGCTCTGCACTCAACACTTCCCCCACTACCAAGCCTTCAAGACCACCAGGGATTGATTCCACTTTTTCAACCGCCTCTACTTCTAAACCAATATCAGTCAGAATCAACGAAAGCTCATCGGGTGATTTATCTATATTTAAGTAATTCTTAAGCCAATTGTAAGAAATATTCATCTTTGTATTTTTTTTGAGTTACAAAGATAAAATTTTGTGACGAATAGCAGCTTTATAATTGTGGATTATTTTAAAGCTAATCAAACAAAATCCAATATAGAATTCCATTAATTGTAAACAGTTAGCAAAAAGGTAGGGAAAAGCTAAATGGGTAAATGTCACATTCTTTACAGATGAACCTCCTGATAAAATTGGACAATTTAAAATTTTCTAATAAAATAAAGAGAATATTTATGTGATTTTTCACCAAAACCTTTCTTTATTATTGTAAAAAGGTAGATTTTTTAAGCCCATAATTTTATTTGGGATATTACTGAATTTCAAACTTAAAAAAACCAATTAATAGTAGGTATAAGAATAATTAATTACATAATTCTTATGAGAAAAAAGATCAAATACAATTTTATCAATTAATCCATTGTTTAACATATAACATGTACCTAACAAAAAGTACCTATCACCGAATTTCGCAACGAAAACACAATATTTATTATTATTAATTTTCTCTATTCTAATACGTACTGGAGAAATAGAATTGTCATCTTCATAAATAGTATGAATGAGAGGAAAAGAGTTCAAATGATTACTAGTTTTACTTATGACAGATTTATTAGCAAACGAATCATTCATAATCTTTTTTGTACTAAATATATTTTTATAAGAATCGTTCATATTTTTCCATATCAAATAAGTATCAATAAATATATTCCCATCTTGTATCCAATAAATCTCAGCTTTTTCATAATTACTACTATCCATATGAACCATCATATAATTATCATTATAAAAAACTGATTTCTCTCCATTAGACCTCATTATAACACTACTTAATACACCTCCTTTATAACTTAGAATATCACCCTGAGTTTTATTTAGAATATCACCTTCCTTCATAACAGATCTTGGAATACCTCCATAATCAAGCTCTACAATCCGCATAGGCTCATTAGGATCCTCGTCCATGGAGATTAATTCTTCATATTTAGTATCAGTAACCAAAGAAAAATTGGAAGTTATGGACTTAACATTTTTTAGACTTTTATTATTTACTATATATTCGTAAAAGAAAATGTATTCATCAAATAATTGAAAATCCCATATATATTTATTTAAATAACTTTCCAATAAACCCTTAGAGTTATCAGTGAAATTATTTGCTTTTTTAATTTCTTCAATTTTTTTCAAATTATCTACAGTATTGGTTACATATGAAGAAACTTTATTCAATTTCAACTTTTCACTTATAAACTCAGTGGTTCTTATTAAATCATATTTTACAAATACATCATTATTTTTTAGACCATCCCAAAATATGATAGCCTTTTCATATTCATTTGTTTTATCAAAATCAATTGTAAAACCATTATCAAAAACCAAACAGGAGATTTCAGATATTTTAATAACATTTAAGTCATCAAAAGAAAAATTATTTTCCAATTCTAAAGACTCTCTATCTAAATCAGATGTTTGTTGATCATAATCAATTGATTGATCACTGACATCAATAAGTACAGCATATTTTTGTCCCGCTTCGATTCGAATGGTATCCTTATAGGAATCATCATCAATATACGCTAATGTATCAAAGTCAGAAAGAATTACAGAAGCGCTATCAATAAGTTTCTCATCTTGTTTATTAGATTTTTTATTTTGTCCAAAAACATGCAGACTGCATAAAACAAAAATGGCTAAGAATATTTGCTTTTTCATGTTTATATTTATAATATAAAAGTTGAGACGTTATAAGATTATAGTAAAACATAAATTCCTATGTCTCGCTATATTATGTGTTAAAAAATTAATAAATAGTCCTTTTACGACCCGACGACGCTGCATTTTTCAAATCATACCATTTGGTATTTGGATCCATTCCAATTCCATCCCTATCAGAAGACCAGTGCAGGTATTCGTTTCTTAAAACCCTAAGATCTTCTTGCTCTCTAAGCTTTTTAGTATATTCTACTGATTTTGGATCAGTAGATTTCACTCCTTTGTATGTTTTATGAATTTCACTATACCACTCAAATTTTAAAGCCTCTTTATTATTTTCATCCAACACATAGCTTTTTAAATATTTTTTTGTTTTCTGTAACAAAGGGTGTTTATCTATATTATATTCATCTAACAATTCCTCGGTTTCTAATAGTTTTATATCAGCTTTTCCTATATAGTCACACATAAAATGCAAAGGAATATAACTATATTCTTTTTTTACAAACCTAGCACCATGTAATCGATGAGGCGTTAAGACATTGCCACCCCGCACACTCAATTGATTAGACTTAAACCAGCCCTCACTAATTAAGACTTTTCTCAATTCTTCCAAATCCCCTAATCCAGCTGTTTTAAACTGAGCGAACCAGCTTGTTTCTATTTCTTTTTTGATTTCTTCACCTGTAATATAGCCACCACCAATATCAGAATGAACTCCAGGAAATGTTTTCTCAATGCCGTGTGACACTTTTGTCAATGCAAAATTTTCCCTATGTTCGTCCCTAGCGGTAAAATGCACAATCTTGTTGACTTTTAACGTGTTTAAATTTAACTGATTAACATCATTAGAGAAATTTGGCAACGGCAAACCTTGCTTCCACTTTAACTCTGTTAGATTGGCATAAGAAGAAACTGTATCATATATCCCTAAAAAACGAACGACTAATTTCGTCGGATGAATATATAGCCCTTTTCTAGATAACTCTAAACCCAAATGACCACCTGCTGGTAAATAGCCATTTTTAATTAAATTCTCAGGCACTTCAAAACCATCAGAATCCTTATAAGCCAAAGCTCCATGTCCAATTCCTCCTGAATAAGATTTTGAATGAGCTATATACCTTGACTTATGAATTTCGTATACAAAATTACGTGCAGCTGCAGCGCCCCGACTAAATCCAAAAACATCAATATAAATTTTACCAATTACTTTATTTTTATTAAAATCTCTAGTCGCTAGCTTAATTTTTTCAGAAAGTGCTTTACAGCCTTTTCTGACTTTGCCACGTATGCCTGTATGCCCAGTTCCTACAGCAAAAGCTTTCGTCGTATCACTAGCAAATTGTTCTACATCAAGACTGTCTACGCCAGTACCAATTCCTTCAATATAAATTGATTTTTCCGGATGATAATGTTTCCACTTGCGCGCCACATTCGACCAGTCGTTATAATAACTGCTCTCCTTATCCTTTTTTCCAAATTCCTCGAACGCCTTCCTTTCCTTTGTACCTACTGCCGCATCACGTGCATCCGAATTATTTTTATTATTCTTCGTACCATCAAAAAATACCCCAAATTCTAAATTTATGTACTTTGTTCCTTCGACAGTTACCGGATTAGAAGTTCCAAATATGATATTGGCTGGCATATATTACTTGATTTTAGTATAACTATTGCTTATGACAACTTCTTTAAGTTCAATTTTCTCTTGACTATTTTTTAAAAACACTCTTCCTGAATTTAAAGTACTCAAATCCACATCAACAACTAACTCAATAGATTCTGCTTTCATAGATAATCGTTCGAAAGCTTGAGATAATTCTTCATAAGAGTTAAAATGAATACCTAAGCCTCTTTTTTTTTCCTCATCTATGTAAAAATATGCCAGTCTATTAATAATAGATCGTCGCTTAAAAAATGGATTATCTACACCTGGATAAATTCTAGATTCCATCTCCCCATTAAAGTAAAAAAGACGTAAATCATTAGGCTCACCAATGTGATTAATTTTCACATTCCAATCGTAGCGTTTTTGATACAAACTATAAAGATCCGGGTTTGGATAACCGACTTCACTTATCCTTTCTCTAGCCTCTTTTGGTATATAAAAATCATTTCTTAAAATACGCTCTCTTCGACCTTCAACAAAGCGATGTTGATCGTCCTCTCGCATATCGGCTGCTGTTATTATAGTATCCTGAGCTTGAAAGCTACCTAATTCTATGCTTGTGCCCGCTGATTGCCCCCACATTACCACTTTGCCTTTTGGCCCTAAACCAATAACAATTTTATATAACTGTTCCGATTTATGAAATATATTCTCATACTTTTCTTTAAATACTTTGTTTAAATATGCAATATCCAGCCCCCACTTACCCGTAAAATATTTATCCTCTACAATAGAATACCAAGTAAATGATAAGGTATCAGGCAGATACTGCAATGAAGAATTATCCATTGATCGTCCCGCATTTCCCCAACCCGGATTATTAATTCCATATATTGTACTAAAATAGGCGCCATATTCATCATTACCCAGACTTCCTCGGATCACTTCAATGGGATATAATTTGGGGGCTGATATAGCTGCACTCCAAGCGTACTTCTTCATACCTTTATATTTATCTTGACAACTTCCCATGAAAAGTGTAGAAAGCAGGAATACTATTGATAAAAAGCATATTCTCATCATTTATCTGTTATTCCTCCCTGAACTACAACTTTCTTATTACTCGCTAATACAAGATTA
This sequence comes from Sphingobacterium bovistauri, assembly GCF_020295405.1. Lineage (GTDB taxonomy): Bacteria > Bacteroidota > Bacteroidia > Sphingobacteriales > Sphingobacteriaceae > Sphingobacterium > Sphingobacterium bovistauri. The sequence goes on from NZ_JADEYP010000001.1 coordinate 225,308, forward strand.
GCACAGGTAGTTTGTATATTGATTTTATTAGCTATTTTCTCTACTTTTCCTCCTACTTGAAGATTATATTCGCCTTGAACTTCAATCTTTATATTGGTTGCTCTTTTGATAATTGCCATAAAATACAATTTACTGTTAAATATATTTCATGAATATATAAATTTTTTAAAACAAAAGAAATTAAGTTTAACTAAAAAGGTTGTCAGAAAAACAAAAAAGCCAAACTCAAAGTAAGTTTGGCTTTTTTAGATTCTAAGTATTAATTAATTATTGATCTCAGATTTACCTTCAACATATTCTTTTGCCAATTTACTTAGCTGACTGACAATATCTTTATATTGAGGATTTTCAACCAAATTTATCAATTCATGTGGATCATTTTTAGCGTCAGTCAAAAACGCGCCAGATCCATTTCCATAGAACTCAGCATAACGCCAATCTTCAGTACGAATCACCACACCTGTTATTCCTTTGTTATGTTCATTCCAAACAGTATATGCTGGTTTATCCCATATGGCTTTTGGATTTTGCAATAATGGTATTAAACTTTTACCATCCAAATCATTTGGCATAGGAAGGCTACAAGCTTCAACCAAAGTTGGATAAATATCAACCAACTCAACAGTTCTAGAAGATGATTCGCCATTTCCATCAGCTCTTGGATCGTATATAATAAATGGCACACGAGTACCTTGCTCCCATAATGAACCCGCCTTAGACCATTTGCCGCGCTCGCCAAGTTGATAACCATGATCACTCCAAAAAACAATGATTGTATTTTCACGCAACCCCTGCTTATCTAATTCATCCAACAATCTCCCTACATTCCAATCTACATAACTAATACACGCCAAATACGCTTTTATGTAATCGCGTGCTTCATTCACACTAGCCGTTCTATTGATAAATAGATCTGTGTTTCGCAAACGTGTAGCGCCTTGAGGGAAGCCTATAGGTACAACGGGAAGAGATGAAAAATTCACGGGTAATTTAATATCCTCATCGTTATATAAATCAAAAAATTCTTTTGGGGCTATAAATGGTGTATGTGGTTTTGAAAAACCACAAGCCAAGAAGAATGGCTTATTCTCTTTCTTACTACGTCTAATAAATTCTAATGCTCTATCTCCAACCTTTGTATCCCCCAAGTTTATAGCTTCATCTCCACTCACCGCCTCCCATCGGTCTGAACGAATATCGGGATCTGCTCCTTCGGTTAACTTTGCTGGCGACTTCCATATATTAGCATAATACTGTACCGCTGAGACCTGAGCTGGTGGTATTGTATTTATAGGATTATTGTGTTGCCTAACCTCCCCTCCTTCATCCCAAGCATCTGTATCGTCAATACCGCCATGAAATATTTTTCCTGTACGCCATGTCGTATAGCCGTGTTCTTTAAAATATTTAGGTAAACTTTTCCAATCAGGAAATGAAGCACCAAACCACTCTCTATTACCATATAGTCCTGATGTAGTCGGTTTTTTACCTGTTAATAATGAAGCTCTTGATGGACCACAAAGGGGGTATTGACAGTACGCTCTTTCGAAAAGCACACCTGCTTTAGCGAGTTTATCTAGATTTGGTGTCTTTGCGACTTCATTACCATAAGCTTGTAAATCAGTACGCATATCATCAGTTGCTATGAATAGAACATTCATTTGCTTGTTTACCTTATTATTTTTCTTTTGTGCAAACGAAGGGTTTATTGAAAACAATAGTGAAGCAACAAAAAAAATAAATAGAAAAATTCTCATAGTTTTAGATTAGTAACTCAATTATAATCCCTTTGCAGCAAATTTGCATCCTGTTGTATCCTGAATATTAATACATTCTCATTAATAAAACTTTTTCGCACATGATTCCTGTCATTACATATGGTAACGGAAAATCTTGATACTATTTACGCTTATAATATCGAACATAATCAACTTCCATTTGAGCAGGAAAAGATAAAGTATCAATACCATGCTTACCACCCCAATTCCCTCCCACTGCTACATTTAAAAGCAAGAAAAAGTTTGAATCGAAGGGCCATTCATTAGTTGATTTATACTCATTTAAGACTGTATTATACAATTGACTATTTAAGTAGAAATCAATTTTATCTTTAGACCATTCAATCGAGTAATTATGAAACGCTTGTGGATTTTCTATAAAAATGGATTTCATTTTTTGGGTATTCCTCATATGATTATAAGTATCAGAATGAATTGTTGCGTAAACAGTATCAGGCTCATAACCTACATATTCCATTATATCAATTTCACCACACATAGGCCAACCCAAAGAATCTATATTTTGGCCCAACATCCAAATTGCAGGCCACATCCCTTTACCTTTTGGCAATTTTGCCCTTACCTCAAGCTTCCCATATTGAAATTTAATTTTATTTTGAGTAGTTAATCTAGCAGAGGTATATAATTTATCAGCGATTTTCTCTTTTCTCGCAGTTATTTTTAGTACACCATCTTCAACAATTGCATTATTATATTTACTAGATGTATAATGTTGTAATTCATTATTTCCCCATCCCCAAGCATTCCCTGCTGTATCGAAATTCCAAGTTGTAGCATCTGGTGCTCCAACATAATTAAATTCTTCGGACCATACTAAGTCCCATTGTTTATTTGTAGTGCAACTAAACATTGAAAATTGGCACATAAGTATTACAAAAGCAATTTTATTTAATATCCTCATATTTTAACACATAAAAAGGTAAGGGTTAACCTAATAGTTAACCCTTACATTAAAATTCTATTTAAGTAACCACATTACCTGATTTATTTCATCATTACCGCCATATTGTCTATTCAGAGCTTCCATCAAATTAGATTGATTTCTTGTTATTTCTGAAGAAGGATACAACCATCGCATTGGAATAGCTTCTTTTTTGTTTACGTTCAATGAAGTGGATGAGCTAATTGGAAAGATAGGATAACCAGTTCTTCGATATTCGTAATACGATTGTGTAGGATCTTGCATATAATTCAAAAAATATTTTTGAATCCATATTTGCTTCAATTGATCAGATTGGTCAGTTTTAAATAACGCTTCACCTGTAAAATATCCATCAATATACGCTTGATTAATCGCCATTCCATGCGCATAACTTTGATCCGTATTCATTACATTTTTCAACGCAGCTTTAGTACCTGACTCATAATACTCCTTAGCGGTTCCTGTTGATATCCATCCCAATATTCTTGCTTCCGCTAAGATCAATTGTTGTTCCGCATAACTCACAATTATTCGTGGATCACTTGTGACAAGTTTTTGGTACCTCAAATTGATCCCAGAAAATTTTCCTTGCAGATATGCAGCCGTATTTACATCATAATTCTCCGCAACTTCAGCACCAACATAAGCATTAAAATTATTCTGCAACTTCCCACCAGAAATTTCGGACGCTGCAGGTTCCCCATAATAAAATAATCTTCGATCGTTATATGATTTTAATTGATTGACTAGTAATGAACTCATAATGACTCGACTAGTAATTAGTGTATTTGTACTATACAATGGGTGGACATTGACAGCAGAATAATTAAGTCCTAAGTGACCTGTAGACTCCTCCAGAAGCTCCCCTGATTGCACAATATTAGAAAACTCTTGCTTAACAGGAATGCTTGAATTCCCATCCCTTTTACTTAAAGATAACAGAACTTTTAAACGAAAAGTATTCACAGCCCTTCTCCATTTTTTTGGGTCTCCTCCATATGGAGTTGGATCACCTGCAAAAGTAATGCCTTTTGCAAAATACTCTTCTGCTTCTTTTAACTCTGACAATACTCCCTTCATCACTTCTTCTTGGGCATCATATGGAACCATCGTTAAGCCCTCCGAAAGACCCTTTCCTGCCTGCTTGTATGGGATATCTCCTACCTTCATACTTAATTGATAGAACATAAAAGCCCTACTAAATTTGGCTAAGCCTTTATAAGAATTTTCAGCAGGAATTCCTGTTGAATACTTCAGCATATTATCTATATTCGGTAATATAGTCATATTATCAAAGGTTGTGGGACCCAAAAAAGCATATTGAGAAGACATTATAGATTGATTTGCATAAGCTACATATTTTGCAACACCATTATCCGACACATATTCCATAGCATCTCTTCCTCCAAATTTTAAATTTTTAAGAATCACTGTGGTCGCTAACATTGAAGCATTGACATCCGTTGTTGCATTAGGATTTGAATTCAGTTCATCAAACTTATTACAACCAAAAAGTGCAATAAAGTTGAATAATAGTATATATATAAATAATTTATTTTTCATCACTTTTTCGTTTAACATTAAAAATCCAATTTAATATTTAACCCCATGTATCGTAGGGATGGATCAGTAAAATTCTCTGATCCACCGTCTATATCCGAATATTTAAATTGTTTTGCCCAATAGATCAAATTTTGCCCCACTAAAGATGCAGATAAGCCTTTGAATGGTAGTTTATCAATCATTTGTTGTGGAAATGTGTAGGTTAAATATGCTTCTCTCAACTTGAAAAATGTAGTAGAATATAGATCTGCGGGAGAAGGGTTTCCTCCCCAAGCTGTTCCCTTATGAATTGCTTCCAAATACGACTTATAGGTTGATTGTATATCGTTCTTTGCAAAGACACGTGTATCAGTTAACACATCTCCATTTGCGTCATAAGTAATTGCTCCTGAAACTACTTTCACTCCATCCGCTAAATAATTTTTAGTACCAGGATTTGTTGCATCAAGATATCTTTCTTCTGTAATAGAATTCGGATGATTACCTGACCTCCACATGTACATCTCTGTGAATGACTGAGCTAAACCTCCTACACGACCATCAAACGACAGCCCCAGACTAAGGCTTTTATATGAAAGTTTAGTATTTATACCCCAAGACCAATCAGGGTCAGCATACCCAGCTAGTGACAATATCGGTTTATACGTTGGCACTCCATTATTCATCACCCAATTGCCCTCATTATCTGTTTGATGTTCATTAAACACAAAATGGTCAACTCGCTCTCCCTCAGCAATCCACTTCCTACCCTGAACAGCGTACTTTGGATCTATTTTCACATAGTGATTAGCAAACTTGCTCCAATTGAGACCAATATCCCATTGAAGCCCCTCAGTTTTAACAGGTGTCACATTAAAACTTAACTCCCAACCTCTTCTTTCTGTTTGGTCCTCTGTATTCGTATACACACTACTATATCCTGAAGATTCGCTGATTTGAGCAGTTCTTAACAAATCATATAGTCTTTTTTTGAAATAGGTTATATCCACAGATATCCTATTTTTGAATAAAGACATCTGTGTACCAAATTCACTGGATTTAGAAGCGAAAGAATACACATCCGAAGGTCGAATTGAAGTTGGGAATGTTGCAGTAGGTAACCCCGCCCATTGGTTAGTCGCAATAAAATAAACGGTATTGATATCATAGATATCTGGTGCGCCTTTAGCAATTGTCCAGTTGCTTCTTACTTTCCAAAAAGATAACCAATTGGTTTTGGGTAATAAATCAGACAGAATTAAACTTCCTGACACAGATGGGTAAAAATATGATCTGGTCTCTTCTGGTAAAGTCGAAGTCCAATCATTACGCATTGTAGCTTCTAAAAATGCTAGATTTCTCCAATTTACTCCAACCTTTCCAAACACACTGTTGGTTTGTTTCTTCCAAATAACAGAATTCACTGCTGCGGGATTTATTGATGCTTTTAGTGAATAATAACCAGGAACGGATAAGCCACCTTGAGTTTTTGCTTCTATTCCCTCGTCTTCCTTATAAAAGATTGAAGTCCCTATAAACCCATCAAATCCAAAATCGCCAGCAGTCGCATCTCCCAATAACAAAGCTTCTGTATTAGTACTAAATCCTCTACTTAATCCACTACTAAAAGAACCTTTTGTTGTTTCGCCCCAAATTTCGGTCCCACCACGATTCATTACTTTTGAATTACCACCTCCCTGATATGACCCCTGAGATATACGAACAATCTGTTTATCACTATATGTGTCATATCCTGTTCTTATTGTTGCCTTTAATCCTTTTATTATATCGTAATTTAATGTTAGTTGACCATTAAACACATCTTTATTATATGGTCTAATTCGCTCATACCTATCAAAATAAGGATTATTATTACCTGCAGTAAAACTGTTATTTTGCTGCTCATTTGGCATCAACCAATAATCTTTATAATCTAATATATTCCAATCTGGTGATCCCCAAATAAGCATACTATACATAGGGTCATACCCTGTATAGCCACCAAAACCAAGATTAGGTGAATTATGTTTATTATAAGATAAGGATGTCACTATGGAAGTTTTATTAAAATTTAAATCTCCACCTACACTGTAGGTGATCTTATCAAACCGTGAGTTCGGATATGTTCCCTTATTATTAACCCAAGTAGAAGAAACACGAATTCCACCAAATTCACCTCTGTTAGCAATGCTCAAATTATTATTTAGAATATGACCATTCTGTAGAAAATTTTCAAAATTATTTGCACCTCTTGCTATGTATGGTATCGATATCATTGTGCGACTAACGGGGTCCCACTGTATAACATCTTGACCTTCCAATGGTGGCCCCCAAGATCCATCTCCAGTCCTTACATAAGTATTAGTTGAAGTATTTACGACGCGACCATAAGTGGTCTGCGTTTCAGGGATAGCGAGGTATCCAGCTTCTAGCATACTACTACTATTGAATGAAATTTCCAATCCATTGTTAGCAGCACCTTTGATTGTTGTCACCATCACAGCACCAGCTCCTCCGCGCTCACCGTATAAAGCTGATGCAGTAGCACCTTTAAGAAAATCAATAGATTCGATATCATCCTGAGGTATATCTCGTAATGTCATATTACCATATGGCACACCATCTATAACTATTAAAGGTGATTCACCTCGCAAAGACAGTTCTGGAGCTTGAGCAAACTCTGCACTATTTTTTACGATCATACCTGCTACTTTACCAGTTAATGATGTTGCTACATCTATACCTTTAGTAGTTTTCAATGTATTACCTTTTACATTTTGTGTTGAATAGCCCAATGCTCTTTCTTCTCGTCTTACCCCAAGTGCTGTAACAACTATATTTTCCAGTTCAGTGATAGTTTTTTCAAGCACAACCACTTTAGAGTTAACTAACTGATGGTACGAAACTTCTTTAGAAGCATAACCTATATAGCTAAACAAAAAAATTGAATTACTATTTATAGTTTGCAAACTAAATTCACCCTCTCTATTGGTAGATACGGCAATTGATGTTCCTTTAATAGAAACAGACGCTCCTGCTATTCCCTGCCCCTCTTCGTTCACTACTTTACCTGTAATCACTTGCACATCTGATAATAATGTTCCATTATTGGAAGAAATCGAATGAGTTGCTTTAAATAGCACAACCTTATTATCCACAACCTCGTAGTCAATTCCATAATTTGAAAGAATATTTTTTAAAAATGATTCAATGGAAATCTTTTTTTCAGAAAGGCTAAAAAACAATTCGTCAGCTTTGATTGCATTTTTACTATAGGAAAATGAGACTTTCGTTTGAATCTGAATATCTCCAATTACATCACTTAATGACTGATTTTTGATATCCAATGAAAATTTACGTTCCAGAACATGTTGTCCATGGGCTTCGTTTGCGTAAAGAGAACTAATAGTCACTAAAATTAGTACTATTGGGGTTAGTGTTATCCTCATAATTAAGCATATTGAAGCAACTGTATGTTGCCTATTTTTCATATATTTAGAAGTTTTTGGTTTGCAATTAAATTAAAAACACAAGAAGCATTCATGTGCTTCGAAGAGTCGGTTGGTCCACGAAACTAATCGGCTCTTTCATTTTATACTATGTAGGTAGACGTTCTTTCATAATCAGCTATATTATTGGTTTTACATTTCGCATCCAGATCCTTTAATTATAATATCCGTTCCTATTACTTCATACGATGAATTTGTCGCCAAACAAATAATTTTCAGTTTGGAAAAAAGATTTGTATCAGATAAACTACCTGTGAAAGTACAACCATTCAAATCACTATTGTCCAAATAAATACGAACACCATATGTCGTTTCTAACATTTTAAATATTTCAGAAATTCTTTCTTGGTCATATTCATTTTTTTCTGAACGACTTACATCAATGGAATTATTTTTTTGAATGAGTGGCTGAGGACTTGTAATCAACGTTTTATTTAATGCACGACTTTTAATATTATACACACCCTTCTGATTTGGGGTTAGTAACACTGCTTTTTCAAGTGCAGAATCATTTACCAAATTGCCCCCTACCTCTCTAACTTCTACTAAACCTGTTCTAACTTCTACTTCATCAATTCCATCCTTGAGATTAGAATTCACTAAAAAGCTAGTCCCTAAAACCTTCGTTCTCAACTTCCCACTTAATACTATAAATGGCTTGGATTTATCTTCTGTAATTGTGAAAAATGCTTTCCCAATTAGGGTTACTTTTCTAATATTATCCGTAAATGATAATGGGTAAGTTAAGTTAGAGCTAGGATATAAATCCACAGTACTTTGATCTGCTAAAACTATCTGTTGAATTGTATCTGAATCGTTAAAATACACCAAATCATTATGTAAATAATCATCTTTATGTTTAGTAATATTAGGATACTTATAGAAAAACAGCCAACCCAACCCCACTAGTGTGATAAGTGCTGCAATAGAGGTAATATAAATCCCAATTTTGCGAATTGAAAACCGAGATTGTTGTCCAAGAGATTTAGAATTCTTTAGTATTTCACGAAAAACAATATCACTTTCATCAGCAGATAGCTGTTCGTTTGATCTTAGAGAGGCTTGGGTTAATTTTTTATAGATATCATCAGTTATTATATGATCATATTCAGAACTCCTAATAAATTGATATAATTGATCACATTCTTCTTTAGATATTACTTCCTTGACATACTTGTCTAGCAAGTATGTGAAATATTCATTGTCTTTCATACACCCAATTGGTTAATCAGCTTTATTGTAAGACAACCACAAATATGTATCGGAGTACAACGATTAAAAAAAATCTTCAATAAAAATTAAAAACAGTGGTATCTCAAGTCCATTTCTACTAATTTTAGCACGAATAGCTTGCAATGCTCTAGCCATATGAGTCTTAACCGTCAATGGTGACAAATGTAATTTTTCGCCAATCTTATCATAGGTTAAGTTGTCGTGACGAGCTAATTCAAATACTTTCTTTTGCTGCTCAGGAAGAGAATTAATTGCATCCTGTAATAGAGACTGATAATCTTTTGCGTGAAGTTGATCTTCTGTATTGGTATCTAGGAGCTCTGTCCTTAAACTGAAATATTCTTTTGCCTTACTCTCCACCGCGATTCGCTTCAATTTGTTCAGAACATTATTTTTAGTTACTCTATACAGCCAGGATTTCAAGCATTTAACATCTGCAAGACCATCCTTATCAACCCAAATTTTTAAAAACACATCTTGTACAACTTCTTTCGCCACTTCTTTGGATTTCAAATACTGTAGTGCTACATGATATATTTGTGAGCGATAATTATCATAAAAAAATCGAAACGCTAATTCATCGCCTAAACGAATACATGATAAGAGATGATCCTCATCTAAGTTTTTATAATTGGTTCGTTTCAAAATACTAGAGATAAACAACTCAAATGTAATAGATTTACAGAATCAAAACAAAAAATATTAAGGTAAAAAGGTATATCGTTTCTCCAATAATATAATTACTTTTACTGGTAAATAACCTAAACAATCTACAAATTTAAATCATGATAAGACTCCTTATTTTTAGTATCCTAGCTTTATTACAATACGCTACAGTATTGGGACAATCCAAAGAAAAATTAAATTCAAAATTTGGTGGCGTTCAAATTGGTGTGATCACCTATTCGTACAGGTCCATGCCACAAGATCTTGAGAGCTTAATTCAACAAATAAAAATGAGTGGAATTAATGCCATAGAATTAATGGGAGATCCTGTTGAACTGTACTTAGGCAGACCAAAGGATGCAGAAGAAATAAAAAAATGGAGAGAGTCCATTTCTATGAATGAATTTAAGAAGGTAAGAAAAAAACTCAAAAAAGAAGGTATAGAAATCTATGCTTACAAACCGAATCTTCTTAATAAAAACAATACAGACAAGGAAGTTGAATTTGCAATGAAATCAGCAAAAGCTTTAGGAGCCAAATCCGTGACGACAGAATTACGTATAAATGACGCTGATCATTCTGAGCGATTAGGACGCATAGCATCCAAATATAAAATGCTAGTTGGCTACCATAATCATTTGCAAGGAAACGACCTTGCATGGAACACTGCCCTAGGTCAAAACGAATACAATTCTGTTAATTTGGATTGTGGACATTATATCGCGGCTGGAGGAAATAATACAGTAGAATCATTATTAACTTACATCAAGGGTAATCACACCCGTATCTCTACGATTCATATGAAAGATCGTAAAAACAAAGTAAATGGTGCAGATAATCTAAAATGGGGAAATGGAGACACACCGATTAAGGAAATACTATTACTCTTAAAAAATGAAAAGTATAATATACCAGTCACTATTGAACTGGAATATAAAATTCCTGAAGGATCAAATGCAGCACAAGAAGTAAAAGTCTGTAGAGATTATGTGAAACAAATTTTACAATAAAACAAAAGTCAGTTGCTACACCAACTGACTTTATTTATTTAGAACTTTGTGTAATCCCAACTTCCTCGGTACGGACGAGAACGCATATTATTAGCAAATCCATTATCAAAACTTTCCTTTTTAGGGTCCCATTTCAAAGGTTTTTGCAATTCATAAGCAATATTAGCTGCATTACAGACTGTTGATGTGCGGTGCCCTACTTCTACAGATGCTACAGGATTTGACCTTTCTTTCATTGACTTCACCCAATCTGCATAGTGATTATCAGAAAAATGCACACGCTTATCAGAAGATTTAAATTGTATATTCTCCAACTTCGGATTATCAAATCTTAAGAATGAACGAGACACTTCAATTTTACCTTCTGTACCGATAAATTGAATTGCATTACTTTCACCCCAATTTTTATGATAGATAGTTGGGCCATTCTCATATGTATAATACAATCCAAATTTAGCACCTGGTTTATCTGGAGGTACAAACGCATTTGGACCTGTGTGATCTTTTTCTAATGCCCATTGAATAATATCAAACATATGCGCCCCCCAATCCGCAATATTGCCACCTCCAAAATCCCTATACCAACGCCAACCTGCCCATTGCGTCGATTCTATTGGAGGCGAAAGATCAGAATGATACCCACGATAAAGGGAAGGTCCTACCCACATGTCCCAATCCAAATAATCTGGAACAGCCATATTCGGTAGATCACACTGCTTAACGGGTTCACCGATATGTACATTAACAGTATGAACCTCACCGATGTAACCATTACGAATTAAATCCACAGCCTGTCTGAAATTGTATTGCGAACGCTGCATGCTTCCTGTCTGCAGTACTCGCTTATATTTTTTCACTGCATTACACATTGCCCTTCCCTCATCGATGGTTAGCGCTAGAGGTTTTTCGCAATAAATATCTTTTCCAGCCTTTGCCGCATCAATGACATGTAATGCATGCCAATGGTCTGGTGATGCTACTACTATTGCATCAATATCCTTACGTTGTAATAGCTCTCTATAATCAGCATATCCCTCTACATTTTTATTACTTTTCTTAGCATTTACCTGATTTGCGGAACTTATAAAACGAGTAAGCTTACGCTGATCAACATCAGACGCGGCAATAATCATAGTTTCGGGTAATTTTGCCAATCCATTCATCAGCGTCCCAACTTGCTTTCCTACACCAATATAACCAAGATTAATTCGATCACTTGGTGCCAGAAAATTATTTCCTCCCAACACATGCCGTGGAACAATAGTAATACCAGCTAGTGCCAAAGCTGTATTTTTAAGAAAATCGCCTCTTTTCATAGTAGTTTATAATTTAGGTAGAGTTGAATATATAAATAATTTTCAAAAGATTCGTTTTAGAACCTATTTATATTTTACTATAAATTGTGAATAAACAGCTTTTTACTAACATCTCTACTTTCTTGTGAATGATTCTAAAATAATGCGTATTTTTGTATTTTAATTTGAAGAACGTTCAAAACTAACATACAATAATGATCCATTTCTTTGAGAACCCATCGAACATCGTTTATGCTGTTCAAAGTGTTAACTCTTTATCACAAGAAGACATTACTAAACTAAACTGGCTATTCGGCAGCGCCAAAAAACTTGACGATCAAACCCTTAATCATTTCTTTGTAGGTCCTCGTGCCGCGATGATTACGCCTTGGAGTACCAACGCCGTAGAAATCACGCAAAACATGGGTATTGAAGGTTTGATTCGTATTGAGGAATTTCAACCTGTATCGGCAGATTTCAACGATTTCGATCCAATGATTTCGCAGAAATATACTGCCTTGACACAAGAAATGTACAGCATCAATATCGAACCAGAACCTATCTTGGAAATCGAAGATATTGATGGGTATAATAAAGCTGAAGGTCTAGCTTTAAACTCCGAAGAAGTAGAATATTTAAATAATTTAGCGACTAAATTAGGTCGTAAATTAACGGATTCAGAAGTTTTCGCTTTCTCTCAGGCTAACTCAGAGCACTGTCGTCACAAAATCTTTAATGGTACTTTTATCATTGATGGCGAAGAGCAACCAACTTCTTTATTCAAACTCATCAAGAAAACATCTGAAACTAATCCTAACGAGATTATTTCTGCATATAAAGATAATGTAGCTTTTGTAAAAGGCCCACGCGTTACACAATTCGCACCATTATCCGCTGATAAACCTGATTTTTATGCGGAGAAAGAATTTGATTCTGTATTATCAGTTAAAGCAGAAACACACAATTTCCCTACTACGGTAGAACCATTTGCTGGTGCTGCTACAGGATCAGGCGGTGAAATTCGTGACCGTCTGGCTGGTGGTCAAGGTGCTTTGCCTTTGGCAGGTACAGCAATCTATATGACGGCTTACTCGCGTTTGTTGCAAGATAGACCTTGGGAAAAAGCTGTTCAAGAGCGTGAGTGGTTATACCAAACACCTATGGATATCTTAATCAAAGCGTCAAACGGTGCTTCTGATTTTGGTAATAAATTTGGTCAGCCTTTAATTACTGGTTCGGTATTAACATTCGAACATGAAGAAGAAGGTCGCAAATTAGGTTACGATAAAGTAATCATGCAAGCTGGTGGTGTAGGTTATGGTAAATTAGACCAAGCTAAAAAACACAAACCAGAAACAGGTGATAAAATCGTTATCCTAGGTGGTGAAAACTACCGTATCGGTATGGGTGGTGCTGCGGTATCATCGGCTGATACAGGTGCTTTCGGTTCGGGTATCGAATTAAATGCCATTCAACGTTCTAACCCCGAAATGCAAAAACGTGCGGCTAACGCGGTTCGTGGTATGGTAGAATCGGACAACAACCCTATTGTTTCTATCCACGATCACGGTGCTGGCGGTCACTTAAACTGTTTATCTGAGTTAGTAGAAGATACAGGTGGTTTGATCGATTTAGATGCTTTACCAGTAGGTGACCCTACCCTTTCTGCGAAAGAAATCATCGGTAACGAATCACAAGAGCGTATGGGCTTAGTGATTGCCGAAAAAGATATCGAAACATTAAAACGCGTTGCAGATCGTGAACGTGCGCCTATGTACACCGTAGGTGATGTAACTGGCGATCACCGTTTTACATTCCAATCGAAAACTTCTGGTGAAAAACCAATGGATTATGCCTTAGAAGATTTCTTCGGTTCTTCTCCAAAAACATATATGAAAGACAACACTGTCGTGAGAAATTACGCAGATGTGGAATATAACGTAGCTGACGTTCCTACTTATTTAAACAATGTATTGCAATTAGAAGCTGTTGCAGCTAAAGATTGGTTGACGAACAAAGTTGACCGTTGTGTAGGTGGTCGTGTTGCGAAACAACAATGTGCAGGTCCATTACAATTGCCATTGAACAATGTGGGTGTAATGGCTTTAGATTTCAAAGGTAAAGAAGGTATCGCGACAACTGTTGGTCATTCTCCAGTAGCAGCTATCGTAGACCCTGCTGCGGGTAGCCGTACAGCGATTGCAGAATCTTTATCAAACTTAGTGTTCGCGCCTATCAAAAATGGTTTAGCTGGTGTTTCTTTATCGGCGAACTGGATGTGGGCATGCAACAATGAAGGCGAAGATGCGCGTTTATACCAAGCAGTGAAAGCTTGTTCAGATTTTGCTATTGAATTAGGCATCAACATCCCTACAGGTAAAGACTCTTTGTCGATGAAACAAAAGTATCCGAATGGCGAAAATGTAATCGCTCCAGGTACTTTGATCATCTCTGCTGCGGGTAACTGTACAGATATTAATAAAGTAGTAGAGCCAGTTTTAGCTAAAAATGCAGGTTCTATCTATTATATCAATTTATCGAAAGATAACTTCAAATTAGGTGGTTCTTCATTCGCTCAAATCTTAAATAAGATTGGTAAGGAAGTACCAACTATCCAAGATGCAGCTTACTTCAAAAAAGCATTCAACACGATTCAAGATTTAATCCAAGCGGGTCAAATCGAAGCGGGTCATGACGTTGGTTCTGGTGGTTTAATCACTACGTTATTGGAAATGACTTTTGCAGATGTAAACTTAGCGGCTAACTACGATTTATCTGGTTTAGGCGAGGTTGATACCGTAAAAGCATTATTTAATGAAAACATAGCTGTAGTATTACAAGCGAAAGATGACGTAGCATTCGAAGCGACACTGGCACAAGCAGGTATTGAAGCTGTAAAAATCGGTCAAGCGATTGAAGGTGCTGACGTTACCATCAAAAACAACACTGATACTTTCACTTTCAATGTAACTGAAACGCGTGATACTTGGTACAAAACGTCCTACTTATTAGACCAAAAACAATCGAAAAACGGTACGGCGCAAGAGCGTTACAACAACTATAAAAATCAACCATTAGCGTTTACATTCCCTGCTCAATTTACAGGTGTAAAACCTAAACACGAAGGCGCTCGTCCTAAAGCGGCTATTATCCGTGAGAAAGGTTCCAACTCTGAGCGTGAGATGGCGAATGCGATGTATTTAGCAGGATTTGATGTGAAAGATGTACACATGACAGATTTGATTTCTGGTCGTGAGACATTAGAAGACATCCAATTCGTAGGTGCTGTTGGTGGTTTCTCTAACTCAGATGTTTTAGGTTCGGCTAAAGGTTGGGCTGGTGCATTCAAGTACAACGAGAAAGCGCGCACTGCATTAGAAAACTTCTTCGCTCGTTCTGAGACGATGTCTGTAGGTATTTGTAACGGTTGTCAATTGTGGATGGAATTGGATTTAATCAATCCAGACCATGAAGTTCACGGTAAAATGACACACAATACTTCAGGCAAACACGAGTCGAATTTCGTATCGGTGAAAGTGCAAGACAACAACTCGATCATGTTAAGCACCTTAGCTGGTTCGACATTAGGTGTTTGGATTTCACATGGTGAAGGAAAATTCAAATTGCCATATAGCGAAGACCGTTATAACATTGTAGCGAAATACGCTTACGAGCAATATCCACACAATCCTAACGGTTCGGACTTCAACACAGCAATGATGTGTGATGCTACTGGTCGTCACTTAGTAACTATGCCACATATCGAACGTTCTATCTTTCAATGGAACTGGGCAAACTACCCAGCTGGTCGTCAAGATGAAGTAACACCTTGGTTGGAAGCATTTATCAATGCGCGCAACTGGTGTTTGGAAAACAAGAAATAAGTTGGACAAATCGTAATATTTGGAATCCTCCTGCGCTTTAAGTGTAGGAGGATTTTTTTTATAAAATAAAACTTTTTCTATTAGCTCTTCAAGTCAAATTTCACTAAATTCAAAAGCATAAATACCATATTCAAGTATTGACTAACAATAATTTTAGGCAATGTATAACTTTCCTAAAATTTAAAAATTATGAAACTAAAAATTATTGCGTTACTGCTACTGTACATTCCTATTTTAACAATTGGACAAATACCTCGTGTACAAAAATTAATCGATGGAAAACCATGTGACACTTGCTTTGTGAAACATGACATGTCATTTTCAAACATTTTACCCTATGTATCTATCGGTACTTATTCTAACCCTCAGAGATTAAGTGATAAATTAAAAGAATTTAAAGTAAATGAATTTACTAAAGATGAGAAAGCATCGTATAGTAAATTTTTCGAATCACATCGCCATATTATTACAGATAGTATTTTTAGGCTGGTATTTGTCACTGAAAATGATGACAAACGCTATTGGCCAATCCGTCATGATTATAAAAATTATGATTATAAAGAAGTTGAAATCTTAATAGAAAAAAATAACAAAATTTTAAATAATTGGCAAATATTGGATAAACTACCACCTGTATACGGTTATCAACTAAATAGATTTACCGACGGAGATTCGAAAAATGGTATATCAGAACCTTGGGCTTCAACGCATCAAACAGATGATATTCATTTATACTATGATGATATAATAACTTTTACTTTTAGAAAATCTGACACTAAGGAGATAATCCAAACAACACATATTAAACGTATCTTAGATAAACCAAAAAAGTTCGTTTATTATCAAACGCAAACAAATAGTAAAGGAATTAAAGAATCTTTACAATCATTTTTAAATGATCCTTTGAATTCCGATTTCATCAGAAATAAAGACACCACGAATTCTTTTGAGTTAAGGAGAAACAATCTCGGTGTATTAGTATTTAATTCCCTAGAAGAGGGTGAAGAGATAGAATTTACACTTGATAAGCAAACGGGTTGGAAATCGATTCAAAAAAATGGCAAGTCTGCTTTTGAACATAAATTTATCATCCTAGATAATGAAGACATACCACCGGGTACGAATAAAACATTGTACTTAAGGTATAAAAATCAGCCAGAAACAGAAATACCAATTACTATTCGGGGTGTTGAAGATCTTACACAAACTTCCATATTTAAAATTATAGCGGGCTTTATGCTCGCTTCTTTGCTGTTTGGCTCTTGGTTTTATTTTAAAAATAAACTAATTAAAAAGAAATTAGCAGACCTGAATAAAAAAAACAAAGCTATAGAAACGCAACTTTCGCTGCTTAGTGGACAACTCAATCCGCATTTTCTTTTTAACTCTTTGAATGCTATCCAAGGTACTATTATGAATAAAGATTTTGAAACCGCGAATGCATACATTTCTGATGTGGCAAGTTTTATGCGTCGTGTAATGGATGATGGCAAAAAAGAATTTATTTCACTAAGCGAAGAATTAAAATTGGAAGAAGATTATCTCCAATTGGAAAATAAAAGAAAACCTTTTACTTACACTATTCAAATATCACCAAGCATTACTACTAATGCTATTGACTTTCCTCCTCTACTTTTGCAACCCATCCTAGAAAATGCCATACGCCATGGACTAAAGAACGAAATAGTAAATCCGCATATTGGAATCAAAATTTTAGAAAAAAATCTTGATCTTATCTTTCAGATTACAGATAATGGAAAATATTGGGATGTATCAAAAGCTCAAAATGGTCAAGGTTTGTCCTTAACTCATAAAAGAATTTCAATTTACAATGAAAAATTGGATGCTATGAAAATAACAATGGATATTACATACCAAGAAGGAACTTTGACTAGATTTACATTTAAAAATTGGTTAGCCTAATGCAGTTGAATTGTTATATAGTAGATGATGAGCCAAGCGCCATCGAAACATTGAGCTTATTGATCAAAAGATATTGTCCTACATTACATATTGTAGGATCTGCTTGCACAGTTGATCAAGCGTTACAAGACTTGCATAATGACTCAACTGATATTTTGTTTTTAGATATCAAGATGCAAAATGAAACGGGATTTGATCTTCTACATCAATTGAACGTTAATATACCCCATATCATTTTTGTCACAGCACATGATGAATATGGCATACAAGCCATCAAATTTTCCGCAACAGATTATCTGTTGAAACCTGTGAATACAGAAGAATTAATAGCGGCTGTGCATAAGGTGACGTTAAAAAAGCAAATGGAAAAACAACAGATGGAATTGCTTTTGGAAGCATATCAACAGGCAAAACATGTTCAACAAAAAAGAATTGCATTAGCCGACCAAAACGAAATACGCTATATATTAATCGAAAATATTATATGCTGTAAGTCCGATAATAGTTACACCACATTTTATATAGCCCATCAAACGGCTCCGATTGTAGTGTCTACTCCTATTTCAGAGTATGAAAACATCCTATCCCCTTATGGTTTTCAAAGAATACACCAGTCCTGGTTAATTAATAAATCTAAAGTTTTATCGTATAAAAAAGAGGACGGTGGTTTCCTTATTATGGAAAATATGCTGTCCGTACCAGTTTCGAGACAACGAAAACATTTACTGAAAGAATTATAATATATGTTAGATAAATTGTAATATTTGGAATCCTCCTGCGCTAAAAAGTGCAGGAGGATTTTTTGTTTTTAAAAAAACAAACCATTCATTTATTTTACAATAAAATAGATTCTTCGACTAGCATGAGTAGTTTATATATGACTTATTTTATATAAATAAATTACTTCCTCTTTTTCTTTCCAAAATAATAGCGTGCATCTCCATATATACCATAGCCCTGTTTGTTGATGACTTCAAACTTAAAATCTTCTGGATTTTTGACTTTAATTATCTTAATGCTGGGGCTTACTGTATTGACAAAGTAAGCATTATTAGCATCTACAGCATACCACGCGTGGTCTTGTCCTTGATAGTATTCTCCTTCAAAACATTCGGGCAGAAATTTAAAGGTATTGATGTAAATTTCTGGCACAATCTCATTTCTGTAAATGAAATGATTTTTATCTCGAGCAAAATTAAAATCGGGGCCTACAATTTTAAAAGTATCTACATCAACTCCGATTAGTTTTTGTTGATAAGCAAAATAAATATCACCCTTAACTTTTTGATAAAATGAAGAAAGCTCAATTGCATCTGCCAAATTAAAGGGGATTTTATTATCAAAATAATAGTCCCCATTAGAACAGCTAGCTAATCCTTTTTCTAAATCAACTATATGAAAACTATGAGGATCAGCATCCTTTAAAATCGCTTGTCCACACATGTAGCTATCTAAATACACGTGATTTTTATCTTTAAAATACGATGTTGAATCTTTGTAAGGTGTAATCAGTTCGAATGTTTCGAAGTCTATCTTATTGTATAATTTTTTAAAAATTTCATTTCCATATCTAATAATCATTTTACGATCCACAACGTAAATAGATTTCGAATTATCTAATGCTTTTTTATTCATTGATTAAAAAATTAAACTACTAATTGATGTTTTGAAACATAATCTTCTGGAATTAAACAAGACGAAATCTCATTTTGGGAAACCATCACTTTAATTTTATCACCCACTTTATAGTCGGTCAAGAAAGAATGATCTTTAGTTAACGCTTCATTAGTTTTTTTCCTACCATTTCGTTTATAATAGCAATAAGTCACATTTACTTGTAAAGTACTACTATTATACACCTTATCTCCAGATTGAGAAACAAAAGCATTACCAACATCAATACCTAAAATTTCAGCTTCTTTAACGTCGCCAGTTTTATACAATAAATATTTTTTTCTAGCTGGCACAATACTAATGGATAAGAATGTAATGCCTAAAATTGCAAATACTAGCGGAATAATACAAAACACCCATTTCATAGCGAATGTAAACGGTTCTACTCCCATCATCGCAGACTGATTTTGGTAAAATTTAATTGAAATAGTATCACCAACATTAAGATGTGAAACTTTGGGCCAATCTATGGTTTCAAATTCATCATTAGCTGGTTTTCCATTGCTTTTGTATTGATAAGAAAAAACAACAGGGCTCTTTCTATTGTACTTTACATTATACTTTATGTTTATATACGTGATGCTGGCCTTTGTTTCTGTGCCTAATAATTCAATATTTTTATAATCGTAGTCTTCGTATTTGCTCCTTTTACTGTTTGAAATTGTATTTACTAAAAACAAAGTACCAATAGCGGTTAAAGTAAAAATAAGTCCGACCCATGCAAATGCCTTTTGTTCGAACATAAGTTTAAAAAACAAAGAAAACGGAACAGTTCTTTTCTTCAAAATTATCAAGATTAACTATATAATAAAGCTATGTTAAATATTGCTATAAAAGAAATAGCCCATCTTTAAATTTCCCTATAGAATTATTTATAATACTTCCGTTGCTATTGGTCAAGACGAAGTTACACCTTGGTTAGAAGCATTTGTAAATGCGAAAGAATGGTGTGTAGTGAATAAGAAATAAGTTAGATAAATTCTAATATTTGAAATCCTCTTGCGCTAAGAAATGTAGGAGGATTTTTTTGTTCTATTTGAATATAACTAATAATTACTAATTAGGTCTTACATATTATAACTTTTAATCCTAATATAACACCTAAGGAAAATATAACACAGTATAAATGTGATGATGCATGATAGCTTAAGGGTAATATCAACACTTTTCCAATTTAATAATAAGCTAAAAAACAGAAAAAATATAGGGAAAAAACCCAAAAGAATCGCCCATAATGTCGCATGCAATTGCCAAAAGCGAAATAGTATATAGACTATTGAAAAAATAACAAATCCAATGCCCAGTACGCTTAAGAATAAAATTTGAGCCAGCGGATATAAGAATATAAACTTACCACCTAATAAAAAACAAATTAGCACAATCACTATCGCTAATATCAAATATTGCATAAAAAAGATGAATAATGCTTGTTTCATAAATCCGTTTTATCTATATCCGTAAAAATCCAAATAGTAACCCAAAATTTTTAATTTCAAATATTTTACAAAAACAAAAAGTAATTACCCTTGTAAGGTTTTTTTACCTCTAACTTAAACTATAGAATAGTAAATAAAAGTTTAAAAACGTTAATATTAACACCATCTTGTCTCGTAAAACGAAATAACTATGCACAAGATTTCTAACATCTTATCAATCCCGATGCTGTTAATACTAACTGGAAAGAAGAAATTCATTAAATAATTCATCATGACAAAAAATTAGTATGGCTAGACAACGAAAGCATTTACTGAAAGAATTACAATATAAGTTAGATAAATTCTAATATTTTAGAATCCTCTTTTGCTAATAAGTGTAGGAGGATTTTATTTTCTATCAACAAGCAACATTAATAATTTGAACTATTTTCAATTATAACTATCTTTAAAATTCAACTTAATAAATCAAAATTATGGTATTAGAAGTCGTAAAACTAACAGTTATAGAAGGACAACAAGAAAATTTTGAACGTGATTATAAAAAAGCTGCACAATATATTTCAGCGAGCAAAGGGTATATAAAACATTCCATTCATAAGAGCCTAGAAAAAAGTAATGAATACATTCAATTCGTAGAATGGGAATCTTTAGAAGACCATACTGTTACCTTTTTCGAATCTGAATTGTTCCAAGAGTGGGCAAAATTATTGCATGATTACTACGATCCAATGCCTACAGTAGAACATTATGAAACTAAAAATCTATTAAGTGAGTAAATAAGTTAGCAGATATCCTACGAAAAATTAATTTATTATCTTTGTAGAAGTCTTAATTTTGTGCAAGACCAACTAAATTTTATATGTAAAATACGTTATAATCATCCTAATCCTTGATTATACCATTTATCAAACAAAAGATGTATACAAAAGAAAAAGCCGTTGTAAATAGTTTCATAGTAGATCATACTATACTAAAACAAGGAATATATGCCAAGGCGTCCAAAACCAACGAATCTAATGTAGATGCATATACGACATACGATATTCGTATGATTCGTCCGAATTCTCCAGAGCGTATGTTACAACCAGATGTAATGCATACTTTGGAGCATTGTTTTGCTACTGAAATTCGTACAATTCTAGGTGACGAAGTTATCTATGTAGGTCCTATGGGTTGTTGCACTGGTTTTTATGTAGTATTAGCAGGGACAAGCAGAACTCCTCAAGATATTCAAGTGTTGATGAAACAAGTGTTGGAAACTATTTTAGAAGAAGGTTATGTAGTGCCTTTTCAAAACCCAGTTAGTTGTGGAAACTATACATTCATGGATTTTGAAAACACGTTGAAAGCTTGTCAAAATTACTTGAATTTGATCAATGAAGGTAAATTAGAATTCGAATACCCATACATTCAAGAAGCATAAATGACACTTAATAAAGATATTAAAACTGTCATTTTAGTTGCTAATAAAAATGAACTAGCTTTTGAAACAATAGATGATTCTATTGCTGTTTATGAAATTGGAGTAGGTAAAGTCAATGCATTAATTTCGCTTTCCAAACTTTATCAGGAAATAAAAGGCTTAGGTATTCATCCAATCTTCGTAAATGTGGGAACTGTAGGTTCGATAAAATATCCGATTGAACATGTCTTATATCCTACCTATTTTGCGCAAGGGGATGCTTATACAGAAGGTTTCTTTTTAGAGAACACAAAATTCTTAGTGGGTAAAGGAGAAATCAAATCTATAGACATTTCGGATTTTGATTACAGTAAAGCTTTACTTACTTCAGATCGTTTTATTAACACTACTACCGCTTTTTATCAAGATATAAAAGACTTAAATGCTGAAGCTTTCGATATGGAAGCCTATGCTTTGGCAGATTTTTGCTACCAACATCAACTGCCTCTTTATATGATCAAAATTGTATCCGACAATTGTGATGGTACAGTCAAAGATTGGGAAAATATTTTGGGTAGAATTTCTGGAAAGCTAGGTGATATAGTGACTTCTTTTCTTAAAGAATTAAAGAACAATTAAGCTTTACTGCAGAAAGCAAATGCAATTAAAAAGTCCTAGATATTTTCTAGGACTTTTTAATTGCATAAGAATACCAAATATTTTATACACCTAAGAAATCTTTTTCTAAAGCTAATGGTTCAATGTAATTTCCATTTTTGTATACGCGCATATTTCCTCCTGAAATTTCATCGATTAAGATAATTTCATTAGTCACTGCATCACGACCAAATTCTAATTTGATATCGTACAATTCTAACTCTTTAGTCGCCAATTCTGCTTTGATAATATCACAAATTTGTTGTGTCAAACCTTTCAATATTTGATATTCTTCTTGTGTCAAAATGCCTAACATTTCCAATGCATCAGCAGAAATAGTAGGATCTCCTCTTTCATCGTCTTTGATCGTAACTTCTACAAAACGATCGAGTGGTTGTCCTGATTCGCAGTAAGCACCATATCTTCTCAAGAAACTACCTACAGATTTGTAACGACAAATAACCTCTAAACCCTTTCCAAACACATTTGCTCGTTTTACAACCATCTCCACAGCGTCAATATCAGCAGAAACAAAATGTGTAGGAATACCCAACGAATTTAGTTTCTCATAGAAATATTTCGTCATTTTCAATCCAGACTTACCTGCGCCTTCGATTGTCAATCCTACCGTATTCGCTCCAGGATCAAATACACCATTCTCCCCCGTCACATCATCTTTAAATTTTAATAATACTTGGTCATTTTCCAAGCTATACACATCTTTTGTTTTTCCTTTGTAGATTAATTGCATTTTATTAATGTTTATAAAGCGAATTATCGCA
Organism: Sphingobacterium bovistauri; assembly: GCF_020295405.1. Lineage (GTDB taxonomy): Bacteria > Bacteroidota > Bacteroidia > Sphingobacteriales > Sphingobacteriaceae > Sphingobacterium > Sphingobacterium bovistauri. The sequence continues at coordinate 249,042 of NZ_JADEYP010000001.1, forward strand.
AAATTCTTAATTAGTTAAACCACAAATATAAATTACCCCAATTGCATATCCTAAACCATAAAGACTTAAATGTTAAATATTTCTAAAAATTCTTGATATTAATAATTTATCATTTACTTTGTAAACCAAAGTACTTTTACAAAACATAAACAGATAAGAATTATGACAATGATTTTAAACAAAAGAAGAAAGATAATACTATCTATTATAGGACTTATATTATTACTACCAATAATTGGTATGCAATTTTCAAATGAAGTAAATTGGTCAGGTTTTGACTTTATTATAGCTGGTCTTTTATTATCTACTATTGGATTAGCTGTTGAATTGCTGTTCCAATTCACAAAAAACAATACGCAGCGATTTCTTTTCTTAGGGATCATATTAATACTAGGCTTTCTAGTCTGGGCTGAAATGGCTGTTGGTATATTTGGAAGTCCTTTCGCTGGAAGTTAGAAAATTATTAAGCTTAATATCTACCCTACTCTTTCTAATTATTTTGATACAAATTCTCAAAAGACCTTGCCCGTCATTATAAAGAATAGGATATCTTTGCAACTGTATGCAAAGATATCCTATTGTCATTATTGGTGCAGGTCCTGCAGGATTAATGGCTGCGCAGCGACTGGCTGAAGCAGGGCTAGAAGTGCATATTTACGAACAAAACAAAGCTGCAGCTCGCAAATTTCTCGTAGCAGGACATGGAGGTTTCAATCTAACACACAGCGAACCAATAGCAGACTTCATATTGAAATATGATAAAGCAGAAATTCAGCATATCGTCCAATTATTCGACAACGATAAAACTATTGCATGGTTAAAAACTATAGGTATAGAAACATACGTTGGTAGCTCGGGCAAAATATTTCCTATAAAATCAATAAAACCAATTCAAGTGCTACAATCTTGGTTGGATAAATTAGCAGAATTAGGCGTACAAATTCACTATGAGCATCAATTTGTAGATTTTGATGATGATAAGATATACTTTAAACATAAAGAAGCAAACATCGAAATTCCATACAACAAACTTATTCTTGGATTAGGTGGTGGATCATGGCAAAAGACTGGCTCTGATGCCAAATGGATTCGCGTATTTAAAAACAAAGGAATACACGTATCCCCCTTATCCGCTGCTAACTCTGGTTATAATACGACCATAACCTTCGATGATTTGGAAGGTCAAGTATTGAAAAATATTGAAGTCCAATTCGGCACTGTGCGCAAAAAAGGTGAAGTCGTTTTCACCAAGTATGGTATCGAAGGAAGTCCTATTTATTATTTAAATAGATTCACTCGTCCTCACTCCTTCCCACTGACCATTCAAATTGATTTAAAACCAAATCATTCGGTAGAAGATATAATTGACAGCTTAAATTCTTCCAACAAAACTGCTGAAATCTTAAAGAATAAACTAAAATTAAATAAAACTGCCCTATCCTTACTTAAAAGATTGGATAAAGTAACATACACCAACTCCAAGCTATTAGCTGAAGCTATTAAGGCATACCCAATACATATTCACAGCTTTCGCCCTATAGATGAAGTCATCTCGACAGCGGGTGGTGTCAAATTTGATGAACTAAACGAGTCTCTTTCGCTAAAGAAATTCCCCAATATTTATTGTATCGGCGAAATGTTAGACTGGGAAGCGCCTACTGGCGGCTATTTATTACAAGCTTGCTTTAGTACAGGAGATTACTGTGCAAAGCAAATTATTAATTCAAAATCATAAAACCTATGTATCCTTATCATAATAAAATAAAGCAGCGTATTCAAAGTGGTGAATTAGTAAAATACGAATACGTAGATAAATATAAACTTATACAACCTGCTTTGGTATTATATTTCAAAACCGAACCTTATGTACGTCCTATACGTGAACATCGTTTTGAAGAATACGAAAAATTTTTTAAAGAACTAGATATCAAAGCTTAACCTACCTTCTTAAGAACTACTTCTTTAGGAAAACTAAACTGTTGCTTATCTAACTGCACAAAGATTGTAAAGCGTGTACTAGTCGTATTGGAATTTGAAAATTTCAGATCTTGTAGTTTTACATTATCCATTTTCAAAGTATCATTCGGTCTTATTTCATATGTTTTTTGGTTTACATTCAAATCCAAATTAGCCATAGTTGCAGATTTATTCACGACAAATAAGTGAAAAGATCTATTATCCTCAGGAACAAAAGTTAAGGACTCTTTTGCCGCAAGATCGAATGTTTTTATCTTCTGCCCAGTAATACGATTAGTCTGAACAACGCATGATGTTGAAGAAAATAAAAATCCTAAAAAATATAATCGAAGTAATTTCATATGAGTGGTGTTTGTATAGTAGACGCAAACACCAAACATATGGTTGCATAGTAGTGTAAAAAAATATTGAATTATAATATTGCACCTGCGCCAGCATCAGCTACAGCGTGATCATCCTCCACAGTACTGCCACTTACACCTATTGCGCCGATGATCTCTCCAGCACGATTTTTTATCACCACGCCTCCCGGAAATGTGATCAACCCACCATTAGAATGTTCAATATTATACAGTGAGCCTCCAGGTTGGGACAATGAACCAATAATACCAGTATCCATATTGAAATATCGTGCAGTACGTGCCTTCTTCTGAGAGATATCTATTGAACCTAACCACGCGTCATCCATTTTATTGAATGCGACTAGATTCGTGCCGCTGTCTACGACAGCTATATTCATTTTTACGCCCAGGGATTCCGACTTCTTGATTGCTGCATCAATGATTTGACGGGCTTGCTCTAATGTAATATTAGCCATATTTATCTTGTTTATATATTGATTATAACGTACTTTAAAGATCTACAATTGATTTTACCTTGGTTATAACCATAATGTCAATTTGTATAACAATAATGACAACCACTGAATCGACAATATGAAGCACTTTATAGATTTACTATCCATCCTTACACCCAAACATCTGAGGCAAGGACTAGAGAACAGAACCCGATTCGATTGTGGGGATTTCGAAATCAATATCTTCGAAACTTTCCAATCGTCAACCAAGGTATTGATCCAATATGATGGGCTTTCTATATCTTCTATGCTTCGTGGCCACAAAATCGTTAACTCTCACAATAGCACCAACTTCATCTTCGAATCAGGCACTACTTTGATACTACCCGAAGGTGAAACCATCTATGCAGACTTCCCCGAAGCCAATAACAATAACCCCGTACAGTGTGCTACGATATTAATACCTAGTGAAAAATTAAAAAGTCAATTGAAATCTTTGGCCTTATTATATCCAGATAGAGACTGGACATTAGATTATAGTAATTTCCATTTTAACAACAATTCTGAATTAGCGAGGGCATTCAACGAATTGTTACTTCTTACCAAAGAACCAAACAGAAATCTAATATTAAATGATTTACTATTAAAATCCTTTCTACTACGCATCATCTATGCACAACAAGAGCATAGCGCTGAAATGAATTTTCTGCAACTAAATCACCAGCTTTTCAAAGTCAAACAATACATAAAAGAGCATATCTCAGAGCCAATCCCTATGGACAAACTAACCGAAATAGGCAATTGTAGTAAACGAACTTTATTTAGATTTTTTGAAACTTACTGCCACCGTACCCCTGGTGAGTACATATTACACGAACGTATGGCGCTAGCACGAAATCTTTTATTGCGCCCGGATAATAATATTTCCAGCGTAGCATTTACAGCTGGATTTACGTCTTTGAGTTATTTTGCAAAACAATTCAAATTGCATAATAACTGTACGCCTAGAGAGTTTATCAAGAAATTCAGAGCATAATCTTACTGCCCTAATTCCTTTATATAATTTTTAATGACGGATGATATGCGGTATAAAACGGCTTTTGTCTGTCGTGATAGGCATATCTGACTCACGAAATGAAATCCCACAAGACTCCTGACCAATCACCCAACTACCTATAATTGAAAAACCTGTATCCTCACGGTGCAATGTAGCCAATTCTTGATACACATAGCCCTCTTCACCATACTCGCCTTCAGTATCAAATATCATTTCATTATCGTAATACATCTCTATATTAGCGCCCTCACGAGATAATATAGGCTTACGCACATAATGTTTCAAATGACTTGGTTTTTCAAAATAAGACGCCAACAAATATGGATGATTAGGGAATAGCTCCCACAATATCGGCAAGATAGCTTTATTCGATAGCAACATCTTCCACGACGGTTCGATCCATTGCGCTTCGCTACTATCATTCACAATATTGAATCCAAAGTCCTCGCGCACCATCCATTCCCAAGGATATAATTTGAAAATAGATTTGATCTCCTCTCCTTCTAGATCAACAAAAGCTCTACCATCCCAGCCAATATCATCGATATATACCAACTTCGTATTGATACCTGCTTGTATAGCCGTATCACGTAGGTATTCAACATTTGTCAAATCTTCTAGTGTCTCCTTAGCACAAGAAAAGTGTAAAATATCCCCCTTTAAAAAAGGTTGAAGTCCTTTCCAGCTTTCAATCAACTGTTCGTGGATGCTATTGAATTGATCAGTCAATTCAGGGAAATAATGATTCTTCCAATTCCATTGTACAATACCTGTTTCGAACAATGAAGTAGGCGTATCCGCATTAAACTCCAACATCTTAAGCTCACCATCACTAGGATCAAATGCAAAATCAAATCGACCATAGATCGAAGGATCATCATTTTCCCAACTGCGCTCGATATGATGAATCATATAAGCAGGGATATGAAATTTGCTATATAATTTATGCTGAATCACATATTCTACAGCTTGTAGACACATATTCCATAGCTCATTGGTCGCCTTATAGATCATGTCAGCATCCTTGGCACGTATCTCATAGTAATAGTCATCCACCCAATACGGTACCCCACCCAAGCTGTGATAACCATAGCCGATAGATTCCAATCGAGATTGCCAATTGGGGTCTATACGTAGTTTCTTAATGTGCATTACGATCCAGCTGAAGCTCTAGGTGTAGATGAAACTGCCGATTTACCAAATCCGCCACGCTGTGCATTGAAAGCAGAAGCTTTAGCCGCATTCGTACCCGATACAGATTGTGGGTGTAAGCTATTATTGGCATAGCCTAGCATCCCGCCCATATGTCTAAAAGCCATGAACCACAATAACGAAGATCCCATTCCCATTCCACCTCCGTTACCTTGGTTGTAATTATTACTTACCTCGGTATACTGCGCTGTGGAATCAGCACGCATGAAGACACGTTGTTTATCATTAGATGAAGTATTCGGCTGCCCACAAGAGGCCAACACGGATGTAATCAATACTAATTGTATATTTCTAGTTGTTGTTTTTCTCATTATTGTACAGTAACATAAATTGGGACTTTACCTAAGGTATTTGCTGTATCTACAGATCCCCAAGTTTTAGGAGCAAGCTCTGTTTTGATGGTATCAGATTTGGAAGCTACTTGCTCCCCATTATACCAAATATGTTGCGTAGTGATATGCAAAACGCTATCGCCTTGCGTTACTGTTTTAAGAGTAACCTCTCTGGCAGATTTCTTATCCAATTGCTCTAATGACTTTTCTTCGGGTTTATTTGTACAAGAAGCCAAAACAAACAAAGTCGATAGTAAAAACAAATATTTCATAAAATGTATAGTCTCTAGTACAAATATAACATCTTCAGCGGTATTAATTGTAATATTCCCCCATTACTTCAATGGAAATGACGATGTATTAACACACTTCCGTACGAATAAATAAGCACAATGCGGTACACCATTTTTCATCATAAAGTAGAATCAGTGATATTTCCAAAATTAGGACAGACATTTTTTCAATTTAAAAAATGGATCCCTCCATTTGATAGTTAGACTGATTTTGGAGGACTTTAAGTAATTATTAGAAGTACAACCCTAATTTTGTTTTAACAGAATTAAGAATATTATATATTTATAAAAACAAATTGATAATATGAAAACAATAGGAAGATTATTTGGTATACTTTCACTTATTGGGTTATTTCTAGGCTTTATACCACTTTTAGGCTGGCTAAACTGGTTAAATATTCCTTTTGCAGTAATAGGATTATTGTTTTCCATTATTGGTAAAAGTAGAGGTGCTATAATAATATGTTTGGTTGCGATATTCTTAGGTGTATTTAGACTATCGATAGGTGGAGGAATTATTTAATTAACAAAAAAATACAAGGGTAATATTTTGAATATTACCCTTGTATTTTTTGTTATAAGATAAATCGATATTCTAATCTCTCACTTCCATTCTTAATTCTTCCTGCATTAATTTTGTTGTATTTCCGACTTTGTATTCATAACACAAAGAAAACACATTAAATTTACGACCAAAAGATTCTTCCACTTTGAATACATTGGGATAGCGCGTATCGTTATCTATTTGACGTATCACAAGATCTTTGTAAGGCTTTATAGTCACACTATTATCCGCTCCGACCTCAAGCATCATGGACGTTTTAGCGATACTTTCTTCATTACTCGCAAAAGATTCTATACCAGCAATTACACGTACGCTATTCTTTGATAACGGAAACAATTGTTTGCTAGCAGCTGTAATCGCCCCATCTTGTAATCCCGACATGGTATAAAATGAGTTTGTTGCTTGTGAGGCATATTGGTTATATATCATCACTTTATAAAGCACATTACTTTTTTTTGAATTGATCTCAATTCCGTTCTCTGCCATTGCTTGTAAACTGATGAAATATGTCGAATCTGGAGACAATCCCTCTGGACGCAATTTTACTAAAGCACGGCCTGTACGTTCGCCAGCTTTTATAATAATTTGAGATGATGGAATTTCGTATTTATCCTTTGCTAATAACTTGGCATATAATTTTGTATCTGCATCGTATAAGGACCAATTGTATCTATCAAAAGGTATCGTATCTTGGACTAAATTAATTGTCAAATCACTTTTTGGAGCATAAGAACCTCCAACCGATGCTGTGATATACCCTAACACTTCTTCACCATTTAACGGGACTATTTCTTCAAAATTATTATGGTAGGAACTACTGATTAAAGCCACAACATTTTTATACATTTCCTGTTCAAATACATCCTTATCATTACAAGAAAACAGAAAAAAAGGCAAGCTTAGTAGTACTGATATTCTACGTTTCATTTTTTTAATTTTACAGTTTAACTATTAATAACCAGGGTTTTGTGAGACAGAAGGTAATCTTCGCAATTCCGCACGTGGAATCGGAAGCCAAACTAATTTTTTATTTACCTCTCTTTTCAAGAAAGAAGAAGAACCAGGTATCACACGACGATAGTATGTATCAGGTGTCGCACCATCAGGATTCATCCCACTCATTGGTTCACGTTCAGTATCTTCGTAAATTCCCCATCTACGCACATCGTAATAACGAAGGTTTTCCCATAAGAATTCAACCATACGTTCACGTTCGATCTGCTCTTGAACTAAATCAGGCTGATTCAACTGCGCTTGAGAAAGACCAGGAAGACCTGCACGATAACGAACTTGATTAAAAGATTTTTTAATTTCCTCTTCATCACGGCTCAACACATAATCTTGGTTTCCTAAAGTCACCGTATGACTTCCTTTCAAATTATTTATCGCCTCTGCATAGATTAGTAAAATCTCAGCATAGCGGATTATTGAATATGCCTTATCTATTCTACGTGCACCCGTTCCTGTCAGCGCGTCCATTGGGTGATTGTATTTTTTGATAACATAGCCTGTGATCGGATAATTTGGTGACGAAGCAGTAACACCACCACGACCATCTGCCCCTTGAAAAAAGTAATCGGCAATATGATTGGTTTTAGACACCACACTAAGATTTTGCCAAACAGCTCCATTAAAACCTATAGAAGCATAAAATCGCATTTCACGATTTGCGTACATATTGTATATACCCGTATTCAATGGATAGCCTGAGAATCGTTTGGCTTGCGTAGTAAATCCTGATTCTGAATAATAACCATCTGCAGAAGCTTCTTCTTTGGTACGACCATCATCCATTAAATACGCATCAACAACTTTTTGAGTCACACAAAATCTTCCCCACCCACCTAACGATGGAGGAAATGCGCCTTGGTTGATAGTACCATTCAAATATGAAGTATTTCTTGCCCAGATGAATTCAGGATTAATTGCTGCATACGCCTCACCCGTAAAGATGTCTGAATACGAACGAAATGCATCAATACCACCAGCGCCATTAGGAAATGAACTGTAAAAATTAGGATCAGAAACGACACCCTGAGGTAGGGTTGCAGTCTGTTCATCAGCCTCAACTGTGTACAGCTTATATTTCCCCATATCCATCACACGCTTTGCAGCAACTGCTGCAATAGCCCATCTTTTATCATCATATTGTTGAGAAACATAGTGAACACCATCTGACTCACGCACCCAAGAACCAAAATACGAACTTGCTACTTGTCCTCCATTGAAAAGAGGACTCGCATGCATTAGCCTCAGGCGGGCTACTAATGCATAAGCTGCACCACGAGTAGGCTTTCCAAAATCCAAAATACCCACTTCATTAGGAATTAATAATGCTGCAGACTCAAACTCATTACACACGTATTCCATAGCCTCATCAAAAGTAGCACGCTCACGATCGTAGTAAGCCAATTCTTCGTTTGTATTGACTAATTCATCACCTAAAATAATAGGTGGACCGTAATCTAATAAAAGATAATAATATGCATACGCTCTAATGAACCTAGTATATCCTTCAATTCTCGCTCTATTTGCATTCGTTAAGTCTTGTGGTGTATCTAGATTCTGAATAATCAAATTACATTTCCTGATTATCTTGTAATAATTTCCCCATTGATTTAAATTGGTAGCTCCCTCACCATAAAAATCAGGAGTTATACGACCAGTAGCGAAATCCATACCATGATATATATTTCCACTACCATTGGCATTCGTTAATCCATTAAAACCTTCATCAGTAGCCATTGGACCTGGCGTGAAGCTGTTTCGAATAGTTTGAGATTCATCTTTAAACATAGATGCTGCTCCCCACATATACGCTTCTATATTTCGAGTACTACTGAATGCTGAATCTATCTTAAATTCATCATCAAAATAATTATCGATATTTAAATAATCCTTACATGACGTAGTTGACAAGGCAATCACTAATGCTGATGCTCCAAATACTCTTTTTAGAATCGAATTTTTCATTTAGTTGAATTATATCTTTCTCAATTAAAAATTAATGTATACCTGTACTGAATATGTTGAAGGTATTGGGTATCTACGACCATTATATCTTGCTTGCTCAGGATCGAATATTTTCACGGTATCCCAAGTGTATAAGTTGTTACCCACAAATTGAAGATCCATCGATTTGATACCTGCTCGTCTCAAGAAATTCGGATTTAAATGATAGCTTACAGTTACCTCTTGTAGACGAATATATTTTGCATCTCCTTGCCAGAATGTCGAGGTTTGATTATTATTTGCGCTTCCACCATACGATAGACGAGGAAATTTAGCATTTGGATTTTCCGCTAAAGTTGGGTCAATACCATTTGCCACGGCATATTCCATTGGAATCCAACGATTCGATGGATCAGCCACGATATCTAAAACATTACCCATTGCGCCTTCATAAAATGGTCTATACCCAATGCCTCCGTAAAAGAAAGGACTACTTCCTGTACCTTTGAATAATACTCCTAGTGATAAATTCTTATAACTAATCTCTCCACCAAATCCATACATCAACAGTGGTATTTCATCATTATGAGTCAACGGCACTTTGTCCAGATTATCAATAATACCATCACCATTAACATCTTTGTATTTAATATCACCTGGCATTACTGCTCCGAATGTTTGTTGTGGACTATAGTTGATATCGTTTTGATCTTTGAATAAACCTAATGATTGGAAGCCTCTTATTGAATTATGCGGGAAATCATTAAATTCTAAATAGGGATACTCTAGGTATGCTTGTTCCCAATTCAAAACCATATTCTTCGCATAAGTAAAGTTACCGCGTACAGTAAAGTTAAAATCAGAAGCGATCTTACCTTTATAGGAAATATTACCATCCATACCAGAACTTTGCATACGACCAACATTCGCAAACGGATTGTTCATGACACCTACATAATCTGGCACCTGAACACGTTGTTGAAAAATACCATTACGCTCATCTTTGAATATATCAAAGACAAAATCAATTTTGTTGTTAAAAAACTTTCCTTCGAAACCGATGTTTGATTTGATAGCGCGTTCCCATGCTAAATTGTCTGCGCCTATACGGGTCTCTCCTATTGTTTCGATTCCACCTATCCCCCACAAATCACTATCACTATTAGCATTCGTAGTACCTTGATTTACTTTTGTTAAATATGGGAATCGTGTATTAGAAATACGGTCATTTCCAACAGAACCATATGAAGCTCTAATTTTGAAATAGTTCAACCATGGAGCAGACTCTTGTAAGAATTCATAACTTGAAGGAACCCACCCTACAGCTATTGAAGGGAAGAATCCATATTGACGCCCCGGCTGAAAGTTTTCAGATCCAGTGTATCCAAAATTGGCATCTAAAAGGTAGGTATCCTTATAACCATATGTAAAGCGACTCGAAACTCCTTGGTAACGTAATGGAATAGCCTCAAGATTTGAAATAGCATCATCAGTATCTTTTGCATCACTTAGATAATAATAAATCAATGCTGATGTACGATGATCATTGTTAAAAACTTTATCGTAATTGATTACCGATTCTAAGAAATATTTACGGAATTGCCTAGTCTCTTTAAAATAATTAGCCTTTTCCTCAGGAACCGTTAAAATTGTGATTAAAGAACCATCTGCAGCTCTACCAATACCATTGTATAATGCAGGCTGTACACGACGACGCTCATTAAAGTAACTGTAAATATCATAGGCACCTTGAACTCTAAATTTCAAACCATCCAATACCGATGACAAATCTTGGTTTAACGCTAATGTCGTTTTTCCTCTATATTCTTCGTCTGCTGCTTTTCCTGTTCTGTTGATCATTACATAGGGAGAAGATTGGTCACCTGATCCACGCCCTGGCAATAAACCATTTGAAAATTGAGTAGGAATACTCAACGGAGTCAAACGAGATTGTGCCCCCCAAATATAATCTGTGTTAGCCACTCCTGGTTGCGTTAATACAGATAAGAAACCATCTGATCCCAAGAACACCTTCGTTGACTTCGTTAAATTAACATCTAAATTAATACGGTAGTTGTATGAATTGAAACCAACATTTGAACTGTAAACTGAATTCTCATCAACTTTGTATGCAGCAGTTTGTGTCTTACCACCTAAGCTTAAGAAATAACGAGCGACTTCGCTACCACCTCTACCACTTACATAATAACTATTAGACCAGAAGTTTTTATTTAAAATTTCTTCTTGCCAATTTACATTAGGGTACAAGTCTGGATCCAAACCATCTTTAATAATACCCATCTCTACTTGATTGTATAATGGTGAACCATCTCGAATTACATTAGCTTCATTTGCTAATAAAGCATAATTATATGCATCCAAGTATTTAGGTAATCGATTCAAAGATGAAAGAGTAGCATTGGCTCTAGCTGTCAATTGAATACGATCTACCAAACCTCTTTTTGTGGTCACCAAAACAACACCGTTTGCACCACGCACACCATATACAGCTGTAGCTGAAGCATCTTTTAATATCGAAAAACTTTCAATATCTGCAGGATCAATTGTATTCAGATTTCCTTCTAGTCCATCAATTAATACAAGAGCACTGTTATTAGCACCAAAAGTACCTATACCACGAACCCAAAAGTCTGCAATATTTTTACCTGGTTCACCACTACTCTGCATCGAAATTACACCTGCAGCACGACCTCCTAATAAATTGGTAATAGATGGTGCAGGAGATTGTAAATCTTTTGTATCGACAGAAGTGATAGCTCCTACAGAACTAATTTTACGTTGTACATTACCCAATCCTACTACTACTACTTCATCAATAGTAGAATTGTCTTCATTTAGGGTAATTAACAAATCTGCCTTATCTTCAATACTTAGATGTTCCTGTGTTTCGAAACCTATAAAACTAAACACAATTTTGTCACCATAAATAACCTTAAGTTTAAATTTACCTTCACCATCTGTAGATGACCCTGATGATGGTTTATCTTTTACATAGATGGATACGTTGGATAGTGGATTATTATCCTTATCTACGACAGTACCTGCTATGGATAATTCTTTTCCTTGCTGCGCAAAAGATGGTATCGTGAATACGATAGTTAATAGCAAGGCTATAAGTTGTGAAACTTTCATTTTTCTAATAAGAGGTTGATTATTCTATAACTAATTTTCGGATTCTAGCATTTGACCAGTCAGCAATATAAATGTGTCCCAACTCATTTACTGCTACTCCCCATGGTTGATTAAAAAGTGATTCGGTAGGACCGCCATCTTTATATCCAGGTTTTCCCGGTTGGCCAGCGACAGTAGTTACCACACCCTCAGGAGACACCATTCGAATACAATGATTCCCATAATCTGCTACAAACATATTTCCATCATTATCAAATTTGATGTCCTTTGGAAAATTAAACAACGCATCCTCAATAGATCCATCTTTAAACGCCGATCCTCCGGGTGCATTCAACCTTTTAAAGCCACCTGTACCATTAGGATTTCTAAGATCCAAGACCATAATACCTTGTCTAAATTCTATAGGACTTGCATTGGAATGTAATGTGATATATAATTCCCATGGTTTTGCAGGATTGATTGCCTGACCATATTGTGATCCATATGGTCCTTGATGAATGATTGTTGCCTCTAATGTTTGTGGATTAATTCTTGCGATCTTGCCATCTCTATAGCGTGTATATAAATTTCCATCCCAAGGAGAGAATGTTATAAAGTTTTTATATCTATCCCCCACCACGATAGATGCATAATCACTATCAGAATACTTCATGTTACGCTGCCTAGGATACCAAGCTTCCTTCGGATCAAAAGTGAACATCACCTCCTGAACAGATTCATGTGCAGCGGTGAGGACACCTGTAGAACGATCAACAGTGAGACCATTCGCATATAAAACGCGATTAGCAGATTCTGCCTGAATCAATGGCGTAACAATATTTTCTGACTCATTAATTCTTGCAACTCCAAATGTCGCTGCACTACTCCCTGCTGAATTTCCATCTCGCCAAGACATAAAAATATTACCCTCACGATCTAGCTCTAGGTATTTTCCATACACTGTCGCATCGGATAATGTACCTGGTGTAAAAGTTTTAACTCCATTACCGGTTACCGTACTCACAAGTGCTTGTGTGTGATAAAGAAAACTATTCTCGTAAATCGCAGAATCAGCACCAACAACTACAGAAACAGTTGGGTTCTCTCCTGGTAATCTAGGAACTAACGCATAGATACGATTTCCGCTACTAGAAATTACCTTAGCCTGTGCTTTGTTAAAATAGACTCTAATTTTTGACGGGTCTGATCCAAAATTTTCACCATCCAAAAGAATCTTGTCTCGCGCTCCCCCTTCTGTGGGATAAAACGATTTTAATACGACATCTTTCGTAGGATCATACGCAGTTGAAGTTGAAAGTGAACTTTCATTTTTACAACTTGAAAAACTTATTAAGGTACCGAATAAACAGACCTTTAATAGGTAGTGATTCATAGAATTATAGATTAATTTAATTTGTTTTTCTTGATGCAAGAATAGAGAGATCATATCAACAAGCTATTAAAAGCATGTTATTATAATATTATGAAGCAAAAATGTCCTTTATAAAAATTTAACACATCGAATCATTTTGAAGAAATGGTGTAAAACAAAAAAGAGGATGGGTAATTCCCATCCTCTAATTCACAAAAATTATATACTTAAATTATTTTACGACTTCAATAGTAACTTTTTGAGTATGTGTTTTACCATACATATCAACAGCCCTAATCTCCAAATTATGATTTCCTACAGCTAATTTATTTGGAAATTTAGCTTCCCATAGATGAGTTGAATTGACGGCATTTGACGGACGTCTTCCTTCTATTAATTTTTCAGCTGTATCATACTTTAATAATTCGTATTGATATGCAGGATCAGGCTGTTCGATATAATTCATATTTTTCCATTCAGCATTACCAAATCTATATTGAACTGTATCACTACTCTTACCCATGAAAAAATTAACAGCAACCTTGTAACGCTTTACTTGTTTTTCATTCACGACACGCGGTGCTACTATATTCATTTGGTACTCCTTGGCTTCACCAGCCACCTTATAGTCAAACGAATACGAATTATTATCTATATTTAATATTGCGTATCCTTTAGGGGTACCATCTCGCATTGTCGAACTTGGCACTCCTTTCAAATTATACATTCCCGAATACCAGTCACCTGATGTTGTTCCCACATTATATTCGTGATGAGGATTTTCTTGTTTCCAACCATCCGCTTTACCATAAAAAATTTGCTTCTGAAAATGCGTGTGCGCAGACATAGAAACAGTATGTTTAAATGGCGCTAAAATGTCAAATAAACGATGTCTATCATGATGTCTAAATGCTTCCGAATCTTTATTTCCTAATGGAATATGAAAGCTTAATACAATAAGTTTATCCTTAGAAACATGTTTCAAACTATTTTCGACAAAATCCAATTGATCGTTTCTAAATCCTCCTAAATAACCCTTTCCCGTTTTAGGATTTGGATACAGAATATTATCTAAAACAATGAAATAGGCATTACCATAATGAAAAGCGTAATTATTAGGACCAAAATGATATTCAAATGTTTCGTCAGACAATGAATCAGCTTTTACATCAAAATTCATGTCATGATTCCCCATCACATTATACCAAGGTTTTCCTATTTCTTTGATAGCATCCTGATATGGAGCATGGAGCACTAAGTGATCCCCCACTAAATCACCCAAACTAATTCCGAATTTAATAGCACTATCTTCACTAATATCATCAACAATACCTTTCCTGAAATAGGCTATTTCATCCAAATTATATGCCTGTGGATCTCCAAAAATTAAAGCTTTAAATTTTGTATCTTCTTGCTGTGGATATAATGGAAAATTAAGTGATTTTGGAAGTTTTCCTGTTGAATCAATCGTAGTATACTTCAATTTTGGCGAACCATTTGGTTTATGCACATAATAAAACTGAGGAAGGTTCTTATCATTCAATGAAAAAGAATAACCAGTAGGCTTTATTACAAAAATAATATTGTCGTTACCGACTGGTAATTGATACTCACCACGATCATTAGTAAGCACTACATCTACACCATTACTTATTGATACATTTTTCAATCCTATTTCGGATTTATCCTTTTTCCCATTTTTGTTGGTATCCTCATAGACAATACCTTTAGCAAAATCTTGCGCATGAGCAACACCTAGACTTAGTAATCCAGCAGCTAATAATAGTTTGATATTCATAGTTCGTTGTTTGTTCAAAAATACTATCTGCAAACTAATATTATATAAAGTAATTATTAAAAATTGGTTAATTAAATATGTCGAGATGATGTAAACAAAGCAATCTACGCATCTTAATTGCAGCCATATAAAACAAAAACCCAATATATAATTGGGTTTTTGTTTAGTTCTTAGCTTCAACTTCAGATATTACATAAATATCTTCATTGTCCTTTTTCATTTTATATTTTTCACGAGCTATACGCTGTATTTCACTTGGACTATATTGCGCATCCTTTATAGATTTTTCTAAATTAGAAACTTCAGTAGTATAAAATTCCTTTTCATACTCCAGTTTGTTTCGCTCTTTTTGATAGCCATATTGAGTAGCCAAATCATATCTATCGAAAAAACACATCCATACCAAGAATGCTACTCCTGCTATAAGGAATTTATTTTTTAGTAATGATACAGCTCTATCCATGACGCAAAAATAAGATTATGTTTTATTATGGAATAAATATATAGTTTTTCCATTAAAGTAAAAAGGAGAAACTTTCGTTTCTCCTTTTTACTTTGTCTTAAAATAAGATAACTTATTTTTTGATTGCAAATTTGAAATCTTTACCGATGAAACGTGCGTTTACACCCAATTCTTCTTCGATACGTAACAATTGATTGTATTTAGCCATACGATCAGAACGTGAAGCCGAACCAGTTTTGATTTGACCACAGTTCAACGCTACCGCTAAGTCAGCAATAGTAGCATCTTCAGTTTCACCCGAACGGTGAGACATTACTGAAGTGTATCCAGAATTTTGAGCCAATGTAACCGCATTAATTGTCTCTGTTAAAGAACCAATTTGATTAAC
Source organism: Sphingobacterium bovistauri (assembly GCF_020295405.1). Lineage (GTDB taxonomy): Bacteria > Bacteroidota > Bacteroidia > Sphingobacteriales > Sphingobacteriaceae > Sphingobacterium > Sphingobacterium bovistauri. The sequence continues at coordinate 265,379 of NZ_JADEYP010000001.1, forward strand.
TTTTACTAAGATAGAGTTAGCAGTATCTGACTCAATACCTTGTTGCAAACGTACAGTATTCGTCACGAATAAATCGTCTCCTACTAATTGTACACGGTCACCGATTTTCTCTGTTAAAGTTTTCCAACCAGCCCAGTCATCTTCAGCCATACCATCTTCGATAGAGATGATTGGATATTTAACTGACAATTCAGCTAAATAAGCAGCTTGCTCCTCGCTTGTACGGATAGCACCTTTATCACCCTCAAATTTAGTGTAGTCGTATTTACCGTCTTTGTAAAACTCTGAAGCCGCACAGTCTAATGCTAAACAGATTTGCTCACCAGCTTTGTAACCTGCAGTTTCGATAGCTTTCAACACAGTTTCAACTGCATCTTCAGTGCCGTCGAACGTAGGAGCAAAACCACCTTCGTCACCTACTGCTGTAGATAAATTACGGTCGTGTAAGATTTTTTTCAATGTATGGAATACTTCAGCTCCCCAACGTAAAGCTTCAGAAAATGAAGGTGCACCAACTGGCATAATCATAAACTCTTGGAATGCGATTGGCGCATCAGAGTGTGAACCACCATTGATAATATTCATCATTGGGATAGGCAATGTATTAGCATTTACACCACCGATATAACGGTACAACGGTTGACGTGACTCTTGAGCAGCAGCCTTAGCTACAGCCAAAGAAACACCCAAAATAGCATTAGCACCTAAATTAGCTTTATTTTCAGTACCATCAAGATCAATCATGATCTTGTCAATAGCATTTTGTTCGAATACATCAACACCTACTAAAGCCTCAGCAATTTTAGTGTTTACATTTTCAACAGCTTTAAGAACGCCTTTTCCTAAATATTTTGACTTATCACCATCACGCAATTCTACTGCTTCGTATGCACCTGTTGAAGCTCCAGAAGGAACCGCAGCACGACCTACAAAACCATTTTGCGTAGTAACATCTACTTCCACTGTTGGATTACCGCGCGAATCTAAAATTTGACGCGCTTTAACATCGATAATTAAACTCATTTTATTTTAATTGGGTTTATGACTTTTTCACACAATACACTTAGTGTATTTCGGACACTAATATACTAATAATACTATTTAATCCAAAAATAAGTAAATATTAATAACTATTGTTATAGATCATAAAATAAAAAAGCCTTCAACCGGGGAGATTGAAGGCTTCTTAACTAACCAATTATTAACCTAAATTATGAATTACTAAAACATATTCAATCCTTATGCCAAACTCATCTTGACAGCATTGTCTTAACAAACTTTTAACAGTTATAACTAAAGCCTCTTTTATTTACCTACTTTTGCATCATGGAAATAACATCGATACTCAAAAAACTACAAATCGCTGAATTGAATAGCATGCAAAATAGCGTGTTAGACCAATTCAAACCAAACCAAGATTTTGTACTACTCTCTCCTACAGGATCTGGCAAGACATTAGCTTTTAGTTTACTAGTATCCAAATTAATTCAATCAGACAAGAATTTAAAAACGCAAGCTCTTATTGTAGTACCTACGAGAGAGTTGGCATTACAGATTGAATCTTTCATCAAAAAAGTTATTACAGGTTATAAGATTCTTTGCGTCTACGGTGGACATGACACCAAAACCGAACGAAACGCACTCAAAGAAGCTCCAACAATTATTATTGGAACGCCTGGCCGTATTATATATCACTTAGAACGCAACTATATTAGTACAGCTGATGTACACACGTTTGTATTGGATGAATTTGACAAGTCATTGGAACTAGGTTTTCAGGATCAGCTGCAGGAGATTATGCAAGCTCATCCGAATATAAAGCAAAAAATACTGACATCTGCCACCGACTTGGATGTGTTACCTGACTTTGTGGCACTAGACAATGCTATCAAAGTAGACAACTTGGATTCGCAAGAGAACAAGCCGTCGATAATCTATAAAAAAGTAATTTCTCCTGTTCAATATAAATTAAGAACACTTTTTAATCTATTGTGTACGCTTGGCGAACAAAAGATTTTGATTTTTTGCAATCATCGTGAAGCTGTCGATCATATTTCAGAACTACTTGATGATCGTGATTTGATCCACGATGTTTTTCACGGTGGATTAGAGCAACGCGATCGTGAATTGTCTATTTTAAAATTTAGAAATAATAGCAATCGTATTTTATTGACTACAGATTTAGCTGCGCGTGGATTGGATATCCCCGAAATTGATGTAATTATTCATTATCAATTACCAGGCAAAGAGGATGCATTTATTCACCGTAATGGCCGTACTGCACGTATGCATGCAAAAGGTGAAGTAATTGTCATGTTAAAACCTGATGATAATTTCCCTTACTTGCCAGAGTCAACTGAAGAAATCAAAGTGGAAGAGGATTTATATCTTCCAAATAATACACCATACTCTACTTTGTATATTTCAGCGGGTAAAAAAGATAAAGTCAATAAAATTGATATTGTAGGCTATATCTTAAAGTTAGATGGATTAGAAAAAGATGATATAGGTGTCATAGAAGTAAAAGACAAAGAAGCCTATATAGCAGTAAAAAGAAAAGTTGCTACACAAATCATCAAAGAAGGCAGTAACGGTAAAATTAAAGGAAATAAAATAAAATTTATCCGAACATAAAAATAAAATGTCATGTTGAGACTTGTCGAAACATCTAAAAGATAATAATGCAGATGCTTCATCAAGATTCAGCATGACAAAATATCCAATTACCTAAACAGCTTTTTCAAGTCCATTTTGGATAATTTCCATAGTTTATCAGCGAACAACACGATTAATACTACATATAGCAACTGTATAACCGAAACAATTTTATCTTGCGATGCACCAGAAGGAACAAGTTCATTTAAATTTTGACTCATCAAATAATTCAAAAGAGTTCCTAAAATAATTCCAGCAAGAAAACAGATATAGCTATAAAATTTATTTTTCTCAGCAGCTTTTTTCTTTACTTCATATTCTTGGATTTTATGAATCATACGACCATCAAAATCAGAAAAAGGCAAATCAAGTTTACTATGTGAGAGTATTTCTCTCATCGTTTTATCTCGCAATTCCATAATATTCTCCTTTCATTAACTTTGACAAAATAGCATAAAGTCTTTTTCTACCACGATGCAAAATTGTTTTAATATTTGTTTCCGTCCAACCTGTCACTTCTCTTACCTCCTGCACACTTAATTCTTCGAGATAAAATAAGCGTAAAGCCAATGCTTCATTTGCAGGTAGATTTAACAAAGCTTCCTGTACCATATGTTCTTTTTCCTTTTTCTCTAACAATTGAAATGTAGATTCGTCAAAAGAAACATCGTGAACTTCCACATCAAATTCTTGATTATTGTTTTTGGTCTTACGTAAAGTTCCATAAGCACAATTCACCACTATCCGATAAAGCCAAGTACTAAATTTTGAATTACCTTTAAAATTTTTTAACGATTGATAACAAATCATAAAAGCATCTTGTACGATTTCCTCAGCAAGATGCTCTTGCTTGACAATGGATATTGCCACCGAATAAGCCATATCTTTATAAGTTTTCAAAAAATAGTTGAAAGCAGATAAATCTCCAGCCAATACTTTATCGATGTAAAGTTTATCCATTCTAATTACTCTTCAGTAGAATTTTTCTTGTCAACTTTGTTTGCGACCAACATTGACGCTCCTAAACAAAGCAAGATTATTGATAAATAAATTGCACTAGAATTCATTAATCCAAGATTACTTAATATTTCAGCAATAATAATTCCTATTGCTAGTCCTAAAACAACAATTGCTCTTCGAACCCAAATATTTTTAACCTCCTCACTGTTATCAAAACTTTTTGATGGATTTGCCATTTTATATTTATAGAAAAAATAAATTGACATTAATAAAGCTACAAAAACTAGTATTAAAATTAATACCCCGACAATAAAATACAACTCTGTAAAACCTATCATAATTTTCTCCTTTTATTACATTAGTTGCAATCCAAATAGAAAAGGTTACAATAAAAATAAAAAAGCACCTTACTTTTACATAAGACGCTTTATATCAATATTATAATTTCACTTATTTTATGTGTTTCAAAACTTCTGCTGGAACCAAAGTATCCACAGATCCACCATTCGATAATATATCACGAACTATCGTAGAGGAAATATGAGCTAATCCTGTTCGAGCCAATAAAAAATAGGTTTCAATCTCAGGAGCCAAAATCAAATTATTTTGCGCTATTGCATCTTCAAATACTAGGTCATTTGAATTACGCAAACCTCTCAAAATAAATTGTGCTTTTACACTCTTGCAATAGTTTATAGTTAACCCAGTAAAAGTATCAACAATAACTTTGGATTCGTCTTTATATAATTCGGTAATAGCTAACTTGCGAGTTTCAAACTCCATCAATCCTTTTTTTGCAGAATTGACTCCTATAGCGATATAGATCTTATCAAAAAGCTTGAGTCCTCTATCCACCAAATCTTTATGTGCTTGGGTAAATGGATCAAATGAACCTGGAAATACAGCTACTTTCATATCTACTTATTTTGATAAAAACTGAAAGAAGAATATCCATACTTTCTAGTTTCCACAAATAAATCGTGATCAACTAATTTGCGTGTAGAGGGATGTTCTATTACTAATATACCACCTTCTTTTAACAATCCATTATCCAAAATCATTTGAGGTAAGTGCGGCAGCTGTGCGACATCATATGGTGGATCAGCAAATATGAAATCGTAACTTTTCTTACAGGAAGAAACAAACTTGAATACATCAGCTTTGCGCGTTGCAATATTCAAATCATACTGTTTGGCAATATCCTTTACGTAAAACAAACATTTGGCATGGATATCAATCGCATCAACCTCTTGTACGCCACGAGATGCTAGCTCAAATGAAATATTTCCTGTACCACAAAATAAATCCAAACAACTGCAATCTTCCCAATCTATTTGATGTTGCAAAATATTGAATAAAGCCTCCTTTGCGATGTCCGTTGTAGGACGTACAGGCAAATTTGAAGGCGGATTCAATCGTATACCACCAATCTTCCCTCCTATTACTCGCATATAGACAAATCTGCCAAAGTATTCAATGATTTAATAGATAAGGATACATCCTTATTTTTCACGATCCAGTCGAAAGTGGATTTCATTTCTACCAGTTGCTTTGTGTAGATATCAATACGTTTACCCCATTCAGAATCAATCGATGCTCCACTCAATAACACCTTTTGAATTTTACCACTAATAGAAAAATTCTTCATAATTGATAAAACATAAAAGGCTAAATCATCTGGATTATGAATTTCATATGTATTGAATAAACGGATTTCACCATTTACAAATAAAAACAAGTCTGCTTGAGTACCGTATATATGTACACACAATAACTCCAAATCACAATTTATATTATTGAATGCTTGACTTAATAAAGCAGAGAAACTTGGTAGAATTGTAGCTTGTGGAAAAGCATTCTTCCATCTGCTTTGTAATGTTGAATCAATTTGATACAAGGCTGTCACACCCTGACTTTCTATTTGTTTGTATTGAATTTTATCTATTTTAGTCTCAACAAAATAATCCTTATAAAGCGCTAAATCTGTAGGATCAAACACTTCCGACGGAACCCAAACAAGACTTTGATGTGGGAGACTTATATATACATTTTCAAATGGAAAACTTAAAATCTTCGTTGCCTCCAATGATGGTTTTTCATTGTCGTATGCAATATATACCAAGACATCATTATCCAAACCTACGACTATTAAATGATCACGATATAAATCACTTTGGATATACAAAGTGTATGAAGGAATATAGTGTAAATGAAAATCTGCAGAAATGTAATTCATGAAAAAGTATATTGTATTGATCCCGACATTATGCCCATCTAACAAAATTAGCTTTTAGAATTGAATTGACAAACCTTTTTGAATAACTTTGAATGTGCATATAAAAAATTTACTTTCACAACAATTTTTATGGTCTCCAACAGCTCAACAAGAGCAAGTTTTTGATTTGCTAGGGGATTTTCTTCAGACATTTACAAAAGAGAGTTGTTTCATATTGAAAGGATATGCTGGTACTGGTAAGACAACTATTATTTCAGCACTTGTTCAGTCACTGCCTAGGCTACAAAAGAAATCTGTACTATTAGCACCCACAGGTCGCGCTGCCAAAGTAATGAGCGCTTATTCAGGTAAACGAGCACTAACCATACACAAAAAGATCTACCGTAAAAAAAGTGTAGCATCACTTCAAATGGATTTCGATATTGCCGAGAATCTTCATGAAAACACATTATTCATCGTTGATGAGGCTTCAATGATTACAACAGAAGGGTTTTCAATTTTCTCAAATGGGCTTCTTTCGGATTTAATACAATATGTACAGTCTGGCAAAAATTGCACATTGATGTTAGTAGGTGATACTGCTCAACTTCCACCTGTTGGCTTAGATTATAGCCCTGCATTAGATATCGAATATATCAATGCGCAATACAATCTAGACATCTTTACCTATGAATTAACAGATGTTGTTCGTCAAGACAAAGGATCAGGAATATTACACAATGCTACCAAAATCCGTAATGAAATAAAATTAGACGAAGAATCTCCAGCCTACACCTTTCCGCAATTTATTACACAGGGGTTCAAAGATATTTTTAGAATGAACGGTGACCGACTCATCGAAGGCTTGCATTATGCGTACGACAAGTACGATATAGAAAATTGCATGGTAATATGCCGTTCCAATAAATCCGCTAATTTGTATAATAAACATATTCGCAATCAAATTCTTTTTAGAGATGAAGAAATCACTGGTGGTGATATAGTGATGATTGTCAAAAATAATTATTACTGGTTGCAGCAACATGATGAAAAGCATACAGGCTTTATTGCCAATGGTGATATGGCTGTAATTAAAAAAGTAAGTAATGTACACGAAATGCATGGTTTTCGCTTTGCGGATCTGTATTTAGAATTTATGGACAATAATGAAGGTGACGCTATTCGATGCCGTGTACTTCTAGACAGTTTATATGTTGATGCAGCGCAAGTGCCATATGAAGATCAACAAAATCTTTACGAATCTATTGCTAAAGATTACGAAGATATATCGACAAAAAAAGATCGTATGGAAGCTATAAAAAAAGACCCATACTACAATGCATTGCAGATCAAATTTGCTTATGCAATCACCTGTCACAAAGCACAAGGTGGACAATGGCCATTGGTTTTTGTAGATCAAGGATATATGACTGACGAAATGCTCAATACCGAATTTTTACGATGGTTATACACAGGTATAACACGTGCAACAAAAGAATTATTTTTAGTAAACTTTAATGAGAAATTTTATTAAAAAAAGCCACACCTCAAATGAGATGTGGCTCAAATTATATTGGAAAAAACTTATCTATTTAATATAACTTAAAGTAAAACTATAATGATATTCTTTTCCGAAGTATCTGTACTTATCTAATGGCGGTGATTGCCACGAATCTAACCCCGCTACCCCACGTTGAAATAAATCAACATTTAAAATAACATTTTTGGCTGGCTTCACATCCACAAAATGCTGTTGCTTTTTCGTAACACCTGCATCCAAATCTTCTATTCGGTAATTTGTAGCACTTACAGACAATGGTTGTGCGCCCTCGATACGTATTCCCATACCATTATCATCTGTCAATGTCAACCAACGTACATCTGTTTTATTTCCAGTTTCTTGTGGACGATAATATGGATGTGCCTGATCTTTGACATTTCCTTTCCAAATTCCCATAAACGCATCAAACTTTCGATCAACATAATTTTCCCAAGGCCCTCTTCCGTACCAAGTGAAATTTTGAAATCTATTTTGCAGTTCAAGATTTATTCCAAATCGAGGTAATTCAGGCAAGTCATCGCCTACAGCAATATAAGTTACGTCCACCTTCAAACTACCATCTTTGTTAATCGTATAATACAATTTGACTTTTGATTCAACACCAACAGTTTTAACTGTATATTTCACTGTAAAAATACCATTGTGCTCATCGACACCATCAAAATGATACTTCTGTACATAGGAAGCAGCCTCCCATACACGCAATGACTTATTTGCCTTTTCTCCAAAATCATTGTCCGTAGGAGCACGCCAAAAATTAGGGGTCGGGAATTTCGTAATATAATCTTTATCTACACCTTTTACCGATCTAAAACCATCATTTTTGCCAAATTCAAAGGTTATTTCATTTGCTACAAAAGTCAATTTCTTATCCTCTTCATATTTCTTTACGGACTCCCCATCAATCATTGTATTCACAAAATAGTTGTTTCCTTCTAATTGAAATTCTTCCTTTGCCACCTCAAAACCAGCATCAATTATCGATGTAGCTCGTTTTGTGAAAGCGAATACTTGCAGAAAATATTCAACACCTACCTCTTGCGTAATTTTTGGTAAATTCAATTGTACTTCTTGACGAGAATCTGCAGAAATCGTCACTTCAAAATTTCCTTCCGCTATTTGTTCTCCATTCTTTAATAAGATCCACTTGAATGTATAATCCTTTGGTGTTATTGGAATAAACTTAAAATCATTAATTACAGTAATCTTACCAGTTTTCGCATCTTTAGACTCGAATAAAATATTCTGATATACTTTCTTCACGATATGCGTATGTGGCAGATATTGTTGATCTGGTGAAATGATTCCATCCATACAAAAATTACCATCATTTAGCTTGTTATAACCATTCAAATCACCACCATATGCCCAGTATTCACGTCCCTGCTCGTCTTTGCTTTTAAAACCATGGTTGTGCCATTCCCATATAAAACCACCCTGCATATTTTTGCTACTACGTATCAAATCCCAATAATCTTGAAAATTGCCCATACTATTGCCCATAGCGTGCGCATATTCACACATAATATAAGGTCTACCAACATCTTTTTTTGAAACCTCAACCATTTGCTCCCAACTTGGATACATTGGACATACAATATCTGTATTATTTGACCAATAGGCTTGTTCGTATTGAACAGGTCTACTTCTATCTCTTTTTTTGGTCCAATCATACATCGTGTAATACGCTTTACCATTACTTGCTTCATTGCCTAACGACCAAATAATTACAGAAGGATGATTTTTATCTCTTTCGACCATTCGAATCATACGATCCAAATGCGCATCTTGCCATTCATCCAAATAGGCAATATTACTTTCGCCCTGTCCCAAACCATGTGATTCCAAATTAGCCTCATCCACCAAATAAAGACCATGTTCATCACACAATCTATACCATATTGGATTTTGTGGATAATGCGACATTCGTACTGCATTAATATTCAGCTCTTTCATCAATTTAATATTACGAAGCATATATACAGAATCGACTACATTACCAGTTTCTTTATTGAATTCATGAAGATTAACACCCTTTACCAATATCTTTTTGCCATTTACAAAAAGTTGCCCATCTTTTATTTCAACCTTTCTAAAGCCTATACGATGTGATGTTGTTTCAATAATATTATTCTTCCCATCTCGCAATGTGATGAGCATATTGTATAAATTAGGTGTTTCGGCAGTCCATTGTAGAGGATTTTTAACGACACCGCCCAAACCTACTTTCTCTACGCCACTCGCTACTGCCTTTACCTTTTTACGCTGTGTAAAAATTTTCTTACCTGCTTTATCAAGTAAGGATACTTCTAGCGACTGTAGCACTGCATTTTTGCTATAATTACGAATATCCACATCCACGTTAAATATTCCGTTCTTGTACTTAGCATCTAGGTCTGCTACAGAGAAAAAGTCTTGAATACGAGTCTGATCCGTACTGTATAAATATACACCGCGATTAATACCTCCTAATCGCCACATATCCTGATCTTCCATGTAATATCCATCGCTAAATTTATGAACTTCGCAAGCCAATAAATTAGTTCCTGAACGTACATAATCTGTGATATCGAATTCTGCAGGACTTTTAGAATTTTCAGTATATCCAACTTTTCTACCATTCACCCATACATACATGGAATTAGTCCCTGCTTCAAAATGTAAATACACCCGACGACCATCCCAATTTTTTGGAATATCAAACTTATGTCTATATGCCCCGGTAGGAGAATCATTTCTATCTATAAATGGTGGATTGATAGGAATACCATACCCTATATTTACGTACATAGGTATACCATAACCATTAAATTCCCAATTTCCTGGAACAGGCATAAGAGTCCAACCTGACTGACCTGAAGTTTGATTTGGTGTACCTTTTGCCCAAAGTGGCTTTACATTATCCATATAATTCTCTTCCAAATAGAATTCTTTAGGCACATCAGCTATCTTATCAGACCAATAGAATTGCCAGTTACCATTCAAAGATTTATAAAATGGAGAACTAGAAAAATGATTTTTTAAAGCTTGGACTTCAGAAGCATAAGGAATAGAAGTCACGCGCGTGTTTTCTTTATTAATAGAAAATACCTTTGGATTTTCCCAATCTGGTATACTTTGCGCAAAAATAAAGGTGGCATAAAATAATGCCATACCTAAAAATAGTAATCTCATGAATAAGTTTAGTTGATTGTATTGTAAAAATACAATAAATTACCTTTAAGTATAATTTTATTAAAAAAAAGAAAATAAATAGCTAAAAAAATTGTGTTTCGAAACAACAATAAGTAAAATCATATCTAAACAAGAACAATCGATCTAACAAAAAACTGCGTATAAACATACGGTAACTCTATCTAAAATTTTACATGTAAAACCTGTTTCTCATAAATAGATAAGCTATTTTAGCAGTAGATTTTATATATACATAATAACCTTTATGAAATACATTTTAACAGGTTTATTCGCCTTATCTTTTTGCTTTACACAAGCACAAGAGAAAAAGAGTGAAGTAAAACCTAACTATCAATTAGCGGCCAAATTTAGCCCATCCAAATTGAGAACAATGATCTTCTCGACAGAAGTCAAACCAAACTACATCAATTATTCAGATAAATTTTGGTATGAATACATAACTTCATCTGGTAAAAATTGGTATATAGTTGATCCTACAACACGCAAAAAAAATCATTTATTTGATAATGCAGAAATGGCAGCACAAGTAACATCCATTGTGAAAAACCCATTTGACGCACAGCATTTACCAATACAAAACCTAAGGTTTTTGGATAATAGCGATAAAATCATTCGCTTTGAGGTTCAAAGCACCAAAGATACTACCAAAAGTAAGGATGAAATTAAAAAGCTAACCAACAAAAGAGATTCATTAAAAAAGAAATTATTTCATTTTGAATATGACATTGTCGCTAAACAACTTCAAGAAATCAGCGATACTACAAAAGAAAGCTCTAAGCCAAATTGGGCGATTTTTAACCCTGATACAACTAAGGTTTATTTTGCGAAAAATTATAACATCTATTGGATGGATTATAATAATTATAAAAAAGCTTTAAAAGATGAAAAAGATTCAACGATAATTGAACATCAAATTACAAAGGATGGAGTACAATTTTACGCTTGGGGTGGCGACCAATACAGTACTACAACTGGTGATTCTAAAGCTGAGATAGAAGCCAAAAAGAAAAGAAACCCTATCCGTATTAATTGGTCTCCCGATGGTAAATATTTTTCTATTACTAGAAAAAATAACCGCCATTTATCTGCTTTATGGGTAATTCATAATGTAGGTAAAACCCGTCCTGAATTAGAAACATATAAATACTTAATGCCAGGAGAAGTTGATTCAACAGAAACTGAGTTACATATTTTTGATACGGCTAATCATCAACCGAGAAAAGTAAATATAGAGGCATTCAAAAATCAAACGTTATCATTATGGAACAAAGACCAGTCAAAAGATAATTTCAAAGGCAAACATTACATTAATTACTGGCTAGGCAATAATCAAGAATTCTATATTGCTCGTTCATCTCGTGATTTAAAAAGAATTGATATTTTGGCGGTCAATGTTGATGGTTCTATTCGTGTATTAGTAGAAGAAAGAATGAATGTTTACCAAGATGTCCAAAAACCAAAATTAATAGCTGCTGGCAAACAATTTATCCATTGGTCACAACGCGATGGATGGGGACATTATTATTTGTACGACATCAATGGAAAGCTAATTCATCAAATCACAAAAGGTGAATTCCATTGTAATGATTTATCAGCCTACCAAGAGTCAACAGGTACGTTATTTTTCCAAGCAAATGGAAAAGAAAAAGATGTAGATCCTTATTATAACTTCCTTTATTCTGTTAATAAAAATGGTGGAGCTATTAAGCTGCTAACACCTGGAAATTATGATCATCAACTGGAAGGAAATGAAAATGCGAACTACTTTATTGCTAACTTTTCAAGAGTTAATACCACGCCACAATCAAATTTATATTCTTCCTCTGGTCAATTAATCATGAAATTAGAAGAAGCTGATTTAACTCAATTATTTGCTGCTGGATATAAATTTCCTGAACCATTTAAGGTAAAAGCTGGCGACGGTATCACCGACATCTACGGTGTCATGTATAAGCCTTATGATTTCGACTCTACCAGAACATATCCATTGATTGAATATGTATATCCAGGCCCACAAACTGAAGCTGTAAACAAAAGTTTCGGACGCAGTATGGATAGAATTGATCGTTTAGCTCAAATGGGCTTCATTGTTGTTTCTGTAGGCAATCGTGGAGGACATCCTTCACGTTCAAAATGGTATCATACATACGGGTATGGAAATCTACGTGATTATGGATTAGAAGATAAAAAAGTAGCGGCTGAACAATTAGCAGACAGATATCCTTTCATTGACATCAATCGTGTTGGTATTACAGGTCATTCAGGTGGTGGTTTTATGTCTACAGCTGCAATGCTAGTGTACCCAGATTTCTTTAAAGTAGCTGTTTCAGGAGCAGGAAATCATGAAAACAACATTTATAATCGATGGTGGTCTGAACGTCATCATGGTGTAGAAGAAGTTATCTCTAGCAAAGGTGATACTTCATTTAATTACAACATATCAAAAAACACAGAATTAGCTAAAAATCTGAAAGGAAAATTGTTAATTGCAACGGGAGATGTTGATAACAACGTTCACCCAGCAAATTCAATCAGAATGGTTGATGCACTAATAAAAGCTAATAAAAGATTTGATTTCTTATTATTGCCAGGTCAAGCACATGCCTTTGGGAATATGAATGAATATTTTTTCTGGAAAATGGCAGATTATTTTAGTGAACATTTGTTAGGAGAATCTAAGAGCTATGAGGTCGACATGATTGAGATTAACAAAGAAAGACCTTTGTCAAGATAAATTAGGATGCAACAAAAAAGAATAGATAAAATCACAGAAGCACTATATACATATAGTGCTTCTGTATTAAAAGAAGGAATTCTTCAATTCACTACTATTGAAGAATTGTTTGAATTGTCATTACACACACATCAGAGAACAGCTTTTCGCTCCGCTTGGGCACTAGAACATGTTCTTTTAGGGAATAATGGCAACCAATTAATCTCTGATAATGCTGAAAAAATAATAGATATCTATGTGAATAGCGATAACTGGAGTGTACTTAGAAGTATTTCCAAAGTACTAATAGTCCTATTCAAAAAAAGTGCTATCAACATCCGAACAGAAGTCCACACTGAAAAAATATTAAATAAGACATTTGACTGCCTAGAAAACACGAATTGTCCGATTGCAGTTCGCTGCAATATGTATGATATTATATACTTATTTATAGACGAAAATGATTGGTTAATAAGTGAATTACGTCATCGCATACAACTTGATATCTCTATCAATGAAACGCCAGCATTAAAAAGTAGAGCAAAGCGTATTTTAAAAAAATTAGAAAGAATACCTAAGTCCTAAAGAATAGAAATTGTACACATCATTCTTACCTTCAACCAAACTCCCATCAGAGCCATAGGGCGTATAACCATCCAACTCATCATCCTGAGAAAAGTTAGATTGAGCATTTAATACCAAACTTAATAAGGATCCCGATTGAGACATGTTACTTTTTAGAGGAATCAAACATCCAACATTCATTGATGGAAGAATCAATGACCTAGTTCTATCTCTAAATATTGGTTCTCCAATATCATTGTAACCAGCTATGGTACCAAAGGTCTTTGGTTGATTATAATCACGATATACATAATCATAACTATTAATTATATACAAAGAGCCTACCCCCAAGTACAATGATTCTAATATCACGCTACTATAATTGGTCAATACTTTTTTATTCGAAAAAAAAGAGAAAGGAAAAAAACTCAACCGAAATCCACCCGCAAAGTAATTATTATGAGACTGCATAACATTTGCATTTTGCGATGACCCAGATATTAATGTTCCAAATTGGCTTTCCAATCCTATAAGAACTCCTTTTGTAAATTGATAGTCAACCAAGATAGTTCCTGCCGAGCCGTACTCTTCATTTTCAGATATATCTCCATAAGTTGACGTTACTCCATATCCTCCTGTAATATGAAATCGTTTAATTTCTCCGACCTTCCCTACTAATGGAGGGCAATATTGAGCATTTACTGAATTATTAACTAATAAGATTAAAATAAAAATGGTTAAAATTCTCATAATTTATTTGGCTATTAAAAAAGTGTATTTCCTTTATTAGTGTTAATTCTACCGAGGTGTTTATATGCATTTTCTGTACATTCTCGCCCTCTAGATGTACGCATAATATATCCCTCTTGTATCAAAAATGGCTCATATACCTCTTCGATTGTCCCCTCATCCTCACCTACTGCCGTAGCTATAGTTTTCAATCCCACTGGACCTCCTTTAAACTTATCTATAATTGTTGACAAAATACGATTATCCATTTCGTCTAATCCATGTTCATCCACATTTAGAGCATTCAGTGCGTATTGTGCTATTTCTTTATCTATGTTTCCATTACCTTTGATTTGTGCGAAATCGCGTGTACGACGTAATAATGCATTTGCAATACGTGGTGTACCGCGACTTCTTCTCGCTATTTCATACGCCCCCACCTCACTAATTGCTGCACCAAGAATACTAGACGAACGCTGTACAATCGAAGTCAATAACTTAGCATCATAATATTGAAGACGTGCATTGATCCCAAAACGTGCACGTAAAGGCGATGTTAATAGCCCTGAGCGAGTCGTCGCACCAACTAATGTAAAAGGATTTAATGTTATTTGAACAGAGCGAGCATTCGGTCCTGTTTCTAACATAATATCAATTTTGAAATCTTCCATTGCGGAATATAGATATTCTTCGACAACAGGTGATAATCGATGAATCTCATCAATAAATAATATATCTCCTTCTTCCAAATTGGTAAGTAAACCAGCTAAATCCCCAGGCTTATCTAATACCGGTCCAGAAGTAATCTTTATCCCTACCCCCATCTCATTCGCGATAATATGTGAAAGCGTAGTTTTACCTAATCCTGGAGGACCGTGCAATAACACATGATCTAAAGCCTCACCCCTCAACCTAGCAGCCTGAACGAAAATTGATAAGTTTTCGAGAATTTTGGCTTGTCCGGTAAAATCATCAAAAGTTTGCGGACGCAAAACTCTTTCAATTTCCTTATCGGTAGGATTTAATTTTTCAGGATTTGGATCAAGATTTTCGTTCATTATTTATAACTTTTGAATAAAGATTCTAACTTCAGTTGAATAACGCCAAAAAATGCTTCTCTAAAAATTTTTGTACTCATTTTAGATTCACCCAAAGTTCGGTCTGTAAAAATAATCGGTACTTCTACCACATTGAAACCATACTGAATAGCTTTAAATTTCATTTCTATCTGAAAAGCATAACCAACAAATTTGATCTCATTTAAATTTATTTTCTCTAATACTTTGCGATTGAAACATACAAATCCAGCTGTTGCATCCTGAATAGTAATTCTGGTGATTAGACGAACATATACAGAAGCAAAGTAAGACATGAGTACACGATTCATTGGCCAATTTACAACATTTACACCTTTGATATATCGTGAGCCAATCACCATATCAGCTCCATCCAATGCTGCTTTACGCAGACGTATTAAATCTTCTGGATTATGACTGAAGTCAGCATCCATTTCAAAAATATAAGTATAATCCCTTGCTAAAGACCATTTGAAACCATGGATATAAGCTGTTCCTAACCCCAACTTTCCTTTACGCTCTTCAATAAACAGTTTTCCATCAAATTCTATCATCAGACGCTTCACAGCATCTGCCGTCCCATCAGGAGACCCATCATCCACTACCAAAACATGAAATGCAATATTTAAGGAAAACACCTTTCGAATGATATTTTCTATATTTTCAATCTCATTGAAAGTAGGAATTATTACAATACTATCAGCCACTATAAATTATAAAAATATAAGATACAAAATTAATAAAATATCCAACGCAATAAAGTCATATTTATATGGTTGTATATACGAATTAAAAAGAAATGCTCCTATGTTTATTAGGAGCATTTCTTTCTATTTCACACCGTGCATTAGCCTTTTTAGTAATGGATTGAGTGCCATCACCAATAACCCTGCAACAATTGGTACTATTGTAAAAATCAAAAAGAATGTACTTAAGGAATATTGATTAGTAATATTCTCAATCTCACCTCCCAAAATAGCTGCTAATTTATTTCCAATCGCAATTGCTAAATACCACATACCAAACATGAATGCGATCATACGTGCTGGCACTAATTTAGAAACATATGATAAGCCTACAGGTGATAGACATAATTCTCCTAATGTATGGAATAAGTAAGCCAATACTAACCAAATCATTGAAACCTTGATCCCTTCTTGAATTCCATAAGCACCAAATGCTAACAGACCAAAACCAATAGCCATGATTATTAGACCTAAACCATATTTAACAGCTGCTGGTGGATTAAATTTAGAATCCCAAATTTTAGACACATAATTAGCAAATGCTATAATAAAGAACGAATTCAAAATAGAAAACCAAGAAACTGTAATCTCTGATGATTCAGAAGTAAATTCTTTATACAACATCCATCCAGCAATTGCCCAAACACCTGCAAAACACACAAATTGTACAATATTAGAAAGAGGTGCTTTACCATATGTGGCTTTAGTTAATTTTGCTACAACATAAGTAATCAACGCTAATGGAATAATTGTCAATAAAGCGTTAACAATATTAAATATTGTCAATGAATTCCCTGCCAAAGAACGGTCTACATTATCACGAGCAAAAATTACTAATGATGATGCTCCTTGCTCAAATGACATCCAGAAAAAGATAACAAAGAATGCAAAAATGATTACTGCGATCATGCGATCACGCACCACTTTGGTATATCTTGCCAATCTTGAAATCACAACAAACAAGAACAATACTAAAGCTGACAATATAGCAACATCTTGTCCAGCAAAAGAACCAACTTGTAATGCTGACAAAATATCAATTCCTGCAATTTTCGATAATGGATCATTAAATGCATAAGCAAGCCCCAATACCGTCATGATAACAATCAAAACGGAATCTAACATCGTAAATGGATTCGGCTTGTCATCTGGGTTTACAGAAGTTTCTTGATTAGATTTGGCTATAGCTTTTTGTTCAGCTGTGGGAGGATCTCCAATTTTACCAAAAATAGGCTTAGCAAACCAAAACTGTAGTGTTCCCAAGAACATAAAGATACCTGCCAAACCAAATCCCCAGTGCCATCCAACTTTTTCAGCTAAATATCCACATAACATCATGCCGAAAAATGCACCTGCATTTACCCCCATATAGAAAATGGTATATGCACCATCTTTTTTCTGTGGAAAGCTTTTGTACATCTCTGAAAGAATAGATGTCATATTTGGCTTAAAAAAACCTGTTCCAATAACTAATGCACCCAATCCTAAATACAAGAACAATGGTGTATCAAACGCCATGAACAAGTGCCCCAATGTCATAATAGCTGCACCAATTACCACAGCCCAACGATAGCCAAGGTATTTATCAGCCAATATACCTCCGAAAATTGGAGTGATATACAGCAACATTGCATATGTACCATACAAAGCACCCGCTTGAACAGGATCCCATCCCCAACCAGAGAATGGACTTCCAACTAAAATCGCTGAGGTTAAGAAATTGATTAATAAAACGCGCATTCCATAGAATGAAAAACGCTCCCACATCTCTGTGAAAAACAAAACAAAAAGACCTGACGGATGTCCAAGAACTAGACTTCCATCCACTCCTTGTTTTTCCAATTCTGCTGAGAAAGAACTGTCTGAAGTATGACTCATTATTCTAAAATTTTTGAATTTAAGAACCAAAAATACAATTTCAACTTTGAAAATTTATAGTATTCACAAAATAATAAAGCCTATCATATTGATAGGCTTTATTATTCTAATAGACAGATAAGTTCACTAGTTGATACCGTGCATCTTCTTTTTAAGCATCGGATTCATTAATACTAAAATCAACGCTACAACCATAGGCATGATAGCTATAATCATAAAAAATGTTGATAATGAATACTTTTCAGATATACTATCAATCATTCCGCCCATTACACCAGCGATTTTGTTTGAAATTGCAGAGGCCAAAAACCAAAAACCAAAAATCAAACCTAAAAGCTTTTTAGGAGAAAGCTTACTCACATAAGATAAACCTACCGGAGATAAACACAACTCTCCCATTGTTTGGAAGAAATAGGCTAATACCAACCAAATCATACTCACACGCACTGCACCAGCGGCGGCACCTGCAGGAATATCCATAGCACCATAGGCTACCACAACAAAACTAAAACCTACAAGAAATAGTCCTAATGCGAATTTAATAGGCCCTGAAGGATTCCACACTTTTTCCCATAATTTACTAAATGCCGAAGCAAACATAACAATGAAGAAAGCATTTAAAATTTGAAACCAAGATACTGTAACTTCAGTTTCAAGAGATGTAAACTCTCTTTGTACCTTCCATAATCCTAACACAGCAATAGATGCGAAAGAAATCAATGTAAAGATAATTGTTAGTGGATATTCTTTAAATAGTTTTTTAGCTAATGATAAAAGGACGTAAGTCACTACCACAATTGGAAATATAGTTAATATAGCATCCACCCACTTAAACGTAGTTGCAGTACTTCCCTCAAGCACGCGTTGTGTAAAATCTTTAGCAAAAATACTTAAAGAACCACCTGCCTGCTCAAAAGCTAAGAAAAAGAAAATACTCGCAATCATCAAAACTGCTACAACGAATAATCTATCACGAACAACATTTTTAGGAACAACTTCTTCTTCGTCAAGTGTTTGTTTTTTAGCAGCCAATTCTTCTTTTGTTTTTGGTTTATCCCCAATTACACCGAATATTTTTTGCCCAAAATAAAACTGCAACATACCGAAGAACATGAATACACCTGCTAATCCAAATCCATAATGCCATCCAATTTTCTCACCTAAGTAACCACATAGCAAAGAACCTAAGAATGCACCTGCATTAATACCCATATAAAATATAGTATAACCAGCATCCTTTTTAGAACTTTTATCCGGATACAATTGACCAACCATGGATGAAATGTTAGGCTTAAACATACCGTTACCCAAAATCATCAATCCTAATCCGATATAGAAAAAGTTTGCGTCAAATCCTTCTAAAGCCATTGATGCGTGCCCCAAAGTCATTAATAAAGCACCTATAAGGATCGCCTTTTTGAATCCAGTCAGCTTATCTGCGATCATACCACCAATAAGCGGTGTTGCGTATACCAAACTTGTATACCATCCATACAAGCTCATCGCCTCAGCATTCGACCAGCCCCATCCTCCTTTTGTAATTTCAGAAATTAAAAACACAGTTAACAAGGCGCGCATACCATAATAACTGAATCGTTCCCACATTTCTGTAAAGAATAATACAAATAGAGCCGCTGGATGACCAAATACCTGCTTGTTGCTCGCCCCTAATTTGTCCAAATGTGGTTCTAATAATTCATCTTGTTGTTGAATCATAATTTTTGATTAAAATGAAAAATTTTTATTTAGTAATCAGAACAAAGAAAACATTTTTTTTGCAGAATAGGCTAATCCTTCAAAAAAATTACAGGAAAATATATCAACAACTGAATTTATTCATTAAATAAATACTTCTAATTGTCTAAATTCAAAACTAGGACATCTTTTAGTAGCTTCAAGCCTTTGCCTTCCAATAGATATGCATCATGTGTTAGGTCTGGTACATTTCTCTGATTAGTTGAATCTTCCAAAGGCACCAAATGATCAAATATTATCCTGTGATCTGCATTTTGAAAAGCAAGTAACATGGTAGCCTCTTTAGCATAAGTGAAAATTTTTCTCGCCAATGAAGTGTCTTCCAAAAAAATATTATCCCCCAATTTTATATCACCATTCGGCATGAATCGGAGTACCTCAATTACCTTTTTAGTGTTTTGTGCGTTATGTCCTTTCCAACCTAACAATATGTATTTGTCCTTTTGAAAAGGTATAATATCATAATATTGCGCACCATACCAAAAATCATTCCCCACTATATCTAGCTCTGCATTTTTGATTTCAAATGTTTTATCTAATAATGGAATTAAATTGAGCGAGCCTGATTTACGTTGTATACTCCCATAATATAGATAGGAACCATCGTGCATAGGGATATTCCATGAAAAAATTCGAAAAGTATCGTCTGGGGACCGAACACTTGAAATGATTTTCAATTTGTCAAAATTGAAAAAGTAAGAGTTTGGCTCTTTAAGAGCTGAAACTAAAATTTTAATAAATAAAAAATTGCTTTCTATCCTCTCTAGTTCTGAAGTATTAGGAGCGTAAATCTTTTGTCCCAAATTGAACAAACTATCTTGCCAATTTTGCATCTTTTGCAAATTCTGTGCAAAAGAATTCTGTACTCCAAAAAATAAAAAAAGAATGAGAAAGCAATTTTTAAGCATATATGCCTATTTAAATCTTTCTAATAATTTCTTAGTTGCGATAATACCGTCTACTTCACTAAGTTCAGAACCTTCGTATTCAATACCTACAAAACCTTTGTATTTTGCATCTTTTACGATTTTCATCATTTTAGCGTAATCAATATTACGTTCATTACCGCTTGCATCGAACACATTTGATTTAGCACTCACACCTTTTGCGTAAGGCATCAAATCTATCACACCTTGGTAACGATCATATTCATAGAAATTACCAAAATCAGGAAGAGCACCACAGTTCTTTTTACCTACCGATTTCAATACACCAGATAACCAATCACCATGTGATGAAATGCCCCCGTGATTCTCTACTATTACATTGATTTTAGCTTTTTTACCATAATCTGCTAAAGTCGACAAGCTATCTACCACACGCTTAGCTACATCCTCCTTAGCACCATTACCAGCTGCATTTACACGAATTGATGTACAACCTAAGAAATTAGCTGCATCGATCCATTTATAATGGTTCTCCACAGATTTCAATCTTTTAGCATTATCCTCGTCACCTAAATTACCCTCTCCATCTACCATGATTAAGACATTTTTAACACCACTTGACTTCGCACGATTTTTCAAATCTTTCAAATAAGTCATATCGTTTGCCTTGTCTTTGAAGAATTGATTTACGTATTCAACTCCATAAATACCGAATTTTTCAGCTGTAAATTGAGGAAAATCAATGTTTTTTAAGTCTCCTTTAAAAAGTGTTTTATGTAAAGACCATTGCGCTAATGAAATGTCAAACCAAGACTTCTTAGCTGCAAATAAATCTAATGAGGGAGCAAAAGCAACTCCTGCTGTAACCAACCCCAAGTTTTTGATAAAATCTCTTCTAGAATTCATGTTTATTATTTTAGTTATTGTATAGTGTTTTAGATATTTGCCCAACCTGATGTCAGTACATCTACAAGATGTATTGTTTTAATTGGGATATTATGTTTGTCAATATATGCTTGCAATTGTAGTAAGCATGAAGAATCTGTAGAAATGATATAATCCGCATTCACGGCTTGCGCATTTTTGACTTTTTGTTCAGCCATTGCGCTGGATATCCCTTCGAATTTGACAGCGAAAGATCCACCAAAACCACAACAAGTCTCTTGATCTCGCATTTCGACGATCTCTAATCCGCCAACATGCGATAATAACTTACGAGGCTCTTCTTTGATTTTACATTCACGCAATGCAGAGCAAGAGTCATGATAGACTGCTGTCCCTACCAATTCTGCTCCGAAATATTCTTTTTTAAGAATATTCACCAAAAAATCAGAGATCTCGAATATATTACGTTGAATTGATCGACATCTATTGTGCTCAGTTGTATTGGTAAACAAATCATCGTAACCAGATTTCACCATCCCAACACAGGACGCAGATGGTGCTACAATATAATCAGTATCTGAAAAATCATTTAAAAATTTAGATCCCACTTCTTTTGCTTGATCCCAAAAACCAGCATTATATGCAGGTTGGCCACAACAGGTTTGTTCTGCATTATACATCACCTCGCAACCAGCTCTTTCAAGCAATTTTATAGTATTAAAAGCTGTTTCAGGATATAGTTGATCTATAAAACAAGGAATGAACAACTCCACTTTTTTACTCATCGATACGCGCTTTTAAATCTGAATTAAATTTTAACACCCTCAATAATAACAAAAATCCAATAATAAAGAAAATCGATAATGATAATGCCGAGTAACGAATATTATGTGTTAATTGTTCTATAACCCCGAAACAAACTAGGCCAACTACAATACCTAACTTTTCTGTTATGTCGTAAAAACTAAAGAAAGCTGTTGTATCTTCTGTATTGGTTGGAAGCATTTTGGAATAAGTAGACCTAGACAACGATTGTATCCCTCCCATTAGCAAACCAACCATCACTGCAAGGCCATAAAACTGTGTAGCATTGCTTAAATAAAATGCAGATATGCATATTGTTACCCACAACAAGGTAACCAAAAGCAACACGACTATATTTCCCCAATATTTAGCTAGAAAAGACATGATGAAAGCTCCGATAATAGCTACCAATTGAATTAATATAATAGTAATAATTAATGATTGTTGTTCCAAATCAAGCTCTTTTTGCCCAAACATCGTGGCTACAACCATAATAGTTTGAACACCGACAGAATTAAAGAAATATGCTGGCAAAAACTTTTTAATCCCTTCATTTATTCTTACTTGAGACCAAACATCTTTAAATTCTGAATTGACACGTTGTATCAATGATTTTCCTTTAACCACTACAGAAGGGCTATTATTAGGCAAAGCATTAAATGGGATTAATGAAAAACCCAGCCACCAAAGTCCCACCAACAAAAAAGATAGACGTGCAGGAAAAGAAGCATCTGTAATACCAAACCAATCAGGTTTAAGCACAAAAACAAAACAAATAACCTGAATGGTAACACAACCGACATATCCGTAAGCAAATCCTTTGGCGCTTACTTCATCTTGTCTATCCACTGATGCAACAATTGGCAAATAAGAATTGTTGATAGCCACACCTCCGATATATCCCATTGCGGCCAAGGTAAAACAGATAATCCCCCACTCTAGGGTATCAAGCTTAAAGAAAAATAAACCCATACAGGCTATTGCCCCAGTATAAGTAAAAAACTTCATTACCTGTAATTTCTTACCATTGGCGTCAGCAAATGAAGACAAGAAAGGCAAAGCAAGGACCATAGTCAAATAAGCAAATGCTAATGCGTAATTTGATAATACAGTATTTATAAGGTCAAAGCCAAAAAAACTTACATAATCGCCTTTACCATCACTAGTAATAGTTATATAATAAATCGGAAATATAGTAGATGTGATCACTAGATTGTATGCTGAATTAGCCCAATCAAACATCGCCCATGAACGAATTAATTTTTTGTCATTCTTTATATACTCCTCCATAATGAATTAATAACAATTATACCTGCGATCGTTTTACTAATAATTTTGGCGAATAAATGTGATTATTCTAACCATTTCCCTTCGAATATACGATGTTGGAACTGCATAATTATTATTCAAAAATGAAAAAGCATATTTTTTACCTGACCGACTGACAATATACCCTGACTGACAGTGTACAGAATTAATGGTTCCCGTTTTCGCCCATACGAATGGTTCACCTTGATCCAGTGAATATGCTGATTTCAATGTACCATCAACTCCACCTGCAGGAAAAAATAAAAACCGTTGATTTTCATCAGGAATTTCATCCTTTATAGCCATTAGCAAATCAACCATATTACGGGGAGTAATTTTATTATACGTCGATAAGCCACTCCCATCTCGCAGAAAAATGGTATCACGAAAATTATTGTAATATGTATTTTGCATATAATTACGCAAAGAATCTGTATAAAACCCATTATAAATTTTGTCTGATACTAGCATATTAAGATGCTCGGCTAAGAAATTGTCACTTGGCAACATCATCTCGCGTAATACTATATTGCGACTCGTAGAATAGATTGTTTTTAAATCATCAGGACGATCATACTTTGTCAACAACTCTACCTCTCTTCTCAAGGTATCTTGTAATAACTGCACCACCAAACTATCAGACCAAATAAAGGGTTTATTCGTACTATAATTTCTAGGTACATTCAAATTTGACATTTCAAATTGATTACTATTCAATTTCCTGGATACCCAAAAACTTCGCTGTATACGTTCCCTTATTCCCAAATTCTTATCAAAATAACTAGGAAGGGCAACTAATCCCTTACCATTTGAAGATATTTTAACCACATTACCATAAATTGGAAATGGTGCAATTTCAGGTTGATAATACTCTTGATAATCTTCTATTGACCAGCCATTTCTGTAAGCCGGCTCACTAGTCTCTTGAACGACGTAAAATAATTTTTTATTTGAATTTTTGAGAAAATCGTAAACTTTACGGCTGTCCAATTTTGGATGCAAAAATGTAGGATCCCCTGTCCCCCAAAACAATAGCGAATCACCTCTCTCCACATAATGAATCCCAGCAATAGAATCACCCAAATGTTTCAAAGAGGCATACAAAGTATATGTTTTGGTATTGGATGCTGGTGTGAAATGTTGATCTTCTTTTATTCCAAATACAGCTTTATTACTATCCAAATCATACAGATAGAAACCAAAATGATGTTTAGGTAATATAGTAGATTTAGAAAATTCTCCTTCTAATACTTGGTAACTCTGCGCTCGCAATGTGTATATAGAAAATTGCACTACAAAAAGTACAATGGAAAGGAATAAATTTTTCATGAACGAAAAATAAACATTTTTAAAATTAATGACAAAAAGATGTGCTCTGAAACAAGTTTGTTACTCTATACGATGAATTTTACATAGAGCTCCTCATTCATTAATAACGTCAAGTCCGAAATAGTCATTCTCAATGTGACATATCCTAAACTCTTAGTGCATTAGTCCTGTGGGCTTCGAAGCTTTGCATTGGTCTTTCGGAAAAAGAACATAGCAGGCGTGACTATGTAAATTTACATAAATTGATAAAAATGATTTATAATAGATAAAAAAAAGCACCCTAAACTTTAAAAATTTAGGGTGCCCTTTTTCTGAATAACTTATTAATTCATTGGCTTAGTCAAAAACTCTGGATCTTGTGATGCAGTCTCATCAAATTCGCCTTCCCACTTAGACACTACAACTGTAGCCAAACAATTTCCAATTACGTTGACCGATGTACGAGCCATATCCATTAATTCGTCAATACCCAAAATAGCCGCTATCACAAATGTTGGCAAGCCAAATTGATCGGCAGTAGCTATCAATACAATCAAGGAAGCACGAGGTACAGCAGCCACCCCTTTTGAGGTTATCATTAATGTAAATGCTATTAACAATTGCTGCCCAATACTTAAATCTATCCCTGCTGCTTGAGCTACAAAAATCGAAGCTAGTGACAAGTATAAAGATGTACCATCAAGATTGAAACTGTATCCTGTAGGGATTACAAATGATACGATTTTACGTGGCACACCAAATCTTTCCATATTTTCCATGGCTTTAGGCAATGCAGCATCCGAACTTGTGGTAGCAAAAGCAATAGAAACAGGTTCTTTAATTGCCTGGATAAATTTCTTAATAGGTACTTTTAAGTATAATGCTATTGGAAATAAGATTAAAAATATGAAGACCAATAAAGCAATATATAAACTAATTAGCAACATAAATAGATTCTTCAATATATCTACACCTAAATGTCCTACAGTATAAGCCATGGCTGCACCAACACCAATTGGAGCAAATAGCATAACCAAATTGGTGAATTTAAACATCGCTTCTGACAAGCTTTCTGTAAAGTCTACTAATGGTTTTCGTTTCTTTTCGTCCACCATGGCCAAACCAATACCAAACAATACACCAAATATTACAATTTGTAAGACCTTATTTTCGTGTATAGATTTTACAATATTTTCAGGAAAAGTATCACGAATAAATGCATTAAACTTATACAACCAATGCACATTTTCACTAATGTGAGACAATGCACGCTCATCAGATGCTGACACAGCTGATGTTGTAGGCAATTCCTCATGAGGCATATTTGCCACATCAATACCTACCCCAGCCTCTGTAATATTAATTACAGCTAACCCTATAAAAATAGCACAGGTGGTCGCACAGAAAAAATAAAGCATTGATTTCCAAGCCATACGACCTACTGATTTTAAATCAGAATGCCCTGCAATACCAAAAACAAGAGTTGCAAATAAAATGGGACCAACGATCGTCTTCACCAACTTAATAAACCCTTGACTCAAAGGCTGCATTGAAATAGCTATGTTAGGAAAATCTAATCCTACAAAAACCCCTAGAACCAAACAGGTCAATATCCAGGTTGTCAAATT
Source organism: Sphingobacterium bovistauri (assembly GCF_020295405.1). Classification (GTDB taxonomy): domain Bacteria; phylum Bacteroidota; class Bacteroidia; order Sphingobacteriales; family Sphingobacteriaceae; genus Sphingobacterium; species Sphingobacterium bovistauri. The sequence goes on from NZ_JADEYP010000001.1 coordinate 292,246, forward strand.
TTTACGAACCAATGCATTGAGCGTTAATACTGTTGCTGTTATCCAGCGAACAGCCATCATAATTTCTGAAGAAATATTAACTATATTGAATTCGTATAATAAGGTAATAATAATTGCAATGGTTATAGTAACAAGCATTACATAACCCACGTTCTTTTTTGACATTTACAAGAATTTTAATGTTTAACAAAAATAGAAAAATACCGACGCAACACAAACAAAAAAGGCACGATTAAATATCGTGCCTTTTAATTCATTATCTTTCTAGCTATTATTCAGCATGTAACCATGATTTTTTAGCTAATAGTTCTTCTTCTGATTCAACCACATCCTCATCTTCTACACAACAATCTACAGGACATACAGCCGCACACTGTGGTTCATCATGAAAACCAACACATTCAGTACATTTGTCCGAAACGATGTAATATACTTCATCAGAAACGGCATCTTGCGATGCTGAAGCATCAATAGTAACACCATCTCCAAAGTCAATTACACCATCCAAAGACGTTCCATCTGAAAATTTCCAAGGAACACCAGCATCATATATTGCATTATTCGGACATTCGGGTTCACAAGCCCCACAATTAATGCATTCGTCAGTAATTTTAATCGCCATTTATAACCTCACAATTATATATAAATAAACTAATTTTGTATTGTCAAAAGTAAACATCGATTTTTAACTTTCATAATAAAAGTATACAAATCTAGTAGGCATTTACTTTATTTGACAAAACAAAGATAAAGCAAATAATTATCAGAATTATTCTAAATAACATATTTTGACAAAGAACGAGAGAATTAAAGCATTCGCTAAGCTCGGAGAATGGATGCTCCAGCTTGATGAAGAGACACTATGGCGTCTAGAATCTATTCAGCACAAAAACCCTTGGTATACGAAAGAAAATATTCTAAAACAATTTCAGGCATTAGGAAATAATCTTACTGAAGAGAAATTAGAATCATGGACTCTTAACTATCAAGTACAAGTAACACCCAAAATTGTCGGATTAGTTTTAGCCGGAAATATCCCTCTTGTTGGTTTTCATGATTTATTATCAACATTAATATTAGGCTTTACTGCTCATATCAAATTATCATCCGACGATGCTGGTCTTAGCACTATAGTTTTAAATAAGCTACTAGAAATTGAACCTCGTTTCCAAAATCATATACAAATTGTCGATAAATTGAAAAATTTTGACATTGTAATCGCAACGGGATCTAATAATACAGCTCGTTATTTTGACTACTATTTTGGTAAAAAACCACACATTATTCGTAAAAATAGAAATTCAATTGCTGTATTGACAGGTCAAGAAAATGAACAAGAACTAGCAAAATTAGGTGATGATATATTTGATTTCTTTGGATTAGGTTGTCGTTCTGTATCTAAACTTTTCTTACCTAAAGACTACCCTATCGCAAATTTCTTTGAAGCAATTGAGCATTTCAACTCTATTAAAGATCATTATAAATACAATAACAATTACGATTACAACAAATCTATTTACCTAGTTAATGGAAACAAACACTTCGATAATGGCTTTTTACTACTGAAAGAAGACGAAAATATCGCTTCACCATTAGCCGTTGTATATTACCAACACTATGATTCATTAGAAGAAGTAGAACAGTATATCAATGATCGCAAAGAAAGTATTCAATGTGTAACTTCTATGACACATTTAAATATAGAAACGCCACTATTTTCACTAGGTGAAAGTCAGTGTCCTGCATTAGATGATTATGCTGACAATGTAAATACATTACATTTTTTGGTAGAGAATCAATAAATAGTAAATAATATCGTTTGGGTAATAAGCAATTGGTAAAAAATTCTAACTTTGTTATCTATGTATGTGATAAAAGTAAAAGGTGTAGCTAAAATCCCTGATTATGTACAATTACGTGATGATTCATTTACTTTGTTGGCATATTTCAGAGTAGATAGACCAGACAAATCTCTCGTAAAAATAGGTCTTGAAGACAAAGCAGAAGAGATTATGAAGATCGTTGAAGAGCTACCTTTTGGTCAAATTAAGAAAATTGAATTTTAATATAAATGGCAAATAACACAGTTATACGTCTAAAAAACGTAAATATATATCAGCAAAAACACTTAGTTCTTTCCAATGTCAATTTAGAGATCGGAAATGGAGAATTCATCTATCTGATAGGTCAATCAGGATCTGGTAAAAGTTCATTGTTAAAAATTATTTACGGAGAATTGCATATTTCAGATGGTGAAGGTGCTGTAGCTGGATTTGACCTTAAAAAATTACGCGAAAATGATGTACCATTCTTACGACGTAAGTTGGGTATCGTATTCCAAGATTTTCATTTATTGAACGACAGGACTGTTGAGAAAAATTTAGAATTTGCGTTAAAAGCCACCGGTTGGACTGACAAGAAATTAATTCAAAACAAAATGATTGATGTGTTGGAAAAAGTAGGCCTACGTTCTAAATTACATAAAATGCCTCACGAACTTTCGGGGGGTGAGCAACAACGTATTGTAATTGCACGAGCTTTGCTAAATGACCCTGAAATTATCTTAGCCGATGAGCCGACAGGTAACTTAGACCCAGCCACCTCTGAAGAAATCATTCTATTACTTCGTGATATCGCTGCTTCGGGCACCGCAGTGTTGATGGCGACGCATGATTACCAAATCATTCGCAACATGCCTTCACGTATCCTTCGAACAGCAGATGGTGCTTTACACGACAATGTAAGTATTTAAAAGACTGACAAAATTTATACAATCCGACATTTTGGAAGTATGCATCCAGCAATTACTGACAAGGTGTCGGATATTTTTATAATGGCAAAATTATTGGTAAAAGTATTTGAGCTATTCAAATATCTAAAAAATAGTGTGATGATGAACGAAAAAGAGAATATCCAAGACGAGAATTTAGAGCAAAACGAGAACAATCAAGACAAAGAGACGACACAAGAGCAAGTAGTTGAGCTTTCGCAAGAAGAAATCCTTACGAATAAATTAGCTGAAACTAATGACAAATTTGCACGTTTATTTGCTGAATTTGACAACTATAAAAAACGCACTTCGAAAGAACGCGTCGAATTAATACAAACAGCTGGTCAAGGTGTAATTTCAAAACTATTAACAGTATTAGATGATTTTGACAGAGCTTTGAATGCTATGGCTACAGCTCAAGATGTAGAATCTGTAAAACAAGGTGTTGATTTAGTTAATAACAAATTCAGAAAAATCTTAGAAAACGAAGGTTTGAAAGAGATGACTGTAGTTGGTGAAACATTCGACGCTGATTTTCAAGAGGCGATTACTGCTATCCCTGCACCTACAGAAGAAATGAAGAACAAAGTTATTGATGTTGTAGAGAAGGGTTATACATTGAATGATAAAGTGATCCGCTACGCGAAAGTAGTTATTGGACAATAATAATTAAATAAATGTCAAAGAGAGATTATTATGACGTACTTGGTGTTTCACGCCAATCTGACGCTGCAGAAATAAAATCGGCATACCGTAAGTTAGCCATTAAGTATCACCCGGATAAAAATCCGGATAATGCTGAAGCAGAAGAGAAATTTAAGGAGGCGGCAGAAGCTTACGAAATATTAAGTAACCCAGAGAAAAAAGCACGTTATGATCAATTTGGTCATGCTGGCAACTCTGCTGGTTTTGGTGGCGCTGGGGGTGGTATGAATATGGATGACATATTCAGTCAATTTGGCGATATATTTGGTGGCGGAAATCCATTCGAAAGTTTCTTTGGTGGTGGTGGAGGTTCACGATCTGGACGTCGTGTACAAAAAGGCACAAATCTTCGCATTAAAGTTAAATTGACCCTAGAGGAAATTGCTAAAGGTGTAGAGAAAAAAGTCAAAGTAAACAAACAAATTGTTTGTCATACTTGTGATGGTTCTGGCGCGAAAGATAAGGCTTCTTTCCATACATGTAAAACTTGTGGTGGAGCTGGTTCCGTAAGACGCGTCACCAATACGATCTTGGGACAAATGCAGACAACAAGCACCTGTCCTACATGTAATGGTGAAGGTGTAGAAATCACGGCTAAATGTACAACATGTAAAGGTGATGGATTAGAAAGAGGTGAAGAAACGATTGCAATCAATATCCCAGCTGGAGTAAGTGAAGGTATGCAATTATCGATGAGTGGCAAAGGTAATGCTGCTCCCCGTGGAGGCATCCCTGGAGACTTGATTATCTTGGTAGAAGAAGTACCTCACGAGAGTTTAAAACGTGATGGAATCAATGTTATTTATGATTTATACATCAATTTTGCGGACGCAGCATTAGGTACAAGTGTTGAAGTTCCAACTATCGATGGTAAAGCTAAAATCAAAATAGATCCAGGAACACAGGGCGGTAAAATTCTTCGTTTAAAAGGTAAAGGTATTCCAGAAGTTAATTCTTATCATAAAGGCGATCAACTAATTTATGTAAACATTTGGACTCCAAAAGCAATATCTTCTGAAGAAAGAGATATTCTAGAAAAATTAAAAAGTTCGGCTAATTTCAAACCGCAACCTGGTAAGAGTGAGAAATCATTCTTCGAAAGAATAAAAGAATACTTCGAATAAGAAGTATATACATGATTCAATCAAAAAATCCCTCAAAAGTTTTAATCTTTTGAGGGATTTTTATTTTCTAGGACTTGTAATAAATCTATACATTTTCCAATCAACAATCTTTTACTGATATAATCGAATACACACAAATGAGACATAATTTTTACATTAAAGCATTGACTTATTAGAAGTTAATGTTATATTTTTATAAAAACCTATCTTATGAAACATTCACGTAAAGATTTTTTGTACTCTCTGAGTATGCTAGCAGCTGGTGCAGCAATTACGAGCCCCCTAACTGGATTTTCACAATCTAAGAAACTTAAGGTTGTATTGGTCGGAACTGGAATCCGAGGAATAACTTTCTGGGGCAAAAGACTAATTGATCAATACAATGATAAATTAGAATTTGTCGGTTTATGCGATACTAATTCAGGAAGATTAAAGTATGCGAAATCATTTATGGAGGTCAATTGCAATACGTATACAGATTTTAATAAAATGTTGCAGGATCAAAAACCAGACTTAATAATTGTTTGTACGAAAGATTCTGATCACGATGAATACATTGTTAAAGGTTTAGATTTTGGCTGTGATGTGCTTACTGAAAAACCATTGACAACCGATGAAGTAAAATGTCAAAAAATAATCGATGCGGAAAAAAGATCAAATAAAAAATTAATCGTTGGCTTCAATTATAGATGGGGCCCTTATATGACAAAAATAAAGGAGCTTATTCAGAATGGTGCTATTGGTGAAGTAACATCCGTTGATTTTAATTGGTATCTCAATGTACATCATGGCGCATCCTATTTCAGAAGATGGCATGGATTGATGAATGAAGGAGGCTCTTTATGGGTGCATAAAGCTACGCATCACTTTGATTTATTGAATTGGTGGCTTGATTCAGATCCTGAAGAAGTTTTTGCGTATGGCTCTTTAGATCATTATGGCAAAAACGGACCTTTCAGGGGTACAAACTGCAGAACTTGTGTGCATAAAAATTCATGTAAATATTATTGGGATATTACAAAGTCAAATCAGTACATGAAATTGTATGTAGATAATGAAAAGCATGATGGTTACTTCAGAGATGGATGCGTCTATAGAAATGAAATCGATATTTACGATAAAATGTCTGCTCAGATCAAATATGCAAATAATGCGGTAGTCAATTATTCATTGACTACATATTCACCTTATGAGGGCTGGAAAATAGCTTTTAATGGTCATAAAGGACGTATTGAAGCTTGGTTGGATATTCCATTCTTAAAAAATGAACAGGTTAATCAGCAAGATTTACATGCAAAAGAAATGAACCAAAATTTGGCCGATGACCAGACATCAGATCCAGTTATATTATATAAAAACGGGGAAGATTATAGTGTGATTAACGTCATCGCAGAACGTGGTGGGCATGGTGGTGGCGACAAACGAATGCACGATTATTTATTTAAATCACCAAATGCTTCAGACCCCTATCGTCATACCGCAGGATTGAAAGATGGTGTCATGTCTATTTTAGTCGGAATCGCAGCACGAAAAAGTATTGAACAAAAGAAACCAATTAAAATTGGTGATCTTACGACCATTAAACCAGCAAAAAGTTAAATCTATTATTAAATTCAATAATTGGAAAATACCTCAAAACAATTTTGAGGTATTTTTTTTATAATCAATTTACTACGGGTTTTACATTATTACCCCTATTTTATTAAAAAACGCTATTCTTTCCTCTCGTTTTTTCATTACTTGCAATTCAATAACCAATTGAAAATCATAAACTTATTCCTATGAAAAAATCAAACTATTTATTTGGTTTATTTGTACTATTTGCATCCTGTTTGGTATCAGCATGCAATGCTAACAATGGTAAAACTGAACCTGTGGTTAAAACTACACATGGAATCGTAAAAGGAACTTATCAAGACACGGTTTTTGCATTTAAGGGAATTCCATATGCTAAAGCAGAACGGTTTCAATCCCCTGAATCACCTGATGCATGGACAGACACATTAGAATGTAATCACTTCGGACCTGTAGCCAAACAAATTGTAGCATGGATTCCAGACTCTACCATGGACGAAAAAAATCTGTTCAGTGTCAATGTGTGGACTCAGGGTATCAATGACAAGAAAAAAAGGCCAGTAATGGTTTGGTTGCACGGTGGTGGGTTTTTTGTAGGAAGTAGCAATGACCCAATGACCTATGGTGAAGCCATGGCAAAAAAAGGTGATATTGTATTTGTTTCCGTTAATCATCGGCTTAACATATTAGGATTTTTAGACTTGTCTGCTGCTGATAATAAATATGCGCATTCTGCAAATGCGGGAATGCTCGATATTGTAAAAGCATTAGAATGGGTGAAAAACAATATTACCGAATTTGGAGGAAATCCTGAAGATGTAACGATTGTGGGCGAATCTGGTGGAGGTGGCAAAGTCGGTACATTGATGTGTATGCCTGCCGCAAAAGGTTTATTTCATAAAGCAATAATCCAAAGTGGGACCATCGTGAATACGATGAATAAAGAAAAATCGCAAGCAATAGGGAAAGCTGTATTAGAAAAACTAAAAATTGGAAACAGTGAGCTTAACAAACTGGACACTGTGGATTATTTCCGACTTGTGAAAGCAGGGAATGAGGCAATACAACAATTAAATGGCGGACCTCGTATACCTGGCTCTTCCATGATGTTTGGCTTTGCTCCTTCGGCTGATGGAGATGTATTATTACAACAACCTTTTAGCCCTGGCTTTGCGGACATCTCAAAAAATATACCTATCATGATTGGATCTACTTTGAATGAAATGATGCCTGTAGCATATGCTGAAAAGAACTTAACTTTAGAAGAAGCAAAAAAACGCTTAGAAAAGACCTATGGAGAGAAAACAGACCAATATATAGAATTATACAAAGCTGCCTATCCAGATTTTACACCACAAGATTTACTTTCTGTAGATGTAGTATTTAGACCATACACCATACGTACTGCAGACGCACGCTCCAAAGAAACTACAGCACCGGTATATGCGTATTTTTTAGCTTGGAAAAGCAGTGTGGAAGATAATTCTAAAGGCTCTTTCCATGGTCTAGATATACCTCTAGCTTTCTATAATGTAAATTTAAGACCTGACTGGACTGGAAATACCGCAGAAGCATGGGCAATTTCTGAAAAAATGAGTACCGCTTGGATCAATTTCACTAAAACAGGAAATCCAAATGCAGAAGGGATCTTACCAAATTGGGAACCATATACTGCAGAGAAAGGTACGACGATGTATTTTGATAACGAAAGCAGAATCGTTTACAATCACGACAAAGTGCTAATGAATTTTATGCGACCAACAAAATAACTACTTTTCAATAATTAGTTGTGAGAATTATACTTTCACAACTAATTATTACAATTCGGATGATAATGGATCTTCCAGCTTAAAATCAAAATTTAGAATTCTATTCTCACGCAAAACCTGTATTTTAATTCTTTTATCTTGACCTGCTTGTAATCTACTTTTGATTTGTTGCAATTTCATTTTTCCAACATTACTTCCATTTATCTTCAATAATTTATCCCCTATTTTAACGCCTATCCTTTCTGCAGGAGAGTGCCGTCGCACCTGATCAATCACATAATTAGAATGTAACTCTATGATATAATTTACTTCAGTACTGAAATTAATAGTTTTAGCCCCATTAATTTCATTTTTAGTAAAATCAGTCTTTCGATGTTTAACAAATTCGAACCCTCCATGAACAATTTCCAGACCACTCATATCCAAAGTAAACGGCTTATTAAAGTTTTTATTTGGTTTAAGGTACAGCCTGTCATTTGTATAATCAAAAACAAGATAAAATCGACTCAAAACCTGATTACCTATTGATCCTACTCTATTCTTTGCTATTCTATTTCGATCATAACTATTCGTGTCAGGATAAGATACTATTGGACTCTTAATTGTATAATCCCCTAAAACAACAGATTGGATTCTATTTTTTAACCCAAATACTTCACCACTAAAACCATACCCCAAATAATCTCTAATATAAGGTGTGTAGACATTAAACTCATCAATTTCATCTTGAAACAACATCATTGGATCAGAATTACCCAGATCCAAAAGCACTTTTTGATTATTATATACACTATCCTTTGTTCGAAAATGAACAGATTTATATGCTCTGTCATTCTCTATCTCGATAGGATACTCTTTGAATTTTGAAAGTCTAATCCCCAAATCCCCTACACGCCTTGCTATAATTATTTTATTTTTAACGTAGTCAATAGCGATAACATTATTCCTAAAAAAGGAACTGCCTAATATCCCATGTATATGAACACCTACATTCTTGGACAAATTGAATGAAGTGTCTGTTATGACATACAAATGATGGCTAGTATCTACAACATTACTTATTTGTAGTTTATTATTCTTAGAAATTAACCCGTTAATAGGCTTTCCAATACCAAAACCTTGAAACACAAATGATGAAGTGTTCCTTAATCGCAGTGAATCAATTTCACCAAATAACAGCGTCTCTTTAACCCCATTATCAAGTATGAACGATAATGGCTCATCATTTAGAATTACTTCAATAATTATTAGATTATTTACAAATTCAAATGGAATTGCTTTGTTCCTTTTCTCATCAGAAATTTGCCAAAATTGACCGTAACTATGTTGCTCGCATAGGGATATTATAAATATCAAAATAAATAAAGCACGCATAAAATTTTATATCAATTGACATTAATCAGATAATTGCATCACTTGTCAAAATATACTTTCTCAATTCTGAATAAATAGAAGGATATTATTACCATTCTGAATCTACATCTTTTGGAACTGTAAAAATTCTAATAAAATTTATATCAAGTAACTCTGACTCTTCTACAAACTTGGAATTTATTTTATTATCATCCACAAAAAGTAAATCTAATTTTATTTTGTTATTATAAATACGATCTGACTTCACTTCAATATTGCGCAATAAAGTCATATTTTGAAAAGTCACCTTATATTTCCCTTCCTTCATCTCCACAAGTACGCCTCCTGTCAAATACGAATGTTTAAAATCTGAGTTTAATTTTATCCAAGAGACATTCATGCCCTTGTAAGTTGTAGGAATATCTACAAACCTTCCAAAGAAAGAATTATTGGTTATAATTATATCTTTAAAATAACCTAAAGAAATTAAATAACTAAACACACGCTCTTGGGAAATATTGGTTCCAAATACTTTTTCCCATCTTAGGTGGCCATATTCATTTATTTTAAAAGAATGCGATTGAGCAAATGATGACAAGGATAATGTAAGGCATAATGAGATTAAAAACAGCTTCTTCATAATTTAATTTTTTAGTTTTCTTAGATAGAATTAGAAATACAGTTAACACGAGAAAAGCAATCCTTTTCAGGTATCAACAATTAGTAAGAAAAATAACGAAAAAAAAGATTTGTTACAAATACAACTGATTAAATAATATTCTAGTAAAAAAGAAAGAGCCTACAACAGGGCTGTTGTAGACTCTCCTATTAACCAATTATAAACTTAAATTATGAGACTACAAAAGTACAAATTTTAGTTTACTATGCAAATTATTTATGCGTTTTTTTGCATTTTCTTTCACTATCTATCTACTTCCCCCAAGACTATATCAATAGATCCTAAAATCGCAATTAAGTCTGCAATCAAAACTCCCTTTCCAAGCTCAGGTAAAACTGACAAATTATTAAAACTTGGACCACGCGCCTTAACACGTCTTGGAACGTCTGTTTTATCTTGCGTTTCGAAGTAAAAGCCTAATTCCCCTTTTGGATTTTCAGCACGTACATAATAAGATTGCGCTTTCAAATTAACCTTTTTAGGCACTAGAGCTCTAGGATCAAAATCTGGCAAACGTGCAAAATCCGACATCAATCTGTCTAAACATTGATCTATGATTTTCAAAGACTCCCTCACCTCATCCACACGAACCTTATACCTATCCCAACAATCTCCTAACGTCCCCATCAATCCTTTACCTACTGGAATTTCAAAATCCAACTCAGGATATACAGAATACCCATCTATACGTCTTAAATCCCATTTAATACCACTAGCGCGTAACATAGGCCCCGAACAACCGTAATTGATAGCTACATCAGCTGGTAATACACCAATATTTGCTGTACGCTGAATAAAAATCTCATTATTTGTAAGAATTTCATCCAACTCATCCAATTTTGGTCTAAAATATTTCACAAAATCCTTGCATCTATCTTCAAAATTGACTGGCAAATCATAAAACAAACCACCTACCCAAATATAGTTGTATAGCATACGAGATCCTGATGCCCATTCCAGCATATTCATAATATGTTCGCGATCTCGAAAACACCACAAAAAAGGTGTAAATGCACCAATATCGATACCATAAGTACCAATCGCAATTAGATGAGAGGCGATACGATTCAATTCACAAACCAATACACGTATGTATTCAACACGCTTAGGTAATTTATCCTCGATTCCCAGCATCCTTTCCACTCCCATTACGAAGCTATGACTATTGTTCATCGAAGACAAATAATCCAGTCGATCTGTAAACGGAATAGATTTTCCATAATTCATGGATTCTGCATGTTTGTCAAAACAACGATGCAAATAACCTAAATGTGGAATTACCTCTTTGACAATTTCACCATCCGTAATCAGCTCCAAACGTAATACCCCGTGTGTCGATGGATGTTGCGGCCCCATATTAATAACCATTTCTGTAGATCCTACACTGGCTATTCTATCGATATATTGTTGATACCCTTGATTATATTTCTCCAACATATTACTCACCTTTTATAGGAATTCCGTGATACGAATCAGCATCTTCATAATCTTTGCGCAATGGGAATCCCTCCCAATCGTCCGGAAGTAGGATGCGTCGCAAATCTGAATGCCCTGTAAAATATATCCCCATCAAATCAAATGCTTCCCGTTCATGCCAATCTGCGGTACGCCAAATACGAGAGATAGATGGAACTTCGGGTAGATTATCTTTATCTCTATTCTCGACTGATAATTCAACACGCAGGGACAATTGCGTCTGATATACCAGTGATGCTAAATTATAGACTAAAGCAAATCTATTGTCTGGATGATAATCTACTGCGGTAATATTGGCTAGAAAATCAAAATAATAAAGCTCATTATCTCGTAAATAATGGCACAGTTCGAGCAATACAGACAAGTCAATAGTAAGCGTATCCTGCTTTGACCCATCATACACTTTAATATTTGACTCGCCAAAGCGTGACTGTAAGTCTTTAATTAAATTTTCTATCATGGAGCTAATCTATTTTTAATCCACACATCATTTTCTTTGCAATACACAATACGATCGTGCAGACGGGAACTTCTTCCTTGCCAAAATTCAATACGCACTGGCTGTATAGAATAACCTCCCCAAAACGGAGGTTTAGGAATAGTGCTTAATCCTTCAAATTCAACTTCCTTTGCAGCTACCCTCTCTTCTAGCACCGATCGATCTGCTATTATCTGAGATTGTGGAGAAGACCATGCTCCTATCTGACTTCCTTTGGGACGCGAAGAAAAATAATCATTCGAATCTTCCTCAGCTAAAACACTGACTGTTCCCTCAACACGCACCTGCCGTTGCAACTCTCCCCAAAAGAAAAGTAAGCTTACTTTTTCATTTCGCGCTATATCTTGCCCTTTTTGGCTCGAATAATTGGTGAAAAAACTAAAACCTCCTGCTTTCAAATCTTTCAATAGTACGACACGTGAAGACGGAAAACCTCCCGAATTAATTGTAGACAGAACCATTGCATTAGGCTCTAATACATCAGAAGCCAATGCCTGTTCAAACCACAATTGAAATTGTTCTAATGGATTTTCAAGGGTATCACTTTCTAACAAAGAGCCCTTTGAATAATCTTCTCGAATCGCCGCTATATCTTTATGCTCTATCGACATGAATTCTGAATTAACTTTATCACAAACTTACTAAAAGCGTTATAAATATCTACCTACAAAGTCGATTAAAAAAATGTATTTTTCTAATCAAGTAATCATTTTTTTTGTAGTTTTAATTATACTTAAAAGAGAAACAATCTATGTTCAATGCAGATACACCACAACAAGGGAGTTTGTTACTGTCCGAACCCTTTATGTTGGACCCAAATTTCGAGCGTTCTGTGGTTTTACTTTGTGAGCAAAATGAAGATGGGACAATCGGAATAATCTTAAATCACCGTTCTAACTTATTGCTATCTGATGTAATGGATAGTATAATTACGCCTTTCCCATTATATTTGGGAGGTCCTGTTCAGGATAATGCCTTATTCTTCATCCACCGTGCATTTGACAAAATAGAAGATGGTACACATATTTATGATGATATCTATTGGGGTGGTGATTTCGATTTAGCCGTTGAATTAATTAATAAAGGGACACTTTCAAGTGATGAAATCAAATTTTTCTTGGGGTATTCTGGTTGGGCAGACGGTCAACTTACTGATGAAATAAATTTAAATTCTTGGGCTGTACACAATAGATTCAGTACAGAGCTAACTTTCATTACCGATGGTGAAGACCTGTGGAAACAGGCCTTAATAAGCTTAGGTCCTAAATATGCGCATGTAGCAAATTTTCCCAAAAGCCCTAATCTTAATTAACAATTGTGTCTATCAAAAGTTCAATTAAAACATTAAAAAAATGAGATAATAAATACCAACGAGTACTTTACTATGTAACTAGATTGACAACCAATACAACATAAGTCCTTGGGTCGAATTGGACACTAACAAAATAGTACAATAAAGGCTTTAGATAAAACAAAAAAGCTTCAAGTTTCCTTGAAGCTTTTTGGGTAAGTAATCGGGCTCGAACCGACGACCCTCGGTACCACAAACCGATGCTCTAACCAACTGAGCTATACCTACCGTGTGGTGCAAAGATAGTAAATACGATAAAATTTCAAAAACATAGATTTGCTTTATAACACAATACAATGTATATCAATCAAATAAATTTTAAATAAACTATTTTAACAAATCACTATTGAATTGAAGGATAAAGGAAGTTTTATTCTATATGCTATCTGGACACATCCTGCAAGTAAAAAGTAACTCTATGCAATCATTACACTCAATTAGCAACTAATTCGATGAATAGACCCATAAACAAAAAGAGGCTGTCTAAAAAGGTCTGTTAATTAAAGAGCCCCGTCATTAAAAAATAATGGCGGGGCTTATGTTTTTTGTCCTCAATTTTTTGTAAATTGAGGTGCACCCAAAAAACGATATGAAAGTACAAT